>CALRUR010000001.1:0-322722 GCA_943371425.1 Sphingobacterium thalpophilum
CAACAGTATTCTGATCAACACGTATAAAGCCTATGGTACTGGTATCTGCATCGCAAACTCCATTTTTTACTATCGCTCTAAAATAAGTGGTGGTAGTTAAATTTAGCACTAACAAACTATCGGCTGTATTATTAATGTTTGTTATAGCACCAGTAAAATCTGCAGTACTAGAACTCTCCCATTGCAAAATACTACCAACAAAATTTGTTAAACGTAATAGGGTTGAATTAAGTCCTGCACAAACGGTGTCGCTGTTTACTATATCTCCAGCAACAGTATTCTGATCAACACGTATAAAGCCTATGGTACTGGTATCTGCATCGCAAACTCCATTTTTTACTATCGCTCTAAAATAAGTGGTGGTAGTTAAATTTAGCACTAACAAACTATCGGTTGTATTATTAATGTTTGTTATAGCTCCAGTAAAATCTGCAGTACTAGAACTCTCCCATTTCAAAATAATACCAATATAATTTGTTAAACGTAATAAAGTTGAATTAAGTCCTGCACAAACCGTGTCGCTGTTAATAATAAAGCCAGCAATTGGTTTTGTATCAATGTTGATTTCTTTAATTGCACTTGTATCCTCGCATGCAAGTGGTCCGCTAAAAACAATTGCCCTATAATACATTGGAGTGCTTAGGTTCACAATAGTTAATGTACTCGTTGTATTTGCTATATCAATAACATTTGAGGAGAAAGTAGAAGAAGTACTCGATTGCCATTTTATAATAGTACCTACAAAACCTGTTAAGGTTAGGGTCGCATTATTTGTGCCGAAACATACTGATGATGGGCCGTTAATATTACCTGCATCTGGGAAAGGACCCAGTAAGGAAAGAGCTTTTATGGAGGAGAATTCACTTGCACAATTTCCATTTTTAATTAATGCTCGATAGTAGGTAGTTACTGATAAATTAGTAATAGTGATGGTATCTAAATTTGCGGTATTCGGAATGCTTATTACAGTTCCCGAAAAATCGGCAGTGGTAGAAGATTGCCATTCGATAATTGTACCAACATAATTGGTAAGTATAAGGGTTGATGTATTTATAAAACTACAAAAACCCAATGGACCATTAATAGTTCCGCCTACGGTTGGGTCTGTTACTAAAATACTAGCAATTGATGAATTTACACTTGTACATGTTCCACTTTTTAGCACTGCACGATAATAGGTTGGCGTGCTTACATTACTTGCTATATAGGTATTAGTAGTGTTTACAATATCGGTAATAGCATTACTAAAAGTAGCACTTGTACTCGATTGCCACTTCACAACGGAACCTGTATATCCTGTTAAGGTTAAAGTGGTGCTATTAGTGCCAGAACAAACGTTTGCGCTTCCAGCAATTGTTCCAGCAACAGAAGCCGAGTCGATTGTAATAGTATCAATGGTTGAATAGGCTACAGCGCATTCGCCACTTTTAATTACAGCACGATAATAAAAAGTATTTGGAGTTAATATAGTTGTGGAATAATTGGTACCTGTAAAGTTTATTACTGTTACATTACTCGAAAAATCAGCAAGTGTAGATTGCTCCCAATGTACAATACTTCCTACCTGTCCGCTTAAAACTAAAACAGGAAAAGTAACGGTTGGGCAATAATGCCCACCGCCTGTTAAGGTACCACCAACACTAGCCACATTAACTGTAATGTTCCCAATGTTTGAAGTATCTGCAGAACAAACTCCGCTTTTTATTATTACTCGATAAAAAGTTGTAGTGGATAAATTGGTTACTACCAAACTATCACTTGTATTGGCAATGGTGCTTACACCACTACTAAAATTAGAAACCGTAGAACTCTCCCATTTTACTATACTTCCTATATAATTTATAAGACGCTGTGTTGTTGAGTTTGTTCCAATGCAAACTGTATCACTTCCTAATAACCCAGCATCAGAAATTGGGTTAACTGTTATTACTCTAATACCCGAGGTATCGGCTTCGCAAATTCCACTTTTTACAATGGCTCTGTAATAAGTGGTGGTAGTTAAATTTGTTGCAATGTATGAACTTGTGGTATTTATAATATCTGTTACAGGGCTAGTAAAATCTGGGTTCGGAGACGATTGCCATTTTAATATTGTACCTACATGGCTGCTCAAAATTAATGTACTAGTATTTGTTCCTGTACATACAATTACATTCGGATTAAATGGATTATTACCTGTAACATTTCCTCCGTTTGATACTGGGTTTAACATAATAACCACTACGTTTGATGTATCTGCAGGGCAAGTACCATTGCTAACTATTACTCTGTAATAATTGGTGCTTGTAATATTGGTAACTAAGAGTGAATCGTTAGTATGTACAATATCTACAACATTGCTGGTAAATGTACTGTTGTTTGATGATTGCCATTTAGTAATTGTACCAACAAAAGAATTTAAAACTATTGTGGTAGAATTAATATTATTGGTATTACAAATAGTATCGGATCCTGTTAAAATACCTGCATCTGGATTTGTTAAAATAGTTACGGTGGCAGTGGTACTGTTTTTAACATCGCAACTATCATTACGAACTACGGCCCTGTAATGTGTGGTAGTATTAATGTTTGTAAGTGCAAGAGATGTGGTAGTATTATTAATGGTACTAAGCGGAATAAAATTGCTATTTGGCGAGGACTCCCATCTGAGTACAGTTCCTACATTTCCACTAAGTGTAATGGTATGCGAATTAGTGCTTGAACAAAAAGTAGTACTTCCAGCTGTAGTGCCAGCAACCGTTTGATCAACTACTATTAATTTTACAAAACCAGAAAATATAGATCCACAGCCAGGAACATTAACCAATACTCTATAATATCTTACAAATGGAAAAGGCCTCCCGATATTTAAAGGATTATTACTGGTGTTAATTGTGGTTGCGTTTGTAGTAAAAGTAGAATCGTCGGCAAATTGCCAACTAACTATTGTTCCGGTATGCCCACTTATACTGAGTGGAACGGAAGCAGCAGAAGTACAATAGGTACCTCCACCAGAAATGGTAGCACCTGCTAAAGGATTTGTATTAACTGAAATTACCGCAGTGCTTGAGTACGCTTCGGGGCATGTTCCTCTTTTAACTACTGCACGGTAATACGTGGTACTCGAAATATTGGTTGCAGTAAAGGTGGTAGTAGAATTTGTGATTGTATTAATAGTACTAAAATTAATATCTGTGGAAGACTCCCATCTGAGTATAGTTCCCGACTGGCCAGATAAAGTTAGTAAGGTTGAATTTGTTGTGGAGCAAACCGTATCGCTACTTGCAATTGTTCCTCCAACACTCGGCGGTAAAATTTCTTTGCCATCATTAGTACTACTTATTTCGGAACAATTTCCAGTGCTCGTTATGGCACGATAATAAGTAGTTGTGGTTAAATTTGTAACCGTTATTTGAGTTAAATTTGCTGTATTAGGTATTACGGTAGGGCTACTAAAACCTGGTGATGGAGAAGATTCCCAACGCAAAACGGTTCCTGTAAATGCTACTAATGTGAATACAAAACTATTGGTGCCTCCGCAAGCAATTCCAGGAGGTGGTGTGTACACATTTCCATTTGCAGGAGTTGGATTTGCATTAGTAAAATTAATTGAACTAAATGCAATTGGAAAAGATCCGTTTTGTACCACAGCCCTGTAATAGGTGGTAGTAGAAAAATTAGAAATTGTTAATTCGTTTGTAGTATTTGCTATGGTGGTCCAAACAGGATTTAAATTAGAAGGCGAAGATTCCCATCTTAATACATTTCCAACATTCCCTACTAAAGTAAATATGGTTAGATCTGTACCTCTACAACTGTTTCTACTTCTATAAATGATACCGCCTACACTAGAATCTACAAGGGTATTGCTTAGTATGTTTTGATTTAAATTCTCTACGCTTAATTTCTTTTCTGAAATTTCTGTAAAAGATTTTTTTGTAATGGAGTATGCAAAAAAAGAACTAAATACTAAAGTGCATATTAATAGCAATGCCAATTTTTTAGCAGTAAAATAGCTACTAATAAATACGCCTTTTTTTAGCATATTGAGAGCTTTAGTAAATAAACTAGAGATGGTTTAGCTGGGGAATACTCTATATATTAACAATATAGTAAAATATAATGATTAACCAAATAATTAAAGCTCTTTAAGGAATATTAATAAACCTATTTCCAATAATTATCTCCATAACTGCAGAAAATCTCCTCTCCTACTTTTATACTTCGGGCAGCTACTATACACGGTTTATCATTTTCATTTAAACTTATAAATGCATTGTTTTTGAAATGTGATTTAGAAGTACCATTGGCATCGTTTGCATATTTAGCGAAACACTCTGTATGTATAGAGTCTAAAATTTTCCCATTTATTAACACCACAAAATACCCTTGGTTATTTTGTTGGATTCTCTTTTTTTGTTCAGCTTCATTTAATATTTCTCCATCAAAAAAAGCAATAATTTCATTTTTATATATTTTGATGGCGGTGAATAATCCCATTCCTGCATTTGGTATTTGAGATGGATCGATATATAAATAATCTTCTTCGAGAGCGTCGATGGTTAATACGGGCAGGTTATTATACATGTTTATTCAGAAAATCAAAGAAACAAAAAAAGCCGCAATAAATGCGGCTCTTCTATTAATTACACACAAATCTATTTTTTTATAATTTTTAAAACTTTCAATTCATTATTGCTTGATGTAAGTTTTAGTTGATAAACACCCGATGCAAAATCTGTCATATCTACCTTTACATTTAAAGCATTTACTTGTATATGAGCTACCGTTTGCCCAACAACATTAATAATTTCAATTTTATCTATTTCAGAATTATTTAAAACAGTTAAGTATTGTTCTACAGGATTAGGATAAGCAGTAAACCCTCCTTGCGTAATGGTATTAACACCCACTGGAGGCCTTGCCAACACTAGCATTTTATGTTTAATGGGGTTACAAGTAGCAGTGCCTGCAGCATTTTTTGCTACTATCCACCAATAGTACGTTTTATTTACATCGGTCGCATCAAAGGTTACTTGCAAAACATTTACAGGTGGTATTTCTACCGTGTAAAATGCCGATAAGGTATCTAAGCCAACATTAAAAATATAAGATTCAATATCGCCACCATTACTAGGTGGATCATAACCAAAATCATACTGAGCTACGGTTACATACATGGTATCGCCATTGGCAGGATACATATTAGTTACACAACCCGGTACTTCTAGAAATTTACATACCACAGATTTGGTTCGTAAAATAGTATCAACATTACAACTTGCATCTGCATTAGCATAAAACCTTATTACACCAGTAGTATCGGATCTCCAAAACAAAGGGCTATTCCCTTTATATGTAACGTACTCTCCATCTAAACTCAAGGTAATTACATCTGTATTTACTCCAGTGCTAAATGTATACGTAGAACCTTTTTCTATTTGAACATTTGAGTATTCACCTGTATGAGCTGTTGTTGAAATAATATTCATCGTACTATCATCACACACCGCTGGTACAAATGTTTGCGTTGGAAATAAATTTCCGTTTAAACATTCTAACCCGCAACCAATACTGGTAGTTCTTTTTAGAGTATCAACACCACAAGTTATGCTTGTATGCAAATACACTCTTACCGTATCCGAAACTTCAGCTCTCCATATAAGTGGCGAGCTGCCCGCAACATACGTAACACTTGCATTCTTATTTGAAATGGTTAAATAGTCTGTTGTAATAGAACTAGCCATTCTATAATCTTTACCTTGCTCTACAATAGCTTCAAAATAATTAGCAGTACCACTTATGGTAGATACTATGGTATTAGCACCATCACACACAAAATTATTGAGTGTGTTTGCTGGAAATTTTGTTCCTGTTAAACATTGTGGTATTGCAGTTACGGTTATGCTATAATCCTCTGCCTGACCAAATGGTGATATATTTGAACAAGGCATTGGATAAAAAGATGGGTCGCCATCAGTATATGTTTTAACTACACGCAAACGAGTAGTACCGCCACGGACATAACTTGGTACGCTAATGTTTCCGCGCAAAGTGGTTGTATCTGTACCCGTAGAACTAAAAATATCACCAATATAAAAGGATTCATTTGCATCGTCAAAATCTGCGTCTTGGTTCCAATCTATAAATACGGCAAAGGTAGTGGTAAACTCCCCTACTGTATTCCCTTTTAATGAAATAGGATAGGTTTGTCCTGCTGTAACATTTGCTGTTTGAACAATGAAATTTTCATGGTCGGCACTGCTTACTGCTGCAGAAGTAGTATTATTAATGCCTGCAAAATTTACCAAGGTTATGGGTTCTACGTCTGATGGAAAAACAAGTGGACCACAATACGGAGCCGGAAATTGAGAGTAGGCTATACTACCAGAAAATAGTAGAAATAATGCCATGTAAAGCTTCTTCATAATTTAGGTTTTTTTAATTAGGTTATGATAAAGTTAGGTACAATTGCATTCGATAGGGCAGAATATTATCAATATCACTGAATTCAGGGATATAGCATTTTCAATGGTTTTGGTGATGTATGGGGATTTAGATGGCTGTACTTTTGAATTGTCAATACGACGAAAAAAAAGGAAACCATTTAAATCTAAATAGTATGAAAACTTTAATCATTAGCATCGCATTAGTTTTGAACTTACTTGCATCTAAAGATGTAATCGCTCAACACCCAGTAAACAACAACCTACAATTTAAAGTAGAAGGAACATCAGATTGTCCGCTATTATTCTGGAATAATAAAAAGGAAATAAACACCAGTTATTACATAATTGAGTATTCTTTTGATAACATCAATTACAAAACTTTATGCACCAGAAAAGCCTTGGGACAATCAAATTTCCCAGTGAACTATAGCTTTTCTCACATCCTGGATAGTAATATTAACAAAAATCAAATGAGATATTACAGAGTAGTATTGGTGTTAATGGGCGGAAACAGACTATTCTCAGAAACTAAGGCCTATATTCCAGCAGATACTACCCTCGATCAAAATGTTATAGCAAACCTTGAGAAATAATAATAAATTTATGTAATCTAAAACTTATACTAACCTAAATCTAAAAAACCATGTCGACAATTGTAAAACCAAGCTTTGTATTGTTACAGTCGGTAACAAACAAAAAACAATTCTTTTATCTTGTATTTTTTGATTTGCCAGATAATACCGATTCCTACCCAAATCCATCGGGCATAAAACCCGTATTAACTGGAACCGATTTATCCTACACCACTAATGCTTATGATCTTCCGGAAGATTACAGTGGGAATACCATAACGTATATGTTGGAGCCCTTTATGATTGTTTCTGAAGACGAATCTGTGCCAAACATTAAAACCATCACTTTTAATGCAAAAACAACGAAGAAAAAAGGAGATACAGGAGGAGTATTGGCTAAACAAATTTGGTCGGACCCTACTAATTTATTAAACCTTACTAAACGCGATTTACCAGGGAATTATGTTTGCACAGGTCGTTGCTTTGTAATTCAACCCTTAACAAATACAAGTACGTATTTTGTTGGAACTTTGGTTGATTATCCATCGGATGTAATTGTTGGTAAAAATGCTCATTTAATGAATTCTAATGAATTAGAGATAGAAAGAGTAGGTGGAACCAACCCGAATAAAACCTATCTTACAGTTGGCACGGGACCTGCTTCTTACGACCCAAATGCTAGTCCGAAAACTGCTACCTATACTGCTTTTTATGTAAACGGATACAATACGCACGACCATAAAGGAATCTTACTTTTTGAAGAAGTAGATTTGTATGCAAATGCATTACAGCCAGAATACGGAACAGAAGTAAATTCAATTTAAGTAGAGAGTTTATGTTTACGAAGAGAATGCTTGCCTTCCTAATTATTGGGAACATTAGTTTACTGTTTTCAACAAAAGCCTTGGCTATTAAAGAAAATGATACACTTGCTATAAAAGCACTGTTTGTACAAGCAATGGAGTATCAAGATTACGACAATGATTCGTCGTGGATCTTAGCAGAACAAGGCTTTACCCTTTCTAAAAAAGCTAATTACAAAGCTGGTATTGGAATGGCATTTATGCGCTTTGGTGCATTAATGAATATTAAAGGAAAAAGTGATTCGGCATTATATTATTTCAAGCAAGCATTCTCTATTCGCAAAGAGTTAAACAACGTGGTAGGCATGGCAAGTATTTGCCAACAAATTAGTTATGTATATAGAAATATTGGAAAAAAAGATTCAGCATTTTTTTATATGTATGAAGCACAACGTTTGTTTGATGAAACAAAAGATTCTGTTTCTATTGCAAGCATTTATGTAGAACTCGCCAATTTAAACACTACTTACCAAAACTATACACAATCCGAAAAATACTTAGCCAAAGCTTTACCCATTTTTGTAAAATTTAACAACCAAACACTACTCTATCAAACTTATGTAGAATACGGTGCATTGTTTTTTAAACAAAGTGATAATAAAAAAGCATTGTACTATTATTTAAAAGCAAAAGATATTAATAATAGATATTTAGAGAACCCTACTTACAGCGCTGCTATTTATAATTACATAGCACTGTGTTATGAGGAACTTGGAAACAAAACAAAAGCTGTTGAGTACTTTAAAAAAGCAATACAAGAATATACTTTTTTAGAAATGCCAAATGAACTGGCTATGTTGCAATTTAACTTGGGTAATTTATACATCGGTATTAAACAAGCAGACTTGGGGATATACCATTTAGAGCTATCGAAAAAAATAGCCATTGAAATTAACGACACCTATCGATTATCTAAATGTTACGAATTACTTTCTGATGCCTATGCTTTAAAAGGCGACTATTTAAAGGCTTACAACTATTATGTATTACACAATTCTATATCCGACTCTTTATTGAATTTAGAAAAAGTAAAGCAAATTGCGGAAATGAATGTAGTGTATGAAACAGAAAAAAAAGTTCAAGAAATTGAATTACTAAATGCTGAAAACAAAGTAAAAGAAGCCAGAAATAAATTATTAATTTTTAGTACCCTCTTTTTACTCCTAGGTATTTTAATATTAGTTTATGTGTATATACAAAGATCCAGAATTGCAAAGAAAAACGAATTGCTTGCTCAACAAAAAATTCAGAATTTAATAAACGAACAAGAATTAAAAACGTATGAGGCTATGATGGAAGGACAAGAAGAAGAACGTAAGCGTATTGCTGTTGATTTGCACGATCGCTTGGGAAGCATGTTATCTACCGTGAAACTATTGTTTAGTGCTTTAGATAACAAAATAGACCAAGCCTTAGACGAAAACAAACAACAATACACAAAAGCCAATTTATTATTAGATGAAGCCTGTGTAGAAGTGAGAAGAATTTCGCATAATTTAAGTACAGGTATGGTAAGTAGTTTCGGCTTGCAAACCGCACTCGAAGAATTAGCTGATAGCATAGATGATAGTGAGATTATTAGTTGTAAGTTAAACATGTATGGAATGGAAGAACGCCTAAACACCAAATTAGAAGTGGCCATTTACAGAATGATACAAGAAATAATAAATAATATTTTGAAACATGCAAAGGCAACAAAAATTAGCATTCAATTACATAAATCTGAAGATAGTATTAGCATAAGCATAGAAGATAATGGTGTTGGTTTTAATGTAGCAGAAAAAAAGAAAAGTGGTGGATTAGGATTGGGCAGCATAGAAGCCAGAGCAAATAAAGAAGGTGGTACCTACCACATCGATTCGAATATCGGAAGAGGTAGTATCTCCATTTTAGAAATTCCAATTAACAATTAATTTATGGTAAGAATAATAATTGCAGACGATCATCAATTATTTATTGAAGGCGTACAAGCACTCGTTAAATCGATGAAAAATATTGAAATTGTTGCAGAAGTAGCAAACGGACAATTACTCATAGAAACTTTGGAGCATACAACATGCGATTTAATTTTAATGGATATTAACATGCCCGTTTTAGATGGGATTGAGGCCACTAAACAAATTAAAAAAACACATCCAAACATAAAAATATTAATGCTCACTATGTTTAGTAGCAAAGATTATATAGAAAAATTACTTAGAGCAGGAGCCGATGGTTATTTGTTAAAGAATACCGATATAGTGGAGTTAAAAGAAGCCATCGATACCTTAATGGATGGTAATTCGTATTTCAGCAAAGAAGTTACCGAACGAATTATGGAGGGCTTGCAAAAAAAGAAACACGACGATAAAAGCAAACATTTAATAGAATTAACTGAACGAGAAATTGATGTATTAAAATTAATTGTACAGGAATTTACAACCGCAGAAATTGCCGAAAAACTATATATTAGTACCCATACGGTTGAAACACATCGTAAAAATTTAATAAGCAAATTAAACGTACGCAACATAGCAGGCTTGGTTAAATATGCTATGCAAAATGGGTTTGTTGACTAAAATCTTTTTTTAGATAGGTTAAAAAATGTTTGGAAAATTAAAAATATAATTTAACTTTGAAAAAAAAAGTACTTTTAAATGAAAGAAGAAAAGGACTATTTACAGGATATTAAAGAGATTCGTGCCATGATGGAACGATCTAGCAAGTTTTTATCCCTCTCTGGCCTATCTGGTGTTATGGCTGGTATTTATGCATTAATTGCTGCATACATTGCTTATAGGTATTATCAATTCATTCCAGATAACATTACTTATTCTGTAAATGTTATTTACTCAAATTTGAGTGCTGTATTAGCAATTGCATTTATTGTGTTAGTATTATCAATTAGTACTGCTATCTTATTTTCGTATCGAAAATCAACTAAAAAGGGTCAAACTATTTGGAATAAAACATCTAAAAGAATGGCATTTACAATGTTAATTCCATTGCTTACAGGTGGAGTTCTCATTCTAATATTTATATCTAAAGATTTATTGGGTTTGCTTGCCCCTACAAGTTTACTGTTCTATGGATTGGCTTTATACAATGCAAGTAGTTATACATTTGAAGATGTAAAATATTTAGGCTTAATTCAAATAGCTTTAGGATTGGTAAGTGTTTATTTTATTGAACATAGTATTTTAATATGGGCAGTAGGATTTGGGCTAATGCATATAATTTACGGTATTTACATTTATTACAGATACGAAATTGAAAATATCAATTAATGGTTTAAACAAAGCATTTGAAAGCAGAATAAGGCTCGGCATCATGTCGGCATTAGCTGTAAATGAAAGCTTAGATTTTAATACGCTTAAGGAGTATCTAGACCTTACAGATGGCAATTTAGCAAGCCATTTAAAAGGTTTAGAAAAGGAAGAATTTATTGGCGTAGAAAAAAGTTTCGTTGGACGCAAACCTAATACTAAATATTACCTAACAAAACCGGGAAAGAAAGCTTTTACAGAACATTTAAAAGCATTGGAAAAATTAATTCAAAAAAATAAATAAACAGTAATCATTTTTTTTATTTAATTACTTTGAAATACAAAGCACTTTTAAAATTAAATAGTATGAAAACAGAACACACCATGAAGCAGGAAGCTCAAGACTTTAACTGGGGAAGTAAAACAGAAATTACATTGGTAATTATTCTATGCATTGTTGCAGGTTTTATTGCTAAGATCCCACATTTTTTTCCCATCTCAGAAGATTTTTTTTACATGCGGAACATTGGTTTTATAGCACTTCCGGGACTAAGTGCTTATTTCGCATGGAAGAATAAAATTAGCATAACCAAGATGATTGGAATAGGCAGCATTATAGTACTCACTATCATTTATATTAATACCTTAAATATTGAAAATACCAGTGATACTTTAGTATTAGCATGTATACACATGGTCTTATTTAGTGGATCGTTGGTAGCTTATACATTTGTAAATGATTTAAAAAATGATACGGAAAAACGCTTAACATTTTTAAAATACATTGGAGATGTATTAGTGATGAGTGCAATGATGATGATTGCAGGAGGAATAGTAAGTGGAATAACAATCGGCTTATTTACTATTATTGGAATGCAGATAGAAAATTATTACTTCCAAAACATAGCCATTTGGGGAGTTGCTGCAGTACCAATGATTTCTACTTACTTAGTACAAAACAATCCGAATTTAGTAGGTAAGGTAGCTCCTATTATTGCAAAAATATTTAGCCCAGTTGTATTGCTTATGTTGGTTGTATATTTAATTGCAATAATAAGCACAGGCCAAGACCCATATAACGATCGAGAGTTTTTAATGATGTTTAATGTATTATTAATTGGGGTGATGGCCTTATTAATTTTTGGCATTGCAGGCAATACAAACAACAGTATATCCAAGTTTCAATCGTGGGTTTCGTTCCTCTTATCGGCCATTACCTTAGTAATATGTGGCATTGCCTTATCGGCCATTTTATTCAGAATATCTGAATGGGGAATTACCCCAAATAGATTAGCGGTGCTAGGAAGCAATGTGTTAATTTTTACTCACCTATTATTGGTGGCTTTGCAACTATTAAAATATAATACCAACAAAAACGATTTAACAATGGTAGAAAAAAGTATAAGTATTTATTTACCCGTGTATTTTTTGTGGAGTGTGGTGGTATGCTTCCTTTTCCCACTGCTATTTTAAAAATATTGCAAGAATATTGCGTGGTGGCACCACTTAAGTCGTGCCACCAAAAACGCTCGCTACTAAATTTATTTTTTCATCGGCTGCCCCGCCCATTAACCAACGTTGTTCATTCTCTGGGCTCAAAATTAATGGCATCCTCTTTTTCGTATTGTGGATCTCCGCCATCAGTGGGTTTGCTTCCATGGTAAGGATCGCGAAAGTGTGTAAGATCTCTCCTGTTTCTTTATCTGTATACTCAGACCATATGCCTCCCATGGCAAAAGTATCTCCGCTGGGAACCCTTATTTCATACTTCTCCTTTTTCTTCCCTTTTTCATCCAACCATTTCCACTCATAAAATGCATCGGCTAATACCAAACATCGCTTATTGGCCGAATTACGAAAAGATGGCTTCTCATGTATGCTCTCTATACGTGCGTTTAGGGTGTTCTTCCGAAACGACATATCCTTGGCCCAAGAGGGTAACAAACCCCAATCAAATAACTGGATGGTATCTGGCTTTGTATTGGCAATTACAGGAGCTTTAGGGAAGGCAAAACCATTGTAAACGGTAGGTTCTATAGCTATTTCGGCATACTGCGCCTTAAAACGTTTTTGCAACTCTAAGGCCGCTTTTTTTACTGCATAATTATAACACATTTCAGGTACTTGATTATAAAGAGGTTCTGAAACAAAGCTAGTTTTTTTTGCATTAATTCTTAAATATGCTAAAAATTTTAGCATATATTTACCTGTCCATTGAAACCCTTATGGATAGACAAATTGTACACCTCGACCTCGATTCTTTTTTCGTGTCGGTAGAGCGACTTAAGAACAGCAAATTGATAGGCAAACCAGTAATTATTGGTGGCACTGGAGATCGTGGGGTTGTTGCGTCTTGCAGCTACGAAGCTCGTATGTATGGGGTACACTCTGCAATGCCGGGCCGCATGGCCAAACGTTTATGTCCGGATGCCATTTTTATTAGGGGCAACATGGACGAGTACTCTAAGTACTCTAAAATAGTAACCGAAATTTTAAAAGAAAGCGCACCACTTATAGAAAAGGCATCCATAGACGAGCATTATATAGATGCATCGGGCATGGATAAATTTATAGGCACTGCTAAGTGGACACATGAGTTGCGCATGCGCGTAATTAAAGAAACGGGGCTTCCTATTTCATACGGCTTATCTAAAAATAAAACAGTTGCCAAAATTGCCACCAACGAAGCCAAGCCAAACGGGGAACTGCTCATTGCCTCGCAAAGTGTGCGCCCCTTTTTAAATCCATTAAACATCAAAAAAATACCAGGCATTGGCGCTAAAACCTATGCGCAGCTTACGAGTATGGGCATACAAACCATCCACACCTTAACAGAAGTGCCGCCACAACTATTACAAAATATGTTGGGCAAAACCGGCTTGGTATTATGGAACAAAGCGCATGGCGAAGACGACAGTCCGGTAATTGCATACCGCGAACGCAAATCGATTAGCAGCGAACAAACCTTTGAGCAAGATACCATCGATGTTCATTATTTACACAACATCATTCGCCGCATGGTTACCGAAGTGGCTTACCAATTACGTTCGGAGCATAAACTTACAGCCAGCATTGCGGTAAAACTGCGCTATGCCAATTTCGAAACGGTTGATAAACAAGCAAGCATACACTACACTTCGCTCGATTCTAAATTAATTCCGAAAGCCTTAGAACTCTTTGATGCGCTGTATAACAAACGCATGCTTGTAAGATTGGTAGGAGTGAAATTAAGTAAGCTCGTGCATGGCTATGAGCAAATAGAAATTACCGATATGCAAAACGAACAACACAGTTTATTTCAAGCCATCGATCGTATTAAAAATCGTTTTGGTGATGATTCCATTTCACTTGCTTCAACCATATAAAAAATGTACCTCAACACACATTCTTATTACAGCTTACGTTACGGAACGCTTTCTATAGAAGCCTTGTTGGAGCATGCGATGGAGTGTGGCTTGAAAAAATTTGTACTTACCGATATTAATTGTTCTACAGGTTGTATTGAATTTGCAAAAGAGTGTAAAAAAAATAATGTAGAACCTGTTGTAGGCATTGAGTTTAAAAAAGGTTCGGAAGTTTTGTACATAGGCATCGCAAAAAATGCCGAAGGCTTTAAAGAATTAAACGAACTGCTGAGTGTTTATACTTTGCACAAAGAAGAATTAAGCACTAAAGCTCCTTTGCTCAAGCATTCTTACATTGTGTATCCCTTCGGATATTCGGGAACCTTGGAAGAGCATGAATACATTGGCATTCGGCACACGCAACTCAATAAATTATACGCCCAAAAAAATGTAGCCAAAGAAAAAATAGTAGCCCTCTGCCCTGTTACTTATCATACCAACGATCAGTTTGCATTGCATACGTATTTAAGGGCCATTGATAATAATACGCTTATTAGTAAATTAAAAAGAGAAGATGTTGCGTACCGAGATGAGCGCATGTTGCCGATAGATGAATTAAAATCGCTCTTTGCGATGTACCCCTTCATCATCGAAAATACAGAACGCTTGTTAGATAATTGCGAATTCGAATTTGAATTTAAAAGTTCTAAAAACCGGAAAACCTTTACGGGCAATAGAACTGATGATAAAGCCTTATTAGAAAAACTAGCCATTGAAGGAATTAAGTACAGGTACAATGCTCGGAACAAAGAAGCGAAGCGCCGAGTGATGCATGAACTTGGTATTATTGATAAGTTACATTTCTCTTCGTATTTCTTAATTACCTGGGACATTATTCGGTACTCTAAAAGCAGAAATTTTTACCATGTGGGTAGAGGCTCGGGTGCCAATAGTATTGTGGCGTATTGTTTAGGTATTACGGATGTAGACCCTATAGAACTCGATTTATATTTCGAACGTTTTTTAAATCCGAAGAGAACGAGTCCGCCAGATTTTGATATTGATTATGCATGGAATGAGCGCGACGATGTATTGGATTATATTTTTAAAAGATATGGGCACGAGCATACGGCTTTGTTGGGCACGATGTCTACCTTCCAAACGCGTTCTATACTCAGAGAGTTGGGCAAAGTGGTTGGCTTGCCGAAAGAAGAAATAGATCATTTATTGGATGCAAAAGATCTTGGGCGCAACACCAAAATAGTACAACAAATGATGCGCATTGGTGAGATGATGGATGGCATGCCCAACCAACGAAGCATACATGCGGGCGGTGTGTTAATTTCTGAATTACCACTTACGTATTACACTGCCTTGGATATGCCACCGAAGGGATTCCCGACGGTGCAATGGGACATGTATGCCGCGGAAGATATAGGATTTGAAAAATTCGACATCCTCTCGCAAAGAGGAATTGGGCACATTAAAGAAAGTGTAGAAATTGTAAAGTACAATCGTAATATTAATATTGATGTGCACGATGTAGAAAAATTTAAGAAAGATGAAAAAGTAAGGCAACAATTACAATCGGGTGATACCATTGGTTGTTTTTATGTAGAGAGTCCGGCGATGCGCGGGCTGTTAAAAAAACTACGTTGCGATACCTATATTTCATTAGTTGCAGCGAGTTCTATTATTCGTCCGGGTGTTGCACAATCGGGTATGATGCGGGAGTTTATTTATCGTTTCCACCATCAAAACGATATAAAGTATTTACACCCCATAATGGAGGAGCAATTAAAGGAAACCTATGGTGTAATGGTGTTTCAGGAAGATGTAATAAAAGTTTGTCACCACTACGCCGGCCTCGATTTAGCAGATGCCGATGTATTGCGCAGAGCAATGAGTGGTAAGTACCGCTCGCGTTCGGAGTTCGATAGAATTGTACAACGATTCCATGATGGTGCGCTGGCATTGGGCCGAGACAAAGCTATTACCGATGAAGTTTGGAGGCAAGTAGCCTCTTTTGCAGGGTACTCATTTTCGAAAGCACACTCGGCCTCTTTTGCGGTAGAGAGTTACCAAAGTATGTTTTTAAAAGCCTACTACCCAATAGAACACATGGTGGCGGTGCTCAATAACGATGGAGGTTTTTATCCGCGTTGGTTGTACGTACACGAAGCCAAAAGAATGGGGGCTACCATTCATTTACCTTGCGTAAATAAAAGCACCGAATTAGTTTGTGTGTATGGCACAGAAGTGTACTTAGGCTTTTTACATATACTAGAATTGGAACATGCGAGTATTGAACGAATTATTTCGGAACGAAACCAAAATGGGGAGTTTAGCAGTTTAGATAATTTTATGTTGAGGTGTGCACTTTCTGTAGAGCAAGCAATTATTTTAATACGAGTAGGTGCCTTTAGGTTTACGCAAAAAAATAAAAAAGAATTGTTGTGGGAGGTGCATGCTTATGGAAAATCTATTGTAAGAGCAGATCACTACGAATTGTTTCAGCACAGTGCGAAGACGTATAATTTACCGAAACTCATTAGCACAAATTTAGAACATGTGTATGATGAAATTGAATTGCTAGGATACCCGGTAAGCATGACATATGTGGAGATGTTGGTAGCGGAGCCAGAGAGCAACTTATGTTCGAGTAAGTTGATAGAGCGCTTAGGGCAAGTAATAGAAATTGTAGGTACGTATGTTACTTGTAAACCGGTACGTACGCGTACTAATAAAATGATGTATTACGGAACGTTTATAGATTTAGAGGGAAACTTTTTCGATACCACGCATTTCCCCAATGTAAGTACTGAGTACCCTTTTAAGGGCAACGGCGCTTACCTTATTATTGGAAAAGTAATAGAGGAATTTAGCTATGCAAGTATAGAAGTAAAGAGTATACAGAAATTGGCGATTATGGGAGATCCAAGAAAATAAAATTTATTGGTTGATGTGTATTATTTTATCAATCTAATGAATAATGTATATCTTTAGAATATTAACAACAACCCTTAGTTATCCTATGATTTTTCATTCTACCATCAATAATTAAGGTTTAAAAAAAAGAATGATGTACTATGTTAAATTTTATTGATCGTTGGTACGAGAAAATAAAACCGTTTTTATTTAAGTATAAAGATGGTTTTTTCGAACTCCCCTATTTAGGCAATTCGCCTTTGCTTATTATTGAAAGTTTCAGGAAAATGCCTTTCATTAAACACGATGAAAAAAAGCAAATGATTATTTCCAGCTCTCCTTTTGTTGATGCCAATGTATATTATCAAGTTTTAAAAGATGAGTTAATTATTCTGTATAGTAGGTTAGAAATTAAAGCCAACATTTGTTTCAGAGGCTTTAATAAAAAGGGGGTGGCTCATGATTATTATTGTTTAACCATGAGTACTAATTTAGACCAGCAGGTGGTAGCCAAAAGAATTATAAAAGGAGAACGAATAGAAAACTCCTCGTTTCAATTAGTAAAACCGGGGAACTCACTCAATACTTATCATTTTAAAGATTCGAACTTCCAATCGTTTTCTATTTATTTTAAAGAAGATTGGCTGTTAAATTATATTCAATCTGGTAAAGATGTAAACAACAAACTACAAGAATTTAAAGAAAGTTCTACGGAGTGTTTTATTACCTCTATTGATGAAAATGAATTTCTAGAAAAATTTTTAATAGACATTAAAGAAACATTAAATTTAGAGGCTGCAAAAAGAAATACCGATTTGCTAAGTGAAAAAATAAACGATTTTTTACTGTATTATTTAAACACTGCATTTAGATTACCCAATACTAACCACCCTTATAACATTAGTAATACCGACCGTTTGAAAT
This sequence comes from Sphingobacterium thalpophilum, assembly GCA_943371425.1. Lineage (GTDB taxonomy): Bacteria > Bacteroidota > Bacteroidia > Sphingobacteriales > Sphingobacteriaceae > CAJBVG01. The sequence continues at coordinate 18,305 of CALRUR010000001.1, forward strand.
TAATAGAGGTCGAAAAAATGTTACTAACTAATTTAACCCAAAAATTTCCAGGCATTAGTGCTATTGCCAAACACATTGGCTTTTCTGAAACAAAATTAAAAAGCTTGTTTAAGCAAATGTATAACAAAACGATGTTAGAGTATTTTCAAGAAATGCAAATGAACAGTGCTTATAAAATGCTATTGGAGGGAAATATGAAAGTGTCTGAAGTGGCCAGTCATTTTGGATATGCGAATGTTGGGAAATTTAGTGCAACATTTAAAAGTTACATGAATATTTTACCTTCTAAGATACCTACCAACACAAACGAAACCGTGAGTGCCTAATTTTTTGTTAGCAATTAACCCTCTGCACCATCTAAATTCTGTCGTATTGGAGTAGTTAAATTAGGAATAAGGCAATACCTTCGGATGATTAAAATGTATCCTTCGACCTAATTAACCGAATAAATATAAGAGACTCTTCAAGAACATTGAAGAGTTTTCTTTTTTCTTTATTTTCTCTTTTTATCCAATTTTTCATCCTTTACATTTTTGAATATAAAAGATAGATTCACCATACGGATTCATTCCTTCATGCAAAGGATTGAGGAAAATATTACACAATTTCCAGTTCGAATTTTCATGTAAATAGCCAAAAATCAATCTAAAACTAGTTTTAAAGCCAATTTGCTTAAATAATTACCAAAACAAGATGCTCCTACATTTTAGATGTATTGGAGCATTTTTTATTAAATAAAATTTTATAACTTTATATTATATTAAACAACCACTAAACAGTTTAAATTAAATTTCAAAAAATGAAAAAATTACTTTCTTACAGTATTGCGCTTTTAGGTGCAATAGGAATTATGGTAGGTGCAACATCTTGCGAAACCGACCAAGGTCTTACCATTAACTTTAACCAAGATAATGAGCAAATAGTTACTATTTTACCAAATGCTACATTAAGAATTGATACTACTGCAAATGTAACGTCTAATTTAGATAGTATTTTGGCTGCAAATGATGCAAGTAGAGACGATATTGAATCAATTACCTTAACTTCTATTACGGTAGATTTATGCGATTCTAACGGTGTTATTTATCCAACTGGAGTAAACTTTAACGAGTGGGATTCTGTTGGTGTTAGAGTTTTCGTTCCAAATGATAATTCAGTTCCTGATGTATTGGTTGCAAGTGCATCTGTGCCACGTAACTTAATTGGATTTGGAGTCGGTCTAACTCAAAGCGATTTTGATTTCTTACCATACATAAGCAAACAGCAATTTGCATTAACTTTGTTGAATAAATTAAATACTCCTATTACAGCAAAAAAATATGTAAAGGTTAAAATCAGGGTTGAAATAGCTGCAAATATTTAAATCAATTTTATTTGAAATAAAAAAGGACCATTGAAAAAAATGGTCCTTTTTTGTTTTCGAATATTTTAAAGGATTAGTTCTAATTGCAAAAATCGAAATTCGTGATTTCTAAATTTCGACTATTCGACATTTCCACAATTCTAAATTTCTACCCTTCCATATTTCTAAAACACAGAGTAAGTCTAAGCGAACTATAATCGAAATATAAGTACAGAGATTACGTGTGAGTTCTGAGGGAGTTCTGAAGTAATTCTGAAATACAGACTGAAATGAACCGAAATAGAGGCGAAAATTAGGCCATTCGTAGGCGAAGTATAGACTGAGTATAGACAAAGTGTAGACTGAGTATAGAAAAGTGTAGACTGAGTGTAAGTGGACTTAAATATGAATTGTGAGGGGTGAATGGAGAATGGTGAATGGTGGAGTTAGGGAAATGCTATGTTGAATTACGAAATAGCAATAAAGCTGCATATATCATCCTGCATTTATCATCCTGCATAAAAGAACCTGCATATATGCGGTTGAGTATTCAAAGAAAAATAGGGTACTTTGAGTTTAATAAGAAATATTTAAACCAAGCACGCGTTAGCCATAAAGTAAACCCAGAAGAAATGAAGACTATACATTTAAAATTATTTTTGATTTTGCATTTGTTCTGTAACCATTGGGTGTATGGGCAAACGTTTGAAAAAAAGATAGAGCCTGATTTCAATGGGAGTATTATTTATGGTTCGGAGATAAAAGATTCCTATCTGTTTCTTGGTTACCAAACTGAAAATAATGAGCTAAAACTGTATTGCTATAAAACCGATAAAAGTGGGAATGTGATTTTGAAAAACAATAGCAACCTCTTACTTAACACCTATTTTAATTACGCAATAGATACCGATCAAACTATTTTAATAACAAATGCTGATAGATTAATTAAGCTGAATTCAAATTTAGAAACACAATGGGTAAAAACCATAAGTGGATTAAGTAATATAACCTCCATTAAACTAAGTAATACCGGAAATTATATTTTAAGTAGTAGCACAAAAATTGTTCAAACCGATACTTCTGGTTTGCAAATGGGTGGTGTTATAAATTTCAATTATACTTTTTGTGATGTAGAAATGTATAATGACACCATGTATTTAATGCAATATAATCAGCCAGGCAATGTTAGTTCTATTAAAATAATATTGCAGAAATATACCAAAACAGGAAGCTTGCTTGTGGAGAAAACCATTGAACAGTTTGCAGGTTACCGTCCGAAAATTTTAGTGCTAAACATAGCAGAAAGAAAAATTAATGTATTTGCTGATATTCCTAGTTATGGAAGAACTACCCTTGCTGCCATAGATTTTGATGTTGATTTTAATGTAATAACTAGCACTTCAAAAACCTTTCAGAGTTTGTGGGTTACGCTGTACAGATATCAGAACAATTCTTTTTTAATTGGAGGAGATTATGATGGGAAAGCAAATGGCAACGATGTAATTTTTGCACTAATGGATGATACATTAGACATTAAACTCAATTATGGAAGCAATGGATCTTATTACAAAGATTTGTATGCTACGCATGATGGTTATATATTGGCAACATATGGGTATGCGCATATATCTAAAATTGCTGGACCCACCATTACTTCGGTAGCAAATACTCAACAATCGAAAACCCTTAATTGCTATCCGAATCCATTTACAGAAAGCACCAGTATAAAATTTAAGTATGCCCAAAATATAAAGTTAGAGATTTATGATGCACAAGGTAATATGATACATGCTAAAGAATCTGTTAATGCAGAGCATGTAAACATTAAGGGTTCTGTATTAGCTACTACTGGCCTCTATTTTTACAGAATACATGCCGATGGTGAATTGTATAGTGGGAAGCTGGTGAAGGAATGAAAAATTAAACGAATTTACGAACTAAGCGATAAAGTGTCTCTGGATTAAACGGTCACAGTTTTCTCAAAGTACACCCAGAGTTGCACAGTTTTTCTTTGCGTGCTTTGCTCCTTTGCATCTTTGCGTGAACGAAATCCTTAATCAATAAAATCTAAGAAATTATGATAATTAACTACATGCGCTCTATGTACCAATTTAATTCCTTTTCAATTTTCCTGATTTTATATAAGTTTGAGATAATCTTTTGTATGCGGATAAATGCGGTTTCACTTTTCACTACATAATCAATAGCATGGTGATGCATACAATTTACTGCCACTTCAATACTATCTTGAGCAGATAAAATAATTACTGGTATAGTTGGATCGAATGCTAAAATTTTATCAAGTGTATCAATTCCATTCATTGCATTTACATTTGTACCATCTAGCAAATAATCAAGAATAATAACATCGGGCTTATTACTTAAATTTGCTATGCAATCTTCACCAGAAACGAATGTTTCTATACTAAAATCGCCATGATCTAAAAATTCCACTTCAAGCAATTTCAAGAATAGCACTTCATCATCCACAAGGAACAATTTAACTTTATTTTCTTTACTCATTTTGTTTACTTTTAATCTTATTAAATTCTTCTTGTAATTCAACACAAACTTGGTTACATACCGATTCGATTTTTAAAACCAGTTCTTCTATTTCTTCTATTTTCTGTTGATCTTTAGCAAATTCATGTACCTTTCTGGCCATGTTTTCATAATCTACACTAACACCCATAATATGAAAAGAAGGAATTATTTTGTGAATAGTAGCTTGTAATAAATCCCAATCTTTTAGCCTCATGCTATTACTCATTTCAAGAATTAATGGAGGAGTTTGCTCTAAATAGAGGTTTATCATTTCCAACATAATAGTAGGATTTGATTTCGTTTTTGAAGTCAAGTATTTTAAATTAACAAAACGAATATTCTCATCTATTGGATGTATATTCAGCTCTTTTGTTTTTAACTTCTTAGAACTTTTAACTAAATTTAGTATTTTACTATATAATAAACGATCATTTACTGGCTTCGCTAAATAATCATTCATTCCTACTTCTTTACATTTAGCAACATCAACGGTAGTTACATCTGCTGTTAATGCAATAATAGGTATACTTGAATTCAATATGTTTCTAATGTATTGTGTTGTTTCAAATCCATTCATTACAGGCATTTGCAGATCCATTAGAATGATATCAAAATCAATTTTTGACATTTTTTCTAAAGCAATTTCACCGTTTCCTGCAATATGTGTGGTGAATCCAAAATCCTCTAACACCGTTTTCATTAATAGTTGATTTAAGGCGATGTCTTCTACTACCAATACACAAATATTCTTCACCACTTCAACTGGTTCTTCAAATTCAATTTCTAATTCGGGCTGCGAATTTGTTTTTTTGAAAGTGAGTACAAAACTAAAAACAGAACCTGCACCGTGTACACTTTTTACCTTTACAGTACCTCCTTGCGATTCTACAAGTTGTTTTACAATGGCCAATCCCAAACCTGTGCCACCGTATAATCGAGAGGTATCACTGGTTGCTTGATGGAAATTTTCGAATACATGATTAATCTTCTCTTCAGAAATACCTATCCCAGTATCTTCCACTGAAAACTCAATTTCAACTTCCTCTTCTTTCTCGTTCAATAGCTGAACAGAAAATATGATTTTACCTTGTGAGGTAAATTTTACTGCATTGCTTAATAAATTTAAAATTATTTGATGCAAACGTACGGAGTCGCCAAGTAATACCGCCGGAATGCGTGTATCTAATTCTTTAATTATTTCTAAATTCTTCTCTAATATTTTCTGCTCAAATAAATGTATCATGGCATTTATAGAAGAAGATAGTTTAAATGGAACATGCACGAAAGTCATTTTTCCAGCATCCACTTTTGCTAAATCCAAAATATCATTAATCAACACAATTAAAGCATCGCCACTGTCTTTAATTGCATATAAATACTCTTTTTGTTTTTCCGTTAATTCTGTATTTAGTACTACTTTGGTAAAACCAATAATGGCATTCATGGGAGTCCTTATTTCATGACTCATATTAGATAAAAATTGTTGTTTAGAAATTACGGCAGCCTCGGCAACCTTTTGTGCCGACTCTGCTTTTCGAGTAGCATCTTCGGCATTTTTTGTAGCCTCTTCCGCAATTTTTGCCGCTTGTTCTGCAAACAGTTTTGCCTCATTCAATTCTTTAGCTATGCTATTTTGGAAGGTAACATCTCTGGCAACAATTACCACGCCCAATACATTGCCGGCATCGTCTTTATAAATGGAGCCGTTGAACAAAACATCTGTTAATTTCCCATCTATATGCATGATGGTTAGAGGCGAATCAGAAACTGAACCGTTGGCGAAAATATCTTTATAGACCTCCTTCGCCATTTGCGAATTTGTAAAATAATGAAAGAAATCTGTATCGGTAAGCTCTTCTCTATTTAATCCAGTAATGTTAATAGTAGCCTGATTCATATCGGTAATTTTCCCATCGGTATTGATGGTAACCAGTGGATCTAAACTAGCTTCTATTAAACTTCGGGCATACCTGGATGAAGATGTATTGTTTTCCATTAATTTTTTTATCTGTTATATTGATGAATCTAAATTTGTGGCATCGCCCAATTCGTCGATTGGTTTTCTGGTACTTCTAAATGTTTTGTAATGCGAGGGACTTAAACCGGTAACTTTTTTAAACTGATTAGATAAATGGGCGACGCTGCTATAATGCAGCATATAGGAAATTTCTGTTAAGTTTAATTCTCTATAAAACAACAACTCTTTTACACGTTCTATTTTATGTAGAATAATAAATTGTTGTATGGTTATACCACGAACTTCCGAAAAAATATTGCTTAAATAGGCATAATCATATCCTATTTTTTCACTTATATAATCAGAATAATTCACTTTAGGTAATTCTTCTGATAAATGAATCATTTCTATGATCAGAGTAATTACTTTTTCGATAAGGATTGCTTTTTTATCTTCCATTAGTTCGAGACCCGAACTATTCAATGCTATTTTTAAATGCTCAGCTTGCTCAGTTGTAAGAGGTTCCATGATATCTATCTCTCCTAAATCAACCATGATAAAACGGATTCCTAATTGATTAAGAGCTACTTTCACTGCCATTTTGCAGCGATTGCTCACCATGTATTTAATAAATATCTTCAATAGGAATGTTGGTTTAAATAGACTATCGAACCTATCTAAAAATTAAGGAGGTGCTTGTACATAATTAAATCTAAATGTTACATAAATCACTGAATAGGGGAAATGAGTAGCTAGTGGTTGATTCTTACCCTACAGTATGCACAAAACAAATTCTGTTCGCAATTTGCAAACAAAGAACAAATATGTATATTTGTACTATGAGAAGCCATAATGGGATGCGACCCTTAGATATTGTAATACTGATGAAGCTTATTGCCCTTAAGGATAGACCTTGGCAATATAGAGACCTTTCGTCGACTTTATTTATTAGCACTTCGGAGATATCGGAATCTATTAATAGAAGTATAATTGCTGGATTAATTGATAAACGAAACAAAGGAGTAATGCGAAACGCATTAATGGAATTTATTCAATATGGGGTACATTATGTATTTCCTCAAATTCCGGGTGCCTTGGTAAATGGTATTGAAACGGCACATTCGCATAAATTTTATAAACAGAAATTTGTAAGCGAGATACCCTATGTATGGCCATCTGTAGATGGAAACATAAGAGGGCAAGCTATAGAGCCACTTCATAAAGGGGTTGTGAAAGCAATTGAAATTGATGAAGATTTATATAAACTGTTAGCAAGTATTGATATAATAAGAGTAGGAAAAACTCGTGAAATTAAATTAGCTATAGAAGTGTTAAAGAAATTTATATTATGAGTAAACATATAAATTGGGTAAGGATTAAGGCTGTTTACCATGCATTAGAAGAACTCGGAAATAAAGTAGTATTTGTTGGCGGAGCAACAGTTTCATTATATACAGATAGAGAAGCGGAGGAAGTAAGACCAACTGACGATGTAGATATTTTAATTGAATTACTAAACTATCGAGATTATACTGGTCTTGAGGAAAAATTAAGAAACAAAGGTTTTATAAATGACCAAGAATCGAATGTTATTTGTCGTTATAAGATTCATGGAATTATTGTAGATGTAATGCCAACATCAGAAAAAATTCTAGGATTTACGAATAGATGGTATGATGATGGCTTTAAAAATTCAGTAGAATATGCTTTTGATGAAAAATGTATTATTAAAATATTTAAACCTGAATATTTCTTAGCAAGCAAAATGGAAGCATTTAATAACAGAGGTAAAGGTGATGGTAGAAGTAGCACAGATTTCGAAGATATTATATACTTTCTAAATAATAGAACAAGCATTTGGCAGGAACTTGAAAGTGTGGAATTAAATGTAAAAAAATATATTTCTAATAACTTTAAAACATTACTTGAGAATAAATACATTGATGAGTGGATAAGTTCTCATTTAGAATATGCCGATCAGGATCGTTTAAGTTTTATAATAAATGAAATGAAAAAGTTTGCAGTGGGTAATAAATAAATAGCAAAATGAAGTTTTACGAGCTCAATAGCATACTACCTTGCATTCCCGTTGGGGGGCGTTATATTAGGTATCTAATGGCATCATACTATGAATTGAAATAATTGATAATATTTGTTTGAATCAAGAGATTTTTAGAAGCTATAAAGTTTTATTTATTTGCCATATTCTGTTTACATCGATTTAAGTACTTAACTATTTTACCAAATGAAGAAAATCTATAAAGTTTCAATATTGGTCGCAATTATTCTTCTACTAATTTTTCTAACTACCTGGACAGATTCAGACACTATACGTTATATACTTTTTATAATGATTTTTATTACTATTATATTATTACGTGAGTTTGCTAATATTATGTAATATCAATCAGTAATAGTAGTAAAAACTGGAACTAGTGGAGGTACATTACATACTGTAAAATTTTGTGAGAAAAATAATAGGCCAGTGGCATGCTACTATTCGGAAAACATGCAATGGCATGAAAAAAATATGGGAAATAAAATACTTGTAGAATCTAAAAGAGCAATGGCGATAGTGGAAGAGCAAGATTATTGGGAATTTTTAGACAAACAATTGAATAGTAATAATATTAATTTGAATGTGTATAACTTAGTTTAGGCAAGGGTGCAAAGAATACCTATATTAGTTTTATGAAGAAAATATTTAAAAAATGGAAAGTATTAAAGAAGTTTTAGATAAAATTACCACATATAACATTTTCAACTATTTATTACCAGGAATCCTATTTGTTTATCTAACAAAAGAAATAACCAGTTATAATTTGATTCAAGAGAATAATTTGATTGGGGCTTTCTTGTATTATTTTATAGGAATGATTGTTAGTAGATTTGGTTCACTTTTTATTGAACCAATGTTAAAGAAAGTGAGATTTTTAAAATTTAGTGACTACAGATCTTTTATAATCGCTTCTAAAAAAGATATTAAGATTGAATTGCTTTCAGAGGTTAACAATACTTATAGAACGATTCTTTCAATGTTTATATTACTTATTTTTGAAAAAATTTATTTATACATTAAACAGTATTATGCTATTCAACATAATACAACCTTGATTATTATTGGACTATTCATCATAACTCTTTTTTTATTTTCTTATCGTAAGCAGACTAATTTTATAACTAAAAGAATAGAGGCAAATAACCATCCATAATTTACCCTTCATCTCAAATGAATAGTAAGGAATTTTTCTAGATTGAGATGGTTTATTCAACATGTTAGCAGGTTTATTATTGTGTTTACCATATAAACGCATATTTTTTCAATCTAATTTCTTCTAAGGGTAATTCACCTTCTTTTTCATACAAAAAAACTATTTGATTAAGGGTTTATATTTATCTTTATTATGCAAAATATTTTAGTTTTTAATAGTATCAAATTAGTAAATTGTTGATAATTAAATTAAAATATAAAGTTTAAAATGCTAAAATTTATAGTATAAACAATTAATAACATGGGTACTGTAGCAGAAAATGTAATTAAACCTAAAAAAGCGAGCGTTTTTAGGACCATATTTCTTTATACTGGACAGGGGGAATCTACCTTAATGGTTATACCTACCGGTCCAGGTATTAATGATTATAAATACGTCTTAGTCGACTCTGATCGAGATTACGAACCCAGTGAGATAGATTTGGTGTCATTATTTAAAGATTTATTTAAAACCGAAGGCAAATTAGATGTTTTCATAAATACTCATCCACATAATGATCACTTTGGTGGAATCAAGGAAGTTTATGATGAAATCGGTTTTGATGAAGTTTGGCATTCTAATCATAAACCGGGAGGGATCCATAAAGCCAAATTTAAAGACTTTCAATATGTCTTAGGTAAAGTTGGAAAAAGCAATGAGTACCATTTAAATGGTACGAATGACGACAATAAAATAAGAAAGGAAAATGGTTCCGAGATAATAAAAAAACTTGGTAATATCGATTATACAGTTCTTTCACCAGCAGAGTATTTATGTGAAGAAATTGAGGATGAGAAAGCAGATGAGCGTAATAGACGAATTCACGAGCAATGTGGTGTTATCAAGTTCACATATGGTAAATCAGCAAAAAGTATTTTGATCACCGGAGATTCTGATAAAACTGCTTGGAAAGAACATATTACTGATTATCACAAGGCAAAACTTCCTTCTAATATTCTTAGTGCCAGTCACCACGGATCAAGAACATTTTTTAAAAATTCTGAAGATGATAAAGATATTTATGAAAAGCATATTGAAGAAATCAAACCTACATACCTAATAATAAGTGCTCCTAAGCAAGAAGATAGTCCACATGATCATCCTCATGATGATGCTATGAAATTATATAAAAAACATGTTGATGAAGATGGAATATTTCATTTGGGGGAAGGCCCTTACTCTGTAATAGTTGATATTGATGATGATGGTAATATCGAAATTAATACTGATGAAGAATTAATAAAAGAGTACGGTAAGGGAGATAATGATGGTGGTAATGATAAAGATAATAATGCTGTTACGAAAGGAACTATTTATGTAGGTTCGCAGACTACTCGTATTGATGATAAACCTATGGGATTAGAATGATACATTGGTTTAAAAAGCATCCAGATTTTTTGAGGCGAGAAAGTCATGCTTTATCGAATGATAAGAACTATAAAGAATTGCATCAAGTGAGAAACAATTTATTTGTTTCTCACGGAAATATAATAGTTCGACTTGACAAAATATACAAATTTCCATTCTTAATAATCTACCCCGAAGCTACTCCATATACTCTGCCACTATTCTTTCCTCTTGAAAATGAGTTGACTGAACAAGAGGTAGTAAATGTTAGCATGTTGGATGTAGATAACATACGAACTCACTTATCTAACAATATCAAGTTTTATTATCATTTACGTCATCAAAATGCCTCTGGTGTTCTATGTATTCTTGAATGGGATAATCTTGATGATGGATCGAAATTTTATGGAATAACCACAATTATAAAAAGAGTACGAGATTGGTGCTCTGGATTAGTAACAAATAACTTTCCATTAGATAGTCAAGAGGTTGAATTTACTTCACATTTCAATAATCTGAATCATGAACTCCGTTTATTGGTACCAGATACTTTTTTTGATTCATCCCTTATTGAAGGTTTTTTCTATGCAACTTTATATAGTTTCCATCCAAAAGGAGAAGATTTTCTATATGACAGAAGATTTTATGTAGGAAATTTTCTGGATGGAAAAACTTCAAATGGATTATATATGCCAACAGCTATTTCTGCTGCCGGACTACCCGAATCAATTAAAACAGTTCAAGATCTATTGACTCATAACAAGCCACAACTTGATCTATTGATCCAAGAAAAAAGAATCTTGAAAGGAAATTGGTTTAGTATTTCTAAGGAACCTTCTCCTTTTAAAAATTTCGATGAATTGGTGGTAATTATAGGTGACGGCTCTTATGAACAAGGAAGGGAGAGAATTTTCTCCAATTGTTATGAAGACCTAAAAAATATTCCTGATGAATTTTTGATAGCAATACGGTTTCCAAACCGAAAGGGCATATTAGAGTTCCAGGTTTTTAAAATTATAATAACTCCTCAAGATGAAAGAGATATACCAACTATATCGATAGATGTAAAGGAACAATTTAATTATAAACTTAAATTATACAGAGAAGTTCAAGCGATAGTTTGTGAAAAAATCACCGAGAAAAACTTCTATGAGCGTAATGGAGATAGAGCTAATTTTAATACTCTGAAAGATATTAATATTAACATTGTTGGAGTTGGTGCAATCGGTAGTGAAATTGCTGACAGTATGGGTAAAGCAGGTATAGGGCACCTTAGATTAATCGATAATCAAATTCTTCAAGCACATAATAGTGTAAGACATTTGGCAGGTTTTGAATTTGTAGGAGAATTAAAAGCAAAAGCAGTGCAAAGTATAATTAAAAATCATAACCCATTTATTAATGTACTAGCTGGCTCATTCAATGTACTATCCACCGATATTAATGAGTATATTCTTCAAGATAGTCTTTCAATATCGTCAATTGCTGATGATAATGTTGAAGGCTTTCTCAACGAACAAGCGGTAATTTCTAACAGCGATTTTTTTTATGTTAGAGCTCTTAGAGGAGGAAAAGTGGCCCGAATTTTTCGAGTAATTCCTGGTAAAGATGCATGCTTTAATTGTCTGAATTTGTATAAAAATGAAGGGAATGAATTTATTTCAATTCCGGAAGATCCACAATATCCAACAATAAGGAATGAATGTAATAATCCTATAAGACCAGCAAGTGCTGCAGACTTAAAGACTATTGCATCTGTTGCATCAAGAATAATCATAGATTATTTGCAAAATGGGTCAGACTATAATCATTGGATATGGTCAACGGAAGATTTAACCACTAACCCTTCAATATCGGCATATTCTATAGTCAAACAGGTTATTCCAGTTCATCCTTTATGTCAATACTGTAATCACGAAATAAAACATAAATCAGTTATTGAAAGTAGTGTTCTGGAAATGATGAGAAGACTTGTAAATGAAAATAATAAAATAGAAACTGGCGGTGTGTTAGCTGGATATATTGACAACAGTAATACCATTGTAATAACACATGCTTCCGAACCCGGTCCAAAATCAATTCGATCTGATAAGAAGTTTAAAAAGGATATAGAATATTGCCAGCAGTTTCTTGACGAACTTTATAAAAAATATGGAAGCAAGGCTGTTTATTTAGGAGAATGGCATTCACACCCTTCGACTAATAATAACCCAAGTAGTACTGATATTAAAAGCTTAATAGAAATCTCATATCAAAAAGAATATTTAACAGATAAACCAATTATGATTATTATGTCTAATGAAGGTAATCCCTCTTGCACAATACATCCAACTGGAAAATCTTTTTATTTTTGTAATCTAAAAGTGCTTAATAATTAAATTCTTTACTAACTTTTACTAAGTTGCAATTAAAATATCCATTAACAGTCATTACAATACTTTCTTAAGGGTATATTAATAGCTTAATATAGGCTCGACCTATTAATCTTACAACAGCTTTCTAAATTCAGCATATTCATTATTTTCCAAAATGTCGAGGTCATTTAATGTTGCTAACTTGACTGCCTCACGAGCCAATTTAATACGGTTTAACATTGGAAGAATTATTCGTTTTCCATGCTTAACAAAAGAATCAAGATCTTTAGAAGATGTTGGAATTTTATAACCTTGTCTACCTGAAGCTATTAAAATACCTTTATCTCTGAGTGTTCCGACTACCTTCGTTCTAAAATATTCGTCCTGAATTTTTTCTGGTCGGTTTTGATTCAAGTGATCTAAAATTTCTTTCTTAGTTGTAAATCTGTTTTTAGGATAAGCTCTTTGTAACCAAAGTAATAATTTCAAAAAATTGATCCTGTCAATTTTTTGCTGATCACTTCCAGTTTCTTTATCTAAAAAATCTCTAATTCTTGTAATACTTACCTCTGCAATTCTTTTATCAAAACTTTCATCTATGTTGCTTTCTTCAAGATGGGCATAATCCCATTTTTCTGGAGGGAAATGATTTAAACTTGTAATTTTAGGAGAAAGAAGGTTTTGAAATTCAGCACTATAATCAGATTTTTTAAGCTCATCGAATATGTAACCAAGTGAACCAGCAACAAAATCAGCAAGCTGAATCAGTTCATTTTGTTTACTATTTTGAATATTAAAATTGGCTCCTGAAAATAGATTTCTAGAATGGTTTTTTTCTACATATTTTTTAAATTCTACTAGGAATTTGTTACCTCCATGTTCGTCTACATATAAATCGAGCATTGGGAATGTTCTATATAATTCTTTGTATAAAAGATTGTTTGTAAACTTATAAAATGATTTTTTAAAATTAAAGCCTTCGCCAGTCAATTTTGTTTTATCAATAATTACTGAATATATTGAAATGTCTAGTTTCGCAATATCCAAAAGTATTTTCTTTCGACGAACATAATCAGTCGCAACTTTGCTTGATTTTAATTCACCTGTTTGAAAGTTGTGTATTCGTCTGATTTCTTTTACTTGAGTTTTTAAATTCTCTATGTTTTCAGATTTTGTAATTACAGTCGCAACTATAAAATGACTCCCCTGTGATTTGAAATCAAAAGAATTGTTGCCAAATTCGTCAGCAAAAGCCGTTATTGTTTGAGTCATGTATTATTAAAATTATTTCATTTATAGACAGAATCTTTATTCATTTAAAACCTATTAATATTTACTCGCCAGTAAAGCAAATCTTAACAATATATTAATTTTATTGAATTTTAAAATATTTACAATTTAAATGGCAGTAATAACATTCAAAAATCTCTTGCAAATGCAATCTTTTTTTATTCATTTACTTATATCTATTTCATATATCCCAAAATGCCCTCCCACAACTATTTTGAATAGCAATCTGAATTACTGTCTTCTGCTCGTTTTAAAGTTCGAAAACTCATAAACATAATTTTGGCAACTCACCTTTATATACCTCGGTTATTTTACTTCTAATCAACAAAAATTCTTTCTTTGGTATTTTTTCAACTAATAGTTTCTTTCTATAAAGATTTCCATTCGATAAGTCTAACTTTAAACACTGCCCATAAATATGCGCATGCGGATTCGATGGAAATGGGTCCAAATCTTTTTTATGTATAATATAGATATTTCCTTTTGCCTTAATTCTAACCTTAACATTATGTAAGATATTTTCAGGTAATTGAATATCAATATCAACTTTAATTTTTGGTATATTAAAATCATAATTAGAAAGAATTAATTTTAACTCCTCAAAACTTAATTCGATGTTCCAAATGTCGACTGGATGTTCAAGTAAGTTTGTATGGATTTCAATCGCATCTGCAATATCTTCCCATTGTAATTTAACATTATGTTTTTGGCTAAAATAATCCGCTAATTGAATATAAATACTTTCATTTCTTTCTAAATCATCCATAACTTAAAATTAAGAGAATTTTAAATCTCTACCCTTAGTTGCATTATTAAAGTAATCAATATTAACTCTTTTATTTACCTTATTTTTTAAAATTTTCTTTACCTTCTCATATGATTCTCTATCGCCAAAAGAATGAATAACACCATTTAATTCTAAATGAATATTGTCTTTATTATATAAAAGCATCTGTCCATCTCTTAATGACATTAATTCTTCTTGACTAGCTTCAGATACAATCAACGGTTTAAGTTTATTTTCTATATCTTCAATCAATTTGTTGACGCAATCTCTAAAATATTTCCTATCACTTTTTTCGATTCCTGTAATTTTAAATTGATATGGCTGATCCCTTTCTTTATTCACGAATCCTTTTAAGCGATCTAATAATCCGAATTGAATTATTGGGAAAAATTGTTTCTTTAGAGCTGATGCAAATCCTATTTCTTGATTTACCCACTGATTATTTATAGATTTTTCAGTTATTATGGGAACGAAATAAAAACATTCATTTATACCAGCAGCAACTTTATCTGTATTATGTTTTTGGGCATCTCTAATATCAGTGATTACAGTTGCACTTAAATATGGAGATTTATCAATACGAATCTTTAACCTTTTTACCAGTGATATATCATCAGCACTAAAACTTATAAATACTTTGCTTTTCATCTATTGCATTTAATTGCAATTTACGAATTTAACTCCTTGAGTTTCTTTTGCTTTTTCCACATGGTTTCAACGAAAATTTCCAGGTTTTCCACTTTTGCCCATTTCTATAATAAGGCTTTACTAAGCCGGCCAACCCAAAAACAAAAACACCCTTCCTGATATCAGAAAAGGGCTAAAAACAAAGAAGGCTTCAACATTTGTTGAAGCCTTCATTTACGCATTTGCATATTTAAGCATTTGCACATTGGTTGTAGCCCGTAGGGGAATCGAACCCCTGTTTGAAGAATGAAAATCTCCTGTCCTAACCCCTAGACGAACGGGCCATTGCTGTTCCAAACATGTTTGGTATCGCTTTGGGACTGCAAAAGTAATATTTATATCATTCTGTGCAAATGTTTTTTGCAAAAAATGTGCTTTTTGCAAGGGAATTTTGTGGGGGAAAGAGTAAGTGGCTGGAAATGAGTGTTGAGTATTGAGTATCGGGTATCGAGTATCGGGTAAGGATCAGAGTCGGGATACTCGATACCCATTACTCGATACTCACTACTAACTTCGTGGTCCACTCTCCCCTGCCCAATACCCTTACTACATAGGTGCCAGCGGGTAAGTATTGCGTAAACACGGTGTGCTCTGAGCCTTGTAGGCTTGAGCAGTAGGCGATGGCGCCTTTGCTATTGATGAGTTGAATTTCGCGGGCTTGCATTTCTTGGGGGATTTTAATTAGCGCAGTTTCGTGTGCTGGGTTTGGCATAATGTGGAGTTGTAATTTGCTCTGTTTGTTACTTTGCAAGCCTAGCGGGTTAAAAATGGTTGTATCGTAATAAGCCATGCCAGCGTGCATTGGCTTAGCCAAGCTGGCTGCGGTGGCTATGGTGGCCTTTAAAACCTGTTGTATGAAGTTTATATCTAGGGAATCTACCACGTCTAATGCTGTATGGTAATTTTTGTTTCTGAAGTTTGCCCCGTCTGTAAGCATTACCGCCGGATAATTGGCATCCCAAAATGCAGCATGGTCGCTCCTACGCAAATCTGGTGCGATGGTAGATTTGCCCGGTGCTTTTACCGATACTACCCTTAGCTCTGGCACATACTTTTTTGCATTGTACACAAAAGTATCTACCAATGCCGCCGATGCAACATTGCCCACATTGGTTATAAAGTTTCCTTTAAAGGTATCGGCTGCTACCTCGGCATAAGCCTGCGGAAATAATTGATTAAAGCCCGCTGGTAATTTTTGCGATCCGTTTTTTTCAGAATAATAACCTATCATTTCAAAATTCAATACACCCGTAATTTTATCGCGCGGGCTTAACACATTTTTCACATACTCTTTACTGCCCAATAAGCCGAGCTCCTCTAAATCGAAGCCAATGTATTTTATGTTTTTATGAAATGGATACTTACTTAAAATTCTGCTTGCCTCTAACATAGCTACTACTGCAGAGAGGTTATCGTCTGCACCCGGACCATTACTCACACAATCGTAATGCCCATCTATAATTATATTCGCCCCGTACTCTCCGTGCCCTGCTTGTGTGGCAATGTAATTTTGTGCGGTATAGGTTTGGTACTGGAAGCCGTGTACAAACAAGGAATGCTGATGAGCAGTGAATCGTGCATGCATGGTATCTTTAATGGCTTGCAGTTTTAAATTAGGCTGCGTAAAATGCCTAGTGCCTACTAATGAATCTAAATCTGCTTTCAACCTAGCCGTATCCACCTGCGCAATCATTTCGGTTATGCTTGTGCCTTTATGGTCATCAGCATATACCTGTACACGAATTCTGTCGTTGGCAATTAGTGTATCAAAATAAAATTCTATTGTTTTATTAGTACCTACAAATTGTGGGTAGCCAACATTACCAGTTGCTCCTGCAACATTGTAAACCAAACCCGAACCAGGTTCGCCGTTTACGTTAAAAATTATTTCGAGTGTATCATTTTCTGCATCACTCACATCAAAATTAACATACATTATACCGGCACTATCGTTTATGGTAACTTGTAAATTAGAAATAACGGGGACTTGGTTTTGTGCGATGGTTTGTAGGCTGGTGAGGAGGATGAGGAGGGTAAGGAGGTTTTTCATGTTTTTAGTATTGAGTATCGAGTATTGAGTATTGAGAAGGCCAATTCATCATAATATTGGAGTAACCACAACGCACAATTCACAACTCACAACTCACAATTCATATCTCACAATTTAGTATTTTTTTTGTGTATAAAAAAAGGAGCGCCGTTTATTGCGCTCCTTAAACCATACTTATTTTAACAAAAAATTAATCGGCTTTAATAATGCGTATTACTTTGCTTTGTCCGTTTACCGTTAATCGCACTTGGTAAACTCCTGCAGCATCTGCATTATTTAATTCATTAAACTCGTAATTATATTTTCCTGTTGCTTGTGTTTCGTTGCTTACCACGTTAGAAACTAAACGACCTAACATATCATACACTTCTAAGCTTACGGTAGCTGGTTGAGTTAACTCGTAATTTAGTTGAGTGCTTCCTTTAAAAGGATTTGGTGCAGCAAAAAATACAGTATTAAATTGTTCATTGTTAATACCAACACTTGTAACTGCTACTACTTTCGAAATAGTTTTAGCACATCCTGTTGCAACGTTTACAGTAGTAAGTGTTACTGTATAATTACCAATTGCAGTAAATAAATGGATAGGGTTTTGAGTCTGCGAGGTATTTGATGGACTTGTAGGGTCGCCAAAATTCCAAGAGTAGGTATGCCCCGGAGCCGCTGCTCCGTTGAACTGCCAGTTCAATCCGTTTATTGCATTAGAAGTAAAGTCGGCAATGGTTGCTGCTTTAAATGTTACCACTACAGCATCTGTTGCTATACATCCATTCGCATTAGTTACAGTTACAGAATAAGTGGCAGCTGTTTTAACTTTTATAGTTTGCGTAGTAGCACCTGTACTCCATACATAAGTAGCCCCTATATTTCCGGCATCTAAAATAATAGAATCGCCTTCGCAAATAGATTGATCTGTACCAAGGTTTACCACTGGTAAAGCATTAATACTTACCATAACACTGTCTTCGGCAATACAATTTCCAACACTTACGGTTACGAAATAAACACCTGCTGTGCTTGCAGTAATACTTTGTGTGGTTGCACCCGTATTCCATGCATAGGTAGCGCCAGCAATGGTTCCAGCATCTATTATTATTGAGCTGCCTGCACAAATACTTGTATCGGCACCTAATTCAATATTAATTTGTGGAGTTACATTTACTACAATTTGATCGGTACTTGTACATCCAGAAATATTGGTAACTGTAACGCTGTAAGTTCCAGAATTAGTTACGTTAATACTTTGTGTGGTTGCACCTGTACTCCATACATATGTTTGCCCTGCAATACCTGCATCTAATGTAATGCTATTGCCAAAACAAATGGTAGTATCTGCACCTAAGGTAAAGGCAGTACTCGAACCAATGTTTATGTTTCTACTGAAGGTAGTATCGCATACTGTTGCGCTTAAATCTTTTACACGAACAGATAAAATTAAATTACTATCCACATCAGCTGTAGCCGGAATAAATCTTAATGTATTGCCAGTTAAAGTTAAAGTACCTGCAGCATTTGTATTGTTTGTTGTTTTTACACTTGCATCTAAAATGCTCCAAGTAGTACCTAAACCTGCTAAGGTAAATCCGTTTGGTGTAGTAATGTTATACTCTAAGGTATCGGCAGCACAAGCTCTATCTGGGTTTACAGAAGTACCGGCATTAAATATACCTTGGTACGTTGCACCTTGTGTGTAGTTTGTACCAGCCACTGTTGGAGCAGTATTTACTACTACTTCTTTACGCGGACTAGGGCAAGTTTCTGCACCACCGGTTACTCTCCAATTGTAGTAGTAATAGTATGCTGTAGTACTGAAACTGTTTCCTGTAATAGATACTATGCCCGGAACTGTATACGGATATACACCTCCTGCAGAATTTCTCCACAATCCACCAGTTGTTGTACCCGGACCACCGTCCATTCTGTACGCAGTACCTGGTTGTATTACGAAACCAACTGGTATGCGTGTCATTACTTGCGAAGTACTTACGGCCACTATTCTTGTTTGCAATACTGTACCTGTGCTGCTCAATAAACGTACTTCCACATTACCCGGTCCGTTAGGATAAATAGATACCGAATCTAAGGTGAAAGTAGATAGTGCATCAAATTCTAAATACTGAACAGATGGGTTTGTAAAATTACCATTGGTACCAATGCTAACATTTAGTGGACCTACAGAGAATGCATTAGAGCTTCCACTTGTACCAGATACATAAAACTTAGTAGTTCCATTAATAACTGGCGTTATTAAGGTATCATTTTTAGTTAATAAATTTCCACCTACTGGAGCATCGTACCATCTGTAAATATTGTTAGCACCCGATGCTACTAAAGTTGCTTGCGAACCTACGCATACAGTAGCATTTGCTGCTGTTGGTATTGGTGATGCTTGGCTAGTAGTAAAGCTGAAACGTGCGGTATCATTTGCTTTGTAAGCATCTGTTGCTAAATCTGTATTTACTGTTAAATTAATTACACCAGATAAATCTGTATTGTAAGGTTTAAAAGTAATAGTATCTAATGCACCCGATGCTAATGAACCAACATATGCATTGGTAATAGCAGCGGTGCTTACACCAGTTACATTTAATTTAATGTTAAATCCTGATTGTACTGCAGAACCTGAATTCTGAATTACAACCACTACACTATCATTAGGTAAACCACATTTATTTGTAGCGGTTGGATACAATATTTCAGTTACTCCAATTTCATTTACTGGTGGAGTAAATTCGTAGGCACCAATATCTGGTGTATTTACATCTCTTAGTGCCGAGTTAATATCGTCTACTACCATAGAGATAGACAAACCTTTGTTATCTAATGCTGCCGTTGTAGGCGCGTAGTTGCCAACGTTTGCGTATGTAAACACAGGGTTTACACTTTCGCTATTTGCATCAAAAGCACCGCTCAATACCAATTTCCAATCTGCAAGAGTTGCATGTGCAGCAGCGTTATAACCTACGCTACCATTTGGTACATAAAAGTTATTATAGTTTGAGGTAATTGGCGATGCAGCAGTAGCCATGTATATACCATATTTTACACCAGAACCTGTTCTGGTTACAAAAATGTTATTGTTTTTGTATTCGATACCAGTAGTAGAACCTGTTTGGTAAATACCATAGGTAGCTCCTGCCGTAGAAAGTGTAGAATTTTCTGCAACGGTATTATTATAGAACACAACATTACCAGAGGTACTGTTGTACAATCCATAATGTGTACCGTTGTTTGCATTATTATACACCAAATTGTTTTTAACTACACTCATTTTACCAGTTTGTGCGGCACCGGTTGCAAAACCGATACCATACATTGTACTGGAGTTTGTTGTTAATTGATCGAATAAATTATGGATTCTATTTTTTTCCACTAAAACATCTTGCGATACTCCAGAGAAATATATACCGTAGGTAGTAGTACTTGCTGTTTGGTTCGGACGAGAAACATCGTTTGAACTAATTTGTGTGCTATCTGCATAGATGTTATAAATACCATATGCATAGAAATCTTTTACTCTGTTATTTTTTATAATGTTTGCTTTAGTTAAAGAGTTACCACCACTAGTTCCGTAAACACTAATTGCATAATAACCACCAGATACACTATTGTTTTCGATGGTATTATAACTTGAGTTACTTCCTATAGTAGCCGAATTCTCTGCACCAGAGAAAATAATTGCTCCGAAACTTGTACTAGTGCTTTGTGCAACACTGTTAAAGCTCGAATTTTTAATTGTATTATTATTTGCATTGCTACCAATTAATAATGCATAACCAGCCACAGAAGCAGCATCCACATTTACAGTTACACTGTCTAAGGTTAAGTACTTCGTTCCGTTTAATCTTATTAATCCGCGTTTCGCAGCATCAGAAATATTTGCGGTAATTACAGAGCCTCTACCGTTAATAGTAACTGTATTGGTACTGCTTGCACCATTAATATTTCCAATTTCTACTTGGCCAGTATATGGGCCAGCTGCAGGGTTCATGTTAAACACTACAGGGCCGCAAACACCGCCTGAGTTTAAGGCAGCAACTGCATCAATTAAATTAGCATAGTTAGCCCCTACACCACCAATGGTATATGTTCCTAATAAGGCAGTAGTAAAATTAGTAACTGTTAAGGTATCGTTTGTATTATTCGCATCGGCCAAACCATTTGGTTGGCTTGTCCAGAATTTTAAGGTATACGATATACCCTGTAAGAAATTATAATTACCCAGAGTTACACTTGTACTGCTCGCAGAACTTAATGCACCTACAAAATTAAAGTTAGGTTGCGCAATTCCGTTTACACTCCAAGCAATGGTAACAGTTGAAAGCACGTTGGCACTTGAGTTTACAAGATTTACAGAAACAGGATTTACACCTGCACAAACACTTGTAAATGCGAGTGAACCAATACCTGCATCTTCACCCACAGCAGTAAATTCATACGCTCCAATATCTGGTGTAGTACTATTTCTAATACTGTCCATAATATCTGTTGGCACTTCTAATAATGGTGTTCCTTTGTTATCCAATCCACCAGAGAACGGTCTGTAAATACCACTCGATGCTAAGTTAAATAATGGATTAGTTTCTATACTGTTTTGATCGTATGCATTGTTATTAGATGCTTTCCAATCTACTAAGGTATTGTAGTTATTAGTTAAAAATGCAACCGCGTTTATACCTGTTCCATTAGTAATATAGAAGTTGTTATAATCTGCTTCAAACGTAGTAGTTGGCGCTGTAAAATACAATCCAATTCTGTTTGCACTACCGGGTCTGCTAATAAAGAAGTTATTGTTTTTTATTTTCAATCCGGTAGACGCGGTTGAACCTGATTGTAAGAATCCGTTTACTACTGCAGTTGATTGTGCTGTATCACTTAATACAATGGTATTGTTGTAATAGTAAACATTATCACTCGAAAGGTTTGTTAAACCATATTGCGTACCGTTGCTATTTACGTTGTAAATAACGTTGTTTTTTATAATTGATGGATCTGTTAACCCATCACTTGCATTGGTATAAATTCCATAAAATGCCGAAGTAGAAGTTAACAACATCGGGAATGGATCGTGTATTTTATTTTTTTCAATTAATAAACGGAAAGAATTTGTTGTGTTATACACTCCATAGAAAGTAGATTGTGTAGTTCTATTCGCTCTGTATATTTCGTTTCCAGAGATAGTAGTACTATCGCAACCAACCGTGTAAATAGAATATATATAACTATCAATAATCTTATTATTTCTAATCACATTTCCTTTTTGATTTGTTGCAGAAGCGCTTGTTCCTGCAATAGTCATTGTATAATATCCATTTACAATGGTATTATTTTCTATGGTATTAAAACTGATGTTTGAACCAGCACCGGTTGCAGAAGTTTCTGAACCTGATAAAATAATTCCTCCAAAATTTGAGCTCGAAGAATTTTCGATGGTTTTTACATAATTACGTTTTATAGTATTATTATTCGAACCCGATAAAATATGTACGGGGAAACCATAAGTAGAACTTGGATTCATTTCTAACCTAAAGCTATCAATAGTTACATAATCGGCACCACGTAATTTTATAAGATGGCGAGCACCAGAAGCGGTTGCAGTAAAAGTAACTACTGCGCCGTTTCCGTTGAATACAATTTTACTGGTATCACTTGCACCTGCAATGCTTTCTAAAAGTACTTGTTCGTTGTACGGACCAGCAGCAGGGTTTACATTAAAGCTAACATTACCACAAACTCCTAAATTATTTAAATCTGTTGCCGCTGCAGATAAGCTTGCATAATTAGCACCCGAACCACCAATGGTATATACTCCACGCAAACCTGTGCGTTTGTTATTAGCCAACAAGGTATCGTTTAAATTATTTAAATCTGTAGTACCATTTGGTAAGGAAGTCCAGATTTTAAAATTATAAATATTACCAACTATAAAATTAGTATTACCAATTACCACAGAGGTATCTAAACCTGTGCCTAAAGAACCTGTATACGAGAATGGTGTTTGGGCAATACCGTTTACTGTCCAGTTAATGGTTACAGAGCTTAGGGTATTTGTACCTAATGATCTTAATCTAACAGCAATAGGTTGTACACCTACGCATATACTTTGCACATCAAATGCTGTAATGGCAGCATCTTCAGAAACTGGAGTAAACTCGTATGCTCCCATATCTGGTGTAGCAGAGTTTCTAAGTACTCCTTTAAAATCTGTTGGCACCAATGCAATTGGTGTACCTAAATTATTTATTAAGGCAGATGCTGGTGTAAAATCTTCTAATACTCTATTCGGGAAAATAGGATTTGTACTCACACTGTTTACATCAAATGCCGGATTTACTAATTGCCAATCTGCTAAAGTTAAACGTGCAGAAGAATTGTAACCAACATTACCATTAGGAACATAAATATTATTATAATCTGTAGTTAATGGAGTAGCGGCTGTTGACATGTATATACCATACTTGGTTCCCGAACCGGTTTTAGAAACCACCAAATTATTGTTTTTAAATTCGATGCCTGTTGTATTACCTGTTTGGAAAAATCCGTAAGCAGTACCGGCGGTTGCATTTTGATTATCAAGCAAAATAGTGTTATGATAATACAACACATTTCCACTGGTTGAATTATAAATACCATAAGTAGTACCACTGTTATTAATGTTATAAATTAAGTTGTTACTTACAATGGTTTGTTTACCAGTTTGCGCAGCACCAGTAGATAAGTAATAACCGTATAAGGTTCCTGTACCACTTTGATCTTGGTCGTACATATTATGTATTCTGTTTCGCTCTATGGTTAGGTTTTGTGAGGCACCTAAAATGTAGGTAGCATAAGTTGTACTCGAAATTAAAGTGGCTGTTGGACGAGAAATATCATTGCCGATAAGTTGAGTACTATCTGCATAATAATGATACAATCCGTAGTAATAGAAATCCTGAATTTTATTATTGCGGATTATGTTTGCACGAGTTAACTGATTATTAGAACTCGTACCATAAATGGTTAATCCGTAATATCCTCCAAAAATGGTATTGTTTTCGATGGTGTTATATTTAGAATTAGATGCAGTACTTATAGAACTTAATCCACCAAATACTAAACTGGCAAAACTGCTAGAGCTGGTATCGATGGTACTTAAACTCGAATTTTTGATGGTATTATAATCTGCTGCATTCGTTAATAAAACAGCATAGCCATAATCCGATCCTTCTTTTACTTCCACCATTAAACTATCAATAGTAACATAATCTGCTCCGTTTAATGTTAGTACGGCTCTATCGCCGGTGGCAGTTATTAAGGTATGTAATAAAGCATTATTCCCTTTTATAGTAAGAGTGTTTATTGAACTTGCACCAGGTATTGGTGTAATGGTTACTTTTTCTTCATAAGGACCATCAGCCTCTATTACATTTAAGGTAACAGGGCCACACAAGCCTCTTGAAGTTAAATCATTTATGGCTGCATTAAAATTTGAGTAGGTTGATGGTGTATTACCAATGGTATACATACCTGCCATACCTGTTTTAATATTTTGTTTTAAAACGGTATCGTTAATAACGTTTTCATCTGCTAAGTTATTTGGCAAACTCGACCATACTTTTATTGCATAGGTACTATTAGCAATACCGTTAAATACGCCAATACTAATAACAGAATCTTTTAACCTTGGTAATGTACCGTTAAATACAAATGGTGTTTGCAACACATTATTAATGCTCCAATTTAGAGTTAGTGCACTTAAGTTTGCAGTACCTCTATTTTTAATTTTAACATCAACCACGTTAGAGCTTACACAAACAATAGATGGACCCACAATTTCAACCACTTCTGCATCATTTACAGTAGGTACAAATTCATAAGCACCTATATCTGGTGTACCACTTCTTACCGCTCCTGTATAATCATTATTTACTGCCGCAATTGGGGTAGCGGTATTGTTTAATGCAGGGCTGTTTGGTTTGAAGTTATTTTGAGATGGATTTAAAAATTCGGGATCAACACTCACACTATTTTGATCGTAGGCATTTGTGTTTACAGTTTTCCAAATTGTTAATGTTGCACGTGCAGAACTATAATAACCAACGTTATTACCAGTTCCACTTACAAAAATATTATTATAATCTGATGTTACTCCTGGAGGCAAGGTTCCTAAATAAATTCCGTACTTAGCAGTGGTACCACCTTTAGCAATCACAAAAATATTATTCTTTACATCGATATTAGTGGTAGTTCCTGTTTGGTAAAAACCATATGCAGAACCAGCCGTTTGCGTTTTATTATCGAGGTTAATGGTATTATTATAGAAACGAATGTAACTACTTGTACCGCCTGCATACAATCCATAATGCGCACCGTTTCCATAGAAATTATGGATCACATTATTTTTTACTAAGGCTTCTCTGCCAGCAGAGTGAGGGCAATTAGTAAAGTACACTCCGTGTGGAGCATTGGTAGTAGTTGGGTTTGCATTAAATGCATCGTGTATATTGTTTCCATCAATTAAAGTACTTCCACTTACTCCGTTTAAATACACACCTACAAAGTTTACACTGGTAACACGTGTAGAGCGCGTCATTTCATTTTTACTTACTTCTGCACTGTCTTGGTTATATAACGACACACTGTAGTGATATGGGTCGTACATTTTATTTCCAATAATTCTGTTTCCTCTGGTTAATGAATTTTGTCCGGCAACACCGTAAATATTAATGTTGTACACACCTCCATTAATGATGTTGTTCTCTATTAAGTTTCCAACAAAATAACCTCCTACTGTATTTAAAGAAGTTGTAGAACCCGTTAAGGTAATACCCGTAAAGTTTTGAGATGTGATGTTGTTATTTAAATTAATTACGTTGTTTGTAATTTTATTATAATTTGAATTAGAACCTAAATGTATACCCCAACCAAAATTAGTGGCAGAGCTTACTGGTGTAATTATAAAACTATCAATAGTTACATAATCTGCACCATCAATATAAAAACCATAACGAATTGCAGAGTTGGTAGAATTAAAGTTTAACGCAACACCGTGGCCTTTAAATACAACGGTATTAATGGCACTTGTTCCAACTAAATCGTTAATTTTTATTTGCTCATTATACGGACCAGCATTTTTGTTTACATCAATAATTACAGGACCACAAACACCACGAGTATTTAAATCGTTTGCAGCATCTGTTATACTTGGATACTTAGCTCCTACACCACCAACGGTATAGGTACCGCTCATGGCTGCTTTGTAATTAATGTTTAATAATGTATCGTTAGAAGTTCTATTATCTGCTACTGCGTTTGGTAAACTTGTCCATGCATTAATAGTATATGCGGTATCTAAACCAATTGTTCTGGTACCTACTATTACCATGGTATCTGCACCAGATCCAAGGGTTCCTGTATAAGAATGTGGAGTTTGTAAAACACCATTTATGCTCCAATTTATTTGTGCAGATGTTAAATCGTTAGCCCCGTAGTTTTTCAATCTAAAACCTACTGGTACCAAACCAAAACATGAACCGTTAACTAAGGTCGAACCATTTAATCCGGCATCATTTAAAATTGGAGTAAACTCGTAAGCACCAGGGTCTGGGTTGGTAGCATTTCTTGTTACTCCATTAATATCATCGGTAACAGCAGCAAGTGGTGTACCCATGTTATTTACATCAAATGAATTTGGAGTTAAATCTCCATTACTTGCATCGGCAAATAATGATCTTGCACTGATAGAATTTTGATCCCACATATTTGTGTTCGCAGTTTTCCAATCGGCTAAAGTTACAAATGGGGTGGCTACAAAATAACCAACGTTACGTTGACCTGTTTTACCTACGGTGGTATCTACAAAAATATTGTTGTAATTAAACATCGCTGTTACATCAGCTGTATTAATCCATACCCCATGTTTATTACCATTTCCACCTTTTGTAATAGAAACATTGTTGTTTAAGTATCGCACTCCTGTTGCTGCACCTGTAGAATACAATCCACCAACATTACCTGCGGTAGCATTTGGGTTATCTATGTGTACGGTATTATTTAAATACTGAATACTATCGCTATTATTAGTATGTAAACCGTAGTGTATACCATTACTTTTAATGTTGTAAACTATATTGTTTTTAATGATTACTTCTTTACCTGCACGTGCATCATTCGCAGTAACATTTATACCAAAAAATGTTGCAGTAGAACTTGGTACTTGGGTATAAGCATCGTGAATTTTATTTTTTGAAATACTTACCGCCTGACTGTTGCCAGTGATGTACATTCCATAACTTGTTACAAATAAAGTTCTATTTGGTTTAGAAATATCGTTAGCAAGAATTTGTGTACTATCTGTTGCTGTACTATAAATACCATATAAATTTGGATCGTAAATAATATTATTTTGAAGTATATTACCTTTCATTAACTGCTGCGAACCTGTAGTACCAGCGAGTGCTATACCCGCATTTCCACCTTTAATAATATTATTTTCGATGGTATTATAACTAGCAGAAGTTGCTTGCAAATAACTTGCGCTGCTTGCCGAAAAACTTATGCCAGAGAAATCTGCAGAGGTTGAATTTGCATCTAAATTAATTCTACAATTTTTAATAGTATTGTTATTTGCATTGTTACCAATTACTACTGCGAGGCAATAGATAGAACCATCTTCATAATTAATTGTAAAATTATCGAAGGTGGTGTAATCGGTTCCATTTAAAAACAAAATATGTTTGTTGTTTACTTTTGCCGAATTAATAGTATCAGAAATTACGGCACCGTTACCGTTGAAAATAATTTTATTAACAGCGCTAGTACCAACTATATTTTTTAATTCTAGTTGAGCAATGTACGGCCCGCTAGCAGCATCTACATTAAACGTAACAGGTGCACAAACACCTCTCGCATTTAAATCATTTACTGCTGTAAGCATATCCGGATAATCTGCTCCAACACCACCAATTGTATAAACACCCGCTAAAGCCGGTCCGTTCATTTTCACATTTACCGTATCATTCGCCGGGAATTTATCGACAGCAGCATTTAAGCTACTTGTCCATGCTTTAATATTTATTGGCACAGCTGCCGGAAAAGTTTTACTGCCAATGGCAATTACACGACTAGCATTTTCTGGAATATTGCCAGTATAATTAAAGGGTGTTTGTGCCACACCGTTAAATTCCCAATCAACAATTAAACTGGTAATGGCATTTGTACCTAAATTATTTACACGTATGCGTATAGAATCTGTAGAACCTGTACAAGCACCACTTGGACTTACTAATTCTACGGATGTATTTAAATTATGTTTATAATCAATTCTTAATTGAGGGTGGTTAGCATTTGACGATGTAAGAGTGGCTGCGGGAGTACTACCAGCAGTTGAAGATGCATATCTTGTAGATCCAGTTGCATAATCGGGCACACCTGTTTGTGTATCATAAATCCAAGTGATAGCAGTTGAAGCTGCTGTTTGGGTATACTCTACATAGACGGCAAGATTATTACCATTGGCTCCATTAAAAATATAGGCGTTTGTAAATGGAAAAGTTTTAAAACCACTGGTGTTTCCTAAAATAGTATTCGGACTACCATCAAATACTAAAGTAGCGTTGGAAATTTCTGTTGCCCATGTTAAGGTTCCTGGCCAAGTAGTAAGAGAAGTATTTTTAATATACATCTTAAAATTGGAAGTACCTGCAGGTGCTGTAGTAACTGCTTTCCTAAAGGCTAAGGCTAAAATTCTATCACCATCTGTAATGTTCGAAAACAAGGTGGAAGGATAAATATAAGCCGTGCGGTTATACCTAGCCGCAGTTGTACCACAATTCATTGGTCCCCAAGTTACAGAAGCTGTACTGGTTGCGCTTGGCCCAATTGTTATACTTTGAGCAAATAACTGAGAGCTAAGTAACAGTCCTAAAAATAAGACATACACGCCTCTGTAATTAATAACAGGAATTGAAAGGCTTAAGGCATAAAAAATGCCTTTTAAGCGAGAGCTTAAAGTGTTTTTCATAATTTTAAAAAATTTAAAAATACTAGTATGGTAGTTGTAAATACTAATATCGCATATACTAGACAATTATAATACCAAATACCCTTATTAATCTAGAAAAATTATCTTTAAATGCTTCTCAGAAATTTGAACTAATTATAAATTCATTCTATTTACCAAGAATTTTATATGAAAAAGCTTGAATATGTTTGAACAGATTTTTAAAAAAATTATTAAAAGAGATTAAGGTAACTTTTATGTTACATAGAAAATAAAGTATTAAATTATTCACAATTCGTACCTTTAAACCATGAAAAAAATAAGAGTAGCCATTAATGGTTTTGGAAGAATAGGAAGAGTTTTTTTAAGAAATGCATTATCAAATCCTGCCATAGAAATAGTAGCCATTAATGATTTAACTGATAATATAACTTTAGCACATTTATTTAAGTATGACTCAATACACAGAAGCTTTGCTGGAACGATAGCAGTAGCGGAAGATGGCTTAATTATTAATGGAAGACTCATTAAAAGCTTTGCAGAAAAAGACCCCAGTAATTTACCTTGGGCAGCGTTAAAAATTGATGTGGTAATAGAATCGACGGGCAAATTTTTAAGTAAAGAAAAAGCAAATTTGCATCTTAATGCCGGTGCCAAAAAAGTTATCCTTTCTGCCCCGCCAACAGATAAAGACATCCCTACTATCGTACTAGGCGTAAACAATTCTATTTTAAAAGATAATTATCAGTTAATTTCAAACGCTTCTTGTACTACCAATAATGTGGCACCCATGGTAAAAGTGTTAGACGAGCTGGGTATAATAGAAGATGGATATATAACTACTGTACACTCGTATACTGGCGATCAGAATTTACACGACGCACCGCATAGAGATTTGCGTAGAGCGAGAGCTGCCGCAGTATCAATGATTCCTACTAGTACAGGTGCTGCCAAAGCCATCACCAGTATTTTCCCACACCTCGAAAACAAACTTGGAGGTGCAGGAATTAGAGTACCAGTGCCTAATGGTTCGCTTACCGATTTTACTTGTTTGTTAAAAAAAGAATTAAGTGTTGCAGAAATTAATGCGGCTTTTAAACATGCTTCCGAGAATGAGTTAAAAGGTATACTTGAATATACCGAAGATCCAATTGTTTCAATTGATATACAAGAGAACCCACATTCGTGTGTGTTTGATGCTCAGTTAACATCTGTAGTGGGTAGGTTAGTAAAAGTAGTAGGTTGGTATGATAATGAATGGGGTTATTCTAATCGTTTAGCAGAGCTTTGTGTGCTTATTTAATTAAGCGTTCGTTTAATGCTTTTGCAACTGCTTCTGCTTTACTCGCAACATGTAGTTTACCATATATATTACTGATGTGAGTTCTCACCGTATCATAACTAATCATTAATTTATCGGTAATGGAATGATAAGAATTTCCTTCGGTTAGTAATTTTAGAATTTCTAATTCTCGTTTTGTTAAATGATAGTCTTCTTTATTTTCGGCGACAGGTAATTTAATTTCTTCAGAGAATTTTTTGAGAATTTTTCTGGCAATACTAGGTGTCATGGGAGCCCCGCCTTTAATTAATTCTTTTAAAGCATTCATAATATTTTTAGGGCTAGCACTTTTTAATAAGTAGCCTTGCGCACCTGCACAAATAGATCTAAAAATTTTATCGTCGTCTTCAAAAACAGTAAACATTAAAATGGGTATCGATTTATCGTGTGCTCTAATTAAACTAACAGCTTCAATCCCATCCACTGGCGGAATTTCAATGTCCATAATTACCAAATCTGCTTCGGCATCTATAATATTTTGCACAACATTCTGATAATCTGGAAATGAATTTACAACCCGAAAATCATCGTACCCATTTATCATTAATTCTAATGAAGTTCGAATTTTATGGTTATCGTCGAACAATACAACTTTGTGTGGCATATTATTTATTTAGTGTATTAAGTGGAATTTTTAACATAATTTCTGTGCCTTCATTTAAGTTAGAGTTTAACAGTAACACCCCTCCTATTTCAGACGTACGTACTTTCATATTCAGTAATCCATTTCCCATTTTTATAGTGTCCTTATTAAACCCTAGTCCATCATCTTTTATTTTAATAAGTAAATGTTCATGGGTATTCCCTAGCTCAACCGAAATTGAGGTAGCTTTTGCATATTTAACCGCATTGTTTATGGCTTCTTTACAAATTAAATAAATATCTCTCCGTTTTAATAAATCTATCTTTTGTATATTCTTGGTTGTGTTTGAAAATAAAATTTCTATTTGATTAGATGCACACATCTGTTTTGCATAATCTTCAATTTTAACAAATAAATTTTCTAGGGAATCGTTTGCAGGGTTTACCATCCATACGATATCCGACATGCTTTCTACGGTTTGCCTCGCACTCTCGCCCATTTGAGTAAGTATTTGCAAGGCTTCTTGGTTTTTGTTATGTTCTATTCTTTGTTGCACGGCTTGTGCATAAAAAGAAATACTGCTAAGAGTAGCCCCTACATCGTCGTGCAAATCTCGTGCAATATTATTTCTAATTTTGCTGAGTTTTTTATGTTTGTTTGACTGAATATTATTACTTCTGAAAAACAAAACACCTCCTATTACCATAAGAATGGAGCAAACAATAATAATTATCATTAAATTGTGATGTTAAATTAATTAGCCCCTTAGGGAGATAATATTGACTAATTTAAACATTAAATTTGAATTGAATAATAGCAAAATGAGATTCGAGAAAATTAGAGTGTATATAGAAAAACGTTTATTAGAAGAATTATCTGCTGAATATACTTACCATAGTTACATACATACCCAAGATGTATTAAAGGCAGCATTACTATATGCTGAATTAGAAGAATTGGCAGAAAAAGATATTGAGTTATTAAAAGTCGCGGTATTGTTTCATGATTCGGGTTTTTTAATAAACCATAAAGAACATGAAATGCTAAGTTGCGAATTAGCTCGCTCTGTACTCCCTCATTTTGATTATTCCGAAGATGAAATAAAAATTATATGTGGAATGGTTATGGCTACCAAAATTCCGCAAAACCCAAGAAGTAAACTAGAACAAATTATTTGTGATGCCGATTTAGATTATTTAGGCAGAACAGATTTTTGGGAAATAGGGGCCTTACTATTTAAAGAATTAAGCTATTTAACCATTGTAAAAAATGAAATAGAATGGAATAAAATTCAATTGAACTTTTTAGAAAATCATTCTTATTTTACTCAACATGCTATCGATTTACGCCACTCCACCAAACAAAAACATCTGCAACAAGTAAAATTAAAAATCGATGAATAAAAATAGTAATTTATTGGTGCCCATAGATTTTAGTCCGGTAACAGAAAAAGCGCTGGAACATGCATGTATATTAGCAAAGAACAATTCTGAACACATCCAACTGTTACATGTTATTAAAAATGAGGAGGAGCATATAGCCCAGGAAATTTTACGTAAACTTTCTCAACTTGCCGAAAAATATAATTTGCAATACGGCATAAAAATTTTTCCGAACGTAGAAAGAGGAAATATTTTTAATACGATTAGTGATTTTTCGTTGGCTCAAAAATCAAAACTTATAGTAATGGGCACACATGGGGTAAAAGGTATACAACACATTACTGGAGCCTTTGCGGTGCGAGTAATTTTAAGCAGTAAAGTTCCGGTAATTATTACCCAACTCGAATCTGCATTACCCAAACAATATTCCAAAGTATTAATTCCCATTAATGAATCGGAAGCCATTAAACAGAAGTTATTAAAGGTTGTAGAATTTGCAAAAATGACGAATGCAAGTATTACTTTGTTCGAGAAAATTTCTACCGATGAAATTGAACAAAATAAAATTAGCTTGAATACTAATTTTTTCATGAAACATTTAGCTCAACACCAAGTGGAGGTGAATGTAACACGCATGCAAATGCAAAAAAACGATTTCAGCAAAGCATACATAGAGGCAGCCATTGGGTTGCAAGCAAATTTAATTGTAATTTTAACTACACCCGAAAAAGGGATTAAAGATTTAGTACTTGGCCCTTTAGAGCAACAAGTAATAAACAATACAGCGAAAATCCCTGTGATGTGTATAAATACCTTACAAACTATTTATTCAGAATAGCGGCAACACCGGGTAGTACTTTTCCTTCCATGTATTCTAACAATGCCCCACCACCTGTAGACACATAAGAAACATCGTCTGATAAATTAAACTTTGCTACTGCAGCAGCAGAATCGCCACCACCAATTAAAGAGAAGGCACCGTTTTTTGTAGCTTCTACAACAGCCAATGCTATTTCTTTGGTACCCTTTTCAAAGCTACTCATTTCAAAAACACCCATCGGGCCATTCCACAAAATAGTTTTCGAATTGGCAATTATTTCTTTAAAAGTGCTGATTGATTTCGGACCAATATCTAAACCCATCCATCCATCGGGTATGGTATCATTATTGGCTATCGATTGTTTAGCATCGTTGTTAAATGCATCGGCAATAATAGAATCTGTTGGAAGCGCAAGATTTACTCCTTTCGCTTTTGCTTTTTCTATTAAACTTAATGCCAATTCTAATTTATCTTGTTCAACCAAAGAGGAACCAATGTTGCCTCCCATTGCCTTTGCAAAAGTGTAGGCCATGCCGCCACCAATAATAATATTGTTTACGGTGTCTAATAATTTTTCAATCAATAAAATTTTATCCGAAACTTTTGCACCACCCATAATGGCGGTGAAAGGTCTATCAGCATTATTCATTACTTTCTCGGCATTTGTTAATTCATTTGCCATCACATAACCAAACACTTTAGCGGTAGGGAAATAATTGGCTACAATGGTTGTAGAAGCGTGTGCTCTGTGTGCAGTGCCAAAAGCATCGTTCACATATACATCACCATGTTTTGCTAATTTTGCAGCAAATCCATCGTCGCCTTTTTCTTCTTCTTTATAAAATCGCAGATTTTCTAATAACAAAATTTCGCCTGCTTTTAAATTAGCAGATTTAGAAAATGCATCATCCGAAATACAATCATCTGCAAATAATACAGGAGCATGAGTAAGTTCAGCTAAATGCTTTACAATATGTTTTAATGAATACTTTTCTACAGGCCCTTCTTTTGGTCGGCCGAGGTGCGACATTAATACTACCGAACCACCATCTGTTAAAATCTTTTTGATGGTAGGCAGTGCAGCACGCATACGTGTATCGTCTGTAATTTCAAAAGCAGCATTTAAGGGTACATTAAAATCAACACGAATTAAGGCGCGTTTACCTTGGAAGTTTATGGTATCAATTGTATTCATTTCTGTAATTTTATTTGAGGCAAAAATAACACATTATCTCAAACTCAAAGCACATTAGCACACTATCTTACTAGCATACTAACTAACTAGCATACTAGCACACTAATAATGTATCCTCAACACCACTCTCCTATTTACAGATTGGTTTGCTGGTATGGGTTCTCCTTTGGGGTTTCTATTTGGAACAACTGGTTGAGTATCGGCATAGCCTGAAGCTTTTAACCTCCCCGGCGACATTCCTCTATCAATTAAATACCTTACCACATTAGAGGCTCTTGCTACAGATAACTCCCAGTTAGAGGGGTATTGTAAATTACTAATCGGATTATCGTCGGTATGCCCTTCAACGTCAATTTGGAAATCTGCTTTCTTGCGTTTATTTACCGCATCAATTACATCAAAAATTTTATCTACAATTTCTTTCCCCTCTGGTAATAACATGGCATCGCCACTGTTGTAAAAGGAGTTGCTTAAGAAACGCATGTTTATGGCATTGTCTTTATTCTCAATTTCTAAACTATTGCTTTTTACTTCTTGCATCAACATAGAATCTAGCTGATACTTTATTTCGCTTAGTGGAGTTGACACTTTTTTGCTTTTTACTTTGGAGCTGTAGCTGGCTTTTATTTGATCCCACACATTTTGATCGATGTTAGCCGAGGAAAAAAGTAAAATAAAAAAACATAACAAAAGAGTAATTAAATCGGCATACGTAATAAGCCAAAGCTCTTGCTCGGGTTCTCCAAGCAAGGTTTTCTTTACTTTCCTTTTATTATCCTCAACACTCATTTTATTTATTTTGTGCTTTTGGTTTGTGTATCTGTATCGCGGCTTACAAACGACATTAATTGATCGCGAATTACCAATGCAGGTTTATTTTCTTTTATCAATAACATACCTTCTAAAATAATGATCTCTCTGCGTTGTGTATGTAAGGCATTAAATTTTATTTTTTTTGATAAGGGGATGAAAAATAAGTTTGCAGAAGCCACTCCGTATAAAGTACCAATTAAACCGGTAGATATACCAGGGCCAATATTAGATGGATCGCTTAAATTATTTAACATCACAATCATCCCCAACACCGTTCCCACCATACCAAAGGCTGGTGCGGCATTTGCCATGGCATGAAAAACATCTGATAATTGCAATGACTGTGCATAATCTTTTTCAATACTCGTTTCGCCCATGTTTCTAATATCGTGCGATGAATAGTTAGTATTGTATAAATCGAAAAGCATTTTCACAAAAGGATCTTTTTCTGATTGCGAGATACTATTTATAAATTCTTTTTTATCTTTTTTTAATCGCTCCGACCAGTTCACCACCATATCCACATCTTCGTTAATAGATAATGCTTTGTGTTTTGTTTGACTAAATAATTGACCGAAATTTTTGAATGCAGCAAAAACTACATTTACCGGGTACATTACAAACATTGAGGCTAATACTCCTCCAAACACAATAAAAAATCCGGCGAAATGAATGAACGGATTTTTTATAAAGTTAGGTAAATAATGTTCTATACGAATGGCTCCTGCTGTATCCATAATTCCGACAACCATGAAAACACTGCATATGAGAAAGCCTATGAAGGATCCAATTGAAAATTTCATATTATTTTTTTGAAGTAATATCTTTTAATTCTTTTGCTGAGGGCACTCTAATTTCTGGGTCGAGTTTAGCAGCTTGTATCCATAATGCTTTCGCTTTTTCCTCATCACCCATCACATACAAAATGCTTCCTTTTAATGAAAGTGCTTCTGCCGTTTCAATTATTTTGAGTGATTCTTCCACATAATCTAATGCCGAACTGTAATCATCAACATATAAAAACTCTTGCGCTCTACGGTAATTTTTGAGCGCAACATTAATAGCATCTTGAGCTTCTTTACTTACATTTAAAGTACCATCAATTAAATCTTTTTTAGATTTCGGATCGGTATTCATAGACAATACAAACTCTTCATTGCCTTTACCAACTGCATATTCTATTGAGGATGCATTGTTTTTATATTTTACATTCACAGGGTCTTTTAGAGAATACGCTCTTCTGGCGTTTTCTGCAATTCGTTGCTGCTCTGCCAAATCTTGTACGGTATATCGAGTATCGCAGGCTTGTACAGCAAACACACATAAAAGCAATAATATACTACGGCCTATAGATGAAACTAATCCCATATCCAAATTGTTGTAATTGTAAAACACTGTTTTCTTTTGTAAACTGATTAATCAACATAAAATACCTAAAGTCTACTTCTAAACTTAAGTTTTGTGATGCATTAAATATTATACCTTGACGAGCGTATGGTGTAATTGAATTTGCTATGTACACATTCATAGATTGGAAAGCTTCTAACCAATATTTTCGGGGCTGATCGTTTTTCTTTAAAAAAGCAATGGTATAAAACAAGCCTCCATGTGGCAGTACACTGGTAAACTTTGCAATGCCCGTATCTGTTCCTGATGTTAACAAATTTAAGAAAGACATACCTGCATTTATTCCATAAAAACCAGATTGATTTTTATTCATTGATTGACGCCAATTAACAGATAAATCTGCACAAGTTGCCGTAAATTTTTTCCCATTAGATATATCGATATTATCTATTAAATAAGATTGTGTATTATAAAAAGCAACCCCTGCTGTAGCAGAGAATTGAGCTTTACGTGGGTTGTATAATTGAGGATTTGAATTAATAATAGTACTGTAAATTAATTCTTTTGATCGAGATTTTACTAATTGTAAATTAACTTGATAACCTGTAATATGATCATACGTTAATTGCACATACATTAATGCTTGTAAAGAATACTTATCAATTACAGCATCCATCTTTTCTTCATCAAGTATTAATCTTTCAAGAGTGTTCTGTCTGGTAATTGTTAAGTTAGAATCTGTACCGTTTACAATGGTTAATGGTTTTTGTTTAAACTCTGGTGCTGCTACTATGGTAAAACCACTTACTGCAAACACCCCTTCAATTCTGCTTTTAATTTGAATCGCTTCTGTTTCGTTAATAATATAATCTGGATAATCAAAAGATACCAATGCAACTCGTTTGTACAACAAATCATTTAAACGAACTTTGTCGGCAATTTCATCCATCAACTCAACTAACTCTAGTTGCTTACGGATGATAGGATTATTTTTATCTACTTGTGCTTTTAGATTTAATACTCCAATGGTTAATATAATAAACAATACTATCTTTTTCATTAAGCAACAAGTTTTAAAGTTCTACGAATAGAATCGATGATAATTTTACGTGAATGATCTCTTTCATCAGGGCTTACCGGATTTCCGCTTTCGAGTTCAGATTTAATAAGCGACTGCTCACGTGGTGCGCGTTGTGATATTACTTTGTTTTGTACATGTGTGCTTAAGCCTGTTAATGCTTGCACAAGTGTATTGGTATCTATGTCTCTCAATGCCGTTTCTAACTGAAGATCCGTTAGGTACACCACATTTTTAAACCCTACAAACTGTTGTTTAATATTATTTGCTAACTCTAAATCTTGTGATGCTATAGAACTAATTAATTGATCTTGATCTTCGTCTTGCATTTGATCTAAAATGTCTAAAATAGATTGTAATCCGTCAAAGGCTACATTCTTCATACCCTTCACATCTATTGCTTTCTTAGAGAAATACGTTGCCACCTCTCTATAGATAGAAGATGAAATGAAATCAATTTTACTCATCTTCATTAATATAGAGGAGCGTCTGTTTATTTCTATCATTCCCAAAACATTCTTGGTTCTCTTGCTCTCTAATTGGGCTAAAAGTATCGCCGATAAATTATCGTCCTCTTCTTTTAACATATGTATAATTTGCGAATCAGTAATTTGATTTAAGAACTCAAATAAATCTTCATTCCTATCTGGCTCCGCGTTTAAGGATAATAGCTCTTTACTAAAATCTCTTGCTTCTTGATATTTATCGTTATGAGATTTTAATTGATGATTAGATACTGCTTGATTTAATTCGCTGTATGCATTTTCTGCCATAAACGGACGTAAAAAATTCAACAGCTTTGGGTTCACTGCACTCAGTGCATTGGCTGCTCTTGCTCTTCCTTCTTCTGGGTTGGTAAGCATCCAAGCCTCTATCATTCCGGCAACTTCTTTAGGGTTACTAATTACACTTGTAATAACATGTTGGCGATTAAATTCGTAATTAATAATGTCTTCTGTTTGGTAAGAGGATGCTCCATCTGGACCATTCCCGTTAGGATATATAACACTTAGCTCTTGGCCATTTGCATTTTGTCCGTTCAATAATTTTGGGTCTTCTTCTTTATTTTTCTTCTCTGGATCTTTGCTTTTGCGATATAATAAATACGTAACAAAAACTATTATAATTAAACATAGAATTAGTAATACTACAAATACATATAACAAAGTATTATCGGTTTCTGCCTTTAATGGCTCTGGCTTTTCATCTCTTTGAATGGGCTCCTGTGGCCTTTGCTCTGGCAAATAATTGGGTTGTTGCACTGGGCGTGTATTTGCACCAGCTCCTCCTGCAAATAAATCTTCTTTATCTTTCGGGAATACCGATCGCTTAATTTTTACTACATCACCCTTTGTTTCGTCAATTGGAATAATAGAACGAACTAATGAATTTATAAAATCGATGTCGGTATTTGCATAGGTAGTATCTACAATTATGCTGATGTATAAATAGTCAACTTCTTCTATGCTGTAGGTATAATTTTTAGAGGTATCTGTTTCTGTATCTTGGTAACCTTTTGGTAATACTGGCATGCCCGGTAAACGTTGCAAGGTTTTTTTCTTTCTAGTTGCAGCAACTGGTTTTATTACCTCCACATTTCCTTTCAACATGTTTATGTCTACCAAAAAAGTACTTGGCGAAAAGAATTTAGTTAACTCTTGCCTAATTACAATTTCAAAATTGTTGGCTTCGTTTAAAGGTTCGGCTCCTTGTCCGCTTTTGGGTTGGTATAAAAACGACTGCGCTTTACTCGTATATTCAATTGTGTTGAATAACAAGAGCAATAGCAAAAACAGAAACTTATACATTGGGTTAGTTTTTATGCTCAGCATAAGTAAGAATTGGGTTTATGACTATAGTCGTTTTCTAAAAATATGTATATTTTAATAAAAAACAAACATTAATAATTGCTAGATAGCACAAATAATACCAAAATACTTCCTAATTATAATATTATCAGCCTCTATATTCAACAAAAACCAATTAAAATATTGCTTTTCAGGTAAATACACATACATTTTAATTGAGAAAAAAATGTAACATCTATTTATTCGGGCAAAATTTGGTAGATTTTATTCCAAAAATTATTCATTTCCTTCCCAAGATGATTGCATATCGTCTATCTCACGTCGATCTTTTTTGGTAGGCCTACCTGTTCCTCTATCGCGTTTTAATACGGGTACCGTAAACACCGAAAACAAACGTGGGGTATCGTTTACAGGGCTTAAATCTTCGTAATATTTTTGTGCAGTGGGAGCATCCACCCTTTTATCTAAAATATCAATAACCTTTACAATTTTCTTTTGCTGATCTTTTTGTATGTGGATTATATCGCCCTGTTTTACTACATAAGAGGCTTTAATACTCTGGCTTTCTAGCTTTACTCTCCCAGCTTTGCAGGCATCACTTGCCAATGACCTGGTTTTAAAAATGCGTATTGCCCATAAATATTTATCTATTCGCGTTTTATCCTTGTTCTCGTCGGCCATAACACAATATTTAATAATTAATGTTGATAGATTTATAATAGATTTCGTAAAATCGTATAAATTTACAGCATATGATTAATAAAGATAAAGAATTAATAGAAAAAGCTTGGGAAGACAGAAATATGCTGACTTACCCAGATGTGATACAAGCAATTGAGTTTGTAATAGAAAAACTTGATAAGGGCGAATTAAGAGTTGCAGAGCCAGTAATGAACAGGTGGCACGTAAACGAATGGGTAAAGAAAGCAGTGTTATTATATTTTCCCATATCGGTAATGCAAGAAATAAAAGTTGGGCCTTTTGTTTTTCATGATAAAATGAAATTAAAAACCAATTACAAAGCAGCTGGAGTAAGAGTGGTACCACATGCTGTTGCAAGATACGGTGCGTTTTTAGCAAAAGGAGTTATTATGATGCCATCATACGTAAACATTGGTGCGTATGTTGACGAAGGAACCATGGTAGACACTTGGGCAACCGTTGGTTCTTGTGCTCAAATTGGTAAGAATGTACATTTAAGTGGTGGTGTTGGTATTGGCGGAGTATTAGAACCTTTACAAGCGGCTCCAGTAGTAATTGAAGATGGTTGTTTTGTAGGTTCTCGTTGTATTGTAGTTGAAGGTGTACGTGTAGAAAAGGAAGCTGTACTTGGTGCAAATGTTGTATTAACAGCATCTACCAAAATAATAGATGTAACAGGCGAAGAACCTGTAGAATATAAAGGTGTAGTACCATCGCGCTCGGTAGTAATACCAGGTTCTTACACTAAAAAGTTCCCAGCCGGAGAATTTCAAGTACCTTGCGCATTAATAATCGGTAAAAGAAAAGAATCTACCGATTTAAAAACCTCTCTTAATGAAACGTTGAGAGAATATAATGTGGCAGTTTAAATAAATTATGAATTATGAATTATAAATTATGAATGGGGCAACCAAGAACATAATTCATAATTCATAATTCATAATTCATAATTATTTTATAAATGAAAATCGGTTTCGATGCAAAGCGTGCATTTACAAATTTTACAGGACTGGGTAATTACAGCAGGTCTACTGTAAAAATATTAGCCGATTTTTTTTCAACGAACTCTTATTACTTATATAATCCTAGGGTACCAGATGAGCATCAAATAAAATTTTTAGATCTACCTCATCATTCAGAAGTACATATTAAAATTCCGAAATCATTTTTTTATGAACTATTTCCTTCGCTTTGGCGAAGAATAGGTATTACCAAAGATTTAGTTAAGGATAAACTAGATATTTTTCATGGATTAAGTCATGAGTTACCACTTGGCATTGAGAAAACAACTATACCAAGTGTAGTAACCATACACGACCTTATTTTCTTACGCTTTCCGCAGTATTACAAAGCTACAGATCGTAAAATATATGCAAGCAAATTTAAACATGCTTGCGAAGTGGCCGATTTAATTATTGCCATTTCAGAACAAACCAAAAAAGACATCATCCATTTTTTTAATATTGATGAAAAAAAAATACGTGTAGTTTACCAATCGTGTGCAAGTATTTTTCATCAACAAGTTAATGATATGATGTTGATGACAGTGAGAGTTAAATATCAGTTACCAGAACGTTTTTTATTAAATGTGGGCACTATAGAAAAACGTAAAAATGCAATGCTTATAATTAAAGCATTAAAAAACACTAACGAAAATATTCCACTGGTAATTATTGGCCGAGAAACCTCTTATGTTGATGAGCTGAAAGAGTATCTTAAAATACATCATTTAGAACATAGAGTAATTTTTTTACATAAAATCACCTTTGATGAGCTTCCTATTATTTACAATTTGGCTACCATGTTTATTTACCCATCGAGGTTTGAGGGATTTGGGATACCTATTATAGAAGCATTACAATGTGGCACGCCGGTAATTGCCGCTAGAGGATCTTGTTTAGAAGAAGCAGGCGGACATGCGTGTATATACGTAGACCCCGACGATGATGTAGCCATGAGCAATGCTATAAATTTATTATTAAAAGAGCAAAAAGATGGAGCTCGAATGGTGGAAGGGAAAAAATATGTAGAGAAATTTCATCAAGAAAAAATAGCAAACGATTTGATGAAGGTTTATGAAGAATTAAATGCATTGAAAAAATAATGGACATCCAACACGTTTCAGAATTATTAAAAAACAAAAACTACATTGGTATAGATGTAGAGAATCGGTTTTACATTTTGTTCGACGCAAAAAATGAAACGCTCATAAAAAAATACGAATCGTACAAAAAAGCATTTGAATTAGTTCTAGAATCGAGCAACCGTTTAGAAAGTTACGTGCAAGAACTAAATCCACTTGCGTATGATATTGTTGAGTTTTCTGAAAAGCCTATTATATTAATGCTTCCAGGCGCTAAAAACATTGCTGAACTTGCCATGCAAGAACATCAAGCTATAAATATAAGAGTAGTTAGAGAAGGCAGCTTACAACAAATAATACGCAAATACAGGTTACCATTACTACTGTGTTTATTGAACGATGAAGAGCGCGCAGAGGTAGATACCGAATCAATAATAACCTTACAAATGCAAGATGCTTTTATGGATGCGAGTATAATAAAATTAGAAGCAAACGGCCGAGTAGAAATTATAAAAAAGTAAAGTCAAGCATTT
The DNA here is from genome assembly GCA_943371425.1 of Sphingobacterium thalpophilum. Classification (GTDB taxonomy): domain Bacteria; phylum Bacteroidota; class Bacteroidia; order Sphingobacteriales; family Sphingobacteriaceae; genus CAJBVG01. The sequence continues at coordinate 61,580 of CALRUR010000001.1, forward strand.
TTCTTTTCGTTTAAATTGATGAGGTAATAATACCAAACCACTCCAAATGCATAGAGCGCCGCTGTAATTAAAAACACGTTGGCATACATCATACCCGAATTGCGGAGCACTCTAAAAATGATAGCACTTAAGAACCAACTACCCGACCATATTGAAGCAGTAAGTGCCGAAATTATTTCTTGATTTTTTGGACCCACATAATTCATCACCAATTCTGACGCAGCAGGAGCAGCCATGTTCATTAGGGGCTGACGAAGCAGGAAGAAAAACACCGCTGCAAAATAAGCCCAACCTGCAGTGCTGTAAAACTCTGTACAGGCTAATAATGCTAAAGAAACTACTGCAATGGTTTGGGTTCTGGTAATGGCCACTTTATATCCGTATTTATTTTTGATATGAGGAACCAAGAGCGCTGCAAATGCTACGGTTACCGACGAAAATGCATTGATAATAGAGAACCGTTCGGCACTCATGTTAAACACTTTGTAAAAAAATAAATTGATGAAGGGAATGGTGAGGCCTGCACCAATGGCCAATATTAAAGAGGGTGTCATGGCCATCGCAATTACTTTCCAATCGAAGCCGCTTAAATCTTTTCTGCTTCCTTCCACTTTTGGTAATACTTCTGCCCTACCCATTTTCCAAACAAAAAATACACTTAAAATAGAGAGTGCAGAAATTAATAAAAGCGATTCGTACTCGTGAAATAAATCTGGATTAAAATAATTTAATAAAAAAATTAAAGTGCCAGAACTAATCATGGCAAAACTATAGGTGGAGTAGCTTAAAGAGATGGCAGCACTTTGGTTTTCTAGAGAAGTATTACGTATAATAAATGGCAAGGCCAACACTTGCATACATGCATAAGAAATACCCCACATGGCTAAGCAAACATGCACTAACATTGGCATTTCATATTCAACAGAAAATAAAATACCGAGGCTAAATAAAGAAACACCTACGGATGCGAAATAAAAGAAAGGACGAATTTTGCGACCTTTAATGTATAAGCCCAGTGGGAATGCCAATAACATTACACTTAAAAAACGCCACGAAATAAAATCTGCAATTTCCGGATCGGAGTATCCTTTTTTAGAAAGATAAATATTCAACACCATCATCATTGCTGCGTTAACCATTTGTATAAAAAACTCGGCGGCGATCATTAGCACTACCGATTTTTCTATCTTCCAATATGGCTTGAGCATTTTATTGAACATCGTGTATTTTATCTTCTATGTATTTTTGTATATGATGTAAATCTTTGTAATTAAACCAAACTATTTCTTCGTCGCGGCGAAACCAAGTGAACTGCCTTTTGGCATATCGCCTCGTATTTCTTTTTATTAATTCGATTGCTGTATCACGCGAATGTTTCCCCTCAAAATAATCGAACCACTCTGTATATCCAACGGTTTGCAAGGCATATTCGTTTTTAGAAGGGTATAACTTTTTCGCTTCTTCTTCTAATCCTGCATGTACCATTTCATCTACTCGAGTGTTAATGCGATGGTATAACAATTCACGATCGTCTGTTAAGCCAATTTTAATAATGTTAAAATCTCGCGCTTTTTTATTTCCTGTTCTGAGTTCCGAATATTTTTTACCTGTTAACAAAATAATTTCCAAGGCACGCATTAAACGTTGCGGATTCTGAACATCAACTTCTGCATAATACTCTGGGTCTAGGGCTTTCAGTTTATCTTGCAAACTTTCTAAAGATTCTTTCGCTAAATTATTTCGCAACTCATCGTCGCGCAGCTCCACAGGATCAAGCCCTTCGCACAATGCTTGTATATATAAACCCGAGCCTCCTACAGCAATTACTGTTTGGTATTTTTTAAACAATTCTGATAAAGTTTCTAAAGCCAAACGTTCGAAAGTGCCTGCATCTACTACCTCTTTAAATGAATGTGAATTAATGAGGTGGTGTTTTACACTTGCCAATTCTTCATCACTAGGCTTTGCCGTTCCTATTTCCAACTCTTTGTAAAACTGACGAGAATCTGTTGATAAAATTTCCGTTTGGTAATGTTTCGCAAGTTCAATTGCCATGGAGGTTTTTCCAACTGCGGTAGGACCGACGATGAGGAGCAGGGTTTTCATTAAATGGTGTAAATAAAATTAAAAATTATGAATTATGAATTATGAATTATGAATGAACGCGCTTTCATTCATAATTCATAATTTAAATACTATATTTCCTCGTCGAACTCTGTTCCAAACTCATCCTTCTCTGCTTCCTCCCCTTCTTCTTCTTCAGCTGCGCCATCGTCGAAGCCCATTTCATCGCGGTCTTCTTCATCTTCGGCATATTCTAACACATTTAAGAAATCGAGGTCTCCGTTTTCTTCGGTAGCCGAAATAATTGGAACGTTGCCAAATTGCTTTGGTGCTTCGCCAATGGTTTTAACACATAAAGGGTAGGCTACTTTTGCATCTTCGTTAATTACAATTTTAATCAACTCAATATGGAAGGTCCAAGGTTTTTCGAAATTGAATACGTAGTATATTTTTTGATGTGGATCTACAATAAAGTTTTTTAAAACCGATGCATCCATCAAACTTACTTTTTCATTTTTAAGGTCTTTTTCAAACTGAGTAATTTCTTTGCCTTTATGCCAATAATCGTTACTCATGTAAAAAGATGCCGAAGCATTTCCATCAAAGCCAATGGATTGGTGAATTGTTTTATGGAAATCGGCGAATGTTTGGTTCGATTTTATTTCAATATCTCTACTGATATCGTCGTAATCTTCAAAACTAACACGGAATTTATAAACAGCCATAGTGTATTCTAATCTTTATACAAAATAAAGAAATCTTATGATTAATAATGATTATTTTTTTCTTTTTAGTCCTAATTCTTCACCCTTTGCAAACATAAATTCAAGCGCTTGAGTCCTGTCATTAGGTATTTCGCCCTCTAAAATGGCCTCTCTAATGGCATTTTTTATTATCCCAACTTCTCTGCCCGCCCCTAATCCAAAATATTCCATTATATCGTTTCCATCTACCGGTGGTTGCCAATTTCTTAATTGGTCTTTCTCCTCCACCTCTATTAATTTCTGTTTTACAAGTTCAAAGTTATTCTTGTACTTTTTTACTTTGTATTCGTTTTTCGTAGTGATGTCGGCATTACACAATAGCATTAGGCTTTCTATATCCTCTCCTGCTTCAAACAATAATCGCCTTACAGCCGAATCGGTTACGGTACTCTGTGCCAATACAATGGGGCGTAAATGCAATTGCACCAATTTCTGCACGAGTTTCATTTTCTCATTTTGTGGCAATCGTAAATCTCTAAATATTTTAGGAACCATGCGTGCACCTTTGTCCTCATGCCCATGGAAAGTCCAGCCAATGCCTTCCTCAAATCTTTTCGTTGCAGGTTTCGCTATATCATGTAATATTGCTGCCCAGCGCAACCATAAATCGTCGGTGGTTTCGCAAATATTATCGAGCACCTGCAGGGTATGGTAAAAATTATCTTTATGCGACTTCCCTTTTATGGTATCTACCCCATGTAATTGGGCCATTAATGGGAATATTAATTTTAACAAACCAGAATCGAACAAAAGTTCAAAACCAATGGAAGGTTTATTCGCTAATATTATTTTATTGAGTTCATCGGTAATGCGCTCTTTAGATACAATTTCTATACGGTTTGCATTTTTTCTGATGGCTTCAAAGGATTCATCATCAATTTTAAAATTTAATTGAGTGGCAAATCGAATGGCACGCATCATCCTCAAAGGATCGTCGGAATAGGTAATATCAGGATTTAAAGGGGTGCGAATTTTCTTTAATTTCAAATCGCCTTGCCCATCAAAAGGATCTATTAAATGTCCGAAATCAAGGGCATTTAAACTGATGGCCATGGCATTAATGGTAAAATCTCGTCGGTTCTGGTCGTCTTGTAAAGTGCCATCTTCTACAATGGGTTTACGAGAATCGCTGCGGTACGATTCTTTGCGGGCCCCAACAAACTCAATGTCCCAATCTTGAAACACCAATTGAGCGGTGCCAAAATTCTTGAAAACATTTACACGTGTGCCTTTTCCAATTTTCTTCGCCACTAATTCGGCAAAGTCTATTCCGTTGCCAATAATTAAGAAATCCACATCCTTAGAAGCCCTGTTCAAGAGCAAATCGCGCACATAACCGCCAATAACATAGGCAGGTGTTTTGCTCTCCTTTGCTACTTCAGAAATGATCTTAAAAATTGGATTGCTAAATAAATGCTTCATTTTGCTGCGAAGATACATATTTTCGAAATGTAGAAGTATCGAAATGAAGAAGAGTAGAAATGTAGAAGAGTAGAATTTTGAAAAAACATGCATAAATGCAGTTTTATTTTTTAAAAAAGGCATTTATACTTGCATTAAAAAAGATGAAAAATGAAATTTTAATGTCAAAAAGCTTCGAATTAGCTTCGGCTATTATTGATATCTGCAAGGAAATAAATAAAACAGAATGGAAGGTAATATCTCATCAATTATTAAAATGCGGTACTTCTGTAGGCGCAAACATAAGAGAGTCTGTTTATGCTGAAAGTAAAAATGATTTTATTCATAAGTTAAGTATTTCTAGAAAAGAAGCCTCAGAATGTAAATACTGGCTGGATTTAATTTTACACAAAAATATTTATGAGGTTGATTCTAAAGTGCTCGATATCTTAAATCATATTCAAAAAGTGATCACTATATAAATCAATGCCAGTAGAAAGAGGTAGAATGGTCGAAGTTTCGAAAGGTCGTAGGGTAGAAAGGTCGAAACTTAGAAAGATAGAAGTGTAAACTATTCGACCATTCTACATTTCGACCATTCTACATTTCGATATTTCTACCTTTCGATATTTCTACATTTCGAAACTTCGACATTTCTACTTACCTTTGATACATGAGGAAACTCTTCACTTACATCGTCATCAGTTTATACCTTTTGGGAAGCACAGAGGCTTACCAGTTGCTGAAGATTGGGTATTTAGTGGAGCATTACTTCGAACATAAAGATGCCAACAACTTAGGTTTGCTTGAGTTTATTGATGTTCACTATATACAACCGAGTGTGGTAGATGCAGATTATGCAGAAGACATGAAGCTTCCTTTTAAATCGCATAAAGAATGCCAAGCGCAAATTACCCATTTCGCAAAATTACCCATCAACGATTTCTTTACAGATGTACCCTACATCGAAACCAATACAAAAATTGCTGAATACAACTCACCATTTACTGGTACTCAGTACCTCGAGGAAATTTTCCAACCGCCAAGAGCTTGAAATTGCCTAGCTAATTGCTAAACGATAATACGACTTTACGAATTAAGTTCATACAATTTAGCAAAATTATTTCTCGCTAGGTAAAACCGATAATTCATAATTCATAATTCATAATTCAACATTATGTTAAATGCTATCATTTCATTTTCTGTACGTCAGAAACTGATCATCGCGTTATTTACCTTTAGCCTTGTGCTTTGGGGTATATACGAAGCCACGCGTTTGCCTATTGATGCGGTTCCGGATATTACCGACAATCAGGCTCAAATTATTACCATTAGTCCGGCATTGGGTGCGCCCGATGTAGAACGTCTCATAACCTTTCCTATAGAACAAGCGAATAGCAATATTCCAGGCATCAAAAAAATTAGAAGTTTTTCTCGCTTTGGTTTATCGCTCGTAACCATTGTTTTTGAAGATGAGGTGGATATTTATTGGGCGCGACAACAAATTGCGGAGCGATTATTAAAAGTACAAAACGATTTACCAAAAGGTGTTGGCAACCCAGAGTTGGCTCCGGTGACTACGGGCCTCGGCGAAATATACCAATACGTAGTGCGCGCAGAGAAAGGCTACGAAGAAAAGTATTCGATTTCCGATTTACGAACCATACAAGATTGGATCATCCGCCGTCAGCTCTTAGGAGTAAAAGGTGTTGCAGATGTATCGAGTTTTGGAGGTGCTTTAAAACAATATGAAGTAAGCATTAACCCAGCGCAATTGCAAGCAAATGGCATAAGCATTAACGAAGTGTTTGAAGCCTTAAACAGCAACAACTCTAATACCGGTGGTGCTTATATAGAACGAGGCGATGGAATTTTATACATACGCTCGGAAGGTTTATTAAAAACATTTGCCGACATAGAAAACATAGTTGTAAAAACGAATAGCTCCGGAACGCCTCTACGTATTAGAGATGTAGCCAAAGTTCAATTTGCAGAAGCAGTGCGTTACGGTGCCATGTGTTATAACGCAGATGGTGAAGTAGCCGGTGCCATTGTAATGATGTTGAAAGGAGCAAACTCCTCTGAAGTTATAGATAATGTAAAAACCAGAATCGAGGAAATTCGAAAAACATTACCCGAAGGAATTGTGCTCGAAGCATTTCTAGACCGCAGTAAAATGGTGAACAATGCCATTGGTACGGTGGAGAAAAATTTAATGGAAGGTGCCCTCATCGTTATTTTTGTGCTCGTTTTATTCCTCGGTAATTTACGCGCTGGATTAATTGTTGCATCGGTAATTCCACTATCTATGTTGTTCGCCATTATAATGATGAACTTATTTGGAGTGAGTGGAAATTTAATGAGTTTGGGTGCCATTGATTTTGGATTAATTGTGGATGGTGCGGTTATTATTGTGGAAGCCATTATGCATCAGCTCAGCCATTCTAAAAGGTTTGTAAATATTACGAAACTGAGTCAATCAGAAATGAACGAAGAGGTAAACAGTTCGGCTTCTAAAATGATGAACTCTGCGGTATTCGGTCAGATTATAATTTTAGTGGTGTATTTGCCCATCTTTTCTTTACAAGGCATAGAAGGTAAAATGTTTTCGCCAATGGCTGCTACGGTTGCCTTTGCGCTTGTTGGAGCATTTTTATTATCGCTCACCTATGTACCCATGATGAGTTCTTTATTCATCTCTAAAAAAATAAAACACGAGCCAAATATTTCTGATAGAGTAATGATTGCCTTAGAAAAGAAATATCAACACGCTTTAGAATTTGTACTCAACCATAAACGTAAAAGTTTAGCACTCGTATTCGCTATTTTCTTATTTTCTATTTTCTTACTATCGAACATGGGTGGCGAGTTTATTCCCGAACTAGAAGAAGGAGATTTTGCAGTAGATACCAGAGTACTCACAGGAAGTAATTTAAACACTACTATAGAAGGCACACAAGCCACTGCAAAAATATTGTTAGAGAAATTTCCGGAAGTAGAAAAGGTAGTAACTAAAATTGGTAGTGGCGAAATTCCTACCGACCCCATGCCTATTGAAGCGAGTGACATGATGGTAATTTTGAAAGATAAATCGGAATGGACTTCGGCAGAAACCTATGATGAACTCGCAGAAAAAATGAGTGAAGAATTAGCTGCAGTTCCCGGCTTAACAGTAGGCTTTCAGTACCCAGTGCAAATGAGGTTTAATGAACTAATGACAGGTGCACGACAAGATGTGGTGTGTAAAATTTTTGGCGAAGATTTAGACACCTTGGCATTGTATGCACATAAACTAGGAGAAATTATAAAAACAGTGGATGGCGCGAAAGACTTGTATGTAGAGGCGATTGGCGGCATGCCACAAATTGTTATTCAATACAAAAGAGAAGCATTGGCACAATACGGTATTAGTGTTGATGAAATAAATAGTACCGTAAATGCTGCATATGCAGGTGCAGTAAGTGGTAAAATTTACGAAGGCGAAAAACAATTTGATTTGGTAGTACGCATGGATAAAAATTTCAAAAATGATATGGAAAGTTTAGAGAATTTGTTGGTGAGCAGAACAAATGGTTCCTCTGTTCCTTTAAGTTTACTTGCCGATATTTCTATTATTGATGGACCCAACCAAATACAAAGAGAAGATGCCAAACGAAGAATTATTATTGGCTTTAACGTAAGAGGTAAAGATGTGCAAACCATAGTTACCGAATTAAAAGCAAAGGTGGATAAACAAATAAAACTTCCGCCGGGATATTATACCGTTTACGGAGGATCTTTCGAAAATTTAGTAGCTGCAACCAATCGTTTAGCAGTGGCAGTTCCTCTCTCTTTATTATTAATTTTATTGATGTTGTATTTTGCATTTGGATCTGTAAAACAAAGTATCTTAATATTTAGTGCTATTCCGCTCTCTGCCATTGGTGGTATATTCGCCTTAAGTTTACGTGGCTTACCTTTTAGTATTTCTGCAGGCATTGGTTTTATTGCACTCTTTGGGGTAGCTGTATTAAACGGAATTGTATTGATTGCAGAATTTAACCGATTGAGAAAAGAAGGTTGGCATGATGCAAGGCAAATTGTAATACACGGAACAAAAATTAGGTTACGCCCTGTGTTAATGACCGCAGCTGTTGCCTCTATGGGATTTATACCAATGGCTTTGAGTAATGGCGCAGGAGCAGAAGTACAAAGACCCTTGGCTACCGTGGTAATTGGAGGTTTGTTAACTGCAACTTTACTAACTTTATTTATACTTCCAGTATTATACAAAATGTTCAGCAATTTTAAATCGAATAAAAAATCGACTGTTACTGTTGTTTCAGTACTAATTTTGATGTTAATTGGCAACAATGTGTTCGCACAAAATTCTATTACATGGAACGAAGCACGAACTCGTTTATTGGAACAAAACTTAGTTATAAAAGCTACTGAAAATTACTCTTCGACTGTTCAAAAGAGCAAAGGTTTAGGATTCGAAATTCCGAAAACAGAATTGAGTGTGCAGAGCGGGCAATACAATAGCGGCGACCAAGACAGAGCTTACAGCATTATGCAGAGTTTCCATTTCCCTACGTACTATGTAAATAATGCTAAGTATACAAATGCTCAGAAAGAGGTAGTAAAAGCAGAGCAAGAGTTAAAGAAACAAGAGCTCTTAGCCGATTTACATTTTCAATTTTATTGCATTCAATTATTTTCTGAAAAAGAAAAATACTTAGCTGACCTTCAATCTCAACTAAAAAATTTAGAGAACAGCATTACACTACTTTTTGAAAAAGGGCAAATAAATAGGATGGAGAAATCGATGTTAGACAATGCCCTCATCAATATACAAAAAGAAAAAAGTTTGAACACGGCAATATTAAATGCACATGTGCAAAAATTGAATTGGCTGCTATCTGCAAATAATCAATACACAAATGTAGATGCAAATTCTTTTTATGAAGTTAAAGAAATCTATGCTGTTGATAAGACCTCGTACTTTATACAACGCTTAATGGCAGAAAATGAAATGCAAAAAAATGCTTGGAAAACAGAACGCGCGCGTTTATTACCCGATGTACGCCTCGGCTATACAAACCAAAGCCTTACGGGCATTGTGTACGATGGTAGAATTACCAGCACTAGCGACCGCTTTCAGTTTATAAATGCCGGCATTAGCATCCCTATTTTTTATCAATCTCAATATGCTAAAAATAAAATAGCCAAAGCAAATTGGGAAAAAAGTATTGCGCAATTAGATTTCGAGAAAGACAAACTCAATTTAGAAAAACAACGATTGATATCTATTTACAGAGAAGAACAACAACTTTTATTGAAATATAAAAACAGTATTTTACCAGACATGCAATTGGCCATAAATTCTTCTGTACAACAGCTAGAAAAAGGAAGCATCAGTTATTCAGAATGGGCAATGTATATTAACCAAGTTATTAGTACCTATGATGTGTACCAGGGTTTGTATATGCAGAGTTTGCAGGACTATACGGAATTGTTAATTGTGAATTGTGAATTGTAAAACAGTACGCTGTATGTTGTACAGTGTACATTGTAAAACATACAGTATACGTAATAAACTAAAAAGATGCAAAAGAAAATTATTTTTACATTATTAGCAAGCACGTTACTTATGGCTTGTAATGATAAAAAAGCTACAGAACAGGAAAAGGTAGTAGAAGAAAATACAGTAGAAGAAATTGTGTTGACAAAAGCACAATTAAAAAACATTGAATTGGATTATGTAGCTATTGAACAAAAAGGAATTGGTGCCATAATTAAAGCCAATGGTAGTATTGATGTACCGCCAGAGAGCATGGTTAGCATATCGGCGCCAATGGGTGGCTATTTAAAATATACACGATTATTGCCAGGACTAAAAGTAAAAAAAGGCGAAGTATTGGCAATTGTAGAAGATCAGCAGTTTGTAGAAATCGGTAGAGAGTATTTAACTACCAAAAACAAAGTAGAACTGAATAAAATTGATTTTCAGAAACAAAAAGAATTGTATGCACAAAAAGCTATTTCGGAAAAAGCTTATTTAGAAGCAAAGAGTGGCTTAGAAATTCTCGAGATTAACTTACAATCCTTATCAGAAAAATTAAAATTGATAGGCATAGATGCAAACAAATTGAGTGTCGACAAAATATCGTCGAAGGTAAACATCCTTTCTCCTATTAACGGCTATGTATCGAAGGTAAATGTAAATGTTGGCAAATACTTATCGCCAAACGATATATTATTTGAATTAATAAATCCAGACGACATTCATTTAAACATTCAAATATTTCAGCGCGACATTCCGAATTTAGCCATCGGACAAAAAGTAATTACCTACACCAACGAACATCCAGAAGTAAAATACAAAGCCGACATTATTTTAATTGGTCGCGGGCTCAATGAAAACAAGGCAGTTGACGTGCATTGCCATTTCGAAAAACCAGACCACGATTTAATACCGGGAATGTTTATGAATGTTGAAATAGAATCGAGCATTAAAAAAACATGGGTAGTAAAAGAGAGTTCTGTTTTACAGTTCGAAAATGCGAACTACTTAGTAATTGCAAAAAACGATTCGACTTTTGAATTGTTTACAGTTAAAACAGGAATCAAAGAAAAAGAAGATATAGAGATATTAGATGCTACAGAAGAATTAAAGAATGCAAAGATTGTAGGGAATGGAGCGTATAAGATTTTGATGGCGATGAAGAATAAGAGTGAAGAGTAGATCGTTTGCTCGTGTGATAGTATGCTAGTGTGCTAGTGAGGAAGATTGTTAAAAATATTTATTTATTTTTTTTCTTTTTCTTCATCCTTTGAATTTTGAAATACAAAAGCAAGTTATTGAGTTCTATAGTAGAAATAGAATGCAACGGATTTTACCTCGTGAATTCTATTCTTTTTATAGCACCTTTGTATTTCAAAATTTAAAGGATTGAGGTATAGTTTATCTTCGTAGCTAAGCATTAAATAGGTAAGTGCATCGCTTCATTCACAATTCACAATTCATAATTCATAATTCAACCACCATTTTCCCAAAGGCCTGGCTCCCATCCTCCAACATTACTTGTACAATGTAAGCACCCGTAGGCAAAGCCGAAACATCTATATTTATTGAATTGTATGTGCCTTCGAGCAAGAGCTTGCCAGTATAATCGGCTATGCGATAAGAAATAATTTTAGCACTATGCTCAAACTGAATTTTATCTTTTGCAGGGTTGGGATAAATTTTAATTTCTTCTTTGCTAAAGGGAATATTATTAATGCCAACTAATTGACAACCGGGTGTAAGACAACCGAAGGTATCGACTTTGAGGAGCCAGGCGTCTTGGCTAGCATTGCTACCATTAGGGTTAAAACTATATCCAGCCATAATGAATCCATCACTACTTTTTTGTATATTATAAAAATTATGAGGTCTTATTGAATTCACATTAAATAATCTCTCGGATAAACTATCACCATAACTATTAACAATTATAAGCCAACCTTGTTGATTAATTAAATTGTTATTAAATGTAAAACCACATGCATATATATTACCATTTTTAACTACAATACCATTAACAGTGCAATCTTTAGGGCCACCAAAAGATTTCTTCCAATTTAAATCTCCATTTGTATCTACACATATAATTTGAGCTTTTAGATTACCTAGACCATCTGCCCTAGTATTGTAAGAACCAGCTATGTATAATTTATTGGTATTTTTATCAAAAACAATTGATTCCCCTCCTTCTCTTGGAAAGGTTGAGTACGTTTTTTTCCAAATAAGATTTCCGTTAATATTTACCTTTATAAGAAATGTTTTATTTGTAGAATTTTGTGAAGTATAGCCAATAAGGAAATAATCTTGATTCGGTAGTTGAACAACACCATAACCAGATTCAAAGCTTGTTGAGGTATTCGAATATGTTTTATGCCATCTCACATTACCTAACGAATCCAATTTCATCATTACAAAATCACAATTTACACCAGATTGGATTTGATTGCAAGATTGTCCTACAACCATATAACCTGAATCCAACGTTGGAATCATTTGGGTTGAATAATCATTTCCCTTGAACACATCGTAATATCTTGTGCTTATAGTATCTCCAAGTTCATTGAGGTTCCAAATACCAAAATATCCACCTTTTTGTTCATTTTCATAGGCTACTAAATCAATTACAGTACCTACTAATATATACCCTTTATTGGTTTTTGTAAATGTATTAAATCCAATACTATAATTTTTCTTTTTATAAATTTTCGTCCAAACTGTATCCCCATTTTGATTTGTCTTTACAATTAAAATTGATGTAACAGCAAAACCTAAGGTATCAATATTGGAAAAATCAGTTGATGAAGTGACTGTAAAATATCCTGAGTCGCCTAACACTAGAACATCTGCACATAAATCTTGAAACCCTACAATTCCAATATTTTTAGAAAAACGAATCTGGGAAGAAGCTATGCTTGCTGTGAAGCAGAAAAATAATGCTAATAGCCAGATTCGTTTCATTGATGATATTTTATTCTAAGATAATGATTTTTTAACCTCACCCTAAATCCCTCTCCAAAGGAGAAGGACCACAGAGTCAAAACTTTGAAGCTCTATCACGTTTTTACAATTATAAAAAGTAAGTTTTTCAGATTTATTAAAATACCTGATGCACTTAGCCCCTCTCCTTTGGAGAGGGGTTGGGGTGAGGTTACTCAATCACCAACTTCCCAAACGCTTGAGATTTATTTTCCAATAACACCTGAACGATATAGACACCATTTGGTAAACTCTCTACCTCAATTCCTCTCTCTGTATAGTTACCCGCTAATAAAAGTTTACCTGCGTAATCAGCAATTCGGTACGATAAAATTTTACCGCTGTGTTTAAATTGAATTTTATCTTTTGCAGGGTTGGGATAAATTTTAATTTCTTCTCTGCTGAAAGGAACATTATCTAATCCTACTAATTGACAACCTGGGGTAAGGCAACCAAAGGTGTCGACTTTTAAAAGCCAGGCATCTTGTGAATTAATAGAATCATTAAGATTAATTCCATACCCCGACATTAAAAAACCATCATTAGTAGTATTGATATTATAAATTTGCTCGGGCCAAATTGAATTAGGATTATATAATCTTTGAAACAAGCTATCACCATTAACATTTATTGAAAATAGCCAACCTTGTCCTCGATCTAAAGAATCATAATTACTATTGTTTCCAACAAGCTTTATTTTATAATTATAATAAATAACATTAGTAAATCCACAGTTACGCTTTCCTCCAAAAGATTTATTCCATATTTTATTGCCAGACGTATCAATCAACATAACACAACCTTTTGAAGTACCTGTTCCATCTGCATTTGTTGCATAGGATCCTGCTAGAATTATTTTATTGTCGATTTGCTGTATAGCTAGCCCAGCTTGACGTGGAAATTCATTATACGTTTTTTTCCATAGTAAATTACCTAAACTATCTGTCTTTACAAGGAACCATTTCATAATTCCATTAAGAGTAGTCTGACCGAATAGATAAAATGTTCCATCAGCAAGTTGAATTAATGAATTAGGATTTTCAAAACTTGTATTGCTTTGTTTATAAATTTGATGCCATTGCTTAATTCCTAAACTATCTAATTTCATTAAAAAGTAATTACACTTTCTACCTGATTGAACTTGGTTACAAGTTTGTCCGAAAATTGCAAATCCATTATCTATCGTTTTGATAATTTTAATTACATATTCATTCCCAAATTGTATATCATAGTTTTGTGTTGATATAGTATCCCCAACTTTATCTATTTTCCAAAGTTTTATATAAGATCCAAAATCATTTTCACTATACTTCTTTAAGTCGAATTCCATTCCTGCAAATAAAAACCCCCAACTCGCATTCATTATGCTGGCTCCATCTATATTATACCTTGGTTTACTATAAGTTTTAGTTGAAATTGTGTCACCATATAAATTTGTTCGAATAGCATATAAATATGTCTTAGCAAAATTTAGAGTATCAATTTCAGATAATCCAATACATCTGCTAATTGTAAAAAAACCTGTATCTCCAAGTACAACTACATCGGAAATTAAGTTTGCTGTATGATTGTAATCGTAAAATTTAGAAAAACGTATCTGCCCATTTACTGTGATAAATGGGGTAGAAAATAAAAATAAAATTAGGCAGATTCGCTTCATAATTATTCTAAGATAATCAATCTTTTGTTGAGTTGGTATGATTGAGCTCCATTAAGTAAACGAATAGTGTATACCCCAGGCAAAAGAATCCCCTTTTCTATAGTTAAATCACCATTTTCTTCAATGTTTACTTCTTTAATAATCTTACCATGCATATCAATAATATTTATCAGTCCACTTGCTGATGAACTTAATTTTATTAAGAAATTTCCATTACTTGGATTGGGCATTAAAATAAGTTCAGGTTTAATTTTTTGATTTAATCCTTTATTCTCTTCTAAATGTTCATTAAAATATTCTTCAACTTCATTAGTTAATGCTTTAGTTGTTTTAGTGTTATTATGTACTACCATGTTTGACTCCTCCCATCGTTCAGCTTCTCGGACGTACTGATAGCCAAAAAATATTTCTAAAATCTTTTTTGAAGCATTTGATATTGGTGTAACACCATCTGCCAAAGTTGCAATATCTCCTGTCAATCCAATATCTCCTACACTGTCTATAGGTAGAGATTCGTTATTTATATCCAGTGCCAATTGCATAAAATCTTTATACTCACCAATAGGCAAATTATCAATAATATCTTGAGGATTAACATTCATATTCGCTCCATATTCAATATACATTGGTAGTTTTAGTTCTTCCCATTCAGATGATGTTTCTGCTTCAATCATTTGTCTTAATTCTTCTATCATACCGCTATCTTTTAATTGTTGAGCTAAATTTAGCTTATACTTAAATAATAACTCTGCGCTAGCTTCAGTATTATTATTTACTAAATCTTCTGCATAAGCCACACATGGCACTGGATTTCCCCCGCATGGATCGAATGGGACTTCACATTCTTCATTATATGATGTTCCAAGAATTGGGAGAACGGTCACTTTATTGTCAGTAACATATTGCGGAACTGCTTCAGAAGGATTTATAACTGTATTATAAACAAGTTGCATACTTTCATTAATTCGAATATTTCGACTACTAGTTAAACCTTCGTTATCATTAAATAAGTTTGCGGCTTGAATTAGTGAAGGATTTTCTAATCCAAAATCATGGATTTCACCGATTGTAACAGGATTGATTGACCAATCTTGAGTTGAATTATTATAGGTATTACATTGTATTCCTATGTCATTATTATCACCTTCTAATTGAGTACCATACTCAAGTTTTTCGAAAATATTATGATCAACATTACAAGGTAAATTTTGAGAATTCCTAACTAATATTCCATAAATATTAATATTGCTTTGTATTGAATTTGACGACTCAATAGAATTATTAGTAATATTGAAACCTCTGGATACGTCTTCTTTTATTCCATAATTCTCCATTAACCAAGCATTACTTTCATAAGCAGGTAGAACAATTGTATTTTCTCTAATCTGAGAACCTGCCTGTGCTGTTTCAGTAATTGCTAAAGAAACATTGGTAAATTCATTACCAAATACACTATTAGCTTGTAAAGCATTTTGAAAACCTGCTGCCTCTATTCCAAAAGTAAGACCTGCAAAATCGTTATTATGAATATATGTCCTGCTACCCCAAGTTACAACTCCTGTACCCTTTAAATCTGCCCTAGGATGATAAGTGCTTTCAAAATTATTATTGATAATTCTTATGCCACTTTGTTGTGCGATTCCAACAAAATATTTACTTCCTTCATACATGCCATCATCAACATAATTCCTATCAATCATTTCACGATAACATTTAAATGTCGAATTAGCGATTACACTATAGTTAGAATGTATTTGATTCTTAGCCAAACTATATTTACTAAAAAACACGCCAAAGCGATTATTAATGAATTTACCATTAATTACTCTTACTACACCACCATCGTTACTTTTAATCGCTATTCTAGCATTTTCAATTACACCTCCATTCTTAACTTCACACCAACCATGGTTTGTAGCCGTCTGTGCCATTAAGGCTGTTCCTTCTACTACAATTCCATTCCACATACCGCCACAATAATTCGTAATTACACCACCATCTACTACTAATTTTCCACCTTTTCTTACCGTAATGGTAGAATTGTTTGGCATATACAATTTATTGCCTACCACCAAAGTTGCTCCTGATAAAATAACGATATTTTTAGTAGCTCTAGTCTCCGTAGAATATGTAATGGTTCCTTCCTCTATATATTCGGGAGTACCTGTATAAAAAACACATTCTTTCAAATTGGTTTCCCAAAACACCTCTGCCAAAAGTGGCTGCTCTTAATTTATTGTTTGAATAACTAATTACTAATTTAGTGATGATACATTTTGGTAAATCAGTATTGTATTCATACCAAGTATCATTAGAGTTATCGAAATAATATACTCCTCTGTCGGTACCTGCAAAAAGCATTTCATTTACTTTGTCGTATGCAATTGTGTTTACAGGATATTCACCAAGGGTGTTATTTCCAAGCTTCGTCCAAGTAGCTCCTAAATCATTAGAGTGCCAAACTCTATCGCCATCCCAATCGAAATTTCCCTTTGTTACCCAAATATCATAATTAACACCATTCTTTACAATTTCAATATCTGTTATACCATGCGAACCTGGGTAATTAACTTTGCTGAAATTTACTCCAGAATTTGTAGAAACATATAATTCAACTTGCTGAGCTGAATTGTCCCAAGTTGGTATCATCCAAATCTGATTATCATCTGAAATATCAAAACTGCCAAATTCAATATGTGATGGTATTCCAGAATATGAATGAGTGGTCCAAGTATCACCTTTGTTTGTAGATTTATAAATTATATTGTTGAGATGCCCAGTATAAGCCATATCAACATAATAGACTAAAACATTGTTATTCGATAAGGTTTTATCAATAAACCTGCACATTCCATTTCCACCACTTGCACCTGTAAAAGTATTAGAAGTATATTTCAATCTTCTTAAACTATAATTTGCATTGCTAAATACCACTGCACCTTCTTTTTTATAATCATCTTCAATAATCAATGTTTCTCCAAAACCATCTGCATATATGTTCGCTGACCAATTATCAAATTCTTTAATATTTGTACCTGAATCATGAACTCCACCGATTATTAAATTTGGATCATTTTCAGAAACAGTCAAATTATAGAAATTTGAAGCTTGTATGCCATTACCAATAAATTCGTAAGTTATTCCATTATCAATTGATAAATCAATCCCTGCATCATGTGCCACATAAATATAATTATTTGATCCAATAGATACTATTTTTATATCTCTAATATCATCATGCATTAATGAATTTTTTTGAGCAAAATCTTGACCGTTGTTATTTGAATAGTAATAATAAAGAGAACCAAAATAAATTTCGGAAATATTGTTTTCTGGAATTGCCATTTCAAGTAATTTATTTTTAACAGTTGATTGTAAACCATCAGAAACATTTGAAACTACAATATTGTTAAGGTCTAAAACATTAATTGTATATAACTTATAGATTGAATTATAAATTGTAGCAACTTTTAACTCATAGCCCAATGCTGAATTACATGCTATTGAAATAGTTGAGTATTTATTAATTGAACTATTAAATATATTAGTAATATTTTGCCAATTAACTCCTGAATTATATGAAATATACAACCCATTACCACTTGCAATAACAATATTTGAGTTTGCTGGAAGTACTTCTATTTTATAAAAATCTAAATCAGTTCCGAAATTATTTCTTGCTGGATATGTATTAAATGTAACTCCACCATCTATTGATGTATGTATTTCATGATCTGTTAAAGCATGAATAACCACATTGTTTGCATTAACATTTCCTACTATTGCAATATCTTTAATATTAACTTTTTCAAGTAAACTTGGGCTTAATCCGGAGCGTTTCCAAGTAGTTCCTGAATTATTAGAATATAATAAACCGTATGAATATTTATGAGTATATCCTGTTTGTAATTCACGGCTGCCGGTACCTATATAAATTCTTGAAGTGTCATTGGGGTCAATTTTTATAGACATAACACCTATTAAACCAATATCATAAACTCCATTATTCGTTTCAATATTAAACTTTAAAGGTCTCCAAGATTGACCGAGGTTATCAGTCCTCCAAATCCCTCCATTAGGAGTACCTGCTAAAATAATATTGTTATTTAATGGATTTATTTCTAAACAATATATCATTCCAATACCACCTAATCTAAATCCATCATATCCTGCCACAGGCTTTTTATCTATACCAATTGGTTTCCACGGTGCAATGTTGTTAATGCTGCTTTTATTTTGAAATGCACTTGCATTATGATTTAACATACTATCAAGCATCTTAGGCAAATTCAAAGTAAAGCCATTCGTATCTAACCTATTCTCCCAATAAAAACTCCACCTCAAAAAATCTTTGTATCCATACTTTCGTATTTCTTTTAATGAATCGTGTTGACTAAAAAATAAAACTGCACTATCTCGCTTTTGATAATATGTGAGTGCATTATTGTCTAGGTGTTTTTTCCATTGATAAGGATCAATAGTTTGTGCGTTTATATTGGTTACAAAAAACA
Organism: Sphingobacterium thalpophilum; assembly: GCA_943371425.1. GTDB lineage: Bacteria > Bacteroidota > Bacteroidia > Sphingobacteriales > Sphingobacteriaceae > CAJBVG01. The sequence continues at coordinate 80,504 of CALRUR010000001.1, forward strand.
ATATAATGGCAAAAAGTGAAATGAGTTTTTTCATATTGAAGTATTTTTAGATTGTACAATACTCCAAATTAATTCAGTTATAACAAATAACTATAGTTATATGATATAACTAAAAAATCAATATTTATCATATATTTTTTTCGATGATTCGATGTTTTGCACCACTGATTTTAAGATCTCCGCATAATGCAATTTTTCTAATTCCGTACATTTTGAAATGTCTCTGCAAACAAAAAAATAAATTTCTACTTTATTGTTTTTCACATGTTCAATATCTAAATTCAAGGCATTTGCAATTACTGCATAACGCTCGTTTTTAGTAGTGTTTATAGAGGATTCTATTTTTGAATAAGCTGCTTGAGTTATTCCTAATTTTTCAGACATAACTGCCTGATTAATTTTTAAAAATTCTCGGTACTCTTTAATTGTAAATTCAATTTTCATAGGTGAATTAAATGTTAAATTTTAATAAATACTAATATCAAAAAAATAAATTTCTATTACGTTAATTAATTTATATCTAAAAGTTATAGTAACGTAATAAATACAAAAATAGGATTAACATTCCTTAAAAAATATCGCAGGAACTACGTATTTTTCAGATTTATTCTACTTAAAAAAATTGTTGAAATTACGCCCCAATTATGATTATTGAAATTCGTTTGCTAACCACTGGTTAAAAACCTCAGACCAGCCCTTTTCCTTTGGAGAGGAGTTGGGGCTGAGCTTCTATTTCCGTATATTCGCATATTAAATAACAAAAAATGGAAAATCAAAACGATCAAAACCAACTCAACATAGAGTTAAGCGAAGAAATTGCAGAAGGAACTTACTCGAACCTTGCCATTATTACACACTCAAGTGCAGAATTTATCATCGACTTTATACGCATGATGCCAGGTGTACCAAAAGCGAAAGTGAAATCGAGAATTATTCTTACCCCTCAACATGCGAAACGTTTGTTGGCAGCTATTTCAGATAATGTACGCAAATACGAAGATGCAAACGGAAAGATTAAATTAGAAGAACAAGCGTTTCCGATGAACTTCGGAGGGCCCACAGCACAAGCTTAGGTAATGTGCTAATGTGATAATATGCTAATGTGCTAATGGAGGGAAGAGTTTGCTAGATTTATAATTAGCATATTAAAGTAGGTTTTAAAATTTAACAAATTATCGAAAAAAGAAAATCGAAGCACCACTATTAGCTAATTATTCAAAGATGAAAAAACATTTTCTACTCATTATCTCTTTAGCAGCACTGTTTTTTTCTTGCGAGAAAAACAGTGCTTCATTGGAGGCATTTAGTGGAAATGAATTAGATAGTGTTACACTGTTTAGAACAAGAAGCGCTGGAGATACTTTTATCGTTAGTACTTCAAAATTTAGTTATGCCAACAACAAAAATACTATAAGTTCTAAGCATTGTATTTTCGATACTATTACCAATCAATACATACTCAGCTCCGAAAAAACTATTGACATTGAAGATAAAAAAGAAACAATTGTATTTACCTATGCAAACGGCAAAACAGAAACATATGAGTACGAATTCGACTTCAACAATTTTCTTAGGTCGAGAACAATAACTAATAACATAGATGATTATTACTACAACAGTACATTTATCTATTCTGCTAATCGTCAATTATACCAAGCCATACACACAAGTAGGCGTACCATTAACTATGAACTACAAAACACTAAACACACCGATACTTACTTCTGGGAAAATGATAATATTAAAAAAGTAAATTGTGAAGATATTGATCTAATTACTTCTATAAAAAATACTTACACGATACTTTATAAATACAACACTAAATTAAATCCACTAAACCATCATTACGAAAAAAATTATAATTTTAGTTACGTGCGACTCGGTAAAGCATGTAAAAATTTAGTTTCGAGTATAGAATATACAGATCAAATCCATCAATATAAATACGAACAAGACACTGCTAAAAATAGAATCAAAATAGAACAATCGAGTACGCTTTTTGGCGAAATTTCTATTACAGAACTTTTCTACACCGATAACTAATATCAAAGTTTTACTAAAGAAAATTTATATCAAAAAAAATCAGCAACCCAATAGCAAACACCCAATTCGAAGCACCACCATTAGCACATTAGCACATTAGCATATTAGCTAATTAGCACATTAACTTACTAGCATATTAAAAATTAATCTGCGCTTGCAACCTCAACAAATTTCCCTGTTGTAAATTATCTTGCAATTTAAAATCTTCGAATCGTCTTTTTGAAATGGTATACATCGTTACTAATTCGAAGGTTGGGTTTGGTTGCCACTCTACTCCTATTTCTAATTCATCCACATTATAACTACGTGCATCTAACTCATGTTTTTTGCCACCATCATAATGCTGAAACCTAGTGAAGGGAATAAAGATTTGATTTTTATATCGCGCTAAATAAGAAAAGGTAATATACCCTCCGCTTAATTTTTGCACTTCGATAGAATCGCTTGTTTTGTTAAACTCCGGACCTTCGCCAAGGTTATATTCTGCTTGTATTCCGAAAGGTTTTGGATACAAAATAAAAGAGGCTGCAACTCTTCTATCTGTATAATTTCTATCTTTTAACACACCTACTGTACTCGATACCTGATCGGCGGTTACTACATATTTACCAGTATACGCTTGTAAAGATGCTTCTATAATTTGCGAACCCATTTCAAACGGATAAGTAATACGCGATACAATATGTGGTTCGTTATTTTGCTCGGGTTTATTGGCCGTTTGCCCATTGTAAAAACCAAATGCAAAAATTCCATAATCGCCAGATCCTTTTAATCCATCGCGTACTAAAGCAGAAAATAATTTACGCTTGCTTTCTGGCGCCCAATAAAAAAATGCACCCAAATCTCGTTCATTACTTAAAGGACTATTTAACGCATCATTACGATCTAATGGCAAACGATTCTGACTCGATTGCATGTTCTCAAATCCGAAAGGAACTTTACTCTGCCCTAACCTCAATCTAAATTCATTCTTATCATCAAAACCTACATCAAAATAGGCATCGCGTATTTGTCCGAAGTGCAAACCCGTAGAAGAAGCTGAACTTGCAAAATCTGGTTGAACATAAAAATATACACGCTTAGAAATTTGCCCGAAGAAAATAATTCGCATACGACGCATAAAAAAACCACCGTTCTCTCCCCAACTCCTATCACACTGCTCGCACTTTAATTGTGCATTAGTTTCTAACAAACGGTTGTACCTAACTTGAGTATAGCCTCGTATAGAAATACTTTCATACCATGCTTTCGACTTCTTAGCATCTGCTAAAGAAACACCCGTTTGTGCATATGCTTGTGAGGTAGCAATTAAAATAATTACAAGTAAAAGTGATTTTAAGTGGCGCATTGTATATTAACTTTTTGTGCAGTTAATATTAAGTACATAACAATTAAGTGATGTTACTTTAATATTAACACGCGCAAAATTAACACTAAATTAATATGAGCAAATAGCTTAACGGATTAGTAACGGAAAGTTAACATTAAGTTAATATGCTGGCGGGTTAGATTGTTAGTGTGCTAGTATGCTAGTGTGAAAATGTGCTAGTGGGTTGGTGTGATAATAAAAAAAGCCTCGATAGGTATCTATAGAGGCTTTTTTATTAGAAAAGAGTAATGAATTTATTCGTTTTCAAACTCCACTATTCTGGCAACAGATGTTTTGCCATCTACTGTTAAACGTAAAATATAGGTTCCCGAGGGATTATTTTTATCCTCATTCAGATACTTTATATGATGCTTACCTGCTTGTTGCGGAACTGCATTAATAAGTGTAGCCACTTTTCTTCCAAGTTGGTCTATTACTTCTAGCGTTACCGATTCTGCAGGTTCTAATAAAGTATACGTAATACTTGTATTCCCATTGAATGGGTTAGGCGACACACTAATGTTTGGCGTATTAAAATGATTTGATTTATTAAATCCAATCGACAATACTTCAATAGAATCTTGCTTTGTATTAATGCAACCTGTGAGTTGATTGGTTACAGCAAGCTTTACCAAATACCTTCCTTTAGCACTAAACTCGTGCCCAGGATTAAATGAACTAGAAGTATTATTAGGACTGTTAGGATCGCCGAAATTCCATAAATAAGAATGATTCATTTGTTGAACTGCTTCGAATTGAACGTACAAACCGCTTAGCCCTTGGTAAGTATAATTTGCATCAGGCAATGCATTATTGCTAATAATAATTTCGTCAGTAGAAGTACAACCATCAGCATTGGTAACACTTACAGAATAAGTGCCTGCAGTATTTACATTTATTGTTTGAGTGTTTGCTCCGGTACTCCACAAATAAGTAGCACCACCATTACCCGCATCCAATGTAAGCGAATCGCCTAAACAAATGCCAAGGTCATTGCCCAAATTTACTACAGGACTTGCTGCACCTGTTACTACTACCGTATCCTTTGCTTGGCAACCAAGGGCATTTGTAACAATTACGAAGTATACGCCAGGGTTTGATACATTTATACTTTGAGTGGTTGCTCCTGTACTCCAAAGATAGGAAGTGCCAATATTTCCAGCATCTAAGGTAATAGTATCATTCGCACATAAATTTCTATCGACCAGGCTTACATTAAACGAAGGTGCTATAGATAACTGTATGGAATCTGAAGCGGATGCACCTCCTGTGTTTGTAACCACTACTTTGTATTTACCTGCTTGTGTGGCATTAACTGTTCTTGAGGTAGCAAACTGTATATTATCTTTTGTCCATACATAAGTTGAACCAGGATTTCCTGCATCTAAAATTTTTGATGAACCGTTGCAAATAATTCCAACTGGACCACCAATATTAACTATTGGTGCCTGAACTTTCTCGTTCACTATAAAAGTAGATTTAAAAATACTATCGCCAGAAGTACTACCATTTCCGTTTGCATGATTAAAAGCACCATAAAAGGTAACAGCACCTGTTCCAACATTGGGTGCTACCCAATTAAAGGACCAAGATTTTACACCACCTGAACCTGTAATGCCCGAAGAAGTATGCGTTAAATATTTTCCAGCACCTACAATTTGCGTACTGGCATTCGTATTAATTATGGTTCCAACTAGCACACCTGAAATAGTTTGTGGCGAAATCTGAAAACCAAATGTATTTCTACTTGGGCTAGATCGAACTGTTGCTGTAATGGTATAAGTAGTTCCTGGAACATACCCATCTGAAGGAATATTAGATGTAAAAACATTTGATTTTATTCCAACGGCTATCCCAGAATGGCATCCCGAATGGGCACAAGTATTCCCAGCATCTCCAGGAGAACCAGTATGTCCACTGGGTGCACCACTAGAATTAGTGTGTCCATTGTTGAATATAGCCCCTACGAATATCGTTATGAGTGCTATTGCAAAAGTTAGGCTAAGTATTTTTTTTCTCATCGTTATTTTCAATAAAAATCTGAGAATCATGGTCATATATAATGCCGAATTTTTAAAGCTGCATTTTTAAAATACTCCAACAAACACAAGCATATTAAACAAAAAAGCGCCTTGGTTTCCCAAGACGCTTTTCTTAAATATTTGCAAACTCTAACTTATGAGCATATGAACTCACGAGCACACGAGCATACGAACTAGTCTTCTTTCGAAGCCAATAACGCTTCATACTCTTCTTTAGAACCAACGATCAATTTGTCGAATCTACGTACACCAGTACCAGAAGGAATTAAGTGACCTACGATCACGTTTTCTTTCAAGCCACCTAATACGTCGATTTTTCCGTTGATTGCTGCTTCGTTTAACACCTTTGTAGTTTCTTGGAAAGAAGCTGCAGAGATAAACGATTTAGTTCCTAATGAAGCACGTGTAATACCTTGTAATAATGGACGTGAAGTTGCTGCAACTGCATCGCGAGCTTCTGCTTGTTTTGCATCTTTACGTTTTAATACAGAGTTCTCATCGCGTAATTTACGTACACTAATTATCTGACCTGCTTTTAAGTTTGGAGAATCTCCTGGATCCACAATAATTTTCTTATCGTATATCCAATTGTTTTCTTCCATGAACTCAAATTTATCTGCAGACTCTTGCTCTAAGAAAATTGTATCTCCTGGATCTTCGATAATTACTTTTTGCATCATCTGACGTACAATTACCTCGAAATGTTTGTCGTTGATTTTTACCCCTTGTAAACGGTAAACTTCTTGAACTCCATTTACTAAGTACTCTTGTACTGCTGATGGGCCTTTAATAGATAAGATATCTGAAGGTGTAATTGAACCGTCTGATAATGGCATACCAGCTTTAATGAAGTCATTATCTTGAACTAAAATGTGTTTAGACAATGGCACCAAGTATTTCTTAGTATTACCTTCTTTAGGTTCGATGATGATTTCGCGGTTACCACGTTTCACACCACCTAATGTTACCACACCATCAATTTCTGTAACTACTGCTGGGTTAGATGGGTTACGAGCCTCGAATAATTCCGTTACACGTGGAAGACCACCTGTAATATCTCGAGTTTTACCTGTAGAACGAGGAATCTTCACGATTACTTGTCCGGCAATAACTTTATCTCCCTTATCAACCGCAATGTGCGCACCTACTGGGATGTTGTATGATTTAATTACATCTTTCTTATCAAGAATTTTAATCGAAGGATTCTTCGTTTTATCTCTCGAATCGATAATTACTTTTTCTTTGTGACCAGTTTGTTCATCTGACTCTTCGCGGAAGGTAATACCTTCTTCAATAAACTCAAATTCTACTTTACCATCAAACTCAGAAATAATTACCGCATTGTACGGATCCCATCCACAAATCGTATCGCCTTTCGCAATTTTTTGTCCGTCTTTAATATACAAATGAGCCCCGTAAGGAATATTGTTCGTCATAATAATACGACCACTCTTCTCATCTACAATTCTAAACTCGCCCGAACGACCTAATACCACTTCAACGTTTCCATCATCAGTTTTATGAGTTACGGTACGTATACCTTCTAACTCAATTCTACCTTCAAATTTAGCGATGATGGTTGATTCTGCTGCAATGTTAGAAGCAGTACCACCCACGTGGAATGTACGAAGTGTTAACTGTGTACCTGGCTCACCAATTGATTGCGCTGCGATTACCCCAACTGCTTCACCAATTTGAACCATGCGACCAGATGCTAAGTTTCTACCGTAGCATTTTGCACATACTCCTTTTTTAGCTTCACAAGTAAGTACCGAACGTATTTCAACTGCATCTACTGCAGAAGCTTCAATTACTTTACCTATTTCTTCAGTTATTTGCTCTCCAGTTCCAACTAATAATTCGTTGGTAATAGGATCATATACATCGTGTACAGATACACGACCTAAAATACGATCGTATAATGGTTCTACAATTTCCTCATTATCTTTTAATGCTGAAGTTAAGATACCACGTAAAGTACCACAATCGTTAGTATGAATAATCATGTCTTGTGCAACGTCTACCAAACGACGAGTTAAGTAACCCGCATCGGCAGTTTTTAACGCTGTATCGGCCAAACCTTTACGCGCACCGTGAGTAGAAATGAAGTATTCTAATACTGATAAACCTTCTTTAAAGTTCGATAAAATTGGGTTCTCGATGATTTCTCCTCCTGAACCTGATTTTTGTGGCTTCGCCATCAAACCTCTCATACCACATAACTGACGAATTTGTTCTTTTGAACCACGAGCTCCAGAATCTAACATCATGTAAACTGAGTTGAATCCTTGGTTGTCTGTTGCCAATTGTTTCATCACGTTTTCTGTTAAACGTGAGTTGATACGAGTCCAAATATCGATGATCTGGTTGTAACGTTCGTTGTTTGTAATGAAACCCATGTTATAGTTACCCATAACTTCTTCCACTTCCGCCGTTGCCTGATCAATTAATTTAGCTTTTTCTGCTGGTATTGTTAAATCTTGTAAGTTGAACGATAAACCACCTTTAAATGCCATACGGAAACCTAATTCCTTAATGTCATCTAAGAAGCGAGCCGCACGATCCATACCTGTTACCTTTACAATGTCGCCGATGATATCACGTAATGATTTCTTCGTTAATAACTCGTTGATGTAACCCATTTCATGAGGTACCACACGGTTAAATAATACACGACCTGTTGTAGTTTCAATCAATTTCAAAACATCTTCACCGTTTTCTTTAGTGTTTGTTTTTACCTTGATGTGAGCATGTAAGTCTAATTGTCCTTCGTTTAACGCAATTATTACTTCCTCTGGAGAATAGAATACTCTATCTTCTCCTTTAACAATTTTACCTGGTTCTGTTCTACGACCTTTAGTCATGTAATACAAACCAAGTACCATGTCTTGTGATGGAACTGTAATTGGAGTACCGTTCGCAGGGTTTAAGATGTTGTGTGAAGCAAGCATTAATACTTGTGCTTCTGTAATTGCAGCATTACCTAGTGGTACGTGAACTGCCATCTGGTCACCGTCGAAATCGGCGTTGAACGCTGTACAAACTAATGGGTGTAACTGAATTGCTTTTCCTTCAATTAATTTTGGTTGGAAAGCTTGTATACCCAATCTGTGTAAGGTTGGAGCACGGTTTAATAATACAGGATGGCCTTTCAACACATTCTCTAAAATATCCCATACAATTGGATCTTTACGATCCACAATTTTCTTTGCAGATTTTACTGTTTTCACCACACCTCTTTCGATCATCTTACGAATGATAAATGGTTTGAACAATTCGGCTGCCATATCTTTTGGTAAACCACATTCGTGTAATTTCAAAGTTGGACCAACTACAATTACCGAACGAGCAGAATAATCCACACGTTTACCTAATAAGTTCTGACGGAAACGACCTTGCTTACCTTTCAAAATATCTGAAAGAGATTTCAATGCTCGGTTACCTTCTGTTTTCACAGCGTTTACTTTACGAGAGTTGTCGAACAATGAGTCGACCGCTTCTTGTAACATACGCTTTTCGTTACGCAAGATTACTTCCGGTGCTTTAATTTCGATCAAACGCTTTAAACGGTTGTTACGAATAATTACACGACGGTATAAATCGTTCAAATCTGAAGTTGCGAAACGACCACCTTCCAAAGGAACTAGAGGACGTAATTCTGGTGGAATTACAGGAACGATTTTTACAATCATCCACTCTGGGCGGTTTTCAATGTGTTTATTAGCATCACGGAAAGCTTCTACTACTTGTAAGCGTTTTAAGGCTTCGTTTTTACGTTGTTGTGAAGTTTCTGTATTTGCTTTATGTCTTAATTCAAATGAAAGTTCATCTAAGTTAATGCGTGATAGCAAATCTTCTAATGCTTCAGCACCCATCTTCGCGATGAATTTATTTGGATCTTTATCGTCTAAATATTGATTCTCTTTCGGTAAGGTATCTAATATGTCTAGGTACTCTTCTTCCGTTAAGAAATCCATTTTATTTACACCATCCGCTTCTTTAATACCAGCTTGTATAACTACGTAACGTTCGTAATAGATAATTAAATCTAAACGTTTTGTAGGCAAGCCTAATAAATAACCGATTTTGTTTGGCAATGAACGGAAATACCAGATATGAGCTACCGGAACTACTAAGGCAATATGGCCCATGCGCTCACGACGAACTTTTTTCTCTGTTACTTCCACACCGCAACGATCACACACGATGCCTTTGTAGCGAATACGTTTGTATTTACCGCAATGACATTCGTAATCTTTTACCGGACCAAAAATACGCTCACAGAATAAACCGTCGCGCTCTGGCTTGTACGTACGATAGTTGATCGTTTCAGGTTTAAGAACTTCACCACTCGAACGTTCCAGTATTGCCTCTGGAGAAGCTAAGCTAATGGTGATCTGAGTGAAGTTACTTTTGATCTTATTATCTTTTTTGTATGACATATTCCTAATTTAAATTTTTAAAAGACATGAGATTTGAGACATGAGACAGAGAAAAAATCTCATGTCTCATATCTAATATCTAATATCTATTCTAGTGTGATATCTAAACCTAAACCTCTTAATTCGTGAACCAATACGTTGAATGATTCTGGAACTCCTGGTGTTGGTAAATTATCACCTTTTACGATTGCTTCGTACGTTTTCGCTCTTCCAATTACATCATCAGATTTAACGGTTAAGATTTCTTGTAGGATATTAGCAGCACCGAATGCTTCTAATGCCCAAACCTCCATCTCACCAAAACGCTGACCACCGAATTGTGCTTTACCACCCAATGGTTGTTGTGTAATTAACGAATACGGACCGATCGAACGTGCGTGCATCTTATCGTCAACCATGTGACCAAGTTTCATCATGTAGATGATACCTACAGTTGTTGGTTGATCGAAACGATCGCCTGTTCCACCATCGTATAAATAGGTTCTACCAGAAGTAGGAACGTTTGCTTTTGTTACCCATTCTTCAACCTCATCATGCGATGCACCGTCGAAAATTGGCGTAGCAAATTTCACTCCTAATTCTTTTCCTGCCCAGCCTAATACTGTTTCGTAAATCTGACCCAAGTTCATACGCGATGGTACCCCTAGTGGGTTCAACACGATGTCAACTGGTGTACCATCACTTAAGAATGGCATGTCTTCATCACGAACAATTTTAGCAACAATACCTTTGTTACCGTGGCGACCAGCCATCTTATCACCCACTTTCAACTTACGTTTCTTAGCAACGTATACTTTCGCCATTTGAACAATACCTGCAGGCAATTCATCACCTACACTTATTGCAAACTTCTTACGACGGTATGCTCCTAATTCTTCGTTTAATTTGATGTTGAAATTATGGATCAATAATTTAATTTGATCGTTTTTATCCTCGTCGGTTGTCCACTTAGTAGCATTGATGTTGTTATAATCTAACTCTAACAATACTTTCTGAGTAAACTTCACTCCTTTGGCAACTAATAATTCTTTGTATACATTGTAAATACCTTGAGATGTTTTTCCGCTTACTAATACGAACAATTTATCAACTAAAATATTTTTCAATGATTCAACATTTTTATCGTGCTCTTTATCGAGTTTATCAAGCATGATTTTCTCATCGCTCTTTTTCTCTTTTTTCGCACGGCTAAATAATTTGCTATCAATTACCACCCCTTTAATTGAAGGAGGTGCTTTTAACGAAGCATCTTTCACATCACCTGCTTTATCACCAAAGATGGCACGTAATAATTTTTCTTCTGGTGAAGGATCAGTTTCTCCTTTTGGAGTGATCTTACCAATTAAAATATCGCCTTCTTTAATTTCAGCACCAATGCGGATAATTCCGTTTTCGTCTAATTCTTTAGTAGCTTCTTCACTTACGTTTGGAATATCAGAAGTTAATTCTTCTTCTCCACGTTTTGTATCACGAACTTCTAATTCGAATTCTTCGATGTGTAATGAGGTGAAAATATCTTCGCGAACTACACGCTCTGAAATTACAATCGCATCCTCAAAGTTGTATCCTTGCCAAGGCATGAATGCTACTTTTAAGTTACGACCTAAGGCTAACTCGCCATTTTCTGTTGCGTATCCTTCACATAATACTTGTCCTTTAGAAACTTTCTGACCTTTTCTTACGATAGGTTTTAAGTTCATACAAGTATTCTGATTTGTTTTCTTGAATTTAATTAAGCTGTATGATTTCGCATCACCTTCAAACGAAACTAAACGCTCGTCTTCGGTACGGTTGTAACGAATTACAATTTCGTTTGCATCAACATATTCAACAACTCCATCACCTTCAGCATTAATCAATGCACGAGAATCACGAGCCACACGACCTTCTAAACCTGTACCTACAATTGGAGCTTCTGGCTTCAATAATGGCACGGCTTGGCGTTGCATGTTCGATCCCATCAATGCACGGTTCGCATCATCATGCTCCAAGAAAGGAATTAATGATGCAGCTATCGAAGTAATTTGATTTGGAGCAACGTCCATCAAATCGATTCTACTCGGTTCAATAACCGGGAAGTCACCTTCGAAACGTGATTTTACTTTTGGTGTTAAGAAAGTTCCTTTTTCATCGTATTGTGCATTCGACTGAGCGATGGTTTTACCGTCTTCGTCTTCTGCTGATAAATAAATTACAGGTTTGTTTACTGCAACTTTTCCATTATCAACGATTCTATAAGGAGTTTCAATGAAACCTAAATTGTTAATTTTTGCGTGAACACATAGAGAAGAAATCAAACCGATGTTTGGTCCTTCTGGTGTTTCAATCGTACATAAACGACCGTAATGAGTATAGTGAACGTCACGTACCTCAAAACCTGCACGCTCTCTTGATAAACCACCAGGGCCAAGGGCAGATAAACGACGCTTGTGCGTAATCTCCGCTAAAGGATTGGTTTGGTCCATGAACTGCGATAATTGGTTGGTTCCGAAGAACGAGTTAATTACCGAAGAAAGAGTACGAGCATTAATTAAGTCGGTTGGTGTAAACACTTCGTTGTCGCGAATATTCATACGCTCACGAATTGTACGAGCCATACGCGCTAAACCAACACCGAACTGAGCGTATAATTGCTCACCCACAGTACGCACACGACGGTTAGACAAGTGATCAATATCATCCACTTCTGCTTTTGAGTTGATCAACTTGATTAAGTATTTAACAATTGCGATGATGTCGCTTTTCGTTAATACTTTCACCTCGTTTGGAGTATCCATGTTTAATTTACGGTTGATGCGGTAACGACCAACATCTCCTAAATCATAACGTTTATCTGAGAAGAACAAACGTTCGATGATACCACGAGCTGTTTCTTCATCAGGTGGATCCGCGTTACGTAATTGACGATAGATGTATTCTACCGCTTCTTTCTCCGAGTTCGAAGTATCTTTTTGTAAAGTGTTGTAGATAATTGAATAATCAGCAGTGTTGGTATCTTCTTTTGTTAAGATGATAGTTTTCACTCCTGCTTCAATAATCATATCGATATGATCATCTTCTAAAATGGTTTCACGTTCTAAGATGATTTCATTACGGTTAATAGAAACTACTTCACCGGTATCTTCATCTACGAAATCTTCTACCCATTTCTTTAACACTCTCGCAGCCAATTTACGGCCAACGAATTTTTTCAATCCAGATTTGCTCACTTTCACTTCATCAGCTAAGTCGAACAACTCAAGGATGTCTTTATCTGAGTCGTAACCAATTGCACGAAGCAAAGTAGTTACGGGGAATTTCTTTTTACGATCGATGTATGCAAACATGACGTTGTTTACGTCTGTAGCAAATTCTATCCACGAACCTTTGAAAGGAATCACACGAGCCGAGTACAATTTTGTACCGTTTGTATGACGACTTTGTCCGAAGAATACACCTGGAGAACGGTGAAGCTGAGAAACGATAACACGTTCAGCGCCGTTGATCACGAATGTACCTTTTGGGGTCATGTAAGGAATGGTTCCCAAATAAACGTCTTGAACAATCGTTTCGAAATCTTCATGTTCTGCATCGTTACATGATAAACGCAATTTAGCTTTCAAAGGAACGCTATACGTTAAACCACGTTCGATACATTCTTGAAGTTGATATCGAGGAGGGTCGATAAAATAATCGAGAAACTCCAATACGAAGATGTTTCGAGAGTCGGTGATTGGGAAATTCTCACTAAATACTTTAAATAAGCCTTCAGTGTGACGGTTGTCGGAAGTAGTTTCTAGTTGAAAAAACTCCCTAAAAGATTCTAATTGAACATCTAAAAAGTCTGGATAATCCAGCGCTTGTTTTACGGATGCAAAATTTACTCTTTCTTGCATTTGAATATCTTTCTTTGCCAATGCTATAAAGATTTGAATGTTTAAATTGAACCCATTTGGTTCACAAAAGTTTGAAACATTAAGGAAGTTTCGGACCTATTAATAATAAAAACAGGAATAGACCCTCCCAAAAATGGGAGAGTCTTCCTATTAAAATGCTATTGGTAGGAGATTACTTGATCTCAACTACAGCTCCAGCTTCTTCTAGTTGTTTTTTCAAAGCTTCAGCTTCGTCTTTAGCAACACCAGTTTTTAATTCTTTTGGTGCACCATCAACTAAATCTTTAGCTTCTTTCAAACCAAGACCTGTTAAGTCTTTAACTAATTTCACGATAGCCAATTTCTGACCACCCGCTTCTTTCAAGATTACGTCGAATGCAGTTTTTTCTTCTGCAGCTTCAGCAGCACCAGCACCAGCGCCAGCAACCATTACAGGTGCAGCAGCTGCGGGTTCGATACCGTATTCATCTTTAAGGATTTGAGCAAGCTCGTTAACTTCTTTTACTGTTAAGTTTACTAGTTGTTCAGCAAACGCTTTTAAATCTGCCATTTTTAGGAATATTTAAATGTTTAAAATTTGATTAATTAATTTCCTCTTTCTTCAAGAGTTTTTAAAATACCAGCCAATTTATTGCCACCTGATTTCAGGCCGCTAATAACATTTTTAGCTGGAGATTGTAATAAGGCGATAATATCGCCAACAAGTTCTTCTTTCGATTTAAGTTGAGTAAGAGCGTCTAACTGGTTATCGCCAATAAATACCGCAGAATCGATGTATGCCGCTTTTAAAGCAGGTTTCTCACCATTCTTGCGAACTTCTTTAATAAGTTTCGCTGGTGCATTTCCTACTTCAGAGAACATAATCGCTGAGGTACCTTTTAATATGCCGAATAATTCAGAGTAGTCGTTACCAGTAGCTTCCATTGCCTTGCGGATCAATGTGTTTTTTGCTACTTGCATGGTAATTCCCTTTTCAAAACATTTTCTACGAATCACGTTTACCTGAGCAACAGTTAAGTTGGAAGTATCTGCAATATAGAAATTATTATGAGCCGTCAACTTCTCTTTTAAACCGAGAACTATTTCGTTTTTTTCTTCTTTTTTCATAAGATTCTCATAATTAAATTCCCGATACTGATTTGGTTTCCACCTCAATGCCTGGGCTCATAGTACTCGACATGTGTATGCTCTTAAAGTAAGTACCTTTAGCAGAAGAAGGTTTTAATTTTGAAATCACTTGTAATAATTCAAGTGCGTTCTCATAAATCTTTTCTGAGCCAAATGATGCTTTACCTACAGATGCATGCACGATTCCAGTTTTGTCAACCTTAAAATCGATCTTACCACCTTTTACGTCTGTAACAGCTTTACCTACTTCCATCGTCACAGTTCCTGACTTTGGATTCGGCATAAGGTTTCTTGGTCCTAATACTTTACCAAGTTTACCTACTTTAGCCATACAGCTAGGGGTAGTAATTACGATATCAAAATCAATCCAACCTTGTTCAATCTTTGCTATGTAATCATCCAAACCCACGTAATCTGCTCCTGCCGCTGTAGCTTCTGCCTCCTTATCTGGAGTACATAATACTAATGTGCGAACAGTTTTACCAGTTCCGTGAGGTAGTACAGCTACACCTCTTACCATTTGGTTTGCTTTACGAGGATCAACCCCTAAGCGAATGTCCAAATCTACTGAAGCATCAAATTTAGTAGTCGAAATTTCTTTCACTAATTTTGCTGCCTCATCCAAGGTATAAGCTTTACCAATTTCAATTTTGGACAATGACTTCTTTTGATTTTTCGTTAGTCTAGCCACGTTCTGTAATTTTTAATTGGTTAATTGTTCCATGGTGCATTACCACTTACGGTAATACCCATACTTCTTGCAGTTCCTGCAACCATTTTCATTGCTGATTCAATCGTGAAGGAATTTAAATCCGTCATTTTCTCTTCTGCAATTGTCTTAACTTGCTCCCACGTAACTGAGGCAACTTTTTTACGGTTCGGTTCCGCTGATCCACCCTTGATTTTGGTCGCTTCCAATAACTGTATTGCTACTGGAGGCGTTTTAATGATAAAGTCGAAAGATTTGTCGGTATAAACAGTTATAACAACTGGAAGCACCTTTCCTGGTTTATCTTGGGTTCTAGCATTAAATTGCTTACAGAACTCCATGATGTTAACCCCTTTAGCACCCAAGGCAGGACCTACAGGAGGCGAGGGATTTGCCGCTCCGCCTTTGATCTGTAACTTAATAAGTGCGCCTACTTCTTTAGCCATGATTATTTATTTATTTTTAGTATTGAGTTAATTGTACAAAGTGGAAGCTTTAATACTAGGTACTCTCTACCTCAAATGTTTTAATTCAATTTATTCTTTTTCTACTTGCATGTAATTCAACTCCAATGGTGTTCTTCTTCCGAAAATTTTCACCATTACCTTCAATTTCTTCTTCTCCTCGTTCACTTCTTCAATCACTCCGCTAAATCCATTGAATGGTCCGTCCATTACTTTTACAGGTTCTCCAACATAGTATGATAAGTTTGATGCCACACCGGTTTCCGACATTTCATCTACTTTACCTAATATCCTGTTTACTTCTGATTGGCGTAAAGGTACTGCTTGGCCTGCTTGACCTAAAAATCCAATTACACCGGTTATATTTTTTATTACGTGCTCTAATTCTCCATTTAATGAAGCTTCCATCAATACATAACCTGGTAAATAACTTCTTTCTTTTTGAATTTTTTTACCATTACGAATTTGAAATACCTTCTCTGTTGGAATCAATATTTGTGGAACCAAATGATTAATGCCTAAGCGATTAATCTCTGCTTCTAAATATTGCTTCACTTTTTTCTCTTTCCCACTGATCGCTCTCACTACGTACCACTTCAATTCTTCAGTCATTGTTATTACGTTGAAAGGTTAATTATATATTGTAAAACAACTTCATCATTGAACCTGATCCAGCATCCATTACATAAACTACTACTGCAATTATAAGTGCTGCAATCATTACAATCCATGCACTACTTTGCAATTCTTGCCAAGTCGGCCATGATACTTTATGCATCAATTCGTTGTACGACTCTTTTAAATATGTTACTAACCTATTCATGGTTTCTAATCTATTTTGGATATTGCACGGGTGGAGAGATTCGAACTCCCATCAGCGGTTTTGGAGACCGACATTCTACCCTTGAACTACACCCGTTCATTTTTATTAATTAATTTTTAGCTCTTCAACATTTCTACCTTTCGACATTTCTATCTTTCGACATTTCGAAAATTCGAAGACCCCTTTATTTGCTATAAAACAGAAGTAGCCCCAATGCCTTGTTTAAAGGGCATTTGGGCGACTTCTGTGAAAACTAGCTAAATATATTTTGTGCTAATTGTGAATTACTTCACAATTTCAGTTACCTGACCAGCACCTACTGTTCTACCACCTTCACGGATAGCGAAACGTAAACCTTTTTCCATTGCTACCGGGTTGATTAATTTAACGTTGATTGTAACGTTATCACCTGGCATAACCATTTCTACACCTTCTGCTAACGAGATTTCTCCTGTTACGTCTGTTGTACGGAAATAGAATTGAGGACGGTATTTGTTAAAGAATGGTGTGTGACGACCACCTTCAGCTTTTGATAATACGTAAACCTCAGCTTTGAATTCTTCGTGTGGAGTTACTGAACCTGGTTTGCAAATAACCATACCTCTGCGGATATCAGTTTTTTCAATACCACGTAACAATAAACCTACGTTATCACCTGCTTCACCTGAATCTAAGATCTTACGGAACATTTCTACCCCTGTAACAGTTGATTTCAAGTTTTCTGCACCCATACCCAAGATATCTACTGGATCTCCAGAGTTGATGATACCTCTTTCAATACGTCCTGTTGCTACAGTACCACGACCAGTGATCGAGAATACGTCTTCAACTGGCATTAAGAAAGGTAATTCAGTTAAACGTGGTGGAATTGGAATGTTGTTATCAACAGCATCCATTAATTCCATAATAATTTCTACCCATTTAGCATCACCGTTCAAACCACCTAAAGCTGAACCTCTGATAACTGGGATTGTATCTCCAGGGAATTCGTAGAATGATAATAATTCACGAATTTCCATCTCTACTAAGTCTAATAATTCTGGATCGTCAACCATATCCACTTTGTTCATGAATACCACTAATGCTGGTACACCTACTTGGCGTGCTAACAAGATGTGCTCACGAGTTTGTGGCATTGGTCCGTCTGTTGCAGCAACTACTAAGATTGCTCCGTCCATTTGGGCAGCACCCGTAACCATGTTCTTTACATAATCCGCGTGACCTGGACAGTCAACGTGTGCGTAGTGACGGTTAGCCGTCGAATACTCAACGTGAGCTGTGTTAATTGTAATACCTCTCTCTTTTTCTTCAGGAGCTGAATCGATCGAGTCAAATGAACGTGCTTCTGATAAACCTTTATCAGCTAATACTTTCGTGATAGCTGCTGTTAATGTGGTTTTACCGTGGTCAACGTGACCGATAGTTCCAATATTTAAGTGTGGTTTACTGCGGTCAAATTTTTCTTTAGCCATGTTTTTACTTATTTATTGATTGATTTATATTTTGTTTAAAATTAATTACTATACTAACAATCGAGCCAATGAGGGGAATTGAACCCCTGACCCCTTCCTTACCAAGGAAGTACTCTACCCCTGAGCTACATCGGCTTAAACCAACACACAAACCCAAGACTTTCGCCCCGGGATTCCCGAATTCAAATAATAGTACCTATTATTCTCTATCGTATGCTAGCGTTTTCCTTCCCACTTAACCTTCTTTTCAATCTAGCTCAATATTTTATCGAGCGGGAGACGAGGCTCGAACCCGCGACCTACAGCTTGGAAGGCTGTCGCTCTACCAACTGAGCTACTCCCGCATTATTATTTTGTGGGGAGAGAAGGATTCGAACCTTCGAAACCGAAGTAACGGATTTACAGTCCGTCCCATTTGACCGCTCTGGAACCTCCCCAACGTTATGAGCCTCCTATCGGAATCGAACCAATGACCTACTGATTACAAGTCAGTTGCTCTACCAGCTGAGCTAAGGAGGCTTATCTTTAATTTTTCCCTTCTTTCAAAGAACTATTTCACTTACTTTTTCAAAGGGACTGCAAATGTACGAATTTTATTATTCCGTCAAAATCTATTTTAAAATAATTTTTATACCCCCCTTTATATGCATAATCGCCCCTCCACATACCTTAAACCTCATTATTGGGCTAACTTTTTAAAAATCAAACTAATATAGTTAGTGTAAGACCCCACTCAGCATAATACATAACAAAAAAAAAGTATTAAGAATTAAGTATTAAGAACAGCAAGTCCTTCTCAATACTTAATACTCAATACTCAATACTAATTTCTAAATACTAAATTCTAAATTCTAATCTCTAAATACTAAAGACTAGTGACTAGTGACTAGTCAGCCATTTCATCCAAAAACAATTCTTCTTTGTTTAAGGATACTTCGCTACTCTTCCCTTTATATTTTTGTAATTGTTTTTGTATCGACTCAAATGCATAATCGGCTGCCTCTTCAAAACTTTTGCAGTTCTCTTTTGCAAATAATACCGTGCCCGGTATCATCACCTTTACCTCCAACACCTTGTTCTTCATGTCTTCTGAAGATTTGTCTAATTTCAAAATAACTTCAGCACTAATAATTTTGTCGTAAAAAGTGTCGGTTTTATCCGCTTTTTTTTGAATAAAATCTAACAATTTTTGATCTGCTGTGAAATGCACTGACTGAACTCTAATTTTCATAAATTGTTCTCCTTTCTTAACCCTTTGGATGGGCTTGTTTGTAAATATTTTTTAACTTCTCAATCGAATTGTGCGTGTATACTTGAGTAGCCGCTAAACTCGAATGGCCTAAAATCTCTTTAATAGCATTTAAATCTGCTCCATTATTAAGCATATGTGTAGCAAAGGTATGACGTAATACATGTGGACTTTTTTTCTGGAGGGTAGTAACTTTTGACAGTTCAGATTTTACTAACCTATACACGTATTTTGAATTTAAAGCTTCGCCAGTATCTTTACAAAAATAAGTTTCACTTTCTAAAAGCAAGTTAGTTTTTAATGATGAATAATTCAACATTAAATCAATTAAATGTTCGGAAATAGGAATGATTCTTTCTTTGTTCCTTTTACCCAACACTTTTACTTGTAATCCGCCAGCATTTACATCTTTGGTTCGTAAGGTTATTAATTCTGAAATACGCATTCCTGTAGCATAAAACAGTTCAATTACCAAGCGGTTGCGAACACCTTCAAATGAATCGTCAAAATCAATTTCATTCAATAACACATCCATGTGCCGCTCCTCCACAAATTGTGGTAATCGTTTTGGCACCTTCGGACTAATTATTTTTAACATCGGCGATTGTGAAATTTCACCTTGTCTTTGTAAAAAACGATAGTATGATTTTAAACTAGAAATTTTGCGATTAATGCTTTTACTTTTCATACCCGAATCCATTAATTGAACGATCCATGAACGGATAAAAGTATGCGGAACCTGACTTAAATCTTCAAGTTCAAATTGGGTTAGTATATATTCTGAATAGGCCTCTAAATCTGCTCTGTAGGCAGTGAGTGTATGCGGGGAGAATCGCTTCTCGTATTGGAGGTACCTGAAAAAAGACTCGTTTACCATCAAAAAAAAAGTTGTACCTGATAATTAAATCAAGATACAACTCTTTTATATAGAAAACAAGAAATTAAATTTCTCCGTTTAGTCCTTGCTTGTAAATAGCTCTTTTTACTACAGTTCTGCGAGTAATAGATCTTTTTTCATATGCTTGACGGCTACGTAGTTCGCGAAGAACTCCAGTTTTTTCAAACTTCTTCTTAAAACGTTTTAACGCCTTATCAATTGATTCGTTTTCTTTAATGTTGATAATGATCATATGGTATACCTCAATTCTCCATCTAAGGATGGGCTGCAAATGTACGATAAATGTGCAAATATGCAAATGCCTTTTTCAATTAGCTAATTAGATAATTAGCTAATTAGCTAATTATCTTAAAACGTCTCTGGCAATTACCAATTTTTGAATCTCCGAAGTACCTTCTCCTATGGTACATAACTTAGAATCGCGGTAGAATTTCTCTACTGGGAAGTCTTTCGTATAACCATATCCGCCAAATATCTGAACCGCTTCGTTAGATGCCCAAACACATACTTCTGATGCATAATATTTAGCCATAGCCGACTCTTTCGTCATTCGCTTGCCTTTATTTTTCATATCGGCAGCTTGTAATATTAACAATTCTGATGCTTCAATTTTGGTAGCCATGTCTGCTAATTTAAAAGCAATTGCCTGGAAATTAGATATTGGTTGTCCAAATTGATGCCTTTCTTTTGAATAGGCTAAAGCAGCTTCATAAGCTCCTTTTGCAATACCTAATGATAAGGCAGCTATAGAAATTCTACCTCCATCTAAAATTTGCATAGCTTGGCGGAACCCTTGGCCCACTTCGCCCAACATATTTTCTTTAGGAACTCTGCAATTATCGAAAATCATTTCTGTAGTTTCCGATGCTCTCATACCTAATTTATTTTCTTTTTTACCAGCTGTAAAGCCTGGAGTACCTCTTTCTACTACAATTGCCGAAATTCCATTAGAATCGCCAATTTCTCCTGTTCTTACCATCACCACCGCCACATCGCCAGATTTACCATGTGTAATCCAGTTTTTTGCACCATTAATAACGTAATGATCTCCGTCTAAAACCGCGGTAGTAGTCATTCTCATGGCATCCGAGCCGGTATTTGCTTCTGTTAAACCCCAAGCACCTATCCACTCACCAGTAGCTAATTTAGTTAACCATTTTTGCTTTTGAGCTTCGTTACCGAAGTACATGATATGTCCTGTACATAATGAGTTATGAGCAGCCATAGATAAGCCTACTGAGCTACATACTTTAGAAATTTCTACAATTGCAGCAACATATTCAAAATAACCTAAACCTGCACCTCCATATTCTGTTGGTACCAACACCCCTAATAGACCTAATTCACCCATTTTTTTCATGGTTTCTACCGGGAAAGTTTGTGCTTCATCCCACTCCATAAAATGTGGGCGAATGTGTTTGTCGGCAAAATCTTTTGCCATATCCGCTACCATTTTCACGCTTTCACTTTGCGACATGTCGAAAGTTCCTGCCAATTCGTTTGTTGTATTTGCCA
Source organism: Sphingobacterium thalpophilum (assembly GCA_943371425.1). Lineage (GTDB taxonomy): Bacteria > Bacteroidota > Bacteroidia > Sphingobacteriales > Sphingobacteriaceae > CAJBVG01. Next base: position 102,533 of record CALRUR010000001.1, read on the forward strand.
TAGTGTTTAATAGTTCGCTAAAGTAATAATATTTGATGAATAGCCTCTCAACTTTTCTTCGGCACCTAAAAAATCTAAGCCTATTATAAATGAAAAGCCCACCAAATTACCCTCCGAGAGTTTAACAAGCTCTGCACTGGCCATTACGGTACCTCCGGTGGCTAACAAATCGTCGTGTATAACCACCCGCTTTCCAGCCGCAATGGCATCCTTATGGATTTCTATACTAGCTGTTCCATATTCTAAATCGTATTCAATCGAATAACAATCTGCAGGCAGCTTTCCCTTTTTTCTAATTGGCACAAAAGGAATACCCATTTCTTGCGCAATTAACATCCCAAATAAAAATCCTCTACTTTCTACCCCAACAATAATATCTGGTTTTAGTTCTGCTAAGCGCAAGGAAAATTCTTTAGTAATTTCTTTGCATAATTCCACTTCTTGTAAAATCGGTGTAATGTCTTTAAACATAATTCCCTCTTTCGGAAAATCAGGAACGTTTCGAACTATCTTTTTTATTTTATCACTAATCATCGCTTATGCTTATATAAGGTTCAATTTTAGCGAAAATTTCTTCATTCATCACATGTATTTTTAATAAATCTCTTACAGTTACATAATCTCCATGTTGAGTCCTGTAATTAATAATTAATTTGGCAAGCTTATATCCAATATAGGGGTGCGAACCCAATGTCTTTAAATCAGCTTTATTAATATTGATATGCTTTTGCGAATTTTGTTCAATAATAGTATTGGCTATAAGTATTTCATAAGTATTAGAATCCATTCCCCATACTTCTTTTAATTGTTCCTTATTTATATAGCCTCCCAGGCGTTCTTTGTACCTAAGTACTCTGCTCGCGGTAGCAAAGCTTATTCCCTTTAGTAAATCTAATTCGCTAGTATCGGCAGTATTAATATTTATATTGATGTTGGGCTTTTCAATATTTGTGTGAGTTGGATTTACATTAAAATATTTTTTTGATGGATAAAAATGTAGAATCTTTTTGAGAATGTTTTTTGAAGCGGAATCTACTCCCGATAATTTTTCGAGATCTTCTATTGTATAAATTTTTAATCCATTTTCTCTTAATGAAATTATTTTTACGGCAGCATCTTTTGCAATTCCTCTTTTTAATAATTCATCAGTAGTTACATAATTAAAAAATAATTTCTTTTTATAGAAAGAGTTTTGTTTACGGTTTGTAAATTGCTCTCGGAGCTTCGCTTCATCACTTTTTTTTAACTCTTCATTAACAATTATTTTATATGAATAATTATTTTGAAAATTGAAAAAATTAGACTGAATAACTTGAATACATAAAAGGATAAGCCATAGTATAAACAATACCCAAATGGCTCTTCTTTCCTTCTTTGGAAAGGCAAAATATTCCCTCAACACTTTCTTCCACATCACAATAAATAATTTTGTTACAATATAGGTAAAAATGTTTTTTATGTGTTAACTTTAAATGCATTTAATGATAAATATTTTTCACATTGGAAATAATTAGTAAAAAAGAATTTGAATCGGCTACCAAGCTAGATAAGCTAATGTTGCCAGGTTTAGCTAATTTATTAATGGAGGTAATGAAAATTAACGACGTTAATAAATTATACTCAAAATTCCACGAGCAAAACGGACTAGATTTCGTAGACAGTGTTTTAGATACCTTGGGGATAAAAATAGAAATCGATGAAAAGGAAATTAATAACATTCCTAAAGATGGTGCATTTATAGCCATCGCCAATCACCCATACGGAGGAGTTGAAGGATTAATATTATTAAAAATATTATCGAAACAGAGGCCAGATATAAAAATTATGGCCAATTTCATATTGAAAAAAATACCTAATCTTTCTGAATATTTTATTGCTGTAAACCCATTCGAAAATGTAAAGAATGCTTCGAGTATTTCGGGTATAAAAACCACCTTAGAAAGTTTACAACAAGGAATACCTATTGGCATATTTCCTGCTGGCGAAGTTTCGGCATACAATACCAAAAGCCAAAAGGTAATGGATAAACAATGGAATCCGGTAGTGGGCAAAATAATTAGCAAAGCCAGCGTTCCTGTTTTGCCTGTTTATTTCCATGGCAACAATGGATTATTATTTAATTTATTAGGCTTAATTCATCCTACTTTACGCACCGCTCGTTTACCTTATGAGTTATTCAATAAAAAAGGATTTACAATTAAAATGCGTATCGGTAAACCAATATTGAACGAAGAAATAAAAACCCTCTCTTCACAAAATCAGGTTTTACCTTATTTACGTGCCAGAACTTATGCATTAGGCTCGGGCATTGAAGTAAAAAAGTTTTTCAACACAAAATTATTCAGCATAAAATCTAAGCCAGATAAAATTGTAGAAGAAACTCCGCTCGATAAAATTTTAAAAGAAATAGAAAGCGTAGCCGATAAAAAAATAATGTCGGAAAAAAATTACGACGTATATTTATCTGGAGCCTTTAGCATCCCGAACATTGTAAATGAAATTGGCCGTTTGCGTGAAATTACTTTTAGAGAAGTAGGCGAAGGTACCAATAATAAAATAGATTTAGATGAATATGATTTATACTATAGTCATTTATTTATTTGGGACCGAGAGGCACAAAAATTAGTAGGCGCCTACAGAGTGGGCAAAGGCGATGAAATTTTTTATCGTTATGGCTCCAAAGGTTTTTACATTACCAATTTGTTTAAAGTAAAAGCAGGCTTCCATCCTATTATGAAAGCTGGTTTAGAACTAGGGCGTTCATTTGTAAGAAAAGAATATCAACAAAAAGCATTACCACTCTTTTTATTATGGAAAGGCTTATTGATGTTTATCAAACAGAATCCAGAATACAGGTATATGTTTGGGCCCGTTAGCATCAGCAATAATTTTTCTAAACTTTCTAAAAATTTAATTATTGAGTTTATCAATAATAATTGTTTCGACCATCAATTAGCAAAAACAATTGAGCCTCGCAAAAAATTCAATGTTAGTTTACCCGAAATAGATTCGCAAGTTTTATTAAACAATAAAGCAACTATCAAATCTCTCGATAGTTTAATTTCTGAAATAGAAATAGACCACAATAAAGTTCCTGTATTACTTCGCCAATACATTCAACTCAATGCAAAAATTATTGGCTTCAATGTTGATCCAAAATTTAACGATGCCATCGATGGCTTCTTAGTACTCGACATTAAGAATGTTCCGGAAGATACGTTTAAGATGCTCGGGAAATAGCTTGAGTATAGAGTAGCGGGTATAGAGTATCGAGTATCAAGTAAGCAAAACCTTTGCTATACTCGCTACCCACTACTCTATACCCGCTACTCATTTCTCAATACTCAATACCCTAAAAAAGAAAAGCCCCCTTGCGGAGGCTTCCTTAAAACAATTTACTTAGATCAAATTATTATTTAAGTATCTTAAAAAATTCTAAATTCTAATATCAAAAGACAAAAGATTAATAAACTTTAGTTTGTGGATTCCAAATTGTCCAACCAGTTGTCCAATCTGTAGTACCCATAGCACCTCTAAAAGTGGTAGTAGTGAAGAATGCTCCATCTAAACCTGTAAATGCTGCACCAGTTAATGCTACCGAACCTGTAGCTGGCATAAAGCTCGGTGCGTTTAAGTTAGTTATGTTTCCTAAGTTAACTAATGTTGGAGTGGTTAACACGTTACCATCAGCTAATGCTTTCACTTGTAATGTAGAGTCGTTAAAAGTTGTGTTATCTCTGCTTAAGTACGGTTTAGTAATTGCGTGCACTAAGTTGTTTCTGAATTTAGATTCACCTGCATTAAATGCATCAGCAGTTCCTTGTCCGTCAACACAGAATCCTGCTTTTGCATACCCTAATAAAATAGAGTTATGTAATTCGAATCTTGTATTTCTTCTCCAACGATTTGCGTAGTTGTGGTTAGCTGCTGTGTTAGCTGCACCGTTAGGACCAACAAATGTTACGTTAGATAAAATTGGTTTTGTGTATGGCACAGCACCTGAAGCGCTACCGTCGTTATCGCACTCAATACCGTTACCTGCATCACCACCATCCACAAAAGCTGGATCGCGGAATGAGATAGCATATTGAATTTGTCCTCTGTATCCGAAGTCGAAATCGAAATCATCATCAGCAGTTGCAAATGCGATTAAGTATTTACAATTAACTGTTCCACCAAAAAATTCGAATGCATCATCATTAGAATATAATGCTTGTATGTTTTCGATTTTTGTACCTCTACCAACACCACCCATTGTTAATCCGTTAATTTCCGATCCTGGCTGAGCTGCAATACCTGCAAACTCAATACGTACGTAAGTCATAGAACCTGAGTTATCGTTATCATCAGTACCACCGTAAGCTCTACCTACACCACCTTCTATAGTTGGCTCCGTAGATCTGTTTGTTGTAGCTTTACCTAAAATTATAATACCTCCCCAATCACCTGGAGCTCTTAAACCTGCAGCTTTACCTGATGTAAATACTACTGGATTGTTTGCTGTACCGTTTGCGAAAATTTGAGCACCTCTTTCAATAATTAATGCACCTTTTTCTGTAACATCCGAACGTACAATTGTACCTGCTTCAAAAGTAATACTAGCACCGCTCTTTACATAAACGTAGCCTTTTAATACTACTGTATCTGCAGCTTTTAATACTGTGTTTGTGGTAATATCACCTTGTAAAATTACTCTGTTACCTGTTACTGGCGTAACGTTAGTATCTTCATCTTTTTCTGTACAAGATGAGATTACAATTGATCCAAGCATTAATAATGCTAAAACTTTGATTGATTTCATTTTTTCGTTTGTTGAATTAAATTTCTTATACAAAGAAACACCCCTCAAGTTAACTCTTAATAAAATGCATATTAAGTTTAGATTAAATGAGGGGTGTTTGAAAATATATTGTTAACCTTCTCTTAACTCTTAAAGTAGAGGAAGGTTATAACTAAATCCGATACTGATGGTAGCACCGTAATTGGTATCGCTAATTACACGATCAACATTTTTGTTGTACGTTTTATTATTATCTAAATTTTGATAAAACACTTGATCTTGCTTAGTTAAATCTAATAAGTTGAATATGTCTGATACATTCAATTTAATTTCTGCTTTACGTTTCATCACTTTTGTTGAAAGCTGTAAATCCATTACGTTTCTAGAGTTTTCATAGATATCTGGATATCCTTGGAAGCCCACAGAGAAAATTCTATGTCCTACTCTATTAAACAATAAACTTGCGGCAAATAAATTGTCTTTTGTATTATACTGCAATCCTCCATTAAATAAATAAGGCGACTGTCCTTGCAATGCTCTTTCTATTCCTCCTTGGTTTACTAAAAAAACTTTCGAGTACATAAACGAAGCGTTGGTGTAAAATGTTAACTGCTCAAAAAATTCCGAAAATTCTATAAAGCCTAATTTTTTACGGAACTCTAATTCTATACCATAAGTATTTGCTTTGTCAGCATTATCAAAAGATAATCTTCTTAAATCTGCATTCGAACTTGAGTTTACAATTTGCTCAATTGGATTTTTAAATTGCTTGTAGAAACCGGTAAATGTAATGGCTTCACCAGCACTAGGGTAATATTCTACACGTGTATCAACATTATAGTTTTCACTTCTTTTTAAGTTCGGATTTCCAATTAATGAAGTACCAGTTAAAAAGTCGTAAAACTCAAACGGTGCTAACTCTCTAAACTCAGGGCGCGACACTGTTTTCGATGCCGAAAATCTATAGTTTGTTTTCTCGTTAATTTCATAAGTGAAATTCATCGATGGTAATATATCAACATATGTATTGTTTGATACTACTTTGTTTGAGGTTGCATCTAAGGCATCGATGTTTTGGTTAAACATTTCCATACGCACACCCATGTTTAATTTTACGTGCGAACGTATTTGCTGATCAATCATTATATACGCAGCATTTAACATTGATGTTGCATAATACTTATCACTGTTATTCGTAAATTCGTTTAATACAAATCCATTTGCTGAAATATTTTCTTCAGCAAAAATTTGATCTTTTGGCAATAACAATAAACTATCATTACTTGCGAAATTTGCTTTTGTATAATTGAAAATTCTAGCGCTGAAATTTCTTTGTTTCATTAAACTTAAACCACCAACTTTAAAGGATCCTTTTTGCTCCATTACTTTGTAAGGAACAGAAACAGATACATTTCCTCCGAAATTACTTTCTTGCATTTCTGAGAAAAATCTTCTCGAATTTCTATCAACCAATGTATATGGCGCATCAGTTTGGTCTATCGGTCTGTTGTAAAAAATAGTTCTTAGGTCTGGCTGGCTGCTAGAAATGTTTGCATAGTTTAAATTCCAATTCACCTTCGCTTCTGAACTAAATAAGGTGTGACTACCTTCTAACTGTGAGTTTAATAAACTTTTTTGTGTTAACTCATTAGAGTTAAATCTAATATTTACAAGGTTATTTAAGTTATCACCAGTTCTATCTAAATAGCTCTCATCATATACTCTGTTGTAAATATTTTTAAATGAGAACTTATTGTTTCCATTTATGTAAGTAAAGTTAGCTAATGCTCCAACATTTGTGGTAAACTTATACTGTGTATTCTCGTAAGAATAAACTGGGTTATTTCCCGGACCATCGTAATCAATACGGCGCGATGGATTTATTCTTTGATCGTTTCTATAAGTAATAGATGTTATTGATCCGAATGAAGCCTTATCTTTTAAATCTTTTTTACTACCTAAGGTAATTTGGTAACTCTGACTAGGCATTGCAATAGAATTTTGTTCACCATAAGAATTAGACAAGGTTCTAGTTGCTGCTAATTGATTTGCTAAACTTGCGCTAGCATATTTCTGACGTGAACTAGGAAATTCTGAAGACAACTTTCTATCGCCATTCGAAAAACCAAAGTAATCTGAAGTATTTCTACCGTTTGAAACAAAATTCTTAAACGTTGATTGCGTATTAAAACCTAGTGAAGTAGAAAAATCGATAAAATTTTCCTCAGGAATATCTTTAGTTACCACTTGTATCACTCCTCCTGCAAAATCTGCAGGTAAATTAGCCGATGCTGTTTTATTAATAGTTATTCTATCAATTAAGTTTGATGGAATGATATCGAATGAGAATGCTTTCTTATCTGGTTCAGAGCTTGGCAACATCGCATTATTAATAGTTGCTGTATTATATCTATCTGCCAAACCTCTTATCACAACAAATTTATTGTCTTGGATAGAAGTTCCACTTACACGCTTCAGTACATCGGAAGTGTTTTTATCTGGCGACTTTTTAATTAAATCTGATGAAATACCATCTGATATAGAAATGTTATTTTTTTGCAATGTATACATTGCACCTAAGCTTTCTTTTTTAAAGCTTGAGGTTACCACTACTTCTTGTAATGCTACACCACTTTCTGCCATCGACATGTTTAAGGTAGTTGCTTTACCAGCAGTAACGGTTATCCCTTCTACTACTTTCGTTTCGTAGGATACATACTTAAATACTAATTTGTAAGTTCCTGGAGCGAGGTTAGAAATTTCATACTCCCCATCGAAATTAGCTTGTGTACCAATAGAAGTACCTTCTATTAATACAACAGAACCAATTAAAGGCTCATTATTCGTTTTATCGAATATTTTTCCAATGATTTTCCCCTTCGCAGGATTCTCATTTCCTGCCTGAGCAATGGCTACTTGCACTAATGCAAACACCATAATAATCAAAAACTTAATACTTTTCACTGTCTAATAAATTGTTTCCACAAAAGTATCGCGACAGTATTAAGGCAATGTTAAGAGGGAATTAAGAAATAGTACATGAAATATATGCCGAGTTTCAAATTTAAAAGAGCGAGAAAGCGAAATGTCGAATGGTCGAACTATCGAATCGCTCGTTCGACCATTCGATCTTTCGACTATTCTACCATTCGATTATTCGATTGATAAGGCAAGCCTATTTTCTTGAACACAAAATGTAAAAGCCAAATCGGACCAATTAATAAAAACTGCACATCTTCTAAAAAGGAAGGCTTTTTACCTTCAACTTTATGGCCTATAAATTGAAAAATCCAGGCTACAACAAATATAATCACACAAACTAACCACATGGCTGGGCCATCGGCTTGTTCTAAATATTCTAATTGTACTATGAGAAATGAAAATAAACCTACCACCAAAATCATGGCAAATGCTAAAATCGGCGACAGTCTGTAATAATAATATAATGCAAATGCAATTACCAATGAAGCCCAATTAAAAAATGGGTACTCTTTCATAAACTCAGGCATCGGGATTGCCCAAATTAAGCCTAATAAACTAAAAACAATGGATGGAACTGCAATCCAATGAATCAGCTTGTTCGTGCCGTTTTGGTGACTTTCACCGTACTTGGCAAGGAGGGTGTCGAGTTTAGTCATTTTTTATTCTTTAGTCTTTAGTCTTTAGTCATTAGTCTCTAGTCTTTAGTAAGGAGCAACGTATTGCCATTTCTAAAGACTAGAGACTAACGACTAGTTTCTATTTAGCAAACGACACTGCCCTTGTCTCCCTTATCACTGTTACTTTTACCTGACCAGGGTAGGTCATTTCAGTTTGAATTCTTTCTGCAATATCAAAAGAAAGAGCTTCGGCTTGTTGGTCGGTTATTTTTTCACTTTCCACAATTACACGCAATTCTCTACCAGCTTGTATCGCAAATGTTTTTTCTACACCAGGGTAAGAAAGCGCTAAGTCTTCCATTTCTTTTAATCGTTTAATATAGCTTTCTACTACTTCTCTACGTGCACCAGGGCGCGCGCCAGAAATAGCATCACAAGCTTGAATAATTGGCGACAATATACTTGTCATTTCAATTTCATCATGGTGAGCTCCAATTGCATTACATACTTCCGGATGCTCCTTATATTTCTCTGCTAATTGCATACCCAATATTGCGTGTGGTACTTCTGGGTTATCTTCAGAAACTTTACCAATATCATGCAATAAACCTGCTCTTCTCGCCATCTTCACATTCAAGCCCAATTCTGTTGCCATTATCGCACAGAAATTTGCTACTTCACGAGAGTGTTGTAATAAATTTTGTCCGTATGATGAACGGTATTTCATACGACCCACCATACGAATTAATTCTGGATGCAATCCATGAATTCCTAAGTCTATCACCGTACGCTCACCCGTTTCAATAATTTCTTCTTCTAACTGTTTCTTCGTTTTAGCAACCACCTCTTCAATACGAGCAGGGTGTATACGCCCGTCGGTTACTAAGCGGTGTAATGATAAACGCGCAAGCTCTCTTCTTACTGGGTCAAAGCCCGATAAGATAATTGCTTCAGGAGTATCGTCAACAATAATCTCAATTCCTGTTGCAGCTTCTAAGGCACGTATGTTACGTCCTTCTCTACCAATAATTCTACCTTTTACTTCATCACTCTCTATATTAAATACAGAAACGGTGTTTTCAATTGCAGCTTCTGTAGCCGATCGTTGTATGGTTTGAATTACAATTTTCTTAGCTTCTTTTGCCGCAGTCATTTTCGCATCTTCCACAATGTCTTTAATCATCGACATGGCGTTAGTACGTGCTTCGTCTTTTAATGCCTCAACTAATTGCGCTTTTGCATCGTCTTGAGAAAGTCCCGAGATTTTTTCTAACTGAGTTACTTGTTGTGTATGCAATTGATCTACTTCTGCCTTCTTTTTCTCCAAAATTTCGATTTGGCGATTTAAATTTTGGCGTAAGGTATCTAACTCTTGCTCTTTTCGAGTGTTGTTCTCTAATTTCTGACTTAGGCTTTGCTCTTTTTGTTTTAAGGTGTTTTCTCGTTGAGCGGCTGCTGTATTTTTTTGTTGAATTTCTTGCTCATGCTCAGCTTTCAACTGTAAGAATTTCTCTTTTGCTTCAAGGAGCTTATTTTTCTTGAGAAGTTCGGCTTGTGCATCCGAATCTTTTATAATTTTCTCTGCTTTTTCTTTCGCAATCTGCTCATGATCTTGGATACCTTTTTTTAGCAATACTTTTGCCACTAAAAATCCTATCACTAAAGCTACGATTCCGGTTACGATCGTTACTATCATCTTTTCTGTTATTATTATTTATTTAACCATTATGCTATTAAAGCAACATAATATGCTAATGAATAATAAGAGACCTTAAAATTTATTGCTTAAACAGGTATTCGCTGAGCTTTTTATCTATTTTCTCCATTTGTTGAGAGAAATCGATACTCATCGATTTATGGTTTTTATCTAGATTCAAATGTTCTGTAGCAACTTGTAAGATGCACATGGAAAGTAAATCTTGCTTATCTCGTACCGCATAGTTCTCTTGGAACTCCTTAATACGGTCGTTTACAAGCTTGGCAGCTTTCCGAACATTCTCTTCATCCTCACTATTTATTTTTAAAGGATAAACCCTGTCGGCAATGTTAATTTTAATGGAAATTTCTCCCATTTTTTCTATCAGCTAATAATTATTTGCTCAAAATAGCAATACATTTATCTATTTCACGCACAAAATCGTTAATTTTCGTCTTAATGTCAAGTGTCTTTTCATCTGTTACCGCTACACTCTTGGCTAACTTTAAGATACGATGTTTTTCTTCTAAGTCTTTTAACTCGTTTGATAGCGTAATAAATCGTTTCCTCATTTGCTCATTATCATCTAAAAGAAGTTCGTTCTGCTCTTTTAAGGCATCACAATACTCCATGAGCATGTCCACTTTTTTCTCTATGCTATCTAAATTCTTCAACTTATGCTTTTCTGATTTCGGCGCCTACTTCTTTTTCGTAGGTTTTTATCAATTTGTCCATTACTCCATCAATTGCTTGGTCTTGTAATGTTTTTTCTTCATCCATCAATATAAAACTCAATGCATACGACTTTTTACCTGCCGGTAATTTATCGCCTTCGTACACATCAAAAATATCGACCTTCTTTAGTAATCGCTGCTCCGCCTGAGTGGCAATTCGTTTTAATTGCTCAAAACTTACTGATTTATCAATTAACATAGATAAATCTCTACGTACCGATGGATATTTAGGTGCCCCTTTATAATCCATTTTTCTCTTTTCTAAGCCTTGCATTATCGCTGCAAAGTCCACATCAGCATAAAAAACCTCTTGATTTACATCAAACTGTTTCAATACTTTTTTCCCAACGGAAGTTACCTTTAATAATTCTAACTTCCCAATACTATATGAAAAACCCTGTAAAGCCCCTTCATTAAGGCTTTGCGATTTTACATTTGTTAAGCCCAAACGCTGTAACAACCTATCAACCGTAGATTTTAAATTGTAAATGGTATTCTTACTCGCTTTTTGTTGCCAATGCTCGGCATGGGTATTTCCGGTTAAGAACAAACTCAACTTCGCTTTCTCACTGTACTTTTCTTCCTTAAAGTGGTAAGTACTTCCCCATTCGTATAATTTTAAATCATTTTGTTTTCTGTTGATGTTATATGAAATAGTTTCTAAGCCAGAGCTTAGCATTTGGTTTCTTAATACTTGCAACTCTATGCTTAATGGATTCAAAATCTCTACCTGATCTTCATTATTAATAATTTCGTTATTTTTTGAAGAGGTTAAAGAGTTCGACATCATTTCTTGATAGCCAATTGAACTTAAAAATTCGGAAAGTAATTCCTTTACCCTGTCGGCATCTGGTTTTACAGAAAAAGATAAAGACGATTTAAGATGTGTTGGCATCTCAATATTATTTAAGCCGTAAATTCTCAGAATTTCTTCTACCAAATCGCAAGGGCGTGTAACATCCACCTTCGCAAGCGGAACTCTTACTACTATTGCATTTTTCTTTTCTTCAATTGTTTTTATACCAAGACCTGTAAGAATAGATTGCATGATGCTTTGTTCAATTTTTTTACCAATTAAACGTTGAGCATACTCATATGAGAGTTCAATTTCTGCCGGAATTATTGGCTGAGGATATACATCTGTTACGTGTGTTTCTGCAGTACCACCCGCTATAGAGGTTATAAGTTCTACCGCATAACTCAAAGCCATTAAACACATATCTGGGTCGGTTCCACGTTCGAAGCGGAATGACGCATCTGTTTTTAAATCGTGCAGTTTTGATGATTTACGCACAACTGCTGCTTGGAAATATGCGCTCTCAAGGTAAATATTTTTTGTATTAGCATTAACAGAAGTGTTTAAGCCTCCCATTGTTCCTGCAATACCAATTAATTTATCAGCATCGGCAATTACCAACTCTCCACCTTTCATTTTACGTTCCGCCTGATCGAGCGTTTGTAAAAGTTCCCCTTCTTTGGCTCTCTTTACTTGTATGGTATTACCAGCTAAGGCATCAGCATTATAAGCATGCATAGGTTGACCTAAGCCATGGCAAATAAAATTAGTTACGTCTACAATATTGTTGATGGTTTTTACACCAATTGCTTGCAAACGTGCCTTCAACCAATCGGGCGATTCTTTTACTTCAATCCCAGAAATATAAATGCCCGCAAAACGAGGGCAATCTTCTGCCGACTCTATTTTTATTTCAATTTTACCTGCTTGTTGAACAGGCAACATCGTATAGTTTTGTGATTTTAAATTGGTATTAAAGATAGCAGCAAGATCTCTGGCCACTCCCAAATGCGAGGCCGCATCGGCACGGTTAGGTGTTAAGCCTATTTCAAAAATGGTATCTGAGCTTAAGTTATAATACGTTTTCAGTGGGGTTCCAATCACTGCATCTTCTGGCAAAATTTTAATGCCATCATGAGAAGTACCTAAGCCTATCTCATCGTCGGCACATATCATCCCTTCAGAAAGTTCCGACCTAATTTTTGATTTATTTATTTTGAAAGGCTCGCCTGTGGTGGGATAAACGGTAGTGCCTACCGGTGCTACAATTACCTTTTGACCTGCAGCTACATTGGGTGCACCACAAACTATTTGTAGAATTTCCGGACCACCTATGTCAACTTTTGTAACTTTTAAACGATCAGCATTGGGGTGTTGCACACAATCAATTACATGCCCAACAACTAAACCCTCTAATCCTCCTTTTACAGACTCTACAGCTTCCATCGACTCTACTTCTAAGCCAACAGCAGTTAACGATTCTGATATTTGATTTATATTTTCAGTTAGCTCTATATAATCCCCTAACCACTTATGTGAAATCTTCATCTAAAAAAACCTTTTAACAAAAGTAAGAAAAAATGCCGATACCCTTGCTATAGCTAGTTAAAATCAGATCATGCCTTCATCAGAAAAACTGTAATAACTATTCTCATAAATAATAAGATGATCCAATAATCTAATATCCATCAGTAATGCACTGTCTCTACATTTATTAGTCAACATTTTATCTTCCATGCTCGGAACCAAATTTCCGGATGGATGGTTATGGCAAAGTATAATAGCACTGGCCAAACAATCGATGGCCACTTTTAAAATCATTCGTATATCGGCAACAGTTCCGCTAATACCACCTTTACTCAAGCATTTTTTCTGAATAATTTTATTTCCACGGTTTAGGTAAATTACCCAAAACTCCTCATGCGCAAGGTCTGCAAAGTTTGGCGCCATTAGGGTATGGATATCCGAACTGCAAGTTATTTTGTTTAATTGTTCTACTTGAGATTCTTTTCTACGCTGCCCTAATTCCATGCATGCAGAAATTAAAAGGGCTTTGGCTTCGCCAATTCCGTTTTGTGCTTTAAGTTCTTTTAGAGTTAATTTGGATAAACGACTTAAATCATCATCTACTAAGCGCAATAATTTTTGCGCTATAATTAAAGCGTTTTCATTGGGGGTTCCACTGCCAATAAGTATGGCTAAGAGCTCGGAGTCGCTTAAACTTTGGCGACCAAATATTTTTAATTTTTCTCGTGGCCTATCGGCCTTTGACCAATTTCTAATGGTTAATCGATTTCTTTCATCCTTCTTCACAAAGCAAATATATTACAAAATAAAAAATCCCGTATCGAAAAGACACAGGATTTTTCAAATGAATATTTTATTAATTCCGAAGAATTAAAAACTAGCTCAATGAATTAACGAATTTCGTTAATTTCGATTTGTTGTTCGCCGCTTTGTTCTTGTGAATTACGTTTTTCTTTGCTAAACGATCTAACATAGAAATAACTTTCTTCAATAAATCAGATGCTTCTGACTTAGTATTTGAAGAACGTAATCTTTTGATAGCATTACGAGTTGTTCTCGCTTGATATCTATTTCTCAAACGCTTTGATGCATTTGATCTAATTCTCTTAATTGCTGATTTATGATTTGCCATTGCTTATTATTTCAAAAGGACTGCAAATATACGGGCTGAAATCTAATTTTCAAAGAAAAACTTAAAAAAGAAGAAAACATCCTATCTTTAGCCTTAATTATGCGTAAAACTACACTTTTTCTAGCAATTCTGGTACTAATGGGTGCCGGTTTAGCCTTTTCTTGGGGATTTTTTGCCCATAAAAGAATCAACAGACTCGCTGTTTTTACCTTGCCAAAGGAAATGATGGGCTTTTATAAGAGCAATATTGGCTTTATAACAGAACAAGCCGTTGCCCCAGATAAACGACGTTATTCTGATAAAGAAGAAGCTCCTCGTCATTATTTAGACGCCGATCATTACCACCCAACCGAGCCATTTAAGGTAATTCCTCAACAATGGAAGGAAGCGGTAGCCAAATACACCGAAGATACACTAAAAGCATACGGAACCGTTCCTTGGCGCATACAAGAGCGTTTGGCTCAACTTACCAATGCTTTTAAAGAACGCGATTCTGCAAAAATTTTATTTTTCTCAGCAGATTTAGGTCATTACATCGCCGATGCATGTGTTCCTTTGCACTCTTCTGTAAATTATGATGGGCAAATGAGCGGACAAAAAGGATTACATGGCTTTTGGGAATCGCGTTTACCAGAGCTTTTTGCCGATGAATATAACTATTGGGTTGGCAAAGCAGTGTACATAAACGACCCACTCGACGAATCTTTTAACCTTTTAAAAGGAAGTTTTGCCGCATTAGATTCGGTTTTATTATTTGAAAAACAACTAACGGAACAATTTGGCGTA
The DNA here is from genome assembly GCA_943371425.1 of Sphingobacterium thalpophilum. Classification (GTDB taxonomy): domain Bacteria; phylum Bacteroidota; class Bacteroidia; order Sphingobacteriales; family Sphingobacteriaceae; genus CAJBVG01. The sequence continues at coordinate 117,583 of CALRUR010000001.1, forward strand.
GAAAAGAAATACAGTTACGAGCAAAAGGGTAAAAAAAATGTTCAAGTATATTCCTACGATTTTTCTAAAGCATACCATGATAAGTTAGATGGAATGGTAGAACGCAGAATGCGAGTAGCCATCAAAGCAGTAGGAAGCTATTGGTATACGGCATGGGTAAATGCTGGCCAACCAAACCTTAAAAAATTAGTTAATAAACAACAATTAGCAGAAGAAAAAGTCAGAATTGCTCAAGAAGAAGAAGCCTATAAAACGGGCAAAGCCCTGGGCCGCAAAGAAGAGTAGTTCGTGTGCTCGTAAAAACCGTGTGCTCATATGCTCATAAGTAAGAGATGAGCATATGAATTCACGAGCAAACGAGCAAACGATTAAGCGTAGCTATTTAACATTACAGGCATTACCAACATTAATACATCTTCGTTATTATCTGTATTTACTGGTAATAAAATTCCTGCTCTGTTTGGAGTCGACATTTCTAAAATTACTTCTTCAGTATTTAGGTTGCTAAGCATTTCAATAATGAAACGTGCGTTGAAACCGATTTCAATATCCTCCCCTTCGTACTGGCAACTTAAACGTTCGTGTGCTTCGTTAGCAAAGTCCATGTCTTCTGCAGAAATCTGCAATTCTGATCCCGATAATTTTAAACGAACTTGGTGCGTAGTTTTATTAGAGAAGATAGATACACGACGTAGGCATGATAATAACTGACTACGATCTATGGTTAATTTATTTGGATTATTAACTGGAATTACCGCTTCGTAATCTGGGTATTTCTCATCAATTAAACGGCAAATTAAATTTACATTGTTAAAAGAGAAAGACGCATTAGTGTTGTTATATTCAACATTTACGCTGATATCTTCAACAGGTAATGACGATTTCAATAAGTTTAGAGCTTTCTTTGGTAAGATGAATGAATTAGAAACATCAGCCTTCGCATCTCTTCTTCTGTAACGAACCAATTTATGAGCATCGGTAGCAACAAATGTTAAATTTTCGGTCGACATTTGGCAATACACACCTGTCATCGCTGGACGTAACTCATCTGTACTAACCGCAAAAATAGTTTTAGATATTGCTTCAGATAAAATAGAAGCCGATATCATTAAAGAAGCTGCTTGCTCAATTCTAGGGATTTTCGGGAAATCTTCCCCGTTCTCACCCACTAATTTATATTTACCATCACCCGCAGTCATTTCAATTGCGAAATTTTCTGCATTAATAGTAAAGGTTATCGGTTGCTCTGGTAATATTTTTAGAGTGTCTAATAATATTTTAGATGGAACAGCAATTTTACCATTTTCTTTTGCCTCAACGGTTAAAGAAGTAGTCATGGTTGTTTGCAAATCTGTTGCCGAAACCGTTAAATTTCCATTATTTATTTCGAAAAGGAAATTTTCGATAATTGGTAATACCGTGTTAGTACTTAAAGCACCACTTATTACTTGTAATTGCTTCAGTAATGCCGAAGAAGATACAATAAACTTCATTTCTAAATTCTAATTAGTTTAAAAGCAAATATATAATTTTAATTGAGCTTATTGAAGCGGTGCAGAAAAGAAATCTTTATAGCTCACAATCAATTTATTAAAAACTGCATACTGTCCATTATAGAGGTTTTTACCATCTAATCGTACAAAACAACGATCCGGATCGAAATCATAATCCTCAGAGCTTGGTAAAAATTTAAGTCCATCAAAGTACCTCTTATAAAGTTCTACACTTCGCTTATTCCCTTCTTTATCATACACAGTAATGGTTGCCAACAGGTTTTCTTTAATAAGCAATTCAGCTAAATTCGGAATCTTTTTAGGGTCTACCATATTCTCATATTGTATGTCGCTATAGTTCACTAAATACTTTCTTAAAAACTCCCCATTTATTTTTGCACTTGCAGTATCACCAGCCTCATTAAATAATGAAATGTAATCCTTGCCTTCTATCTTTAATGTGAAAGATGCGTCCTTGCTAGTTGGATATTCAATTTTTATAATCTTGATGTTTTGAGGTGCATACCTAAAAATTTCTCTATCTCTCCAAACTAACACATTGGTATTAAAACGAACGGTTAAATACCCTTCAAAGCCAGGGATGTGAGTAATAAATGGATCATCGGCTCCATCTAACATCATAAAGGTTCCAAACCCATCCATCGTTGGACCGCCTACAAAAAACTTTCGTTCTAAATCACCATCAGTATACACCTCTACCTGAACTGCCCCTGTAGCTAACTGTTTCATAACATTAGCTCGCATAGCTTTATTTACTGGCGATTTCACCTCTACCCGTTTAATAGTTTCTAATAAAGTGCCAATAATATCTCTTCTCACTTTTACAGTATCATTACCGTACCAAGCATTATTTTTTTTAGTTAACACTAAAACCTTGCCTTGTTTATCAGACAATACTATTTTATCTATAGCTGTTGTATCTTCAACCGAAAACGATTTTAACTCAGACTGAATCGTACCAGTACCACCTCGTTTATAATACAGTACTGCTGTTATAATAATCAACAACAATAATATTAAAATATAAATCCTATTTTTTTTCATGTAGTTATGCGTATTTCTTTTTCCTTCTGTAAAACAAAATTGTACCTACTAATATTACCAAAATACTCGGCAATGCAATGTTAAATACTTGCCATCTTACCTTTTCTTTTTTAATGCGTTCAGAATCTAACATGCGCAATTTCACTTCTTTTGATCTTGCTGATATTAAATTATAATCATCCGCTAACCAATCAATTGCATTTTGTACAAATATACTATTAGAAAAAGTTCTTCTGGTAAACCTATCAAACCCTAATGGATACACAGCACTGTCTCTTGGTGAAAAATAATTCTTTATAATATCTCCATCAGACACTACAATCATTCGAGTAGTTTTACTCTCCTCTAAAAACTTAGCATTTTCATTTTTTGAAATCAATCTGTTTTTAAATACGGATGTAAAAGTACCTTCCAACGCAACCGCCGTCATCATATTTTTTTTAATAAACTGTTGAGGGTTGGGTTCTATAGAAAGCATTTGCAATGCAACTCTAACCGGTGCGTTTAATACTTTAGTATAATTTGATGATTGCAACAAAGGTGTTTTAATAATTTTTGGAACATCAATGGTATCAATTGTACTTGCAAACTCAGATCGCACTCCGTCTAAATTTTTGGCAACGGGGTGTGTACTATTCGGAATAAATATTGGATAAAATAACCATGGAAACAATTCTTGTTGTGGCTGAGCGCCTACATTACCCGTAATTACTGGTATCGGTGCGCATTGTATATCTTGTATTAAGTCTGTATTTATTCTTACTCCATACCTAAATAGTTGATCTTCCAAATTTAATTGATAGGTGCTTGTAAGCATCATTTGCTCTGCTCCCAAACTATCCATATCAGCATTTAGCTGGTCTATCATCCACAAAATTCGGCCCCCATTCATTACATACTGATCGAGGTTAAATTTCTCTGCTTCTGTAAATAATTGTGTTGGCTTGGCGATTATGATGGCTTTAAATGGAAATAAATCTTGCGGACTAGTTTGTTTTAGATTTACAAAATCAACCTTATAATAAGTTCGCAATGTTTTTATAATATCGCCAGTTTTAAAAGTATCTAACTCTCCATGTCCTTGTATAAATGCAATACTTGGGCGTTCTAGCTGAGTTACTTTTTTAATATTATTTACTAATTGAAATTCTAAATTAATTACTGAGTTATTTAATACTTCATCGGCAGAATTTGCAACCGACGAACTTTGTAATAATTGAAAAGCTTGCTCTCTGCCTCTATACGTTACAATGGCGCCAGGTATTATTAATTGCTGGCTTTGCCCGTTCTCATCTCTTACTTGAACATTTATAGGTGTTAATCCTTTTTTAGCCAATTGCTGAATAATTTCTTCTTTTACTTTAGGATCTGCCTCGTCTGTTGCATTTATAAATTCGTATTCTAAATTGCTACCTGCATAAGCTTTTAAATCGTCGAGAGTTTCTTTCGTTGCATTTCGCAATCGTTTAAAACCAGCAGGAAATTCTCCTTCTAAATAAACCTGCACATACACTACATCCTCTAAATTTTTCATGTAAGATTTACTCGCATCAGAAAGTGTAAATCTTTTTTCCTTTGTAAAATCTATTCTGAAAAATGCTAATGCCGATATAAAATTAGCCAATATAATAATAAGCACTAGTACCACTAAAGAGGTCCATGCTTGTTTTTTTAAATTTGATGATTTTCTCTTTTCCATATTACCACTTTCTGCTTTCCAAAATTATTTTGGTTAACAAAATAAAGAAACTAATAAAACCTATAAAATACACTCCATCTCGAGAGTCGAAAACGCCTCTACTCATAGAAAGGTAATGTTCATTAATGCCTAGAGCAGATATCACATTGTCTACTTTCCCAAACAAATCAAGTTTACTAAATGAATCAAAACCTGCGTAACAAATAAAGCAAATAAATACAGCGAGTATAAAAGATACAATTTGGTTATCGCTTAACGATGATGCAAAAATACCGATGGCCACCATACTTCCGGCTAAAAACACCAAGCCAATGTACGATCCAATAACAGCACCACTGTCTATATTTCCCTTTACACTTCCTAATTGGTAAACGGTAATGTAATATAGAATGGTTGGCAGTATTGATAATACAGTTATAACTAAACCAGCAAAATATTTGCCTAAAATTATTTGCAATTCTGTAATAGGTTTGGTTACTAATAATTCAATTGTACCTGTTTTATTTTCCTCAGAAAAAGAACGCATCGTAATTGCTGGTATCAAAAATAAAAACACCCAAGGAGCAATGTTAAAAAAACTATCCATGCTCGCAAAACCATACTCCAGTATAGAAGTATCTGGGAATACCCAAACAAACATACCCGTTACCAATAGAAATACTACTATGGAAATATAGGCAATTAGTGAGCTAAAAAATCCTGCAAGTTCTTTCTTAAAAATCGTCAGCATCTTTATATATTAATTATTTTTTTTAGTTAATCTGCGGAAAACATCTTCCAGTTTTTCTTCTTCTTTCTGTATACTCAATAAAACCAAATTATTTTTTACAGCAAAATCAAAAATGGCTGTTCTTACTTGTTCATCATTGGCGGTGGTAAGCAACCATAATTTTTCATTTACTTGTTGAGCTTTTTTTACACCTGCAATACTTTCTATTTTTTGGTGATCCATCACTTTATCAAACTCAACTTTAAATACATACTCACCTACAACATGTTGCTGTAAGTTTTTAGTATCATCATTCGCAACAATTTTTCCTTTGTTAATAATTACTACTTGATCGCAAATGGCTTCTACCTCTTGCATAATATGGGTAGAAAGGATTACTGTTTTTTCTTGACCAATTTTTTTAATGAGTTTTCTAATTTCCGATAACTGATTCGGGTCTAAACCCGAGGTAGGTTCATCCAGAATTAATACATCAGGGTTATGTATCATGGCTTGTGCTAAGCCTACTCTTTGGCGATACCCTTTACTTAACTCTGCAATTTTTTTGTGCTGCTCCCGCTCTAAACCTGTAAGCTGAATCATTTCTTGTATACGCGCTTTTGGATTTTTCATTCCATGCATACCAGCTACAAATGCCAAATATTCTTTCACATACATTTCCAAATAAAGAGGGTTATGCTCTGGCAAATAGCCAATGCGCTTACGCACTTCCATAGAATGGGTATTGGTATCAAAACCACAAACGCTTACATTGCCTGATGTTGCAGGAATGAAACAAGTGATAATTTTCATGGTGGTAGACTTCCCTGCCCCATTGGGACCTAAAAATCCGAGTATTTTACCGGGTTCTGCCGTAAACGAAACCTCGTCGACTGCTTTTTGATTCCCGTATACTTTGCTTAATCGATTAACTATTACCGACACGTTTATCTGTTTTTTGAGCACGAAAGATAAGTATTTTATCTTATTGGGTAGCGATTTATAAAATTATATCTTTGCTGCATGAGTACTAGAGAAGATATTTTTAAAAATGTGGTTTCGCACTCGAAGGAGTACGGATTTGTATTTCAGTCGAGTGAGATATATGATGGCTTAAGTGCAGTATACGACTACGGCCAATTAGGCGCTGAGTTAAAGAATAATATAAAAACCTATTGGTGGAAATCGATGGTGCAAATGAATGAAAATATTGTAGGTATTGATTCTGCGATATTTATGCACCCGAAAATTTGGAAAGCATCTGGCCACGTGGATGGTTTTAACGACCCCATGATTGATAATAAAGACTCTAAAAAGCGCTATCGTGCTGATAATCTTTTAGAAGACCGTATTACAAAGTACGAACGCGATGGCAAAACTCAAAAAGCTGCCGAATTGCAGGAAGCATTGGATAACGCCTTAAAATCAGATGATTTAATCATTTTAAAGCAACTAATTATAGACCATGAAATTGCTTGCCCTATTTCTGGTACCAGAAACTGGACAGATGTTCGTCAGTTTAACTTAATGTTTAGCACTCAGTTCGGTTCTTTAGCCGAAGATGCAGAGGCTGTTTATTTAAGACCCGAAACCGCTCAAGGGATATTTGTAAATTTCTTAAACGTTCAGAAATCTGGACGTATGAAAATACCTTTTGGTATTGCTCAAATTGGTAAAGCCTTTAGAAATGAAGTTATTGCACGCCAATTTATTATGCGTATGCGTGAGTTCGAGCAAATGGAAATGCAATTTTTTGTTCGCCCAGGTACAGAAATGGAATGGTACAAACATTGGAAAGAAGCTCGTTTAAAATGGCATTTAGCCTTGGGCACACCTGCAGAATCTTACCGTTACCACGACCATGCAAAGCTTGCTCATTATGCTAATGCAGCAGTTGACATAGAATATGAATTCCCGTTCGGATTTAAAGAAGTGGAAGGAATTCATTCTCGTACCGATTTCGATTTAAAACAACACCAAGAATTTTCGGGTAAAAAAATGCAGTTTTTTGATCCAGAAATTAATCAGAATTACATTCCTTATGTTATTGAAACCTCTATTGGTTTAGACCGTATGTTTTTATTAACCATGTGTAATGCTTATAAAGAAGAAGATTTGAGCGAAGGTGATAAAACAGATTCGAGAGTGGTGTTGAAATTTCATCCAGCATTAGCACCAGTAAAAGCTACAGTAATGCCATTAACTAAAAAAGATGGATTGCCAGAAAAAGCAAGAGAAATAATGAACATGTTGAAACTAGATTTTAATGTTCAGTATGATGAGAAAGATTCGATAGGCAAACGTTACCGCAGGCAAGACGCTATTGGTACACCGTATTGCATAACGGTCGATTATGAAAGTTTAGAAAACAACACTGTTACTATTCGCCATAGAGACAGCATGCAGCAAGAACGAATTTCTATTGATGCATTGCATGGAATGATTGCGGAGAATACGGGTTGGGCGCAGCTTTTGAGATAACTGTATATTGTACTTTGTACATTGTACTTTGTAGATGTAATGTAGTACAAAATCGCTTCGACCTTTCGAATCTTCGAATCTTCGAATTTTCGACATTTCGATTATCTCAACCTACTAAGCATTCCCCATCAATACTGTAAATTTTAAAATAAAAGGGTGCGACTAATTATATTAAATGCACACGGTATAACCCGTAGCACATAGTATATAAAGAAGATACCTCAACTAGCTTTTTTATTTTAAAATTTATAGTATTGAAAAAAGAACTTTTCTTTCATCCTTTAATTTTTTGAATAAAAAAGTTAGTTAATAAGTCGGAATCTAGCCATTAATTACAACGGATTTCAATATTTGCTTTCTAGATCTTCTACCACATCTTTTTATTCAAAAAATTTAAAGGATGAGGGTACATTTGCGGTAATTGGAACATAGTCGAATATTCCCACAAGACATTTCGAATTTTTTACATTTCGATTTTCGTAACCTACTAAGCATTCCCCATCAATACTTTAAATTTTAAAATAAAAGGGTGCGGCTAATTATATTAAAAGCACAAAGTATAAGCCGTTGCACCTAGTATATAAAGAAGATACATCAACTAGCTTTTTTATTTTAAAATTTATAGTATTGATAAAAAAATATTCAAAAAATTTAAAGGATGAGGGTACATTTGCGGTATATGAAACGTAGTACAAACTTCGCTTCGACATTTCGAATTTTCGACATTTCGAAGATTCGAAATCACTCTTCCTCAAAATCCTTAAACGGATTTTTATCTTCCATCTCTTTTCGTGCTACCATAAACAGCACTTTAATTTCTTCTTTTAATTGTTCTAATTTATATCCAAATTCTATACAAACATCGGAACCCAAAAGCCCCAACTGAAAACACATTAACAATTGCGAATTCATACTTACTAAATGCATCCGCAAGCCTCCAAAAATTCCTACATCTCTAAAAAATTCATCGTTCTTTTCGCATAACTCCGCTGCATTAGTGTACAAATGCAAACAAGAATTCAACATATCTTTCCGCATAAATTCATCGCCTATTAATAATGTATTACTCATCTTATACATCTCCACTGCTAATCTTTGTATCCTTCCACTTAGGTGTATCATTTTGTCTTGTTCCATGGTTATTTTGTTAATTTTATTAGGTTAATTAGTTATTGAAATTATTTGTGGCCTATTCGATAATTCTACATTTCGAAACTTCTACACTTCGAATAAGCAAATAAGAAATAAAAATTTCAGATTCTCAACTGCATATATGCAGGTTCTTTTATGCAGGATGATAAATGCAGCTTTTTTGTACGACGATACGTTAATACGACTTTTCGACTATACGAGAGTCACTAATTTTCGGTCTGTCGGCCTATCGGATTCTCGGTCTGTCGGATTTTCGGCCTTTCGAAATATTCCTTAAATTAGAGCATGAAGAAAATTGTAGTCATTGTATTACTTCTACTCAACTGCGTTTGCAAAGCGCAGGTGCGTGAGATTGGCTTGAAAACAGGAATCACAAATTCTCTTATCAACATAAATTCAATAGATGCAAGTGGTAATAAAACTAGTTTTAATACCGCAACTGGTCAGAGCTTTTATGCTCAATTGTACACCCAGTTTTATAATTTTCAGAATTTTAGTTTACAAGGTGGTGTAGGAATAATAGAGAAAAATTCCGACTATCAATATAAAATAAGAGTAGGCAATATTGGCGATTCTTTGCAAATAAACACTTTAGTAGAAACTCGTGCATTTTTTTTGGAGCTCGACGCAAAACTAAAACTCCTTATTCCGGAATTACCAACTGTAATTCCGTATTTATTAATGGGCCCTCAACTCTCTTTTTTAAATAAACAATCTGCAACCATACCCTTTACACTTGCAAGCTCGCAAATACAAGGAAATGTTGGCTTCGGAGCCGACATTGATTTTAAAAAAATACATGTATTTGCAGAATACAATCGGCTCTTAAATTTCAACAATAATTACAGTGAGGATGCTAATTATGAATATTCTGAAAAAACAGGGATCTTTTTAATTGGCTTAAAGTTCGTAATAAAGCCAAAAAACACAAAATAAATGCGCTAGGATTGTATCTTTGAGGCATGATTATAAAAACCGCCGAATTTATTATTAGCAATACTCAAATTGATAAAATGCCTGCTCCTAGCAAGCCAGAGTACGCTTTTATAGGCCGATCAAACGTAGGTAAATCCTCTTTAATAAACATGCTTTGCCGCCAAAAAGGATTGGCTAAAACCTCTCAAAACCCTGGCAAAACGCAAGTTATTAACCATTTCATCATAAATAATACATGGTATTTAGTTGATTTACCCGGATATGGTTATGCGAAAGTGTCGCAAACTACCCGCAAATCTTGGGAAGGTATGATTAAAACTTACTTAGAAGAACGCGAGAACTTACAATGTGTAATGGTGTTAATAGACTCTAGGTTGGAACCTCAAAAAGTAGATTTAGCTTTTATTGATTGGTTAGGTGGCAAAGGAATTCCGTTTTGCATCATTTTTACCAAAGCCGACAAACAATCGAAAAGTAAAACCGCGAGCAATGTAGAAATGTTTAATAATACACTTCTAAAAAATTGGGAAGAATTGCCAAGCTTTTTTGTTACTTCTGCAGAAGAAGGCACCGGTAAAGAAGAAGTGTTAGCATACATCGATGAAATTAACAGAGCCTTCGACCCTACTTTAACGAATGAATAAGTAAATGAAAAATTACCTTTCGCTAATTAAATTTAGTCATACCATTTTTGCATTACCCTTCGCTATTATTGGTTTCTTTTTAGCCATGCGAAATACAAATGCTCAATTCGATTTAAAATTATTTTTATTGATGATCCTCTGCATGGTTACTGCTCGCAGTGCTGCCATGGCTTTTAACAGATACATCGATAGAGATATAGATATACAAAACCCTCGAACAAAAAATAGAGAAATTCCTGCGGGAATAATAAAAGCAAATACCGCATTATGGTATGTTATTGCAAACTCTCTGCTATTTATATTATTTACTTATTTCATTAATACTATTTGCTTTTATTTATCACCAATTGCTTTGTTAATTATACTTGCATATAGTTACACCAAACGCTTTACAGCGCTTTGTCATTTTGTTCTTGGACTTGGTTTATCATTAGCTCCTATTGGCGCATACCTAGTAATTACTGGAGAATTCGCACTTAGTCCGGTTTTATTTTCATTAGCTGTACTTACTTGGGTGAGTGGATTCGATATTATTTACTCTTTACAAGACGAGGAGTTTGATAAATCTCAAGCATTACATTCTGTACCCAGTGCCATTGGCAAAGTAAATGCGCTAAAACTCTCTACTTATATCCATGTTCTATCCGCAGTATTTGTAATTCTACCCGGATTTATAGATTCCTATTCTTGGTTTTATTGGATTGGGGTATTGGTGTTTTGTAGTATGCTTGTGTATCAACATTTATTAGTAAAACCAACTGATTTAAGTAAAGTAAACTTAGCGTTTATGACTACCAATGGAATTGCCAGTATATTTTTTGCAGCATTCTTTTTACTCGATTTTTTCTTATTATAATTCAGCCTTTACATGTATACTTTAGATAAATTAAAAAGATCATTTTTACCCGAAAGCCTTGAAATTACTTGGCAAAGCATAGAACCTTATTTCATTAAACTAGAAAATAAAACGATAAATTCTGTTGATGAATTAGAAAGTTGGCTAAAAGAAAGAAGTGAATTGGAAGCTGTACTCGAAGAAGATTTTGCTTGGCGTTACATTCGCATGACATGTGATACGCGCGATGAAAAAATAAAACAAGCATTCGAATATTTCGCAACAGAAGTGGAGCCTCATTTAGCCGAATATTCTAACAAATTAAATGAAAAATTTTTGAGTTGTACCTTTGTTGAACAACTTGATAAGGTAAAGTATGGAATTTATATTCGTTCTTTAAAAAATCAGTTTGAAATTTTCAGACAAGAAAATATTGAACTATTTACTCAATTACAATTGGAGCAACAACAGTACGGAAGCATTGCCGGTGCTATGAGTATAGAGTACGATGGTAAAGAGTACACCTTAGAACAAGCTGCTAATTTTATAAAAAGTACCGATAGAGAAATACGTAAAATAGTTTACGAGAAAATTCAAAACAGACGCTTAGCAGATAAAGAAAAACTCGACGAATTATTTTCATCACTTATTAAAACCCGCCACCAAGTTGCCTTAAACGCTGGCTTCGCAAACTTCCGCGATTATATGTTTAAAGCATTAGGCAGGTTCGATTATACAGCAGAAGATTGTTTTAATTTCCATGATGCAATTGAAAAAGAACTAACTCCTTTGTTTGTTGAATATGCAGAATCGCGTAGAGAAAAATTAAATCTACCAAGTTTAAAACCTTACGATACAGAGGTAGATGCAAGTGGTAAAATGGCCTTAAAACCTTTTGAAGGTGCTGATGATTTGATTGATAAGAGCATTGCTTGTTTCCATAAAATACATCCTTATTTTGGAGAGAAATTAGCCACTATGAAAGAGCATAAGCTCATCGATTTAGATTCGCGTGCTGGTAAAGCTCCAGGTGGTTACAACTATCCGCTTGCAGAATCTGGTGCACCATTTATATTTATGAATGCAGCCAATGCCATGCGCGACTTAACCACTATGGTACATGAAGGTGGGCATGCTGTACATACTTTTTTAACCAACGATTTAGAGTTAAATGATTTTAAACGTACGCCATCTGAAGTAGCAGAAGTTGCCTCCATGAGTATGGAATTAATTTCGATGGACGCATGGGATGTTTTTTTTAGCAATGCCGATGATTTAATTCGTGCAAAAGAAGAACAATTAAAAGACAGTTTAAAAACGCTGCCTTGGGTAGCAACTATTGATGCTTTCCAACATTGGATATATACAAACCCTACACATACAGTAGAAGAACGCACCAAAGCTTGGGAACAATGTTTTGATAGGTTCGGATCGAATTTTGTAAATTGGGATGGATATGAATCATTCAAACAGAATTTATGGCAGAAACAATTGCATTTATTTGAAGTACCTTTTTATTATATTGAATACGCCATTGCACAATTAGCTGCCATTGCGATTTATAAAAATTTTAAAGCGAATCCGCAGAAAGCAATTGAACAATACATGGATGCCTTAAAGCTTGGATATACCAAAAGTATTCCTGAAATATATGCAGCCGCAGGCATTAAATTCGACTTTTCTGTAGATTATATAAAAGAATTAGTGGCTTTTATGAAAGAAGAAATAGCAAATTTGAAGCATAATTAATAAAATCCTATTTTTGAAACATGTTCAACGGTAAAAAAGTTGTCGTTGTGTTGCCGGCTTACAATGCAGCACCCACTCTAGAAATTACTTATAAAGAAATCCCGATGGATATTGTGGACGAAGTAATTTTAGTGGATGATGCTAGTAAGGATAATACTTCTGAATTGGCCAGAAGTATAGGCATTAAACATGTTATTCGCCATGTGAAAAATAAAGGCTACGGTGGCAATCAGAAAACATGTTATGATAAAGCACTAGAACTAGGTGCCGATATTGTAATTATGCTTCACCCCGATTATCAATATACACCGAAGTTAATAGTAGCCATGACGAGCATTATTGGTAACGATTTATACCAAGTAGTGTTTGGTTCGAGAATATTAGGTAAAGGAGCTTTAAAGGGCGGCATGCCGCTGTACAAATACATTGCGAACAGATTTCTTACCCTTACTCAAAATATTTTAATGAACCAAAAGCTTTCTGAATACCATACCGGTTACAGAGCTTTCTCCAAAGAAGTATTAACGAGTATAAATTACCATCACAACTCCGACGATTTTGTATTCGACAATCAAATGATTGCGCAAATATGTTACAAAGGATTCGACATTGCAGAAGTTACTTGCCCAACCAAATATTTCGAAGAAGCTTCTTCCATTAATTTCAGAAGAAGTAGCATTTATGGATTAGGTGTTTTGAGTGTTTCGTTTGGGTATTTCCTAGAGAAAATGGGGATAGGAAAAAGAAAGATCTATAGAAGCTAGATATTAGTCTTTAGTCATTAGAAAGCTGAGCCTGTTCTAAGGACTAAAGACTAACGACTAATAACTAGTCTTACTGGCATCCGCCTTTGTACTTCACACGCTGATCTATTTGATCTGCACCTCCAGCCCAAGCACGTTTACGTATCGTTAATTCCATTTCTTTTAATACTGATCCTGCCGGTATATTTAAAAATTGATTTGGAATCAAATACAATTTAAACTTACCTGTTGCATCTTTCTTCATCGTTAATTTAGGATTATTTTGCAATTGCAAAAACTTCGCTGGCTCAATGGTTGAAGTTGCTAATGTAACGGTATCTTCAATCGTTGCTTTTATATACAACAAAGCATCGCCGTCTGCAAGATTTTGCATACTTGCTTTTTTCTCAATTGCATTATCATAAATAATGGCCATTACCTGATCTTGAATAATTGTAGATGGGTATGGATACAAGGTGCCTTTATCTAATTTAGGAGCATTTACCACTAGAATAATATCAGTTGATTTAATATCTGGATCTCCATAGCCACCGCCATTTTTAGGTTTCACAAGGAAGTTAATTCCTTTAGTGTACACATCTCCAGCAGGCACTTCATAAAATTCTGTAGGAATCATTTCATAATAATAAACATGTGTACCTTTTGTGTCATCTTTCGTCATTTTTAAAATTTCGTTAGAATTTTGCCAAGGACGCTCCCCTTCTCCATTCGCTTTAGGAGTACCGGTGGGATGTTCAAAAGGTAACCAAGTCCAAATGTAAAACGGACCAGGGTTAGCCATTAACAATTGTACGTGTTCTAAAGACTGATCTAATTTCGATAAATCAATGTATAATTTAACTGTTTTAGTCACATCAGTTGGATCTGGTTCTATCCAGGCAGTTTGTGCTGAAGCTACTCCAGCCATAAACAAAATTGCGATTGATAATAATATCTTTTTCATACTAGATCCTCTTAATTTACTGAACGATTAAAACTCAAGTCGTAGGTAAAAGCTACATTTCCATTGCAGTTTATCGACTTACTAATTTTTAAAGAATTATCAACGGTACGAATTGGAGCCAACAGATTAAATTCTACGGTTGCATCACCATTTGCTGGTAATAACAAAATTTTTGTAGGAAAATTAATATCATCGAATCTCCATTTACCCGTTGTGGTACCAAAAACATTAAATGGTAAACCAGTAGTATCACAAACATAAGTGGTATCGGTACCTGATATAGTAAACACGATGTTTGGTAATGATGCATTACTTGAAAAGAAATCTGTCATATCCATTTTCTCTTCTACAATAGTAGCTTTATCTGTTATTACAAAACTTGTTAATGCCCATCGTGCAACTACTCCATCAATTTTACTTGCTGGCAGGCCAATGCTTTCGTATTCTTTTTTACATGCAGAAGTACTGAATACAATCAATACAATTACTGCGAATAATATCTTTTTCATCATTTTATATTTACGAATTAATTACACCCTCCGGTTTCATTTAAAATAAATACCGCAGTAGCTTCTGTACTTGGAAATTGTAAGGCTAAGCCAGGGCAATTCCATGGTGCCGAGCGAACAGTAACACCAGTAACAGGTTTAACTGAGCTTGAACCAAACGCGCCTAATCTTTTCAAGTAATATGTTCTATCGCCTTCACAAAATAATTCTTTTCTGCGCTCTTCTCTTATTAAAACTAATAAATCGGCACCTAAAGCTATAGTAGCTTCTTTAGCTGTGTTACCAGGATAGGCCCTGTTTATTATTTTATTGATGTCTGCAACTGCGGTGCTTAAATCGCCTGTTTCTGCTGCTACTTCAGCTCTCATCAGTAATAATTTTGTTAGTGTTATATAAGCTGCACCAAAATAATCATTGTTAAACTTTTTACTTACAAAAAATTCATTTGCCTGGCCTTCGTTTACAACACCTACTAACCTAGATCTAATGTCTGTTGAATCAGATGTAATGAGATCATATATTTCTTTTCTTAATCCAATATCAGGAACTTTTGTATCACTTCTATATCGATCTATAAATTGACCACCTCTATTGTCATTTGCGTTATTACTAATAAATGAAAACACAAACTCATTATTAATACCTGTAAGGTTTTGGTTGAAACGATCAATAGAATCCGATAATGTATAAGGGCCAGCAATTACTTCATCAAGTAAGGTTCTACATTCAGCTAATTTATTCATATTGAAATAAACATCTGCCAATACTGCTTTCGCTGCATTTACATTTGCATAATTTCCGTTGGTACTAGGTAAGTTTGCTATAGCATATTGTAAATCAGCAATCACAAAATCATAAACAGCTGCAACTGTAGAACGTTGAATTGGCTCTTGCGATGCTTTGTCGCGGATAGGAACTCCAGGGTGTGAATTATCTGCAGTATAACCATAAGGTTGAGCCCATAATTTTACTGCTTCATAATGGCAAATTGCTCTAATAAATCTACCTTCTGCTTTCATACGTTTTATGTCTGCATCTGTCAGCCCTTCAATCTTATCGTAAAATCCATCCATAGAATTAACGCGATAAACAGGGATATACAAACGACCGTATAAGCCGCCTACATCAGAGTTGAAAAAGTTTGTGTTTCTACTCCAAATCTCTGTTCTAAATTCATTTCCATCAAATGGTTTTTCAATATCATCACTCATTAAATCACCAAACAACTGTACCGTTCCGTTATATTGGTTTGCTAACGCATCGTAACAAGAGTTTAATAATTTTTGCATGTCCTCGGGTGTAGTTACTGCTTCGTCTGCTAATAACACACCTTCTGGTTTTATCTCTAACATCTTTTCGCATGATGACAATCCTATTGATCCAATCAATAAGCTTGAGATATAAAATATTTTTTTATATGTATTCATGTGTATTGCTTAGAATGTAATGTTTACTTGAAAGTTATACGTTTTTTGTTGCGGAGGAGTTAAATAAGTAATATTCGAGCTCATGTTTCTATCTGTTGAGTTTTCGAAATCTCTCGCAATTTCTGGATCTAAACCAGTATATTTTGTAAAGGTTAATAAGTTTGTTCCGATGAAAGAAACTCTAGCCGATTCTATTCTAAGTTTTTGCAATTTAGCTTTCGGAATTCTGTATCCAATGGTTAAATTTCTCAACCTTGCAAAAGTTCCATCATGCAACCACATAGTAGTATTTATCCATGGAGTTGGCGAGCCATATGTTTCTGTGTTTAAAGTTAAACGTGGAAATGCTGCATTATCTCCAGGTTGCTGCCATCTATCAAAAATATCTGTACGCATGTTCCAATTGGTAACTACTCCTAATTGACGTTTTGCAGACGATTCATAAATATCACCGCCCAATACAAAATTAAACAACACACTCATGTCCCAATTTTTGTAACTAAATGTGTTGGTTATACCTCCAATTGCGTCTGGCAATACAGCACCAACCGCTACACGATCTTTAGGATCCCAATTAAAGGTTTCTACCCCATTTATATCTAAATACACTGGTCTTCCAGTTGCTGCATCAATGTGTGAGTAACGAACTAAGAAGTTAGTACCTACTGGCTGCCCAACCACAACACGTGTGTCGTTTGTACCGCCACTTACTGCATCTTCAGAGTACTTACCGATGCTAGTAATTTCATTTAAATTTCTAGCAATGTTAAAATTGGTAGTCCATTTAAATTCTCTATCAATGTTTCGAGTTACAAATGAAAATTCTATTCCATTGTTTGTAATATTTCCTACGTTGTCCCAATAAGTTGTAAATCCTGTTGATGGAGGAACAGCTAATTGCATTAACACATCGCTTGTTCTGCGATCATAATACTCTAAAGTGAAAGTTACACGATCACTCCATAAACCTACATCTAATCCGGTATTAAATGTCCATGATGTTTCCCATCTTAAATTTGGGTTGTCTAAACGAGTTGGGAATGTAGTGCCTGTGCCATTATAATTAGGTGTACTATTAGGATTGGCATATGTACCAAAACGCTCGTAATTTGGAATATTTGCATTACCACTTTTTCCGTAACTAACACGTGCTTTTGCAGTACTAATTACAGGAATGTTTTTCATGAAATTTTCTTCTGTTAACAACCAAGAAATTGCAGCTGCTGGGAAATAACCATATCTATTGTTCGCTCCAAATCTAGAAGAACCATCGGTTCTAATTGTTGCATCAACAAATATTTTGTTATTGTATCCATAACTCAAACGTGTGTAATACCCTAAGAATGCCCATTGCTCTGGCGAATTTTCTGATGAGAAATAAGTATACAATGCAGAGTCTTCAACCTTTGCTTCCCCATCATAAAAACCGTTACCCATATTGGTTGCAGTTTTAAATTTCCCTTCAGTTAAAGAGTTTTGGTATTCATGTCCTACCATCACACTTAATTTATTAGAAGAATTTATTTTGTAAGTATAATTTAATTGTAAATTATAATTGTAATTTTTTGTGATTCTAGAATTACGAGTAGCAGACCCAATATGTGTTGAGTTTATCAATAATTGTGGGTCATATTGATCGTCTACTAAATTCATATAATCATAATTTCCTTTGGCAGAAATCATTAATTCATCCGTTAAATTATAATCAACTCCAATACCATTTAAAAATCTATTTTCAACCGTTTGCCATTTTTTCAACTCCTGTACACGCACTGGGTTATCACCTCCAGTGAAATAAGAACCATCTGGGTTATACACTGGGAAAATTGGAAGTGCTGTAGACATTGCAGAGCCCAAACCTCCTGCCCATGCAGTATTTACACGTTTGTTTAATCCATTGCTATAAGATGAAGAGGAGGTAATCTTCAATTTCTTTGTAATTCTATAATCTCCATTAATACGAAATGCTGCTTGATCATATCTATTACCTACTAAAAAACTTTCATCTTTCGAATAAGTCATATTTGCTAACAATGACACGTATTTATTACCATACGTCATTGAGAAATTATGACGATGTTTTACGCCTGTTTGTGTAGTTAAAGCTACCCAATCTGTATTTGTTTTTCTTGCATCGTCCCATGAAATATTATTTGGCAATCTTGCTAAGCCTACACCACCATCATTTTCATGTGCTTCTTGGTATAGTTGTAAATATTGTTCAGTATTTAACATATTAGGCAAAGCTGTAGCTGTTGCAATTCCAATATTCCCAGTATAAGTAAATGAAGTTCCGTTTTTGTTTGCTCTCTTAGTAGTAACAATAATTACACCATTTGCACCTCTTGAGCCATAAATTGCTGTTGCTGCAGCATCTTTCAAAACGTCAATAGATTCTATATCATCAGGGTTAATGGCAGATAATGGATTGTTATTTAACGCTCCGGCATTACCATTTAAAAAATAATCTTGTGTAATAGGAATTCCATCAATAACATATAATGGGTCGCCACCTGCAGAAATAGAAGATATACCTCTTATTCTAATAACTGAAGCTGAACCTGCAGCTCCACTTCCCGTTGTAACCTGTACACCTGGCAATTTTGCTTGTAAAGCAGATTCGAAACTAGGTACTGGTAAATCGTTTAATTCTTTAGCAGAAATTTTTGATATCGCACCCGTAACTTCTCTCTTCACTTTAGTTCCATACCCCACAACTACTACATCTTCTAATTGCTTAGTATCTTCTCGCATTGTAAAAGATACATTTACATCTGTAGAATTAGTTTGAACCTCTCGATAAATGGTCTGAAAACCTAACATCGAAATTTTTAATTTGTACTTAGTGTTAGGTTGTAATTTCCCAATAGAGAAATTCCCTAATGCATCGGTAACGGCTGCAATGGTTGTACCTTCAACCACCACGCCTGCTCCAATTACGGGCTCTTTAGTTGGATCCGTAATTTTACCACGTATGCTTTGCGCATACATACTGGTACTACAGAGCAATGTGAAAACTAAGAGTAGATATCTCTTCATAATTATTGTTTATAGGATTATTATTTTTTGTTTATACGTTTTTTCTGATTGTTGTAATGTAATAATATAGGTTCCTGAAACTAAATCTAATTCTGATTTTGATAATACTTCAAAACCACTCGTTGAATTAATTTTTTTATCAAATAATTTTTTACCTAATAAATCGTACACCTCAATATTTACTGGTGCTTCAGATGATGTCCACTCAAGAGTGATTTCATCCATCATTGGGTTTGGATATATTTCTACATCCATCGTATTTTTATTTTTTGTTTGTATTGATGTAAGTGTTGTAGGTGGCATTAATTGTTTATCAACATAAAACTTATACTCACCTGCTTGTAATTTTATTTTTTGTTGAACATCTAACACATTAATAGAGTCGCCTGTAAATATTTCATACCATACTCCTGTATGTTGAAATACAGGAACAATAGAATCTAGTTTTACATTGAAGTTAGCAACACATACTGTATTTAAACTTGCATCCGTTACTTTGTATAATTTTACACCTGCATTTGCATTAAAGGTATAGTTACTCGTTGAATAAGAAGGTTGAGTATTTTTCAACCAGCCTAAAATCGAGGTTACTTCGTAAATTCTTTTTCGAGAAACATCATTTAAATAATCCCAACGAATTGGCTTGTTTCCTACACGCCCGTTAAAATCTATCGAATAATCATATCCTAATTCTCCAAATTGCCATATCATACGCGGCCCTTGTTGCGGAATTAAAAAACACATCGCTGCTTCAATTCTACGTAATCCGGTTTTCAACGTTTTTACATTATATGCGCCTAATGAATTTCCAAATTGAATGTTTTTATACATCAAACGTTCCTCATCATGACTCTCTGCATAGGTAACTAAATGAGGCTTCGACCATGATCTTGTTTTGTAATCCCCGCCAGTTAAATTACTCGTGCTTACATACCCCATGGTTGCTTCATTATAATTATGGTTCATATTTCCCCATAACATAAATCCATAATCGGCCAATTCTTTTTCTTCATTATTATCTGCAAAATGTTCGAGTATTAAATAACAAGTAGAATCATATGTTCGTACCTTATTATATATACGTTTCCAAATAGCAATTCTACCTGCATCATACAAGCCCCAAGCCCCTACATCTGTGGTGCTTTTTTGTGTAAATCCTTTTGATAAGTCAAATCTATAACCATCAATTTTATATTCTTGCAACCAAAATTTAATTACCGAATCTGTAAAATCTTTAGTCACTTGGTTTTCATGGTTAAAATCATAACCCACCCCAAAAGGGTGTTTATCTGTTTGGTTAAACCAAGGGTTATCTGCACTCGGGCGATTGTTAGTTTTATCGAAGTATAAACGCACCATAGGGCTCTGCCCAAATGAATGGTTTAACACCATATCAATTACCACTGCAATTCCTAATTTATGGCACTCGTCTACAAATGCTTTCATGGCATTTTTTGTACCATAATATTTATCAACAGCAAAATAAAAAGATGGGTTGTAACCCCAGCTTTCATTGCCTTCGAACTCATTTATCGGCATTAATTCAATGGTATTAATTCCTAATTTTGATAAATAAGCTAAGGTGTCTTTTAAGGTTTCAAAATCATGGCGCGCAATAAAATCTCGAAGATGTAATTCATAAATAAACATCTTTTCTTTTGCAGGGCGAATAAAATTATCGGAGTGCTGCCAATTGAAATTATCTTTTTGCGTATTTAAAACAGAAACATATTCAGTAGTTTTTCCCGTTGGGTAAGGGAGTAAATTCGGATAGGTAACACTAGGTACAAACGGGTCGTTGTTCTGATCTAATAATGTTTCAGCATATATATCAGCAATTCTTATTTGAGTAGAATCTACTATATACTGAAATCTATAATTTTGCCCCTTCGTTAATCCATTTATTTGTAACCAGAATTTTTGTCCAGAAGGACTTTTTTTCATGTAATATTTGGTGTCGAATTCCCAATTATTAAAATCACCATTTACAAACACAAACTCTTTGAAAGGTGCATGTAATTGGAGTATTACAGAAGTATCTGAAAGGTAATTTATACCATCTTTGGTACCTATTGGTGCACTTGCAATGCTTGGTGTGGTTCTATATACAGTATAAATGGTATCACGGTAAAAATTACCATTTTTAAATGCTTCAAATATATAGGTGTACTTTCCCGTAACATTTGTATTGGCAGGTTCAATATAGCTAAGAATAGAATCGTTGCTAATCGATGATATTTCTACGCCGTTTTTATACAATTTAAGATTTGCTTTAGAAGAACTGATAGCTTTTAGATTAAAAGCCTGAGTTGTTTTTAAAATTTGGGCATTGTTGGTTTCAAATCGGGCTTGAAATGCACCATTTGAAATTGAAACAAAAATGTCTGCCCCATCTGCTTCTCTACCTACAAGGTTTCCACTTTGATTTCTAAAAACAAAAGCAAGTTTTAATACTTGCTCTCCTGTTGGTACTCCATAAAATGAATTAATGGTATAAGTTAATGAAAAGAGGTTATTACCAATATTTGTCATTTTTACTTTAGCATCATCTGTACCCCAATTACCTTGTACATATCGCCATGAGCTCGGGGTAGCACTTAAATTGGTAATTACACCCGTATGTGCATAAACTACCGATTGTCCTTGTAGGGCTTTATTCCCCTTGGTAGCATCGAAAATTATAGTGACCTGATCAAATTGAGTAGCAAAAGTGGGGTTAATAGCAACCACTTGAGCTTTTGTTTCACAAAAAATCAACAGGAGTGCAAATAGCACATAAAAAGCCTTTTTCAACTTAAATAATAAACCAAACATAAATGCAATTTAATAAAAAATTGAAGAAAAAAGTAGAAAGTGTAAAAATTACACTTTTTAGAATTATTATAGATAGTGTATTTTTTACACTAAAATTTTGAGATACCATATTTATGTACTAATTTGGGTCAAACAAATATTAAAAAATCGTTATGAAAAAACTTTTACTTATAGTTGTACTAGCAGGTTTAGCGCTAGGAACACAAGCACGTAAGGTAATGTTCCGTGTTGATATGACGGGCCAAACTGTTGGTGCAAATGGCGTACACATGCCAGGTAATTTTAAGGATGTCAATTATGACAACATTGATGAGAACCCAGGATTAGTAAACTGGGATGCAGGTTCTAACGCAATGACAGATCCTGATGCCGATAATATTTATACGGTAGTGATGGATTTAGCACCAAATTTAGTGTACGAATTCAAATTTATTAATGGTAACGATTGGCCAGGTGCTGAAAATGCTCCAGCAATTTCGCAAGTAGGTGGAGGTAACTCTAACCGTTGGACATGGGTAAACGGAACAACAGGTACAGATACATTAGTATTACCTGCTATTCGTTTCGGACAATCAGCTCCAGCTGGTATGAAAGCAATACGTTTCCGTGTTAACATGGCATTAGTTACAGCAGTAAGCCCTAATGGCGTACATGTAGCTGGTGATTTTCAAGGTTGGGATCCATCTAAAACACGTATGGTAAACTATGCGGGTAACGGTGCATTTACAGGAAACATTTATGAGCATGTTGGATACGCTGCAACAGGTGCAACTGGTGGTGCAACAGAATACAAATTTGTAAACGATAACGCTTGGGGTGGTGCAGAAAATGTTCCATCTGCTTGTGCAGTTAGTAGCAACAGAACTTTTGGTGCATTTACAAACGATTCAGTATTATCAAGAGTTTGTTTCAGTTCATGTGAAGACTGCCCTGCAGCTCCACTTCCTGTTTACAACGTAACATTTAGAGTTGATATGACAAATGCTTGTGAGTTTGATTCTGTTGACGTAGCTGGTGGTAAAATTAACAACTGGGCTGGTGGTACAATCTTAAAACCAATTTCAGCTGGTAGCAAAATTTACTCAGTTACAGTTCCTATCGATTCTGGCGAAGTAGAATACAAATTCAGAAAATTAATTGCAGGTAACGCAAGTTGGGAAGGTGTTGCAAATCGTAAACAACAATTAAGTTCAGACACAACATTGGTATTAGTTTGTTTTGATCAAGAAACAGCATGTGGACCAAACATTGCACCAGCGGATGTAAGATTCATTGTTGACTTATCAAACGAAATTCCTGATCCAAATGGTGATGTATTTATCATGGGTAACTTTACTCAACCTAACTGGCAATCGGGTGCAATTAAAATGACTCCTGTTGTAGGTCAAATTGGAATGTACGAAACTACATTTAACATGTGCCCTCCGGGATTCGCTTTCCAATTCTCTAACGGACCAGTTTCTAACAACGCTAATGTTGAAAGTTTCGCAGATACTTCAGACAGAGGTTGTGTAGTTAACAACGGTGTTGGTGGATGGAACCGCGTATATGAGCGTACTGATGCAAATGTTAAAACTGTTGCATTTGTATTTAATACATGTACTGCAATTAGCTTAGGTTTAGAAAATAACAAATTAGAGTCATCGGCTGTAAGAATGTTCCCTAACCCAAGTTCAGCATCTACTACTATTGAATTTAACGACAATGCTACTACTCATCAAGTAACTGTTACTGATGTTACAGGACGTATTGTTGCTAACTATAAAAATGTTTCAGAAAAATCGATTAACGTAAATACTCAAAATCTTAATGCTGGTATTTATTTCGTAACTATTCAAAATGATAGAAACGAAAATGCTTCATTAAAATTAATGGTTCGTTAATCTTTGTTCAATAATTATTTAGAAAAGACCTCAAGAAATTGAGGTCTTTTTTTTGTACCTTTCATTATGAAAAAAATAATATTACTCTGTTTTATTGCTTGCATAATATTTGTAAACAATACGAATGCACAGAATATACAAACCTTTCCTCCTCATTGGTATAAAGGAATGGAAGATACTGTACTGCAAATAATCATTCATCACAAAGAAATACGTGATGCAAAAATTAACATGCCCTCAGATGCTATCAAAATATTAAAAAGATATCCAAGCAACAGTGTAGATTATATGATGCTAGACCTAAGCATCCCTAGAGATTTCTTAGGCAATATAATTCCATTAGAATTCTTCATAAAAAAGAAAAAACTTTTGTTGAAATATGAATTGAAAGAAAAACCAAGTTTAAAAAAGCCAATATTAAATCAAACAGATTTAATTTATCTCATCATGCCAGATCGATTTGCGAACGGTGATAAAAAAAATGATGTGTTTGAAAAAATGGAAGAAAAAACGCTCAATCGTAAAGAACCATTTGGCCGACATGGTGGCGATTTAAAAGGAATTGAAAATAATTTAACTTATATACAAAGCGTAGGATTTAATACTCTATGGTTAACCCCTTTTCAAGAAAACAACGAACCAGAAGCATCATACCACGGTTATGCAATTACCGATCATTATAAAACAGATCCTCGTTTCGGTACAAATGAAGAGTATAAAAGTTTATCAACTGCCGCTCATACACGAGGAATGAAAATGGTGATAGATTTAGTGTTTAACCATATCGGTGATCAACATTGGATGGTGAAAGACATGCCATTCCCAAATTTTATTCATCGCTTTGATACTTTTACTAGAACCAACTACAGAGCTAATACATTATTAGACCCATATGCATCTGCATACGACAAAAAAATATTTAACGAAGGTTGGTTTGATAAACGTATGCCGGATTTGAACATGAAAGATCCTGCATTGGCTCGATATATGATTCAGCAAACGTTATGGTGGTTGTATTATGCAGAAATAGATGCTATAAGAATAGATACGTACACCTACCCCGACCAAGAGTTTATGAAATTGTGGTACCAAGCCATACGTGAAGAATTTCCAGAGATGAGCATTTTCGGTGAAATTTGGGAACATGCAGTTCCGCTTCAAAGTTACTTCGCACCAAAAGAAAAACGCTATGATCAAGAAATGCAAAATGTGTTAGATTTTCAGTTTTGTTTTGCCATGGATGAATTTGTAAATCAAGATTTCGGTTGGACAGAAGGAGTATCTAAATTATATTACAGCTTATCCCAAGATTTCTTGTACAAAGACCCCTTCCATCATGTAACGTTTATAGATAACCACGATTTAGATCGTTTTCTCTCTCAAGTAAATGGTGACGTAGCAAAACTAAAGGTAGCTTTAGGTATGTTACTTACCATGCGTGGCATTCCTTGTATATTTTATGGTACAGAAGTGTTAATGAAAGGCAAAGGTTCGCACGGAATTATTCGCGAAGATTTTAGTGGAGGATGGCCAGAAGATGCTATCAATAAATTTGAAGCAAAAAACAGAAGTCAGGAAGAAAACGACTTAATTAATTATATCAGCAAAATTCAAAATTGGAAAAAAAATCATCCAGCATTTAATGAAAACAAAATGATGCAGTTTATTCCTCAAGATGGCATTTATGCATTTGCAAGGTATAGTATAAATGGAGCTGCTGCTTTAATTATATACAACAGCAACAAGGATGCAAAAAACATAAATACAATTCGTTTTCAAGACATCATTAAAAATAAATCAGCAGGTAAAAATATTTTAAACGAAAAAGCAGTTGATTTAAAAGTAATATCAATAGAAGCAAAAGAGTTAATGATTATTGACCTAAAATAGAATATGAAAATTAATTATCCTGGACATAGAGCACAGAAACTGCTGCACTAAGCATAAATACTCCAGCTAAAATAATCGCATACATCGCATTATTATCGTAAAAGTTTTTTACAATAGGTCCGCCAATTACTCCGTTTACAATTTGCGGAATAGTGATGAAGAAATTGAAGATGCCCATGTAAACTCCCATTTTACCTGATGGTATTTTATTGGCTAAAATTGCATATGGCATGGCTAATATAGATGCCCATGCCAAACCCACTCCTATCATAGAATATACTAAATCCCATTTATCATCAGCAAAATACATACTCAATAAACCCACGCCTCCAGCAATTAACGAAAACGCATGAGTTCTTTTTCTGCCCATTAATTTTGCAATACGAGGAAGCAACAATGCATAAATTGCAGATACCCCGTTGTAAACCCCAAATATAATACCGGTCCAGTTTTGAGCTTCTCTAAATTTGTCGCTACTAGTATCTTCTACAGACAAACCAAATACATGGTGTGCAATGGCTGGTGTAGTAAACACCCACATGCTGAATAATGCAAACCAAGAGAAAAATTGTACAAGGCCTAATTGACGCATGGCTCTTGGCATCTTTTTAAAATCTTTAAAGATGTTGCTAAACTTTGCTTCGGCATCTTCAGATTTACCATGGTACAATTCGTATTCTGCAGGTGGGTACTCTCTAGAAAATAATACTGTAATTAAAATGCAAACTAAAAAAACTACTGCACCAACATAAAATGAATACGTAACATTATCGGCAACAAAACCTGCCGGTGCTGATGAGGATACACCCATGTATTCGTGCATTACATATGGTAACCAAGACCCTGCTACTGCACCAATTCCTATTAAAAATGTTTGTATAGAAAAACCCAGCGTACTTTGTTTTGCAGAAAGATTATCGGCAACCAATGCACGAAAAGGTTCCATGGCAATGTTTATACTCGCATCCATTACCATTAACATTCCGGCACCAATTAATAAAGCAGATTTCGCTTGAAAAAATGATGCAGAGTTTGGTAATAATAATAAGGCCAAACAACATAACATCGTACCAACCATAATGTATGGCTTTCTTCTTCCAAACCTACCCCAAGTTTTATCGCTGTAAAATCCAATTATGGGTTGCACTATCATACCAGTTAAAGGTGCAACTAACCAAAACCATGAGAGCTGCTCTACATGCGCTCCATAATTTTGAAGAATTCCGCTGGCATTTCCATTTTGCAATGCAAATCCAAATTGTATTCCCATGAATCCGAAACTCATGTAAAATATTTGCAATAAACTTAATTTTGGTTTCTCTAATAAAGCCATATCGAAAAATTATTTATAGTAAATTAGGTAAGAGTTTGGTTGCAACTTAATCATTCCATTCATGTTTTCCTGCTTCGCATTCGATTCTACTTTGTAGCCGGTGGTTAAGGCTGCAAAACTGATCTCTTTACTTTGCACTTTTATTTCATTAGCACTAAAATTAATTATTACAATAGCTTCAGAATTTCCATTTTTTCTTTTGTATGCATAATGCTCATCGCCTGTATTACCAGTTACCACTAATGGAATCTCAACCCAATCTGCATTCGTTCCTGTATTGTGGAATGCTGGCACAGTATGCTTCAAGGCTGTCATTCGTTTGTACCAACCTTCTCTAGATTTATTTGCCCATTCTGTTTTAGTGATGTTATTTTTTTCAAAGAATTTCATTCTTCTATTTAACCCTACTTCTTCTCCTGTATAAATTAAAGGTAAACTTTGTGGTAAAGTATAAACCATTACACCAAACTGTTGCCAATTCTTTCCGTATTTTTCATCCACAGTTCCATTCCAAGAATTCTCATCGTGGTTAGTTAAAAACAATAACTTGTGCATATGCGTCGGGAATGCATCGTAGTTTAGTCTTAACTCTTTCTTCATTTCAGATAATTGCTTTGTTCCTTTTGCAACATCTGCAGTAACTCCCATAAAATTCCAACCGTATGCAGCATTAAATGCATTCACAAAATAAGTATCAGGTTTTCTAGTGATGTCTGCGTTCCACTCCATCTCTGCTAACAAATACACGGGTTTAATTTCTTCTAATTGTCTGCGTAATTCTTCCCAAAAATCTAAGGGAACCAAAAATGCAACATCGCAACGATACCCATCAATATCATACTCCGACACCCAAAATTTCATGGCATCAATCATTGCTTCACGCATATCATTGCTTTCGAAATTTAATTTCGCAACATCTGTCCAATCATATTGAGTAACAATTTCTCCTTTTTCATTTTGTGCATACCAATGTGGATGTTGAGATATCCATGAATGATCCCATGCGGTATGATTCGCTACCCAATCAATTAATACTTTCATCCCTAAACGATGAGCTTCTGTAACTAAAGCTTTAAAATCTTCTTTCGTTCCGTAATCTGGCGATACATCTTTATAATCTTGCACACTGTAATAACTTCCCATATCACCCTTTCTATTTTTAACTCCAATAGGATGAATAGGCATGACCCATAATACATCAACCCCTAATCCTTTAATTCGAGTTAAGTCTTTTGTTACTGCTTTAAATGTTCCTTCTTGCGAATATTGTCTCACATTTACTTCATACATTACAGCATTCTTCGACCATTCTGGTTGCGTTAATTGCGCATGTGCCACAGTGCTTGAAAACACAAGTAGTAACACTAATAATTTGTTCATCATTTTATTCATAAGTAAATATTTCAAAATCATCATTTTTAAGTTCTACAATTATTTCATTTGGCGTTAATTGAAATGTATGTGTAAAATTTGCCTTAACATTTCTTTTTGCATCTTTAGCAATGTTTACTTTCCCCCCGTTTTTTGAAAATACAATTAATGATTTTTTGCCGAAATAATTTCGTTCGTAAGCATAAAATCCTTCGCTACATTTAACTTCTTTAAAATCACCATACATAAATTCTAAATTATTTTTACGCAAGTTTGCTAAGGTTTGAACTTTATCTCTTAACTCCTTTTCTTCTGGAGTGTAATTACTAAACTTCATCATGCGTCTGTTGTCCGGATCATTGCCACCAGGCATTGCAATCTCGTCTCCATAATAAACTACAGGTACCCCTGGCAAACTAAAATTCAGAGCCATCATTTGCGCCATACGAGCATATCCTTTGGTTCCTTGATGTTGTATATTACGTGTCCAACCTGCCAACTTAGTATCTTCATCAGGCTTAATAGTACCCTCAGCTAAAGAGGCAAAGCGTGGCTTGTCTTGGTTACCACTTATGTTACCCATTAAATGATGCGTACCGTAATATTTAAAACTTTCATTTATCGTTTCACTCAGCCTTTTAAATTTCTTTACACTTTCCACTTTATCTGCATCAAAAGCAAATGCATTCACTCCTGCATCGTACATATTAAAATCAAATTGTCCGTCCATTTGCCCTGAGTTTACATACGAACCAATTAACTCCGGACTTCCATATGTTTCGCCAATTTGGTAAAATCCTGTTTTATTTTTCTCTCTTACATCGTTTCTAATTTTTTGAGTTAGCGTTCTCCAAAATTGTTCGGGTACATGCTTACTTGCATCGTGCCTAAATCCGTCTATCTCAAAATTTCGAACCCAATACATTACCGAATCAGAAATTATTTCATTTACTTCATCTCGTTGAAAATCTAAGGTTGGTAAAAATGTATCAAACCATGTAGTTAAACGGTGGTCGTCCCAGCGCTCTGTATTCATGCTACCATCAGGTAAATACAAAGAAGTAACCCATGTAGGGTGTTCTTTATATAATGGATGATCTGTATGGATGTGGTGTGCCACAAAATCCAATACAACATTCATCTCCTTTTCGTGTGCTTTAGAAATGAAATTTGAAAAACCTTCATTCGTACCAAATCTTTTGTCGACTAAAGAGTAAGATGTTGGCCAATAACCGTGGTATGCAGAGAACTTCGTGGTTATTTTTTTATCCCAATATCCCCAAGCGCCGTCTGGATTTTTAGCAATTGGCGATAACCAAACGGTATTAAACCCAAGTTCCTCAAAAAAACCTTCTTCCAATTTTTGCTGAATGCCCAATAAATCTCCACCATAAAAATCTGCTTTTTCATTTACCCCTTCAAGTTTTGCAGGGTTATTTTTTTTATCACCATCAGCAAATCTGTCAACCATCATAAAATACATTATTTGAGTGTGCAAATCGCTACGGTCTAATAAACTAGTAGAGCTTACCACTCTTCCATTCTCTAATGGAATTAAAATATCATGCGCAATTTTTCCTGCACCATACGCATAAACTCTTATGTAACTTCTTTTTTGTTTACTAGCTTCTGCAGGAATTTCAATCGAAATCTTTTTTGTTTTTTTAGCACTTGAACTAATTAAATGATGATCCCAAAATGCAAGGTATCCATCAATGTTTAGCGCGTTAATAATAATGTTTGCTCCTTCAAATTGAGCAGTTTCAATGTTTGGCAATACACCTGTGTTATTTCCAACTTCTAAACTCACATTGGTTCCTCCCATACCGTTAGAAACCGTTGTTGCATTTAAAGGATTTACTTCAACTCCATCTGCAATCAACTTATATTGATGTTTGCCTGTGTTTACTTTTTGTAAATTAATTTTCCAATTAGCACTTGGCAAGCTTGCTAAAGCCTCAACACCTTTTGTTTGCGGAGCCCAAGAAGTAAAGGTTCCTTTTATTTCTAATTTGCTTGCTGGTTTTTCTAATTGAATTATCAATGAAACATTTTCTTTATCGGCAGCAAAACAAGGTATATCATACACCTCCCTATTTACAAAAAAACGAATGTAGCTTGCTGTGTACATTGGCTTTCCAGAAATCAATAATTCATCTTTTGTTAATCTTATTTTTTTTAATCCTTGCGGTAACTGTAAAGAGTCTATTGTTGAATTAAACGGAAAATAATCTGCAATAACAAGTTTACTTGTATCCACTTGTAATTGAAACGGACTGGCTAAAACACTCCAAGCATTTTGTGCATTACTATTAATGCTAAACAATGTTAACATCAACAAAAGCAATCCGTTTTTTTTAGTTAGCATACGTAGATTTTAATGAGAAAACATGTTCTTTATTCGGACTCAAATTAATTACTTCATCATACAATTCGTAAACAACATTTTTATTTGCTTGCACATTCATTTTAATATTTTCTTTATTAATGTTGATGGTGATAATTGCATCCCTGTAGCGAATGCAAAATTGAAAAGCTTCCCACTTACTTGGTAACATTGGCGAAAAACTAAGTAGATTTTCTTTAATACGTAAACCACCAAAACCCATTACTACTGCCAACCATGTACCGGCCATGCTTGTAATGTGTAAGCCTTCATGCGCTTCCTTATTATAATCATCTAAATCTAAACGCGATGTTCTTAAATACAATTCATAAGCTTTTTCTTCATAGCCTAATTTTGTTGCTTGTATAACATGTATACACGGTGATAATGAAGATTCGTGAACGGTACGTGGTTCATAAAAATCAAAATTTCTTTTGAGCGTTTCTGTATCAAAATGATCTTCAAATAAGAATAAACCTTGCAATACATCTGCTTGTTTTATAAAGCAAGAACGCAGTATACGATCCCAAGACCAATATTGATTGATAGGTCGTTCTTTAGGCAATAAATCTGCTGCCATTTTTTGCTCCTTATCTAAATACCCTTCTTGTTGTAAAAATATTCCCATGGCATCATCAACTGGGTAGAACATGTTTTCAGTAATGTTTTTCCAAGCAACTAATTCATCTTTAACGAAGGAAGTTTTTGTACAGAAATCTATATAGTATGGTTTATTTTCTTGTTCAATTTTTTTAATAATTTCTGATGTATAGTTCATGCACCAGCATGCAATGTAATTGGTGTACCAATTATTATTTACATTGTTTTCATATTCATTGGGGCCTGTAACGCCATGCATCACAAATTTCTTTTTTGCTTCCGACCAATGTATGCGTTGCGCCCAAAAACGTGAGATGCCTAAGAGTACTTCTGCACCACCTTCGGTAAAATAACTTTCATCACCGGTATATAATGCATACTGAAAAACAGCATAAGCAATGGCTCCGTTTCTATGTATCTCTTCAAAGGTAATTTCCCATTCGTTGTGGCATTCTTCACCATTCATAGTAACCATTGGGTACAATGCTGCACCATTTGTAAAACCCAATTTTGCAGCATTCTCAATTGCTTTATCTAATTGGTTATATCTATACTTCAACAATTGCAATGCAATGCTTGCATCAGAAGTGCCCAAATAAAATGGTAAACAATACGCTTCGGTATCCCAATAAGTAGAGCCACCATACTTTTCTCCTGTAAAGCCTTTCGGACCAATATTTAATCGAGGATCTCTGCCAGTATACGTTTGGTTGAGTTGGAAAATATTAAATCTAATTCCTTGCTGTGCGGCAGTATCTCCTTTTATTTGAATGTCGGCACTGTTCCAAACATCTGCCCAAGAATTAATGTGTTCGTTTTTTAAATCTATATAAGTTGATGATCGAGCTTTATTAAGATTTTCAACACATGCATTCTCCAACTGCTTCGAATCATAATACATACTCGACACAATGCTAACAAATTTCTCTAAGCAGTATGTTTTACCGGCTTCCATGTTTAGTTCCCATGTAGCAGCTACCTTCCAATCAGCGCAGGCGTATTGCACTCCATTCTGTTCAACACCATCTATATAAACTTTTACAAAAAAACCTTCGCAAACTTCAAAACCTAACTTGTTCGTTTTAGTTTGTAACCAAGCTTTCTCATCGTCGGCTTTTTCAGAAACACGCGACCAAAATATTTCGTCGTAATTAGCATCTTTATTTTTTACTAAAGCATCAATGCCAGTATTCCAACTTAATTTAGCATCCGCATTCGCTTTAATTTCATAACGTATACAAGCAAGTTCATCATTAGCCCTGCTCATAAAACGTTCTGTATTTATTTCAATTTTTTTGGCATTAGCTTCATACACAAAACTTCTGCTCAATAAGCCTTTTTGCATATCAAGTGTGCGTACAAAATCTATTGGCTTATTTTTATATAAATCAACAGAATTACCATCAATTAAAATATCCATGGCAATCCAATTCGGACTGTTCAATACTTTAGCGAAATATTCCGGGTATCCATTCTTCCACCAACCAACTCTTGTTTTATCAGGATAATATACGCCAGCAATATAAGAGCCTTGCAATGTTTTACCACTGTATTTCTCTTCAAACATTCCACGCTGACCCATCTTGCCATTACCAATGCTGAATATACTTTCAGCAGACTCATGCATCTCTGGATCAAATCCTTTTTCTATAATTTGCCAATCGTTATGTAAAAAATAATTCTTCATTAATTCTTTGTAAAAATCTTTTTTAATTCTTCGTAGTTCATTGTGTTCAAATTTGGAAACACAACATCTGCTTCATTTAGTACTTCTTGTTCTCCAATTCCAACGGTAAAAAAGCCTCCTGTTTTCGCTGCTTTTACTCCACTCAATGCATCTTCAAAAACAATACATTCATTGGTATTTGTATCTAATGCTTTTGCCCCTAATAAAAAAACCTCTGGGTCTGGTTTCGACTTCGAGGTTACAGTGCCATCAATAATGGCATCAAAATATTTTGTAATGTTTACTCTATCTAAAATTAGTTTTGCATTTTTACTTGCAGAGCCTAAACCTATTTTTATATTATTATTTTTAAGGTCTTCTAATAATTCTTTACAATTTGGTAGCACCTCGTCTTCGGGCATTGCTTTTACGAGTTCTAAGTACCAATTATTTTTTTGTTCTTTCCAAACCTCTTTTTCTGATGTGCTCGCAGAAATCTTTCCCTTATTTAATATATATGCCAAGGATGCATCTCTCGATAAGCCTTTTAATTGCTCATTATCATGCTCTGTAAAAGCAACCCCTAAATCATTTGCTAGCCTTTTCCAAGCAACAAAATGATATTTAGCAGTATCTACTAGTACTCCATCTAAATCAAAAATACAAGCTTTCATTTACGATGCTATTTCTTGTTGAAATTGATATTTTATATGATACTCCAATAAATTCATAATAGGCTCCTTTACAATACGCCCAATTCGTACATTGCACTCCTTCGCTACAATCATCAACTCTTCTTGAAAATGGAAAGCTACGGAGCCAACAAAATGAACCGGAGTGGTTTGATAGTTTTCAAAACACTTTACATGATATTCAAAAAACTCTCGAAGACCTTGCATAATAAAAGCATTTATAAAAGGATGGTCTTTATGCCTTCCAACAAAACGTGTAAAACTTGCTAAATAAACATTTGCATGTGGTTTATTATACACCCTGTCAAAAATATCTTCTTTGCTTAAGCCAAATTCTTTATCAAAATCGTACGCAATTTCTTTTGGTAATTTTTTATATAAATAGGCTGCAATTAATTTTTTTCCTAAATAAGATCCCGATGCTTCATCACCTAATATATAAGCGAGTGCAGGAACTTCTTCGTAAATTGTTGTACCATCAAAAAAACAAGAATTAGAGCCAGTTCCAATTATACAGGTAATGCATGGTTCCCCGTTAAAAGTAGAATAAGCAGCGGCTTTCATATCATGCTCCACAAAAACTTTTGCACTGCTAAATACTTTTTGCAATGCTGTCTTTACAATTGTATTTAAATTAATATTTTCACACCCAGCACCATAAAAATATACCCGTTCAACCTTACTTGCAATATGCATTAAGTCTTTATGCGATGTAATATCGTTTACAATATATTCTGTAGAATGAAAAAAAGGATTATAGCCCATGGTCTTATACAGATCAACATAATTTCCAGATTGGTCGACTAACATCCAATCACATTTTGTGGATCCGCTCTCTGCAATTAAATACATATTTTGAATATTTATTTATATAATTTTCTTATGTTTACTATTATTTTACAATTCTAATAAAACGCAATTTAATAGTAATTGTACAAAATACAATAAGTATTTCTTTTGAAGAAAAAAAAATGAAAAATAAACAGTCTTATTTCCAGAATTACGTGTCTGTAGATTGTGTAGTTTTGGGTTATGATGAAGTTGAAAACCGTCTACAAGTACTCTTAATTAAACAGAAAGACCCTGATAAGCAGAATGTTGATAGTTATAAATCTCAATATGCAATACCAGGCGATTTAATTAACGAAAATGAAGGTTTAGATGAGGCTGCAAGTCGTATTTTAAACGAATTAACGCATATAAAGGGCATTTATTTACAACAATTTTACACTTTTGGTCGTCCAGACCGTGTAAGCGACCCCAAAGATGCGGATTGGTTACGTGTACACAGAAAAGATCCCAATGCCCGAGTAATAACCATTGCCTATTTAGCTTTGGTAAGAATAGACCATATAACCCCCTCTGCTGGCTCATTTGCGGAAAATACTATCTGGAGAAGCATTAAAAAGATCCCTAAATTAGCCTTTGACCATAATCAAATTCTTAGTAAAGCGCTTGAAATCATTAAAGAACACCCCGAGCAGCATATTATGGGCAGAGAATTGTTACCACCTAAATTTACACTTAGCCAACTTCAAAATTTATACGAAGCAATGTCGGGAGTGCAATTAGACAAACGCAATTTCCGTAAATCAATTAAAACTGCCGATTACCTCATTCCATTGGATGAAAAACAAAAAGGCGTGTTACATAAACCCGCACAGTTCTTTTCGTTTAAAAAGTCGAAAAAATAGAAGTTCACATTTCTGAACCATTGTAACTTTTGATACAGTAAGTACTTAATACTTAATGTACTTTTGTGTACAATAAAAAAAGAAAAATATGTTGAACTCCATTCTATCGATATTCGGTTTAGGTAAAAAAATAGATTACAAAGAATTACTTCAAAACGGTGGTGTAATTGTAGATGTTCGCTCTAAGGGCGAATACAGCAGTGGCCACATAAAAGGTTCTATAAATATCCCATTAGATCAGTTAAGTTCGAACCTTAAAAAGTTTAAAAAAGAGCAGCCAATTATTACTTGTTGTGCCTCTGGTATGAGAAGCGGTGCCGCTAAAAGCCTATTAAAATCAAAGGGTTTCGAGCATACTGTTAATGGCGGTTCTTGGTATAGTTTAAATTCTAAAATATAATACTGATGTCTAAATCATTTTCAGAAATCGTAAACGAAAAACCATTGGTACTTGTCGATTTTTTTGCCGAATGGTGTGGCCCATGCAAAATGATGAAACCTATTTTGGAAGAACTGAAACAACAAATGGGTGAAGAAATTACCATCTTAAAAGTAGACGTTGATAAAAGTCCACAGGCATCACAAGCTTTTAATATTTCTGGAGTACCTACTTTAGTTCTATTTAAAGATGGTAAAATAGCATGGCGACAATCTGGCGTTGTGCCAGCACCACGATTAGAAAAAATAATTAGATCTTATTAATACAAACACAAATAAAAAGGAGTAGCTTCTTGGGGTTATTGGAGCTACATCCTTTTATTTTTTCTCTGGAACATCGCGTATATAAAACGCAAAACCATTCTCTTCGTACAACAACTTTATATCTGCATACTGATCTAATTCGTGCATTTTTGTATTCTTAACCACTATATATACAGGCTTATCTATCGGTCCTGTTCTTAACCACTCATGATCGTAAGAGAGTAAATTACTTACTGGTTTTTTCTTGGTATAAAACAAATGAGCATATGATTTAAAATACATCGGCTGCACATAGGCATCTTCATTTTGTTTAGTTTCGTAAAAACGGATGGCAGCAGCTTGAGAAAATAATTCGATTTTAGGTACTAGCAATACACTTGTAAAGAACACCATCAAACTCATCGATATAAATAAAGAAACAATAGCCTTTCTAAAATGATGTTGTGCATTTAAAACAAAATAAGTAATCAGGCCTATCAACAAAATAAAACCTCCTGTTGCATCTGTAATTGTCCAATTTATTTCTGCTTGTAAATTACCAAGAGCAAAGGCGTCTTTTACATAAGATAACCATAGGGTTTTGTGATTCATTAAGTACGGGAAAGCCATTAAAATAAAGGCTAACAACAAGCCAATAATGTAAACACCTATGTGTATTATTTTATTCCACCTTGTTTTGCCATGCACCATATAATACAGAGCATAAGCAGCTAAAAATGTAAGTGGAAAATAACACATAGAAGAGTAATGCACAATTTTAGTTTTTACAATTGAAAATAGCAGCAACACCACCCAAAACAATACCTTCATAAAGGTTAAAAATATTTTTTGATGATCGGTTGCAAATGACTTTAAAAAGAAAGATTTTATTAATAATAAGGATGCAGGAAAACAACCAATTAATAACACTATCCAATGGTATAAAAAGGGTCCGCCATGCCCCGCATCTTGCGTTTGAAACAAGCGAATTTGATAAATAATAAACTCCTTTACAAACCACAATCCGTTGCCCATCATTTCTACTCCAAACCACAACATACTTACCAAAAAAGTAAATAATACCGTTAATAATATGTCAGAAAATTTAAGGAACACATCAAACTTATTTATAACTACATATACAACTAAACAAAGTATAGCAATAAGTATAGCTACCGGGCCTTTGGTAAGTACAGCCAAGCCTAAAAAAACACCGGCAAAAATTGCTCTCCAATGCTTATTATTTCTTCCTTTTTCTACTAAAAAACTAAACTCATAAATAGCCAAGAAAATAAACAAATTAAACCAAGGATCTATAATACCCGATTTAAAATATAAAAGAGTGAGTATGGTTCCAGCATAACACATCACCCAAAACCATGCAAACTGACGGTTCAAATATTTTCTACCAATTTTATACAAACTTATTAGCGTTATAAATCCGGCTAGGGCATTCGGGAACCTTGCCGCAAACTCATTCACGCCAAACACTTTCATGCTCAGTACTTGCATCCATATAAATAAAGGAGGTTTCTCCCAAAACTGTTTGAAATCTATTTGTACATGGAAATAATTTCCAGTAACAATCATTTCCCTAGCTGCTTCTGCAAAATTAATTTCATCCCAATCGAACAAATGTGCTTTGCCTAAAAAAGGAATAAATAATACTATTGATAAAATTAATATCAACAATTCATCACCATATTTTTTAATTAAACCCATCGTTTATTTTTTAGATTTAAACAAGGCGGCTTCAGTTGGTATAGATTGAAACCATTTAAAATTATTCAACAAAGTTATTGCCGCAAAGGCCGTAATTACCCCAATAATAGAGCCCGCAATTACATCTTCCAAAAAATGTTGTGCTAAGTACATTCTAGAATAGGCCCCTACACAAGCAATTAATAAATATAAAATACTAATCGATTTATTTTTAGTAATGATGGCGAGAAATGCCATGAAGGCAAAAATACTGGTTGTATGCCCAGATGGGAAACTCATCATTTTGTGAATTTCTACACCATCCACAAAATGCAAATCTGCAAGTCCTTCAAAATATTTACTCGGACGAGGAATCTCTTTAAATACAGTTCTTTTTAAAATTTGCGTAATCTGAGAACTTATAAGGTAAATTATTCCCGACTGAATGGCCATTCTGTAACTGAAAAATAGCAAGATGAGTGTAAAAATTACAACAGTTATACCGTCACCAAAATGGGTGATGTATGGAAAAAGGGCATCGCCTAAAACAGAATAATTTGAGTTTACAAACAAAAAGCAAGTTTCTTTCCCAAATAGGCTAAATAGACTTAAAACAGTCATCAGAATTAATAAATAGCCAATAAAAAAGACTTTATTTTCTTGAATCAATTTTCTCATATCAATACAAATCTATTTAAATTAATGATTTTTTTTATACTTTCATAGAATAAATAGAGAATCCATAAATGTTTCAAAAGCTCTTTAGAAAGAAAAATGTGCAACAAATTTTAAGTGATTTGGATGCACGTGATGCTCATAGTACAGGCTTAAATAAAACGCTTAGTGTACGCGATTTAACAGCATTTGGTATTGCCGCAATTATTGGCGCTGGTATTTTTAGCACCATTGGCAAAGCCAGTGCCGACGGAGGTCCAGCGGTTATTTACCTATTTTTATTTACTGCTATAGCTTGTAGTTTTGCTGCTTTTGCTTACGCAGAATTTGCTTCTATGGTGCCCGTTTCTGGTTCCGCTTATACCTATTCTTATGTGGCCTTCGGCGAATTAATTGCTTGGATTATTGGCTGGTCGCTTATTATGGAATATGGCATTGGCAATATTACGGTTGCCATTTCTTGGTCCGATTATTTTACGGGCTTTCTGGGGAGTATAGGTTTGCATTTGCCAGAATGGATGACGATGGATTATTTGAGTGCCTCTAGGGGTTACCATGATGCGGTAAAACTTATAGAAAGTGGTCGTTTATTCGAAAATTTAGAAAGCAGCATGCAAGCAGCTTATACTGCATGGCAAAATGCTCCTAACATTTTTGGTTTCCATTTAGTGTTAGATCTACCTGCGTTATTCATCATCATATTTATTACTTGGTTGGTTTACCGAGGCATGAAAGAATCTCGCAATGCAAGCAACGTAATGGTAATTATTAAACTAGCCATTATTTTACTCGTTATAGCAGTAGGTATTTTTTATGTTGATGTTGAAAATTGGAACCCCTTTGCACCAAACGGAATTGGTGGTATTTTAAAAGGTGTGTCTGCTGTATTCTTTGCTTACATTGGCTTTGATGCCATTTCAACCACTGCCGAAGAATGTAAAAATCCACAAAGAGATTTACCTCGCAGTATGATGTGGGCCATAATTATTTGTACTTTATTATACATCACCATCGCACTTGTTCTAACAGGCATGGTAAAATACGATCAACTCGCAGTTGGCGATCCTCTTGCATTTGTGTTCGAAAAATTAAATTTAAAATGGTTGTCTGGTATTATTGCTGTGAGTGCAATTGTTGCCATGGCCAGTGTTTTATTGGTTTTCCAAATGGGTCAACCTCGTATATGGATGAGCATGAGTAGAGATGGTTTATTACCAAAAGCCTTTTCGAGAATTCACCCAATACATAAAACCCCATCTTTTGCTACCATTGTTACCGGTTTTGTAGTGGCTGTTCCTTCTTTGTTTATGAACCTTACCATTGTTACCGACCTTTGTAGCATTGGTACTTTGTTTGCATTTGTATTAGTATGCGCAGGTGTATTACGTTTGCAAAATGATACCACAGTGCAGCGTGGAAAATTTAAAACTCCATACTTAAATTCGAAATTTATTTACCCTGCTATGCTTTTGCTAGGCATCCTTTACTTGTTTAATTTCCAACAAGAAAGTGCTATGGCATTTGTAAAAAACACTCCAAAAGTTTTTCCGATGGAAGATGTTATTACAAGTATGAGCATAGAAGAAGTGAATGTTGTAAAAGCAGAATCTATCAAAAAAGACAGTGCTAATTTTGCATCGCATAATAATGATTTACTTCAATATTTAAATAGTTTCTCTGAAACAGACGCAGCTGCAATACTATTATCTAATAGCATCGCAGAATCTAAAGTATATGAAAGTGGATGGGCATTGTTTAAACATAAAATACCAATGTGGATATTCTTTTTTGTTTGTTTGGTACTTGCCTATTATGCCTTTAAATACAACCTATCTATGATCCCACTCATGGGCTTATTAAGTTGTTTATACATGATGTCTGAGCTTGGAGTTTCCAACTGGTTAGGCTTCGGAATTTGGTTGGTTATTGGCTTGGTTATTTATTTTAGTTACGGATACCGGAAAAGTAAACTAGTGACTGGTGACTAGTGACTAGTACGCATCAGCTTTGCTGTTTGGTTTAGTACCAATCGTATGGTCGTAAAATCGTATGGTCGTATATTCGTTACACTCCCACGCGTTTCAAATCATAGTTCTTACTCTGCGAAAGCAACAGTGGCACTTGTTCTATGGTTACGAAACTTAAATCTAAACCAAAGCCTTTTTCTTCTGAGAGAGATGCTTTTTTTAGCAGTCCGTAAATTTGCATGATTAATCTTTCATATAAGGAAAGAGAATTATCTGCCGATAATTTTTTCTCTAATACGATGAAACGAAAATCGCCAATCATATTGTGTTTACTCAATGAATTGTATCTGCTAGTAATGTTTACCTCGTTGTTCTTTACTAATTCCTCTACTACTTTACGGAACATTACATTTATTTTTTGTTCTATACGGAAGCCTAATTTAAACTCTACACGAATAACATTTCCAGGTACTAAATGCACTACTTTATATTCTGCTTTGTACGGTTCATCTTCTACATCCACATGCACAAACCAATACACATCTGCACGTTTCGGTTGTTTCTGAAATATAGAGTAAATAATTTTCGATTCAATTTCTGAGGTAAAATTAGATCCTGTAAGATATACCAATTGCGATGCGTATTTCGGTACGCTCTCATCGGTACTTAATTCTTTTAATATAGGTAAGTAGTCGTCAAATTCCGAAAATCTTAAATACCTGTTTCTAATTTTTCGAGCGTTTATCCAACTCCACATTACAATAAACAATATTCCTGCAATGATAAAAGTTACAAAACCTCCGTGCATGAATTTTTTAAGGTTTGCCACTAAAAATGAAAGCTCAATTGCACCATATACTACTAATATTAATGCAGCAAAATATTTAGAAAAACCTCTACTTAATAAGTAAACAGTTAATAAAATCGTACTCATTAACATGGTCATCGTAATGGATAAACCATAAGCAGCCTCCATATGTGCCGACTCTTGGAAATATAATACCACGCTTATACAACCTATCCATAACAACCAATTTATACTAGGTACATATAACTGACCCTTGGCATCTGATGGGTAATTGATTTTTACTTTCGGCCAGAAATTTAAACGAACTGCTTCAGATATTAAAGTAAAAGAGCCGCTAATCATAGCCTGACTTGCAATAATGGTAGCCAAGGTTGCAATTGCAATTCCATATATTAAAAACCAATCGGGCATAATTGCATAAAATGGATTCGAATCTAAATTCATTCCGTGTTGAGTAACCAACCATGCTCCTTGTCCAAAATAATTTAACAATAAACATGTTTTAACGAAAGTCCAACTTACACGTATATTTTTTCGTCCACAATGTCCAAGGTCTGAATACAAGGCCTCTGCTCCAGTAGTACAAAGAAATATTGCCCCGAGTAACCAAAATCCTGATGGATTATTTGATAAGAGATTGTAGGCATAAACTGGATTAAGGGCTTTTAAAATATCTGGGTGTTGAATTAAATGACCGAATCCTAAAACACCTAATACCGAAAACCAAAAGAACATTATAGGACCAAATGCATTTCCAATAACTTTGGTTCCAAATTGTTGAAGTACAAATAATAATGTAATAATGAGTATTACAATAGGCACGGTTTGAATATCAGGATATAAAATACGTAAGCCTTCAATTGCTGAAGAAACAGAAATAGGTGGAGTTATAATTCCATCGGCTAAAAGTGTAGACCCGCCAATTATTGCTGGAATCATAAGCCATTTAGCTTTCCTTCTCACTAAAGTGTATAATGAAAAAATTCCACCCTCCCCTTTATTATCAGCACGTAGCGTAATGATTACATATTTTATAGTGGTTTGTAAGGTAATGGTCCAGAATACTGCGGAGAGAGCCCCGTACACAACATTACGATCAATAACAGCACCTTCACCAATTATAGCTTTCATTACGTATAATGGAGAGGTACCGATGTCGCCAAAAATGATTCCAAATGAAACCAATAATCCAGCAAAGCTTAATCTGTTTAATTTATTCGCGTCCAAGAAATTATGTATAAAGTGCTCAAATGTAGTTTATAATTATCAATTGCCCAATTCTTTTCGGGTGGAGGAAATAAAAGAATTGTTTGGCAACTTTACAAAATTGTTACATTATTTAAAAATCTTATTTACAAAAATCAGTATATTTGAATGTGTTGAAAAAATCTATACATATTGTCCTATTTATAATGATGCTTGCCAGCTCTGCCTTGCTTGCACAAAATACGTATGAAATTCGTGTAGGTGTTAACGGTCACCATTATAGCCCAAGAGTTATAAACTGCTCGGTTGGCGATACAGTTAAATTTATATGGGTATCTGGTAATAACCCCACTCGCTCAGACGATGGGCAAAGCATCCCCACATTTAACCTCAATAACTCTAATAGCACTCGTTCATTTG
This sequence comes from Sphingobacterium thalpophilum, assembly GCA_943371425.1. Taxonomy (GTDB): domain Bacteria; phylum Bacteroidota; class Bacteroidia; order Sphingobacteriales; family Sphingobacteriaceae; genus CAJBVG01. The sequence goes on from CALRUR010000001.1 coordinate 160,815, forward strand.
TAATGACCAGCGTTGGAACCATCCCCTTTTATAGCACCACACATGGTGAGCAAAATGGTTCGGGTATGGCTGGTGTTATTAATGTTTCGGGCTTAAGCGCAAACTTAGCGAACAAATCTTTAGTAAATACTTTAAGCGTATTCCCTAATCCTGCAAACGATAAAATAAACGTAAACTTTGTTGTTAAAAAAGAAAGCAACGTGTTAATTCGTTTACTCGATGTATTAGGAAATGATGTTGCTGTGTTAGTAAGCGACAAATATTCTGTTGGCGAATACCGCCAATCTTTTGCAGTACCAGCAAGAGTTACAAAGGGTTTATACTTTGTAAAAGTAAGCGTTGGCACAGAAGTAGCCATCAAACGAATCTCAATCCAATAATTATTTTTTAACAAATATGAATAAATGTGTTGCATCATTTGCTCACATTACTTTTTAAGCGTTCAGTTTTTTTTATCTTCGCAATAAAAGCATGCTATGAAGATATTGGCCGTTGGTAGAAATTACTCCGAACACGCAAAAGAACTTAACAATCCTGTACCTACAGAACCTGTTGTATTCTTAAAACCAGATACTGCCCTATTGCGCGAAGGAAAACCTTTCTATCATCCAGATTATTCTGCAGATATACATTACGAAGTAGAATTGGTAATAAAGATTAAGAAAGAAGGAAAACACATCGCAGAAAAGTTTGCATTAAATTATATCGAATCAATTGGCATCGGCTTAGACCTTACTGCACGCGATTTACAAGAAAAGTGTAAGCAAAAAGGCTTGCCTTGGGAAATTGCCAAAGCCTTTGATCACAGTGCGCCTATTGGTAGTTTTATACTTATCAATGAATTTAAAGATCTGAAAAATATCTCTTTTTCATTACAAAAAAACAATACGCTCGTGCAAGAAGGAAATAGTGGCGACATGATTTTTAGTATCGAACAAATCATATCCTACCTATCTACACGTTTCACTTTAAAGAAAGGTGATTTAATATTTACCGGAACCCCTGCAGGTGTAGGAAAAATTAACATCGGCGATAAATTCGAAGCATTTATCGGCACACAATCATTATTAAGTTTAGAAGTGAAATAAATGAAATTAAAAAAATACATCTACCAATATATTTTAAAATCGATAAGTGTTATAGGCCTAAGTTTATTAGTAATTACCAACTTTGCATTTAACTATTCATACCCACGATTAAATAACAATAGCGACCGAGAATATCCTCAAGATTTTTTTAGATCGCCTGTAGATATTAAAGTTTTTTTAGCAGGAACTTTTGGAGAACTTCGCCCTAATCATTTTCATTCGGGGATTGACATACGTACCAATTCTATGGAAGGCCTGCCTATTTATGCAGTAGGCGATGGATATATTTCTAGAGTTAGAGTACAAGCGAGTGGCTTCGGCAATGCACTATACATTACTCACCCCAATGGTTTGGTAAGTGTTTATGCGCATTTACAACGTTATAATACTCCCTTTAATCAGTACTTAAAAGATCTTCAATATAGTTTAAAAACCTTTGAAGTGGATACTTTATTAGGTCCAGAAATTTTACCTGTAAAAAAAGGGCAAGTAATTGCATACGGTGGAAACTCCGGTGCTTCTCAAGGTCCGCATTTGCATTTTGAAATTAGAGATGCCTTAACAGAAGAACCTATTAACCCTTTATTATGTGGCTTCGAAGTGCCCGATGAGGTAAATCCTATTATACAAGCAGTAAGTATTTACCCATTAGATGAAAACAGTTCGATAAATAATTTAAAAACTAAACAACGTTATACAACCACTGGTAGCCGACCAGAGTATACTTTAGTTAATGGCAGTATAATTAACGCATGGGGCACCATTGGCTTAGGTATAGAAACCATTGATTTACAAAGCAACTCCAGCAACCAAAACGGAGTATATTCTGTAGAACTCAAACAAAATGGAGAGCGAATATTTTTCTCGAAAATGGAACGCTACTTTTTTAAAGATACTCGTGCCATTAATTCTCATTGCGATTTTAAAGAAAGAAATTATTCTGGCAGGTGGGTGCAAAAAAGTTTTGTGGAACCTGGAAATCAACTTACTATTTACAAAGATTTAACAAATAGAGGAAGAATAGTGTTAGAGCCGAACGATGTTTACAACATGGAGTATATTGTAAAAGATGTTAAAGGAAATACTTCTACCGTAAAATTCACCATTAATTGTGTCGAAAAAAATCCTTACAATTTAACCTTTAGTAATTACCGTAACTCCAAAGATTTTTGGTCGTATGCCGATCAAAATAAAATTGAAATGGGCAATTTTAAAGCCATATTTCCTCCCTATTCTTTTTATGATAGTATCTTGCTTTACAGAACAAGTACTCCAAAAGTAGGCAATGCTTATTCATCAAAATATACTATTGGGAATAAGGACATTCCTGTACACGGTTTATTTGATGTATGGATAAAACCTGAACGCGAACTCACTCCATTCCAATTATCTAAAGCAGTGGTGGTGCAAGCAGGCCGAGGATCTGCAGGTGGATACAACAACGATGGTTACATAAAAGGCAAAGCTAAAACGCTTGGAACTTTTTATTTAGGTGCTGATTCAGTAGGGCCAAGCATTAAACCTGTAAATATTTCGAACGGTAGAAATATGCGTGCCGCTTCTAAAATTTTAGTGAAAATTGGTGATAACCTCTCGGGTGTAAAATCGTTTAATGCGTATATCGACGATGAATGGGTATTAATGACTCATGATGCAAAGTATGCATTGTTAGCTTATACATTCGATGAAAAATGCGGACCAGGAAAACATGTGTTCAGGTTAGTTGTTACTGATATGAAAGATAACAAAACACAGTACTTAGCAAGTTTCACTAAATAAAATGGCAACAATTACAGAAGGCGCTAAAGCTCCAGCATTTAAAGGCAAAGACCAAGATGGAAACTCAATTTCATTGGCTAATTATAAAGGCAAAAAGTTGATTTTATTTTTTTATCCGAAAGATAATACACCGGGTTGCACTGCCGAAGCTTGTAGCTTACGCGATAATTATAAATTACTTCAGAAAAACGGATTCGAATTATTAGGGGTAAGTGTTGATGATGAAAAATCGCATCAAAAATTTATTACCAAGCACGAATTGCCTTTTCCATTATTAGCAGATACCGACCAATCGGTTGTAAATGCCTACGAAGTTTGGGTAGAAAAAAGCATGTATGGCCGCAAATACATGGGTACTGCACGCAAAACCTTTATTATAGATGAGAAGGGTAAAATTGCTCATATTATTGAGAAGGTGGATACGAAGGATCATGCAGGGCAGATATTGAAACTAGTCGTTAGTCATTAGTCGTTAGAAGGCAAGAGCGTCAGATTAGCACCGCCCCTCAACTACGCTTCGCTGCGTTCGGGGACCTCGCATATAGCTTCGCGGAAAGAAAAAAAAGAAAAAAGAGATTGCCTTTGGCAATCTCTTTTTTCTTTTTTTTCTTATATTTTTTTGCGAGCATTACGAGGTCCCCGAACGCAGCGAAGCGTAGTTGAGGGGCGATCCTGATGTGATGCTTTTTTTAATGTAAATGTGTGGTCCTCGAATCCTTTACGAACGGGACCAGGTAATTGAGGGGCGGTCCTAAATGATACTACCTGCTCACAACAACAAAAAAAGAGCCCCGATTCCTCAAAGCTCTTTTTACCTAACTAAACTAAATTAAATTACCTTTTGCTTCTTTAACGTAGATGTTAATGGAATGTTACATCAATTTTAAATTTATTCCCAAACTTCTACATTTCGACTATTCTACCTTTCGTAAATTCGCTAGTTCGCAGTTTCGCCTTTTTTCCCTACTTTTGAGCTAAAATAATCCTTTATGCCAACTATTACAGAATTAGAAAAAACAGCCTCACAAGTTAGAAGAGACATTGTTCGTATGGTACACGCTTGCCAATCTGGTCACCCGGGTGGCTCCTTAGGTTGTGCCGATTTTATTACTGCCCTTTACTTTGAAGTAATGAAACACGATAATAGTTTTAATATGGATGGTAAAAACGAAGATTTATTCTTCCTTTCTAACGGTCATATTTCACCTGTTTGGTACTCTGTATTAGCACGTAGTGGTTATTTCCCAGTGGCAGAATTGGCTACCTTCCGTAAAATAGATACAAGGTTACAAGGTCACCCTACTACTGCAGAACATTTGCCTGGCGTACGTATTGCCTCTGGTTCTTTAGGTCAAGGCTTATCCGTTGCATTAGGTGCTGCTCAAGCTAAAAAGCTTAATAACGACAATAGCTTGGTTTATACCTTACACGGTGATGGTGAATTACAAGAAGGTCAGATTTGGGAAGCGGCTATGTATGCTGCTCACCATAAAATAGATAATATTATTTCTACCATCGACCTTAACGGTCAGCAAATAGATGGTTCTACAGAACAAGTAATGTCTCTTGGCGATATTAAAGGCAAATGGATTGCGTTTGGATGGGATGTATTAGAGATGAACGGAAATAATATGCAAAATGTAATAGATACCTTAAATATAGCAAAACAACATACTGGCAAAGATAAACCCGTATTAATTTTAATGAAAACTGAAATGGGTGCAGGAGTTGATTTTATGATGGGATCGCATAAATGGCATGGCATTGCTCCAAATAACGAGCAATTAGCAGCGGCGTTGGCTCAATTAGAAGAAAGCATAGGCGATTATTAATCCATTTAAATTTTGATTATAAAAATCCATCAGCTTTTAATAAAACAACTATTCTTAATTGTAATTACCAGTTTAATTACACTCTCTTGCTTTGCACAAAATCGTAGCCAAAAACCTACTCGTGTATTGTTTATACTCGATGCTTCTGGCAGCATGAATGGCAAATGGAAAGAAAGTACTAAAATGGAAATGGCTAAATTAATACTTACCCATTTAGCCGATAGCCTTACTCGAGAAAATATACCGTATGCCATTCGTGTATTCGGACATCAAAAAGATAAAAGTTTAGTGGATTGTAAAGACACTAAACTCGAACTACCGTTTTCAATAAAAAACAGTTCATTACTAAATAGTACTTTGCAAAGAATTATCCCAAAAGGATATTCTCCAATTGCACTTTCATTAGAACAATCGGTAAACGATTTCCCATTAACTAAACAAGAACAACGCTCCGTAATTATTTTAATTTCTGATGGTTTTGAAAATTGCGAAGGCGATGCATGCATTGCCAGCGCTAAGTTACAGAACTCCGGAATTTATTTGAGACCTTATATTGTAGGCCTTGGCTTAACACCTGAGCAACGTAAACAATTTGAATGTGTAGGTCAAATTTTCGATATACAAGAAAGTGATAAACAAACAGAAGGTAGCATTGCAAATGTGGTAATTAGCACCATGATGAATCCTACCAGTTTGCAAATAAATTTACTCAACGTAAACGAAAAACCAACTGAAACAAATGTTGCCATGAGTTTCTACAATCAGAATAACGGCGATTTAAAAAATAATTTCTACCATACCTTAAATGCATTTAAACAACCAGATACTTTGTACTTAGACCCTAGCATTAAGTATAAAGTAAAAGTGCATACCTTACCTGCCAAAACCCTTACAGATATAGAACTTACACAAGGTAAACACACCGTTAAAGCCTTAGAAACTCCGCAAGGAATTTTAAAATTAAACATGCTTGGGAATACAAAGGCAAAAAGTATAAAATGTATTGTTAAACAAAATGGTAAAATAATTAACATACAAGATTTAAATTCTAGCATAAACTATATTACCGGAACGTATGAAGTGGAAGTGTTAACCACCCCTATAACTAGATTTAAGGACGTAGAAATTTCGCAATCGCAAACCAAAACTCTTACCATTACCAACCCTGGCATGTTACAAATAAACAAACAAGCCGGTTATTTATACATTTATAAACGAGATGCTAAAAATCATTTAGAGCGTGTGTATTCAATGGATTCGGGCCCAGGCAAAGAAAGCATTTCTTTACAACCAGGAAATTATGAACTTATTTTTAGAACTAAAGCAAGTACTACAAGTAAAGCTAGCATTAGCAAAAAAGTAACCATCATTTCTGGAATTTCTAGCACCATAAATTTTTAATATGAAAAAAATATTGCTCATATTATTTTTATTTGGCTGGCATTTTTCGCAAGCACAAACAGCAAGCAAACCAGTTGTAAAAACTCGTATTTTATTTGTGTTAGATGCTTCGGGGAGTATGACAAATACTTGGGGAAATGGAAATAGATTCCGTGCATCTAAAACTATTATTTCTGGATTGGTTGATTCTTTACAAAAAATTCCGAACCTAGAAATGGGGCTTAGGGTTTTTGGAAGCATGTCGCCATTAAATGCTAACGATTGTAAAGATACAAAGCTCGAAGCACCTATACGTGCAAACAATGCTGCTACCATTAAACTAAAACTTGCAAATTTAAAAGCAAATGGAATTACACCTATTGCGTATGCTTTAGAACAAAGTGCAAACGATTTTGTGTATAGTGGAGAAGGTTATAGAAATATTCTGATTTTAATAACAGATGGTATAGAATCTTGCGACGGCAATGCTTGTGAAATATCGAAAAAATTACAAGCCAAAGGAATATTTTTACAACCCTTTATTATTGGCTTAGGCTTAACAAAAGAAGCAGCCTTAACATTTGAATGTGTGGGTAGGTATGATGATGCACAAGATGAAATTGGTTTTAAAAAATCGCTGAAAAGTGTAATGAATACAGTACTTAACAGCAGTACCTCACAAATTAATTTATTAGATGAAAGTGGTAAGCCTACCGAATCTAATGTACCCGTAAGTTTTTATGATAAAAGTGCAGGCATATTACGTTATAACTTTATACATACTTTAAATGCACGCGGTAACCCTGACACTTTACAACTCGATCCTGTAAATGTGTACGACATGGTTGTGCATACCATCCCTCCTGTTTATAAAAATGATATACAAGTATTACCAAACAAACACACGGTAATAAATATAAATGCAGCTCAAGGCGATTTGATTATTCAAACGGAAGGATTAAGCACTTATAAAGAATTAAGCAGCATCATCAAAAAAAATAACGAAGAAGAAATTATTGATAAGCTTGAAATAAATCAGAAAAGAAAATATTTAACGGGTACCTATGATATTGAAATATTAACCTTACCCAGAATTAGCATATCAAACTTAAAAATAAAACAAAGCGAAACAACGAGTATTAAAATTCCTGCTCCAGGCTTATTAACTATTTTAAACACTAATGCAGTACCTGTATTCGGGAGTATTTATGTAGAAAGAGGCCAAGACTTAGAGTTTGTGTGCGAGATAAACGGAAATACAGTTACGGAAACCATTGCCTTACAACCTGGAAGTTACCATTTAGTGTATAAAAACAAAGGTTCTAAAAAAACCATGAGTACCAGATCAGAGCGATTTCAGATAAGTTCAGGAAGTTCATATTCTATACGCTTTTAATTAATACTAGAACACTTATATTTGCAGCATCTTAAACCCCTAACACCAATACAATGAAACAGTACACTTACACAGAGAAAAAAGACACCCGCTCAGGATTTGGCGCAGGATTAGCAGAATTAGGAAAAACAAACCCAGAAGTGGTGGCGCTTTGTGCCGATTTAACAGGTTCATTAAAAATGGATGCTTTTGCAAAAGAAAACCCTGAACGTTTTTTCCAAGTGGGTATTGCAGAGGCTAACATGATTGGCTTAGCAGCAGGTATGACCATTGGTGGTAAAATACCGTTTACCGGTACTTTCGCCAATTTCTCAACAGGTCGTGTATACGATCAAATTCGCCAGTCGGTAGCCTACTCACAAAAAAATGTAAAAATTTGTGCATCGCATGCAGGCTTAACCTTAGGTGAAGACGGGGCAACACACCAAATATTAGAAGACATTGGATTAATGAAAATGCTACCTAATATGGTAGTAATTAACCCATGCGATTATAACCAAACAAAAGCAGCAACCATTGCTATTGCTAAATATAACGGACCGGTTTATTTACGTTTCGGCCGACCTGCAGTTCCAAATTTTACCCCAGCAGACCAGGATTTTCAGATCGGTAAAGCGGTGCATTTAAATGAAGGAAAAGATGTGAGCATATTTGCAACAGGCCATTTAGTTTGGAAAGCAATAGAAGCAGGTCAGCAATTAGCCGAGATGGGAATAAGTGCAGAAATAATAAATATACATACCATTAAACCATTGGATGCACAAGCCGTCCTACAATCAGTTCGTAAAACAAGATGTGTGGTTACTGCAGAAGAACACCAAAAAAATGGTGGATTAGGTGATAGCATCGCACAATTGTTAGGAGAGCATTTTCCTGCACCAATAGAAATGGTGGCCGTAAACGATAGTTTTGGCGAAAGTGGAACTCCAGATGAACTAATGAAAAAATATGGTTTAGAAACACCTAATATTATTGCTGCCGTTCAGAAAGTTATGAGTAGAAAATAATTTCTGCTTGCGGCGCGGACCTAGCGCATGATTAAACAACTAAACGACCAAGAGTTATTGGAACTTTTCCGCGAGGAAAAATCGAAAGAGCGCGCCTTCGAATTAATCATCAAAAAATACGAACAAAAAATTTATTGGCTCATCCGCAGATACGTTAACGACCATAACGATGCGGATGATTTAATGCAAGAGGTTTTTATAAAAATATGGAAAGGACTTGCCAATTTCCGCGAAGACTCTCAATTATATACTTGGATGTTTAGAATTGCTTCCAATGAGTGCGTTAACTTCCATCGCAAAAATAAACAAAAAGTACAAGTGCCTATTGAAGACGTAAATGAGCAAGAATTTATAAACCAAGTGGGCGATAACCCAATGGATGGGAACAAAATTCAGCAAAAATTACAATTAGCTCTAGATACTTTACCCGAAAAACAAAAAATGGTTTTTCATTTAAAATATTACCAAGAAATGAAATACGAAGACATGTCGCAGCTCCTAGGAACCAGTGTGGGTGCGCTAAAAGCTTCTTTTCATATAGCAGTGAAAAAAATTGAAAATTATTTAACAGAACATTAAACCATTGTACAACAATCTTATCCTATACATATGAACAAAGAATTGAAAGATGAATTAAGCGAATTAGCCCCAATGCTATCAGCACTCCCTAAAAAGGAGTTGGAAGCACCAGAAGGTTATTTCGATTCTTTTTCGAGTAGAATGATGGCTCGTATTGAACATGAAAAGATACAACCCGATGCAAAAACAATTCCGTTGTACGCTATCAAAAAATACTTAGCCGCTGCTGCTGTTTTTATTTTTATGGGCATTAGTTTTTATCTATACAAAACCCAACAAAATATACAAACAGAAGACATTCCCTTAGAAGAAATTTATGTAAGCGAGCTCGATGAAAACACTCTTATTGAATACACACAAATAAGTAATGTAGACGAATTGAAAAATGAAACTGATGTTTACCAACAATACCTTGATGAAGAAACCATAATTGAAGAACTTTAATATAGACGCTATGAAAAAATTATACACTTTAATATTTATTCTTTTTGCAATAACACAATTTAGCTTTGCACAAGGAAACAGAAAAGAAGAAATAGAAAAATTTAGGAAAGAGTATTTTACTCGCCAACTAAATTTAACAGCCGACGAAGCAAAAAAATTCTGGCCTATATACAACGAGATGCAGGCAGAAATGCAAAAGTTGCACAAAGAAAAAAGAGCACGCATGCGTAATATTCGCGAGGATTTTGAGAGCATGACGGATGCAGAATTAGAGAAAGCCATTAACGACGAAATTACGAACCGTCAGCAAGAATTAGACCTCGATAAAAAATACCACGAGCGATATAAATCAATATTAAGCATACGTAAACTTGCCTTGTATTACAGAGCTCAAGAAGGATTTAAACGAGAGCTGCTAAAACAAATACAAGATAAAGGTGGGCGCGGACCACGTGGACCAGAAAATGATTAAAGCCATTTTTTACGCTTAAACCATAAGTAAATTACTACGGTTACCAAAACCATTACCCCAAAAGAAAACAGGTAACCGTACTCCCATCTTAACTCTGGCATGTGCTCGAAATTCATGCCATATACTCCCACTATAAAGGTTAATGGCATTAAGAACACAGAGAAAATTGTGAGCACTCGAATTACTTCGTTGGTACGTTGGCCAGAGATAGAAAGATATAAAGAGAGTAAGTTATTAATGTCTTCATTTAACTGATCATATTCCGTAGTTTGTTGCACATAATTATCGCGCATCTCTCGGTACATGGCATCTTTTCTGAAGCCTTCTTCTACTTTATTGGTAATTTCTTTGGATAAGGTTAAGATTCTTCTAATTACAGAAACTTTACGTTTTATATGGTATAAATTCTTTAAAAGATTTGGCAATTTAGTTTTTAAAAATATTCGAGTTTCGTAAAAATCTATTTCTGATATTAATTTATCAGAGGGTGCATCATAAGATAAAAAGGAAGCATTTAAGATATGAAGCAACAGCTCATGATCATCATTACACAGCTTAGTATCTACATACTTTTTCTTTATTTCTTCTAATAAAGGTTGGCTTGTTCTGTGTACAGTTATTAATTTATCGGCTAGTATAAAAATGGCAATTTTACGAGTAACTTCTTGTATAGTATCGGCATCACTGGCTTGCATAGTATCATACACTCTTAACACCAAAAATGAAGTATTACCTGTTTCTTCGTATTTAGGCAGATGGTCGGGCTCTAGGCAATCTTGTACAGCGTTAGGGTGCAAAGAGTATTTATTTGCCAACTCAAGCAACTCCTTTTCGCTTGGGTTGGTAACATCAATCCAATACTTGCTAATTTCGTTTATAGAATTTGATGAAGCTTCCATATTCAAATGTAATCATACAAACGGATAATTCGTACTTTTGTACCATGTTATCGAACCGTCAGTTATTTTTATTGCACAATGCGCAAACCACCGAAATGCCTTTAATGCTCGAAATTGAAAAAGCAGAAGGAGTTTATTTATACGGAACAAAAGGCGAAAAATATTTAGACTTAATATCTGGTATTGGGGTAAATAATATTGGGCATTGCCACCCAAAAGTGGTAGAAGCCATACAAACACAAGCTGCTAAATATTTACATACCATGGTGTATGGAGAGTATGTACAAGCACCGCAAACTCAATTCGCCAGCGAACTTTGTAAATATCTACCATCCAACTTACAATCTATTTATTTGCTGAACTCTGGTGCCGAAGCCATAGAAGGTGCCATGAAATTGGCTAAGCGCGTAACCAGTCGTTCAAAAATTATAGCATGCATTAATTCTTACCACGGCAGTTCGCACGGTGCGCTAAGTATAATGGGTAACGAAGAATATAAACAAGCCTACCGCCCTTTAGTCCCAGGTATCGAATTTATTCGTTTCGGAGTGATGGCAGATATATCCAAAATAACTGAAGAACACGCTGCCTTTTTTATAGAAACAGTACAAGGCGAGTCGGGCATACAAACTGCTACAACAGAATACTGGCAAGCTTTGCGAGCACATTGCACTTCAGTAGGCTGTTTATTAGTATTAGATGAAATACAAGCGGGCTTTGGTCGTACAGGTAAAATGTTTGCCTTCGAACATTATAACATCGTACCCGATATTTTAGTGCTCGCGAAAGGCATGGGAGGTGGAATGCCTATTGGCGCATTTGTTTCTTCTAAAGAAAACATGCACAGCCTCACAAACAATCCGATACTCGGGCATATTACGACCTTCGGTGGTCACCCGGTTTCTTGCGCTGCAGCCTTAGCTAGTTTACATGTTTTGCATGATGAACATTTAATTGAAGGGGTAGCAAAAAAAGCGGAGTTATTTCGTTCGCTATTGGTGCATCCAAAAATTAAAGAGATAAGAGGGTTGGGGTTGATGTTCTCTTTGCAATTAGAAAGTTTCGAATACAATAAAAAAGTAATCGATAAATGTATTGCCAACGGAGTAATAGTAGATTGGTTTTTACATTGCAGTGATGCCATGAGAATTGCTGCGCCGCTTGTAATTTCTGAAGAGGAGATTAGGTTTGCGTGTGGGGTTATTTTGGAAGCCTTGTAGAAAATTACCTCAATATCGCCACCGTACCATTCTGATGCAAATACTTATTGTTATTTGCGTAAGCTACAATTTGTATGATGTATGCACCATCGGCTAATATCTCGCCATTGTATCTTCCATCCCAACGTATTTCATCGGTTGCATTAGAAGCATATACTACCGTTCCCCAACGGTTAAAAATTCTTAATTCACACGATCTTAAATCTTCAGGCAAATCAATATACAATTCATCATTCACCCCATCGCCGTTCGGACTAAATGCTTCTGGCACTGGGAAAGGATAATCGCGATCAACATTTATGGTGTATTGTTTCTCATCATCGCAACCTAATTCATTGCGCATATACAAAGCAATATTGTTTACTCCTCCCGAATCCATTCGTAATTTCAATTCCTTAACTGCAACAGTATCTATTTCTCCGTTTACAATCCAATTATACGCGAAAGGGTAGTTTTGGTCTTTCATTCTAAAAGTTACCACCTCTCCTTTTTTAGGGAACATTGGCGACCATGAGAAATCTGGTTTCGGAATTGGTAATACATCTATGGTTATAAAGGCGGTATCTATTGCATCGCCATTATAATATACTACACAATACAAACTTGTTTTTTTGAATAAAGTAACACTGATGTTTTGTGAAGTTGCACCGTTAGACCAACGATAATATAAGTCTTTGTAAATAGAATCAGATGAAGAGGCAACTAAATCAACTTTTTCTCCTTCACACACTAATCGCTTACCACTTATGTATGGAAATATAACTCGTTCATTTTGCATTTGGTGCCATACTGTATCGCCTTTACAACCGTGTACAGAAGTTTCTAAAACTCCTACTCTAAATATAGCTGCATAAACGTTCCAAGTTATGTTTACTGATGAACCATTAGAAGGCCCGTCGAATACACCGCCCGATACAAACCATTCATACGTTGAAGTGGGATTGGGATTTACACTATAAGAGATACTCGTTTGTCTGTTAAATAAATTATCCGATGATTGTGGGAATGCTTCGTTGAAGCAAAGCATTCCCAGCATCATGGATAAACATATTTTCCAGATTCGAAACATTGTATGTTCTAATTAGTTTAAGCAAGCGAGAGCGAGATTTTAAATGCTAATTAATATTTGTAATTCTTAGTGAAGAATTGCTGAGGTTACTGGCTTAGGATTAACAGTTACTACTGCAGATCCAGAAGTGGTACCCGAGCAGAACTTGTTACTTACAGACACTAAGCTATACGTAGTTGTGGCAGCACTTGTGCCGGCAGCAGGTATAGTTGGTGAGGGTGTAAAGGTATAAGTGCTCGATGCATGGTTCGTAACAGTACTTGTACTAACGCCATTGCTATATGAGAATGTCCATGGACCTACCCCTGTTAAAGAGATGGTGATGGTTGGATTTGGATCGTTGTAACACATTGCTGTGGTGCCAGAAATAGATGCAGTTGCCAATGGTATAACTACTACATTTAAACTTACTGGATCGCCCGCACAACCAGTAGACGAAGTTTCTTGTACTTGTAAATTGTATGTTCCTGGAGTTGCTCCCCAGTTTACTGTAATTGCATTTCCTGATGTAGAACTTAATGCTCCACCGCCAGACAATGTCCATGCATATGCAGAACCTGTTGTGTTAGTTACACTGTAGGGTACTACGCTTGTGTTCACACAAACGGTATCTGCTGTTTGTGCCGTTGATACTTTACTTACTACAACAAGTAAGAACATGAATGCTAGGAATACATAAAATTTTTTCATAACCTTTTTTTGATTTTTGGGGATTAATATCTAATAGTTCAGTTATTGATGTTAATCGTAAAAATGTACGAAAGGGTTACAAAAAAAGATTTATATAATTTGAAAATTGTGAAACCTTATTAATTTACAGGGGCTTACAAGCATTTAAACGAATTTAGAAAGCCTTAACTCTTTTAACTAAATATGAATTTAACACTTCGTTGAAACCTTTTTCAGTGTTTGAGAGTATAAGGTCTATTTTTTCTTGCTGACAGCGTTTTGTGATTTCTTCTAAGTAGGCATTCATCCTTTTTACATATTCTTCTCGAATACTGTTTGCATGCACCTTTATCTCTTCACCAGATTCAACGTCTACAAACAAATAAGGCCTGTTATCAAAATTAAAATCTATTTCGGTCGAATGGTCTGAAACGTGAAATATAACTACCTCGTGCTTGTTATACCTCAAATGTTGCAAGGCTTCAAATATATTTTCTCGCTCCTCAAAATTTTCGAACATATCAGAAAATATAATCACCAAAGATCTTTTGTGTATTTTCTCTGCAATTTCATGTAATGATTTTGCAATGGATGTTTTTTGTAATTGAGGTTTATTAACCAATACTTTTTCTAACTCTGAATATATTAATTTCTGATGTACCGTAGTAGACCTTGCAATGCTCGAGAACTTCAGCTCATCAGAAAATAAACTCAACCCAAAGGCATCTCTTTGCGATTTTAATAACTCCACTAAGGATGCAATACTTAAAATAGAAAACTTTATTTTATTCCATTTTTTATCTGGGTAGTACATAGAGCTGGAAACATCTAATACCAATTGGCATCGTAAATTAGTTTCTTCTTCATATTTCTTCACATACATTTTATCTGTACGTCCAAATAATTTCCAATCTATAGTTCTAATGTTTTCACTCGGATGGTACGGCCTGTGCTCTGCAAACTCTACAGAAAAACCATGGAAAGGACTTTTATGTAAACCTGTAATAAAACCTTCTACTACTTGTTTTGCTAATATACCCAAATTTGTTTTTGGTATAATCTCCTCTATGTTTAATTCCTCTTGCATATACAAATATAAATTACTTTCCTTCTAAACGCATATAAAACTCATCTTTGTATGTATCGCCAATAGAAATGCCTTGCCCATCAATATAAATTCTGTTCTTTTCTATCGAACTTATTTTTTCTAAAGACACAATATAAGATTTGTGCACCCGTATAAAACGTTTAGAAGGTAGTAATTCCTCCACCTTTTTCATGTTCATTAAAGTGAGTACTCTTTCTTTATTTGTATAAATAGATATGTAATCTTTTAAGCCCTCTATGTACAAAATAGAACTCAAATCTATTCGTACAATTTTATGTTCCGATTTAATAAAAATATGATCGAGCTCTACACTACTTTCATCAACAATAGTTACATTATTAATAATTTTATCACAAGCTTTTTGAAATCGCTCAAAAGATATCGGCTTCAGTAAATAATCCACCACATTATGTTCATAACCATCTAATGCATATTCTTGGTAAGCTGTGGTAAGAATTACCTTGGCTTTATTCCCCAATAATTTCATAAACTGTATGCCTGTAAGTTCGGGCATCTGTACATCTAAAAAAATGAGTTCAATTTTATCTCTCTCAATAGAAGAAAATGCTTCGATAGGATTTGTATAAGTATTAACTAATTCTAAGTTTTTTAACTTAGAAACATAATCGCTTAAAATATCATGTGCCAATGGCTCATCATCCACTATAATACATTTCATTTGCTATAGTTTAATCATTAAAGTTAATTCAAATAAATCAGTATCGTCTTTAATTTTTAAAGAATAATTCTGATGATACACTAAATCCAATCTCCTATATATATTCTTTAGTCCTATACCACTCGACTCGTCTTTATTACCTTTTCTAGTATAATTTTTTGAATAAAATGATAAAACACCTTGTTCAATTTTAATGGAAATAAGCACTGGTTTTTGCTCATCGTTTACTAAACCGTGTTTAAAAATATTTTCTATAAATGAAATTAATAGCAATGGCATTACTCTATAGGTAGGCTTATCAATATTAATATCTATTGATAAATGCACCCCTTCTTTATATCGAATACGATTTAAATCTATGTAACTATTGAGGTATTGTATCTCATCATTTATATCCACTAAACCATCTTCGCTTTCTTTTAACATATACCTCATTATTTCCGAGAGTTTTAAAATTGCTGATGGTGCATCGTCGGATTTTTTATAGGCTAATGCGTAAATATTATTTAAGGAGTTAAACAAAAAATGCGGATTGATTTGAGATTTCAGAAATTGCAATTCTGCTTGAGTTTTTTGCTCTGTTAATTCCCTTTGTACAGCATCATTCTTTAACCAATCTACAATTACTTTGTATATTATACTAAAACAAAGCATAAAAATACTTGGGAACAAAGAGTTTAAAAGATATACACCAAATTCTGCAGGTATTTCCTTCTGTGTAGGGCCTACCGTTAAATAGTAGTATTTAAAATTAATGGCAATAAAGTATTTTATTAATCCATATACAAAAAGCGTAACAATTACTGAAAGAATATACCAAACATATTTTTTTTTGTTTACGGTTAGCGGTATCAACAAAAACAGGTTGACATAAAAAATTGAAATGTTAATTAGTCCGTAAACCCCAAAATGCACTAAAACATACACTTCAGGATTCGCCATTTTTAATGCCTTAGCTGCATTGGAGCCTAATACAAACAGAAAAAAAGAGAGTATGAGTACCCAAAATACCACATGACCGGCTAATAGTAAATACTTTTTCATCAATATAAATTTATACTAAACTAGGCTAAACAGGTTAAACAAAGTTAAAATATCGACGAATAGCCTGTTTTAGTCGACCAATAAAACAACTGAACTTAAGTTCATTTTAACGGCTAAATAAGCTTGTTTGTATAGGGCTTTAAGCCTTTAATCTAGTATCCATTGTAGCGGGTTTAAATCCTTTACATCTTTGAGCATCAAACATCAAAATTATGCATACCAAGAAAATCGACATTCTTTTAATAAGCGGCATAAGCATCGCTCTAATTGCAAGTTTAAGTATCATAGTACAAGGCATACAACATCTTTTAAGCATATGATAAACGCAATAGAAATAGAATCGCTTGATTTCCATTATGGCAATCAACAAATTCTGAAAAATATAAATTTAGATGTACCTGTTGGGAGTATCTATGGATTTATTGGGCATAATGGTGCAGGTAAAACAACCACCATTAAACTTTTACTAAACTTAATTTCAACAGGCAAAGGGAAAATTAAAATATTTGGTAGCGATTTACAAGAACATCGAAACAGTTGTTTAGAAAAAATTGGTGCTTTAGTAGAATACCCTGGCATATATGCTCACCTCAGCGCTTTCGATAATTTAAAAGCCAAGGCTATTATATTTAATATTTCTGATGAGAGAATTTTAGAAGTATTAAAGCTGGTGAAACTTTACGAAGCTCGAAACAAAAAAGCTGGAAAATTTTCGCAAGGAATGAAACAGCGTTTAGGAATTGCGTTGGCTTTATTAAATAATCCGGAATTACTCATTTTAGATGGACCTACCAACGGACTAGATCCTTCGGGCATTGTAGAGATTCGCAATTTATTGGTGGAGCTAAGCGAATTAGGAAAAACAATTTTTATCTCCAGCCATTTACTCTCCGAAATAGAAAAATTTGCTACACATATTGCCATGATCGATCATGGTGAAATTAAATTTAAAGGAAAAATTTCTGACATCCATCATTCACAAAAAACACAAGTACTTATACATTGCGACGATTATCCACGTGCATGTTTTTTACTTCAAGAAAGAAGTATAGAATACACCTTAACTTCAGATGGGTTATTAGTAAGTACTAATTTAGAATTGTTTGCCTCCGAAATAAATAAAATACTAGTATTTGGTGGAGTGGATGTAGAAACACTTAAACCAATTAAGAATTCTCTAGAACAAATTTTCTTTGAATTAACCGAAAACATTGCATGA
This sequence comes from Sphingobacterium thalpophilum, assembly GCA_943371425.1. GTDB lineage: Bacteria > Bacteroidota > Bacteroidia > Sphingobacteriales > Sphingobacteriaceae > CAJBVG01. Next base: position 178,699 of record CALRUR010000001.1, read on the forward strand.
AAAACTACCCTACTTTAATTCGCCACGAGTTTTTTAAACTCCGTAAAACATTGGCCTTTCGCAGTGCATGGATTTTGCCCTTACTTATCAATTTATTAATTGTAGTAATTTTTATTGCTAAAGCCGAGGAACTTTTAAAAAATCCAATTCCAAATATGTGGTTTAGGTATTTGAATTTTGTAATGGGTATAATGGGCTCCTTAATTTTACCTATGTATGTAGTATTTCTTACCTTCTCTGTAAACGATATTGAACATAAAGCCGATACATGGAAAAACTTATTGAGTTACCCAATAGAAAAACGTCAGGTGTTTTTAGGAAAATGGTTTAGCAGTGTTTTAATTTTTGCTTTGTTTATGCTCAGCTTCTATGTGTTTACTTACTTAGGCGGACATTTACTTGGTAGAATAAATCCAGAATTTGGGTTTCAGCATCATGAAATGGGAGTATTGATGTTGCAAATATTTACAAAAATGTTTTTGGCAAGCATTGCCTTAATATGTATTCAATTTTTCTTCAGCATGCTTTGGAGCGATTTTATGAAATCGATGGGGATAGGTTTAGTGTTAACCATTGCCAGCATGATTATTATGCAATGGGAATATGTGTACATTAGCCCTTATGCACAACCAATGTATTCTATTAATACATTGTTCGAAGCAAAATCAATGTCGGTAAATTTCAACTCCATAGAAATATGGATTGGCCTCGGAACATCCTTTGTGTTTCTAACTTTGGCCTACCAGTTGATGAAGAAACGAAGCATACGATAATGCGATTATACGACTTTGCGACTATACGAAGCACTGCTTTTGCTTATTAGCATACTATCACACTAGCATACTAGCATACTAAAAAAGCTCCCTCATCAGGAGCTTTTTTGCAATATTTAAATTGAGCTTTTTTACAACTGTGCTTCTAATTTTTGTTGCAAAACATTTTTAGGAACTGCGCCAATTTGCTTGTCAACAATTTCACCATTTTTGAAATATAATAAAGCCGGGATGTTTCTAATTCCGAATTTCATAGAAATTCCAGGATTGTTATCCACGTTTACTTTTCCAATAACCGCTCTACCATCGAAATCTTTCGCTAATTCTTCTACTACTGGTCCCACCATGCGGCAAGGTCCACACCACTCTGCCCAGAAATCTACTAATACAGGTTTGTCTGATTTTAATACTAACTCATCGAAGTTAGCGTCTGTTAGTTCTAATGCCATAATTACTATTGTTCTTAATTTGTTTTTTTGTTTTATACGGTACACTGTATATTGTACAATGTACTAAGTACAACTTACATTATACATTTACTCAAATTTATTGCCAATCCTTTACTAATGCAATTTTGTCATTAATTCAACCTAAAGCTTACTCCTTTTAATTGATCCAATGCTTGCAATAATTCGTTTGATGGGCTCACTTTGCATCTTCTGCTAGGCATTTCCATGGCAATTCCCTGCTCTTGGTCTATCACTTTTATTTTCAGTTCACAGTTCTTTTGCAGGTCGGTTTTGCTGTTTTCTTCTATTAGGCCAACAATTTGATGAAGTAATTGTTCGCTCAAATCGCTCAAGTAACACGTAATGGTCATGCTCTTCGTCAACTTGTCACGCACATCTGTCAATAATTGTATGCTGGTTATCTTAAACTCCCAATTTCCTTTTTGTCCATAACGCTCTTGCACCTTACCTCTAATGTACAAGAATAATCCTTCGTTTAAATAGGGTTTAAACTTTAAATAATCTTCTCCAAACATAGTTAACTCTGTTTGGTCGCCGTAATCTTCTATGAACAATGAACCGTATGGTTTACCCGATTTAGCAATTCTATGGTTTACCCCTCCTACCATTCCACCCAATGTCAATTCTTTATTTTTTAAACGCTCAAATCTTTCTGCTAATATATCGCTCGCAGAATCTTCTTCCTCTTCTGCTTTTTCCTGAATGCTCGCATTCGTTTCAAATTTATTTCCAGAAAATCTGCTTACTAATTTTAAGTCGCTTACAGATGCGGTACAAAATTTTTCTAAATCAAATTTAAATTCATCGAGCGGGTGACCAGAAATGTAAAAGCCTACTACTTCTTTTTCATACCTCAATTTTTGTAAGAAACCCCACTCCTCGCATACTGGAATTCTTGGCTCTGGAATTTGAGAGGCTGCACCTGTTCCAAATAACGAAGATTGTGCAGAGCTTAAACTGTCTTGGTAATTGGCGCCAAAGCGTAATGTTTTTTCTAAGAAGTTGGCATTTTCATTTAACTCTTGGTAAAAATAAGTAGCGCGGTGTACATTAAAGGAATCGAAAGCACCTGCATTTGCAAGCGATTCGAAGGTTTTTTTATTGGCCGCTCTTAAATTAACACGCTTTACTAAATCAAAAATATCTCTAAACTTTCCTTTTTCATTTCGCTCTTCAATAATAGAAATTACTGCCGCTTCTCCTACTCCTTTTACAGCTCCTAAACCGAAACGAATTTGTCCGTTTTCATTTACCGAAAACTTGTAAATACTTTCATTTATATCCGGACCAAGCACCGACATGCCCATGCGTTTGCATTCTTCCATAAACATGGTAATTTTATCGATGTTACTCAAGTTATGCGTAAGCACCGATGCCATGTATTCTGATGGGTAGTTGGCTTTTAAATACGCCGTTTGAAAAGCTACAAAGGCATAACAAGTAGAGTGCGATTTGTTGAAGGCATAAGAAGCAAAGGCTTCCCAGTCGGTCCACACTTTTTCTAATTTCTTTTTATCTAATCCTCTATCTACTGCTCCGTTAATAAATACATCTTTTAAATCGTCGAGTGTTTTACGATCTTTCTTTCCCATTGCCTTTCGCAAAGTATCGGCTTGGCCTTTACTAAAGCCCGCTAATTTTTGCGAGAGCAACATCACCTGCTCTTGGTAAACCGTAATTCCATTGGTGTCTTGGAGGTACTCTTCCATTTCAGGCAAGTCATAGGTTACTTGCTCTCTACCATGTTTACGTGAAATATATTTCGGGATGTACTGCATCGGACCAGGTCGGTACAAGGCATTCATCGCAATTAAATCTTCAAACTTATCGGGTTTTAAATCGATCAAATGTTTTTGCATTCCGGCAGATTCAAACTGGAAGGTTCCGTTCGTTTCTCCACGTTGGTATAGCTCGAACGTTTTCGGATCGTCGAGCGGAATATTATCAATGTCTATTTCAATCCCTTTGTTTTGCTTTATTAATTCCAGTGCATCGCGAATAATGGTAAGGGTTTTTAATCCCAAAAAGTCCATCTTAATTACGCCTGCATCTTCAATAACTTTCCCATCGTATTGGGTTATTAATAAATCGGTTTCTTTTGATGTTGCTACCGGAATAATGTCTGTTAAATCCATCGGCGCAATAATAATTCCGGCGGCATGTATACCTGTCCCACGCACAGAGCCTTCGAGTATAACCGCTTCTTTTAATACTTTCGATTTAAAATCGTTAACATCATTATAAATAGCACGCAGCTGTTTTATGTTATCTAAATCTTCTTGCTGATAGCCTTCTTTATCTTTCAAACCTCCCTCACCATCAATGTTTGCAAGTATTACACGGTTTAGTTCGGTACCAGGTTTATCGGGCACTAACTTTGCCAAGGCATTGGATTCTGCCAGAGGCAAATCCATTACACGAGCCACGTCTTTAATACTCATTTTTGCAGCCATGGTTCCATAAGTAACAATTTGTGCTACTTGGTTTCTGCCATATTTATCAACTACATAATCAATTACTTTTTGTCGGCCCTCGTCGTCGAAATCCGTATCAATATCGGGCATCGACTTACGCTCAGGGTTTAAGAAACGCTCAAAAAGTAAATTGTATTTAATGGGGTCGATGTTGGTAATTCCGATGCAAAATGCAACGGCAGAACCCGCCGCAGAACCCCTGCCCGGACCAACGAATACTCCTATATCTCTACCTGCTTTTATAAAATCGGCTACAATTAAAAAGTAACCCGCAAAACCCATAGTTTCGATCGTGAACAATTCAAAATTCAATCGCTCTTCGATTTCTGCCGTTAATGTTTCATAGCGTTTATAAGCCCCTTCAAAGGTAATGTGGCGTAGGTATTCATCTTGTGTGCTAAAATTTTCAGGGATCACGAAATTGGGCAATAAAATATCTTGCTTTAATTTTAGCGTATCTATTTTATCAACTATTTCATTGGTATTATCAATGGCTTCTGGTATGTCGATAAACAATTTGTTCATCTCCTCTTGAGTTTTGAAATAAAACTCATCATTATAAAAAGCGAAACGAGTTCCTTTTACAAAAGCATCATCGTCGCTAAATTCTTTATTAGTTGGAGTACTTTGTTTCTCGCCTGTATTTATACACAATAAAATATCGTGTGCATTTGAGTCTTCACGATCTACGTAATGTGAGTCGTTAGAGGCAATAACTTTTACATTGTATTTTTTTGCAAAGCCTAAAAGCACTTGATTCACTTTTTCTTGGTCTTGCATTTTATGGCGTTGCAATTCAATGTAATAATCTTCGCCAAACAAATCTAACCACCATTTAAATTCTTGCTCGGCCTCTGCTTCGCCTTTGCGGAGAATGGTTTTAGGCACCATCGCACCAATGCAACAAGTAGTAGCAATGAGGCCTTCGTGATATTTTTCAATAAGTTCTTTATCAATTCGAGGGTATTTCCCGTACAAGCCTTCAATATAACCAAGAGAACAAAGCTTCACTAGGTTTTTATAGCCTGTAGCATTTTTGGCTAATAAAAGTTGATGGTAGCGAACATCCTTATCATCTTTAGTAAACTGGCGTTTGTGCCGATCGTCTACCACATAAAACTCACAGCCAACAATGGGCTTAACACCATGCTTGCCAGCCTCTGCCACAAATTTAAAAGCACCAAACATATTCCCATGGTCGGTAATAGCCAGGGCTTTCATGCCATCTTTAGAAGCTTTTTTAAATAACTTCTTAATATCGGCCGCTCCGTCGAGTAGAGAATATTGTGTGTGTACGTGTAAATGTGAAAAATCTGGCATGGCTTATTTGAGAAATCAAAATTAAAGAATGTTTTCGTAGCTTTTTTGTTGCTTTTTCCACAATTTTTGGAAGGCTTAAAAATCAATGAAATAGTTTAAATACGTGTTAGAAAGGCCTATTTTGCCCTATTTTTAATAAAGCTTTAAATTTCTTGATATTATTTTAACAATCCGTTTGAAATTAGGGAAGAAAAGTTAACTTTGCGGCACGAAAAAATAATAGATTCACTATGCCAAATATTGGAAAAATTGCACAGATCATCGGTCCTATCGTGGACGTTAGCTTTGCAGCGGAGAACGCTAAATTGCCTAACATTTTAGATGCTATGTATGTGACTAAAGAAAATGGTCAGAAAATCGTATTAGAGTGTCAACAACACTTAGGAGAAGACAGAGTGCGTACCATTGCGATGGATTCTACAGACGGTTTAGTTCGTGGAATGGAAGTAATTGATACTGCTGCTCCTATTACAATGCCTATCGGCGAAGCCATCAAAGGACGTTTATTTAACGTAGTTGGTGATGCAATCGACGGTATGCCAGAGGTTAGCAAAGAAAATGGCCGTGCCATTCATAATAAACCACCAAGATTCGAAGATTTATCAACCGAAACTGAGATCCTATTCACAGGTATCAAGGTAATCGACTTATTAGAGCCATACGTAAAAGGTGGTAAAATTGGTTTGTTCGGTGGAGCGGGTGTTGGTAAAACAGTATTAATTCAAGAATTGATCAACAATATCGCGAAAGCATACGATGGTTTATCGGTATTCGCAGGTGTGGGTGAGCGTACTCGTGAGGGTAACGACTTATTGAGAGAGATGATTGAAGCAAACATTATCCGTTACGGTGATGCATTTAAACATTCGATGGAAGAAGGCGGTTGGGATTTATCTAAAGTAGATCACGAAGCGTTGAAAGATTCGAAAGCAACCTTCGTATTCGGACAAATGAATGAGCCTCCAGGTGCGCGTGCACGTGTGGCTTTATCAGGATTAACAGTTGCGGAATATTTCCGTGATGGAGATGAGCAAAGTGGTGGACGTGATATCTTATTCTTTATTGATAATATCTTCCGTTTCACGCAAGCAGGTTCTGAAGTATCTGCCTTATTAGGTCGTATGCCATCGGCAGTAGGTTACCAACCAACATTGGCTACAGAGATGGGTATGATGCAAGAGCGTATTACTTCAACGAAGAGAGGATCTATTACATCGGTACAAGCGGTATACGTACCTGCCGATGACTTAACTGACCCTGCACCAGCTACAACTTTCGCCCATTTAGATGCTACAACAGTATTGAGTCGTAAAATTGCCGAGTTAGGTATTTACCCAGCGGTAGATCCATTGGATTCGACTTCACGTATTTTGGCTCCAGAAATTATTGGTGCTGAGCATTACGGTTGTGCACAAAGAGTGAAAGAAATTTTACAACGTTACAAAGAATTACAAGATATCATCGCGATTTTGGGTATGGACGAATTATCTGAGGAAGATAAATTAGTAGTATCTCGTGCTCGTCGTGTTCAACGTTTCTTATCACAACCTTTCCACGTTGCTGAGCAATTCACTGGATTAAAAGGAGTGTTAGTAGATATCAAAGAAACTATCAAAGGATTTAACATGATTATGGACGGTGCGGTAGATGAGTATCCTGAGATGGCTTTCAACTTAGTTGGTACTATTGAAGAAGCAATGGAAAAAGGTAAAAAATTAATCGCAGAAGCTAACGCTTAATATTATGTTATTAGAAGTATTAACACCCGATAAAAAAGTATATTCAGGAGAAGTAAGTTCTGTAAGTGTACCTGGTAATGCAGGTTCATTTGAAGTATTGAACAACCACGCTCCTATTATCTCTACTTTAGCTAAGGGAACTTTAAAATTCAAAGCAAAAGAAGGCAACCAAGAGATGAAGATTTCTGGAGGCGTTATTGAAGTGCTTTCTAATAAGGTAGTGGTGTTAGTTGAATCACTGCTTTAATCGAATTAGCGAACTAGCGAATTTTCGAATTAACGAAAAAAAAGTCCTGCTCAGAAATGAAGCGGGACTTTTTTTGTTTTAGAAAAACCGATAGATAGAAAGGCTGAAAAACAGAAAGACCGATAAGCTGAAAATTCAGGTTATCGGTCTTTCTACTTTTCGAAAATTCGACATTTCGACTCTTCAACAATTCGACCCTTCGGCCTATCGGCCTTTCTGTTTAACGGATTTTCGGATTATCGAACAACCGTCTTGCTTATTCTTCCATCCACAGTCTCCACCACCAACTGATATACTCCTGCATCTAAATCAGCTGTGCTTAGTTGAATGTGCTGCTTACCGGCAGTTAAATATTGATCTTGTTTAAATACAATTCTACCATCCATATTCATAATATAAATTTTCACATCTGATGAATGTGCTTGGTAAAAGTCTACATTAATTTCATCTACTGATGGGTTCGGGTATAAAGATGCTTGTATTAAATCATCCACAGATTGAAGTCCTGTAGTTGCTCCAAAGAAACTTAGTTCATCAACATATAAAATGGTTCCAACTGGTGCAGTAGTTAAAGAAGCAGTATCAAAACCAAAAACAGAAGTAGTGCTAATAACTATGATAGCCGTATCGGGTACATCATTGGTTGCATACACAATGTCAACTGTAAAAGGTGTAAAGCTCGACTTGTTTGATAAGGTTGCAATACCCCCTCCAATTACATTTAAAGTACCTATGGTAGAATCATATTTAGTTAAGGCTACAGAAACAATGCCCGAATCGGGTGCATTGCCTTGCGCATATTTATAAAAGCCTCTCAACTCTGTTGGCCTACCGCCAGAAATTGCAAAACCTGGTTTAATGTTTACATTTTGCAAATCAAGTTCTCCAGTAATCATTATACCTGGTACACCTGTAGTATCGCCTGCATTTTGTGCATAAGATTCTAATTTTGCAGAATAGGTTCCTGCAACTTTATCAGTTCCTCTCGAAACATTTGCTCTAGGCAAGCCTCCCGATCCTAATAATAAGGAAGCATAGTTTGAAGTTACATATCCTTGTGGTTCATAAAAGAACAATAAATTTGTCCATGTTTCAAAACCACCATTTTGTACCGTTTGTGCAAAAGATTTGCTTCCAATTAATAAAGCAATAAGTAGTAAATATTTTTTCATAATTAAATTTATACAGCATCAAATATACAAAAAAAGCCCTCCAAAAAGATGGAGAGCTCTACGCATTTATTTATTCATCAAACCTCTACTAGTCTAATCCGAAGGTTAATCCTACACAGAATGTGTTTAAATCTGGACCTTCATTGCTATTGAACACACTTTGTGGGTAATATTTACCGTATATTCCTATGCTTCCGTAATGTACTCTACCTATAAATCCGTAGCGTAATTCGTTTAAGTTGAAAGCATCGTTCACTTTGGTTTTACCTTTTTCTTCGCTTATTTGTTTTAATCTACCGTTTATTAAGTATCCTAATTCAACACCACCCGATACTCCAATTCTTTTACCGTTATTCAATTCGTTCGATTGGAAGTGTAACATCACTGGCAAGGTTGCATAACGTGCTAACAATTTATTTTTAGTGAAATCAATTGCTTTTCCGTTTGTTGAATCTTGATACATGGTGAACTTTGGAGCATTTGATCTTAATGAACTATCGCCAGCTAATCTGTAGTTATTCCAGTCTAAACCTAAACCTACCGAAAGTCTTACGTTCTCTTTGTAAATATTGAAGTAGTGATTGTAAGTTAAGTTAACGTTTGTTGATTTACCATTTACTAAATTCAATCCTTGGTTTGCAGCTGATAAACTTGTTGATCCGTTTTCTAACAATCCGTTATAACCAATTGAGAATTCTAAACTTCCTTCGTGTTTTTTATCATCATCATTATCTGCATAACTGTTCGATTTTTTGTCTGCCTCGTAATCGCCTGTTGAATCTTTCTCCATGTAAATTTTTTCGATTTTAGGTTCACCAATTACAACGATTCTAGTTTTACCAACTTTAATTTCAGTTGTATCTGTTTTACGCGATCCCGAATCTACTGTTGGGTATGATGCATCTAACTTCAACTCATTTGCTGCATAAAATTCTGTTACCACTTCTTTTTGTTTATTTACATATCCTGCAACAACATCAATTGGGTCTAAGTTTACTACATAAGCAATTGCTTCTTTAGTTTGGTTGATAGCTTTAACTGCTTTGCTTTGTGCGTACACGCTTGAAGTGAATACTCCTGTCACTAATCCAAGCACTAAAATTGACTTTTTCATAATACTAATTCATTAGGTTGTTAATATTTTTTAATTTCTTAATTATCTGTTTGTATTTTTTGTTCTACTAAATTTGATGATGCCTAAATCCACTTCGTATTTCTTTCTCAATCCACCATCTTCTTTTTTTGTTTCATTAATAGCTACTAAATTCGACTCTTCATTTCCACTTACTTTTTTAGCTACATAGTTTAACATTTCTACTACACCTATTTCTTTTTTAGATCCTGTATTGCTTGCCACATTTACAGAAGGTGCTGGAACTGGTACCGGCTTAATAACTTGCCTTTTGTTTTCTGGTTCCATTATAGGAGTGTTTCTATTTGTTTCTACTTTCTCTTCTAATTTTTTCAAGAGTTCTATCGCTTGTTTTTCTTCTTGTGTGCGATTTTCTATTTTTAATTTAGAATTTAAGTTTCCTTGTTTTTTTATGCCTTTCGAAGAACGAGTAGTACGACTTTTGATCTCAACTACATCTACTAGACGTTCGTCTTTTGAAATTGGTTGCACAGGTTCGATAATTTTTTCAACTTTTTTTGAATTGATACTATCTATACTTGCAACTCCCTTGTTTTTATTAGCGTTTGCGAGGTTTGCATTTTCTTGTGTAGCTGTTTCGTTACCAAAGAAATTTAATTGATATAAACCAACCGACATTACTAATAATACCGATGCAGCAATTGATAAACGTGCTACCCAAGTAATCACAATTCCTTTTTTGTTCTTATCCAGTTCTTTTTCTATTCCCATCCAAACACGCTCTGTTGGTTGCATCTCTGCCTCTTCAAAAGCATTTTTAAATAAGTTGTCGAACTCTTCGTTTTTATCTGAGTGCTTCATGATGATTGCCCTCCATTTTTTTAATGTTTTCTTGCAAAATTGCTCTTGCTCTCGCAAGTTGTGATTTTGATGTCCCCTCACTAATTCCCAGCTCTTGTGCTATTTCTTTATGTGAGAAACCCTCTATGGCATACATGTTAAATATTAAACGGTAGCCTGGTGATAAGTTTCTAATTAAGGTTAAAAGATCATTCATATTTAATCGGGCTAATTGATTTTCTTGAACCGGACTTTCTGGTGCATGATCTAAATCAACCACCGGAAACATTCTCGCATTTTTACGGTAAAACTCAATTGAGGTATTTACCATAATTCTGCGTACCCATCCTTCAAATGAACCCTCTCCTTTATAATCTTTTAATTTTTCAAAGACCTTTACAAAAGCTACCTGTAACATATCCTCTGCCTCAAAATTATCCTTTGCATACCTCGCACACACTACCAGCATTTTAGAGGCATACTGCTTGTACAGCAACTCTTGGGATTTTCTTTTCCCTTGTTTACTGCCCTCGATTATTTCTTCGAGGCTTAGCTTATGTCCCAATTGTAAGCTCATTGTACTGTGTAGATGATCGTATTAAGGTTTTGGTTGCATGGAAGATACAAAATAATTACAAGCTTACTTATCTCCCTCATTATCAGTATATTTTAAATCAATAATATCGAATTTTAATTTATTCAATGAAAAAAAGCATAAAAGTTACCAATAATTGGTAACTTTAAATAAATGATACAATTATGGGACGAAACACCTCTATTTCTTTAGGAGATTATTTTGAAAGCTTTGTAGAGAAAAGCATAAAAGAAGGTCGCTTTAAAAATGCAAGTGAAGTTCTTAGAGCAGGGCTCAGGCTATTGGAAGAAGAAGAAAGCAAAATTATTGCTTTGAAAAATGCTATTAATGAAGGCCTCAACAGTGGAAAGGCTGATGACTTTAAGCCGGCAGAGCACCTTACTTCTTTAAAATCGAAAAGAAAATCAAATGGCTAAGTTTCATTTTACAAACAAAGCCGTTGAAGACCTTTCAGAAATTTGGAATTATACCTTTGATAATTGGTCAGAAAACCAAGCCGATAAATATTATGAAATATTAATAGAGGCATGCAAAGAACTTGCAGCAAAACCCAAATTAGGATATCATTATGACCTAATCACTAAAAACATTTTAGGTTACAAAACTGGTAAGCACATCATTTTTTACAGAGTTTTATCTGAAAATGAAATTGAAATCATCAGAATTTTACATGAAATGATGGATCTGAAAAGAAGGCTTTAATTCGCGAATAGCATAATTGCTGATGTACATTGTACCAAGGAACATTCCCTATACAAATCAACGTAATAACTAATAACTCAATTACCCAATACACAACACCTAAATTCAGCAATAAATGCTATTTTTGCTAGATTAGTGACCACAACCATATACACAAACATGGAAGCAATAGAAGTTTACAAACCCAAACACAAAGTACGTTTCGTTACCGCAGCCTCATTATTCGATGGGCACGACGCCACCATAAATATAATGAGAAGGATCCTTCAGGCTTCTGGTGCGGAAGTAATACATTTAGGACATAATCGCTCGGTAGACGAGGTAGTGAATTGTGCGATACAAGAAGATGTGCAAGGTATTGCCATGACTTCTTATCAAGGTGGACACAACGAATACTTTAAATACATGTACGACCTTTTGAAAGAGAAGGGTGCGGGGCATATCAAAATATTTGCAGGCGGTGGTGGAGTTATACTACCAACGGAAATTGAAGATTTACAGAAATACGGCATCGCGCGTATTTACTCGCCGGATGATGGTCGTACGATGGGCCTACAAGGCATGATTAACGACATGATGGTGCAATGCGATTTCCCCACTAAAAGTTCGTTGAACGGTGAGCTGAAACAAATTGTACATAAAGATCCTGCAAAAATAGCGCATGCCATTACAGTTGCCGAAAATTTACCTGCCGAAGCTGAGAAGTTTTTGGAAGAGGTAAAAAAGATGATTGGGCTGAAACGCATTCCTGTACTAGGTATTACAGGAACTGGTGGTGCAGGTAAATCATCTTTAGTAGATGAATTAGTGCGTAGGTATTTAAATGATTTTGAAAATAAAAGTATTGCCATTATATCTGTTGATCCATCCAAAAGAAAAACAGGAGGAGCCTTATTGGGAGATAGAATTAGAATGAATTCTATTAACAACCCAAGAGTGTACATGCGCTCATTGGCAACAAGGCAAGCAAATTTGGCTCTATCAAAATACGTACAAGAAGCTATTGATATTTGCAAAGCAGCAGCCTACGATTTAATAATTGTAGAAACTTCTGGTATAGGACAAAGTGATACAGAAATTACTGAACATTGCGATGTTTCTTTATATGTAATGACACCAGAGTTTGGTGCTGCAACACAATTAGAAAAAATCGACATGTTAGATTTTGCCGATTTAGTTGCCATCAATAAATTCGATAAACGTGGAGCATTAGATGCGATACGCGATGTAAAAAAACAATACCGCCGTAACCATCAGAAGTTTGATGCGAGCGATGATGACATTCCTGTATACGGAACCATGGCTTCGCAGTTTAACGATCCAGGGATGAATGCATTGTATTATGCATTAATGACAACCTTAACAGATAGAACTGGTGTAGAGTTTACCTCACACTTAAATCTATTAAAAGGAAATTCTGAAAAAATATACATCATACCACCAGATCGTACGCGTTACTTAGCAGAAATTGTAGAAGCGAATCACGATTACAAAACATGGGTAGCTGAGCAAGTAGACATTGCTCAAAAGATGTATCAACTAAAAGGCACCATCGACATACTTGAAAAAGAAAAGAAAGAAGATGGGATACAAACTTTAAAAGATTTATACAGCCACTACGAAGAAATTTTGCACCATGAGTGTAAGCGTTTATTAAAAGATTGGCCAGAAACAGTAAAGAGTTACAAAGAAGATTATTTCGTATTTAAAGTGCGCGATAAAGAAATTAAACAAGAACTATTTTACGAATCATTATCTAAACTTCGCATTCCAAAAATATCTTTACCAACTTACCAAGCTTGGGGCGATATTTTAAAATGGTTATTAACTGAAAACGTTCCGGGAGAATTCCCATACGCAGCAGGTGTATTCCCGTTAAAAAGAGAAGGCGAAGATCCAACACGTATGTTTGCCGGCGAAGGCGGACCAGAGCGTACTAACAAACGTTTCCATTATGTTTCACTTGGCCAACCTGCACACCGTTTATCTACAGCGTTTGACTCCGTAACTTTATACGGAGAAGACCCACATGTGCGCCCTGATATTTATGGAAAAATTGGAAACTCTGGGGTGAGCGTTGCAACTTTAGATGATGCTAAGAAATTATATTCTGGTTTCGATTTATGTAATCCAAGTACATCGGTATCTATGACCATTAACGGTCCGGCGCCAATGTTATTAGGCTTCTTCATGAATGCAGCTATAGACCAACAATGCGAATTGTACATTAAGAAAAATGGATTAGAGGCTGAGGTGAAAAAGAAAATTGAAGAAATTTACAAAGCTAAAGGAATTGAAAGACCAACTTATCAAGGCGTTTTACCAGAAGGTAATAATGGCTTAGGGCTACTATTATTAGGTGTTACAGGCGATGAGGTATTACCAAAAGAAACCTATGAGCAAATAAAAGCGTATGCCATTTCAACGGTTAGAGGAACGGTACAAGCAGATATTTTAAAAGAGGATCAAGCACAAAATACCTGTATTTTTTCTACTGAATTTGCGCTTAGAATGATGGGCGATATTCAACAATATTTCATCAATGAAAAAGTAAGAAACTTTTATTCAGTTTCTATTTCAGGTTACCATATTGCAGAGGCAGGTGCAAACCCTATTTCGCAATTGGCCTTTACCTTAAGTAACGGTTTTACATTTGTAGAATATTACCTAAGCAGAGGAATGAATATTGATGATTTTGCACCAAACTTATCCTTCTTCTTTTCGAACGGTATAGACCCTGAGTACTCAGTAATTGGAAGGGTTTCACGCCGAATTTGGTCGAAGGCTATTAAGTACAAATACAAAGGAAACGATCGCTCGCAGAAATTGAAATACCATATTCAAACATCGGGTAGATCTTTACATGCGCAGGAAATTGATTTCAATGATATAAGAACCACTTTACAAGCATTGTATGCGATATACGATAACTGTAATTCTTTACACACCAATGCTTACGACGAAGCGATTACTACTCCTACAGAAGAATCGGTGCGTAGAGCAATGGCCATACAGTTAATTATAAACAGAGAATTAGGGTTAGCGAAAAACGAAAACCCAATACAAGGTTCGTTTATTATAGAAGAATTAACAGACCTTGTAGAAGAAGCTGTGTTAGCAGAATTCAAACGTATATCAGACAGAGGTGGAGTGTTAGGTGCGATGGAAACCATGTACCAACGCGGTAAAATTCAAGAAGAATCGTTGTATTACGAAACCTTAAAACACAACGGTGATTTCCCAATTATTGGGGTGAACACTTTCTTAAATAAAAAGGGTTCTCCTACTATTGTACCGTCGGAAGTAATACGTGCTACAGAAGAAGAAAAGCAATACCAAATAAAAGCATTAAAAGAATTCCAAGATCGTAATGCTGATAAATCTGCAGCAGCTTTGAGCGAATTGAAAAAAGCAGCCATTGAAAACAAAAATATTTTTGAACAGCTAATGGAAGTTACAAAAGTTTGTTCATTGGGGCAGATTTCGAATTCGCTTTACCAGGTTGGGGGGCAGTATCGTCGAAATATGTAAATGTGCAAATGCGTAAATGTGTAAATGTGTAAATTAGCGGGGAGCAGAGAGCGGGGAGCAAGGCGTTGCGAGTTTAGATATTAGATATTAGTCTTTAGTCTTTAGAAAGGAGTCGGTTTGCACCGACTCTTTTTATTTTTCAGCAATTTCTTTAATTTTCTGATTCATCAATTCAAATCCTTTGCGAGTGTTGGTATCGATCATTTTAGAAAATATGGGAACCAATATTCCAGAGAATTTTTCGGATTGAATTAAGGTGGTACTACCATCACTGTTTTTTATTAAAGTGAATTGATGTTCGCCATCAAATAAACCCTTTACCAATAATTTACCTTTCCACCTAAATTCTTTAGCAGGCTCAAAAGCTAATAATACTGGAGTAAAGTTCATACCTTGTGCTTCTGGTGGTTCTATACGTGCATTAAATTTTTTACCTATTATCATCTCCCCTTCTATAGATTTAATAAAGGGATTCCAGTTTGGATAATTTTTAAAATCAGTTAAAATTGCCCATATTTTTTCGGGGCTTGCATTAATTTCAATTCTTGTTTCTAAATAGTTCATATTTGTATCTGTTTGTTGATACAAAGATGGGTAGTCTAAAAATACTAGCTCTTGATATTTGTCAAGAAAAATTTATTTCTTGCGGATTCTGCTGAAGGTTTCGGCGCTCATGCCCAACATGGAGGCTATGTATTGCAATGGCACTTGGTTAAACAGTTCTTTGTTGTGCTCGAAGAAAAAATGATACCGCTCTTCGGCAGTCATGGATAAGTGAGAATATATTCTATCTTCTAAAATGGTAAAGCATCTTGCAATAAATAACTTTTCGAGCTCATGCCATTGAGGGATAATGTTTCCTATTTGTTGATATGCTTTTTTATCAATAGTATAAAGCTCTGTATCTACTAATGCTTGTATATTCCAACGTGCAGGGGTATTAAAAATTAAACTCGATAAATCGGTCATGAAATAACCTGCGGTAGAAATCCATTGGGTTACTTCTTTACCCTCTTCAGTAATTACATATACTCTAATAATTCCTGTTTGAATAAAACTAAGGAAATTGCATTGCTCGCCTGTATGCAACAAGAACTCGTTGCGAGTTAATTTTTGTGGCTTAAATAAATTAGACAATAAAGAAAGTTCGTTCGGATTAATTACTCCAAAATAAGAACTTATGTATTTTTCTAATTCACTCATTTTTTTCTTGCCAAAATAACTACATCTTCTTCTGGGCGATTATGTGTAAAAGGAATAGAGGCCAATGGATGGGTCATGGAAAGCACGGTTATGTCTTTGTACAATCCGGTTTTATTAAATTGATGCACGAGCCCTTCTGCATTATAACACCATAGGTGCGGTTCAGATAATACGCTGTGTGTAAAAATGGAGAATACAAAACTATCTGGAGCATCTTCACCAATACGTTCTTTACCCCATCCTCTATTTATATCGCGTATGGTTCCATTTTTATAATGATCAATTACGATGTCGATATTGGGGGTAGAAACTAAAATGTAGCCGTCTGTTTTTAAAAGTTTACTACAGTTAGTTAATACTTTCAATCCATCTTCGGGAGTAAAATGTTCGAACACGTGTTGCAAACGAATTAAATCGAAGCTGCCGAGTTTAGCAATATCATCATCGCTTGCATTTATAATATCGAGCTTCCTGTAGTTCTTCGGACTTTGCCCTTCCGGAAAATCAAGTATATCAATTTTAATAAAGCCATTATCATCTCTACCTCCCGTTCCTACTTCCAACCAATCGGTTTTTCCTTGTGCACGTAGCTCTGCATCTAATCCAATGCCAGCTTTGCCACGAGCATTGGCATGGTCGAAATTGGTAAGGCCTTTAATGGGTGTGTTAGATTTTAGTTCTTGCTTATGGAGCAAAACGTAGCCGAGGGATTGAAGGAGTTTGTTGAGGAGAGATTTCATAAAGCGAATTTAAAGGTTTCACGCAAAGAAGCAAAGGAGCAAAGAGTTTAAGAAGATATGAAAAAAGCCTTACATTTCTGTAAGGCTTTCCAATATTTAACTTATAGATTACTTTATTTCGAAGGCTGATAAGTTTACAAACGCTTGTAATCTTTCATTTAATTCTGCATCAGTTAAATCGTTTATTCTTTCTGAACCAAATTTCTCAACACAGAAAGAAGCCATAGCTGAACCATGTATAATGGCACGTTTCATGTTTTCGTAAGAAATATCACCAGTTTTGGCTATGTATCCAATAAATCCACCGGCAAATGTATCTCCTGCCCCTGTTGGGTCGAATACTTCTTCTAATGGTAAAGCTGGTGCAGAGAAAATTTTGTTTTCATAAAATAACAATGCTCCGTGTTCTCCTTTTTTTATAATCAGGTATTTTGGGCCCATCATTAAAATTTTATTAGCAGCTTTTACCAGAGAATATTCTCCAGATAATTGTCGAGCTTCTGCGTCATTGATGGTTAACACATCTATCATGCTGATGGTCGTTTTAAGGTCATCCATGGCAATGTCCATCCAAAAGTTCATGGTATCCATAACAATTAGTTTCGGACGCTTGTGCATACGCTCAATTACTGTTTGCTGTACTTTAGGCGTTAGATTGCCTAACATTAAATACTCACAATCTTGGTACGATTCCGGAATAATTGGATCAAAGTCCGCCAATACATTAAGTTCTGTAACCAAAGTGTCCCTGCTATTCAAGTCGTTATGGTATTTACCCGACCAAAAAAATGATTTTTCACCTTGTTTAATTTGCAAACCATCCGTAGAGATTCCTCTATGATGAAAGTGTTCAATGTCTTTTTGAGGGAAATCATCCCCTACAACTGCTACAATTTTTGTTTTGTTATAAAAGTACGAAGCGGCTATACTAGCATAGGTCGCGGCACCTCCTACAATTTTATCTGTCTTCCCGAAAGGGGTTTCTATGGCGTCAAATGCCACAGTTCCAATGACTACTAAACTCATGAATATTTATTTTAAAATAATTTGCTACAAATATTGCATTTTAAATTTGAATCCCCTAATATTGCAGTCCCAAAAGAAAAGTACGCTTTACTCTAGGGTAAATAAACCGGACACTCCTGAATAGCTCAGCCGGTTAGAGCATCTGACTGTTAATCAGAGGGTCGCTGGTTCGAGTCCAGCTTCAGGAGCAAAAGCCTTCCCAATTAGGGGAGGCTTTTTTATTTTAACGCATATGTTTTATATCTACATTTTATACTCCGATTCTGCGAAACGCCATTATATTGGTCATTCAGAAAATCCATATGAACGCTTAGTTCAACATAATTCTAATGATACCGATAAATACACCGGTAAATTTTCTGATTGGAAGATGATGACTGTGTTTGAATGTGGAGATAATTTAGCAGATGTAAAACAACTTGAAGAATTCATAAAAAAGCAAAAGTCTAAGAAATTATTATTAAAACTTATTGATCCAGAATTTATTCCTGCTGATAAATTAGCAAAACTGGTTAGGGTCCCGAACTTACAAGATTAATTAATGCACTCTTTGCTACTTAGCTCCTTTGCATCTTTGCGTGAAACTCAAAATATATTCACTCAAAGTGTGCCAAGTATTTGCAAAAAAATATTGTGTACCATTGAGAGTACTTAGAGACCTTTGTGACCCCTACTCGCCTCTTCGAGACACCGCTGCATTAATCATTAACAGCGCCAGCATATAAAAAGAATCTTCAAAGGGAATGGTTCCCCAACGGAATCCTACATTTTCCATATTATTATACAACACAATAGGAATGGAAGTAAGCAATCCGTTTACAATGAAAAACGGAATAATTGAAATAATATAACCGATGATGAAGGAACTGTGCCAAGCCTTTGGCCGAATGATGTAGAATAAACTTACAATGCTTAAAAGAGCAAATGTAACCAAGGTGTAGGTGCGATTATAAAAAAACATCATCACCAACATAGAAAACAGAAAAATGAATATCCAAAAATATTTGGCGAATGATAATCCGATTGATTTTGGGAAATAGGCCTCTACGCAATGCCATATAAATAAGCATGCATAGGGTATTAGTATAAAAAATAATACTTCCTCAATTGGTAAAGAGGCAATGTGAATGCCTGTAATATATGACGGGTTGAAGGACCAAATATTTTGAACCGTAAAAAAATGATCCCATATCAAAAAAATAATTCCACCAAAAAGTAATCCTTTAAAAATTTGTGGCCATGATTTATAAAAGGCAACTTTTTTATCAAACGATAAAAGAAATGGAAACAAAATGGTGAAAAAATCAATCAGTAAATAATAATACTTTTCCATTTTATAAACTGCGAAGTACTTTTTCCATTTTTAATTTCTCCTCTGCACTTACACTTTTAGTTTGCACCATAAAAGTATATACTTCTTGAATTAATTTCTTGTTAGTTGTATCGAATTTTTTATTGAGGAATGCTTGTACAATAAACTTTTTGTCTTCTTCTAAATTTGAGCTAAAGCCCAAGTACGAGGGTACGCTGTATTGTATATTAAATCTTAGGTATCGTATTTCTAAATTATTTGGAGATTTACGCACCGCATCGGCCATTACTTTTTTATGTGCCTCCATGTATTGCAATTTAGAAAAAGGGCTCCAAGAGTGCTTTGCTTTAAGGGCCTCTACAGATGCAATGTAAGCAAGCAATACCGGATCGGGGTCTTTTATTTTATTTAATTCTGACGATAAAGAATTGGTAACATTCGAACTTTCTATAGCTAATTGAAATTTTTTCCTCACTTCTTCTATAGAATGTGCAGTACTTGTTTGTGTTACTATTGATAAGAGAAATAACATGCTACAAATCCTAAAAAAATTCATGCTGCTAAAAATTTATTTTTAAAAATTGCTTGAACAAATAATAAAGCCTTGCGGGTATCTCCTACTCTAATTCTCCTTTTTGAAACTTCGGATGCTGGTAGGTTTTTAATTTTCCGGAATAAATCTAAATAATATCTATATGCAATGTACACGCCTAAGCGGGCACCCTCTGGTAATTGTTTAATACCTTCGTATGCATGATCGAAATCTTTTTTAATATCAATTTCGATTTCTTTTTTTTGTGTTTCACAAAATTCTGAAAACTCAACATTCGGAAAATATACTCTGCCTCTTTCTTGATAATCGGATTTAATATCTCTCAAGAAATTTATTTTTTGAAAGGCCGCCCCTAAACTTTTTGCATACGGACTCAATCGGTCGTACTCAGAAGCAATCCCTTCACAAAAAATCATTAAACACATTAAACCCACTACTTCTGCAGATCCATAAATATATTCTTTGTATGAATTTTCTTCGTATTTATTGATGTCTAAATCCATCTCCATACTTTTCCAAAATGCTTCTACTAAGTGCATCGGAATGTTGTAACGGTTAACGGTATCCTGAAAAGAATGTAAAACTGGATTTAAACTTATGCCTTGTTGTATGGAACTAATGGTATCGGCTTTAAAAGCATCGAACAGCTTCACCTTATCATGGTTATGGAAGGTATCCACAATTTCATCGGCATAACGAACATATCCGTACACGGCATAAATTGGACCTCTATACTTTTTATCGAATGCTTTTATCCCCAAACTAAATGAAGTACTATAGCGCTTCGTAATAAGCTTACTACATTCAAAACATGTATCGCTATATAAATCCATCATAATATTTGGCTTTGTCAAAAAATTA
Source organism: Sphingobacterium thalpophilum (assembly GCA_943371425.1). Lineage (GTDB taxonomy): Bacteria > Bacteroidota > Bacteroidia > Sphingobacteriales > Sphingobacteriaceae > CAJBVG01. The sequence goes on from CALRUR010000001.1 coordinate 199,350, forward strand.
TAAACAATAAACTACTGTTTTGGTTTTAAATTCAAATCTACCAAATTTATGGTAGCTTGTGCTATATCCTATATCTTTGAGTATAAATGAATAATCCTTCAAAAAAAGTAATTGTAATAGGCTCGGGTTTTTCTGGGCTATGTGCTGCTGGAACTCTTGCTAAACAAGGCATTGGGGTAATTTTAATAGAAAAAAATGAGCAATTGGGTGGCAGGGCTCGAATTTGGAAAGAGCAAGGTTTTACGTTTGACATGGGTCCTAGCTGGTATTGGATGCCAGAAGTTTTTGAAAATTATTACCATCAGTTTGGGAAAAAAGCGAGCGATTTCTACGATTTAAAAAGACTATCTCCTTCTTACAGAATATATTTTGGCAAGAATGATGTGGTTGATGTGCCTTCAGATTATCAATCGTTAAGAAGTTTATTCGAAGAAATAGAACCAGGTTCTGGCGATAAATTATTTAGTTTTTTAAACGATGCGAAATACAAATACGAAACGGGTATGAACGATTTTGTATGGCGCCCTTCAGATTCGATCACCGAATTTTTCGAATTGAGCATTGTGAAAGCTTTATTTAAAATGAATTTATTTGGCTCGGTAAGTAAGGAAGTACGTTCATTATTTAAGCATCCAAAACTTAGAAAATTACTAGAATTCCCTGTTCTATTTTTAGGAGCCACTCCACAAAATACACCAGGTTTATATAGTTTAATGAACTATGCTGATTTAGTATTAGGCACATGGTACCCAATGGGTGGCATGAATGAAATTGTAAAAGCAATGGAAAGTATTGCGGTGGAACAAGGTGTAGAAATTCATTTAAACGAAGAAGTACTAGAAATACAATCTGAAAATAAAGAAGCGACTAAGGTTATCACAAACAAAGGCTCTTACGAGGTATCAGGCGTAATTGCAGCTGCAGATTATGCACATGTTGATGAGAAATTATTAAGTAAAAAAGATGCGAATTATACTACAGCATCTTGGAACAAACGCACCATGTCGCCTTCTAGTTTATTGTTTTATGTTGGTGTGAATAAAAGATTGAAAAACATATTACACCATAACCTATTTTTCGACGAGGATTTTGAGCAACATGCCAAAGAAATTTATACGGAACCTCAATGGCCAAGCAAACCATTGTTCTACGTATGCTGCCCTTCTATACTCGATAGAAGTACAGCACCCGATGGACACGAAAATTTATTTTTCTTAATTCCATTAGCTCCAGGATTAAAAGACAGTGAAATAGAACGTGAAAAATATTTTGAAATGACGCTTTTGCGATTGGAAAATTATACAGGGGAATCTATCAGGAATAATATTGTGGTAAAACGATCGTATGCTATGAATGATTTTGTAAAAGATTACCACTCGTACAAAGGAAATGCATATGGCTTAGCCAACACATTATTGCAAACTGCTTTCTTAAAACCTAAAATGAAATCTAAAAAACTAAAGAATTTATTTTATGCAGGGCAGCTTACTGTACCCGGACCAGGAGTTCCACCAGCCATCATTTCTGGGCAATTGGCCGCCAATGAACTAATAAAGACGCTCAAAAATTAAAAATTCAGCACAAAAAAGCCCTTTTAAGTTAATTTAAAATTAATTTTTATTGAAATCGCAGTCTAAAAAGCCCTTATTTAATGTTTAAACACGGTGTTTAAGTATTGTATTAAAAAAGTTAAACAAAATATTTGCTTTCTGTATATATACTACTTAGATTTGTTCTACCAAAAAAGGAGAACCTATGACAAGACCAGAATTCAATGACATGGTTTTAAGACAATCCAGTTCATTAAAAATGTACGCATTACACTTTACTCATGATTCGGAAGATGCTGATGATTTAGTACAAGACACCTTATTAAAAGCAATTACCTACTATAATAAATTTGCAGAAGGCACTAATTTAAAAGGATGGTTGTATACCATTATGAAGAATACCTTCATCAATAATTATAGAAGAATTACTAAAATAAATACACTAGTAACAAAATCAGACGAAATTAGTTCTGCGAATTTATTCTACAGTTCTACTGTAAATAATGCAGATGGTAAATTTATTTTAGATGATGTAAAAAGAGCGATGAATAATTTAGCCGACGATTATAAAATACCTTTTACAATGTATTTTGAAGGCTATAAGTATCATGAAATTGCAGATTATTTAACCATTCCAATTGGAACTGTTAAAACAAGAATACACGTTGCTAGGAAATTATTAAAAGGGCAACTAAAAGCTTACGAACGAAACGTAAAAACATCCAAAAACGACGAAGATTCAATCTTCGAAGACTAAAAAAAATCCCCTTGAAATTTTCGAGGGGATTTTTGTTTTAAGCCTATCTTATATGTATGGTGGTGTAGTTAGAATTGATAATTAAATTACCACTTCCACCTTTCCCAATTTTCCCATTATAATCTGCAGAGCTATTATTCTGGTTAGTATTTTTCACATAATCTTTCATATACTGATTGTTCAATTTTATGTCGCCATATTTCAGATGTGCTTCAAAATCTTGATTGGCGGTTTCATCAAACTTCAAGTAAACTGTACTAAAGCCTGCATTAATTTTTAAGAGTTCTACGCTACTCGAAATTATTCCTAGATCTGCATTACTTGCATACTTAAGATGTAGGTCGGCACTTTTACCAATATAATCAAGGTCTACATTTGAAAACTCTACAGTACCCACCAATGTGTTTACTTTTCTAAGTTCAAAATCACCATACTTCTGCGTAATGCGTAAATTATTAGCTTCTATAATTTTGGTCTTACCAAATGAGTTCATAATTTCTGCTTTGCCAACAACTTCAATATTTACTTTAGAATATTTAGATTCTAAAAAAGCATTGTCTAACTCATCAATTGTTGCTGAACCAAAACTAACTGCAATTCGTTTTTCGGATGAGCCAGTAAGCTTTGCCGCTTTTATGTTTCCGTAACTTACTTTTATTTGCAATTGGTTTGCTAATGATGGGAGGTTTACATTCCCAAATTTATTCAACAAACTCAACTGTAAACTTGCAGGCATATATACTTTATAATCTATGCTTAGCGACTGCTTACCATTACGATTAGATGCAGAACTTAAAATTGTTTTTAAGTATATAGCGCCTCCTGTTTTAGTATCGCTAATACTCACGCTTTCTAATAATTCTCTAGATTTAGATTCAGACTTGGTACTCGACTTCACCGTAATCTCAACGTTTACCTCATTTTTATCCCAGGTGTTAATATTAATCGCACCGTATTCATTTTCAATACTCAGTTTATCATTAGCAGAAACGGAGTAGGTTTTAGTAATTTTCTTTTCTTTATCAACCATGTTATCGTCGGCAAAAGTTTGCAGAGTAACTAGGCAGAAAAACAAAACACTAAAGGGGAACAATTTCTTCTGTATCATTTTTCGGTTTTCTATATTGTTTAACTATTTCTATTTGTTGATTTAAAATTTCTACCTGCATTTGTAAATTATCAATTACGGCTTGCAATACTACGTCTCTCTTTTTTTCATCTTTTAATTGAGGAAGCAGTTGTTTATAATTTACTTGCAGCTCTACCAACTGACGTTCAAAATCGCTTACCAGTTCAGGATTATCTTTTTTATATTGATTTAATTCATTCCTTTTTATTTCAATTAATGAACTAAATTGAATTTGGGCCTCTTGTACTTCGGCACTTATGTTGTTATCAGTATTTATCGATGATGCATCTAATTTCTTATTAGCCACTAACCAAGCACAAGTAATAAATAACATTACAGATGCCGCAGCCATGTATGGTTTCCAAGAAAATTTCTTTTTCTTACTCTGCAAATTTTTAGAAATTGAGCTCCAAACTTTTTCCGAGGGTGTCTCAGAATCAAAATCGGCTCTATTCTCTCTAATTAGTTTTTCTATATCCATATCATTCAAACTATTGAACTAATTCTTTAAATTCTTTTTGGTTGATAAGCATTATTTTCAATTTCTCTTTTGCTCTTGCATATTGAGTTTTAGAAGTCGATTCTGAAATATTTAATATTTCTGATATTTCCACATGATCATATCCTTCTAATAAATACAAACTCAATACTAACCTGTATCCTTGTGGCAATAGCTCAATCCCTTTTTTAATCCATGCAACCAGTTGAGCATTTATATTATCAAAGTCGAAATCGTTATGCTCATCGGCAATGTTTTCTACTTCTTCCGATTCTATAAGTTCAATTCTGCGTTTCCTTAATAAACTAATACTTCTATTAACTACAATTCTTTTCAACCAGGCCCCAAAAGTAGAATCGCCGCGCCAATCCGTTATTTTTGTAAATACTTCTAAGAATGATTCTTGCAAAACATCTTCGGCTTCTGCCTGGTGACCCAATATTCGATAGGCAGTGTTATACATATTTTTTGCATAACGTCTATAGATTTCTTCTTGTGCAATGGAGTCGCCAGACTTACATCGCTCAATTAAATAATCATGTATATCGAATACTTCTTGTCCCAATTGTTTTAAACTACAGTGGAATGACGCTTGATAAATTGAAGGGTTGCATTAAAAAGTAAAAAACTTATAAAGTATTTACTTCTCTTTCTAAAGATACGCCAAAACGTTCAAAAACGCTATTAATGATGAGTTCAGAAAAGTCGTAGATTTCTTTTCCTGAGGCATTTCCATGGTTAACTATTACCAAGGCTTGATTTTTCCAGGTGCCAACATTGCCTATTTGCTTACCTTTCCAGCCACATTGTTCAATTAACCATCCTGCAGCAAGTTTTACATATCCCTCTCCCGCTGGGTAGTTTACCACATCTGGGAAATTACTCAGTACACGTTCAAAAGTGGCTTTATCAATAATAGGATTTTTAAAAAAGGAACCAGAATTACCAATGGTACTTGGGTCGGGTAATTTGCTAACGCGTATTTCGGAAACTACTTTGGCAACATCTTTTATTGATGGATTAAGTATGTTTCTCTTTTTTAATTCTTCTTCTATGGCACCGTAGTGCAATTTTAAATTGGGAGTTTTTGATAGTTTAAAAACTACCGAGGTAATAATGTATTGACCTTTATATTTATTTTTAAATACACTTTCTCTATATCCAAACTCACATTGCTCTTTGGTAAACTTTTTTATTTCTCCGCTTGATAAATCAAAAGCTTCGAGCGAAAAAAAATGATCTTTAATTTCTACGCCATAGGCACCAATGTTTTGTATAGGCGATGCTCCAACCGTTCCGGGTATTAAACTTAAATTCTCTAAACCTGCGTAACCCTTGTTAACATTATATTGTACAAAGTCGTTCCACACTTCTGCAGCACCTGCTTCTACATAAACATCATCATCTTCTTCACAAACTTTTATGCCTTTAATAGCTAATCGAATTACGATGCCATCAAAATCTTTGGTAAGTAGTAAATTACTTCCACCACCTAACACAAATCTTTTATTTGATTTAAATTCATCTGTAGAAATTAATAAACGCAAATCTTCTGTAGAATTTACTTCTACAAAATATTTCGCCTTTACATCAATACGAAAAGTATTATAAGCTAAGAGTGATATGTTTTGTTTTATTTCCAATTTAAATATGCAATGCTCTGTTGGCAGTAGCAGCTAAACAAGCTTCTTTAAATACTTCGGTATAGGTTGGGTGTGCATGGCTCATTCTGGCAATGTCTTCGGCACTTGCACGGAATTCCATTGCTACCACGGCTTCGGCAATCATATCGGCAACGCGTGGACCAATCATGTGTACACCTAAAATTTCATCGGTACTAGCGTCTGCTAATACTTTCACCAAACCATCGGTATCCATACTTGCGCGTGCTCTACCGCTTGCTAAAAATGGAAAACTTCCTGTTTTATATTTAACACCTTTAGCTTTTAATTCTTCTTCGGTATATCCTACTGCCGCCACTTCTGGCCAAGTGTATACAACACCTGGTATTAAATTATAATTAATATGAGGTTTTTGTCCGGCAATTAATTCTGCCACATACATTCCTTCTTCTTCTGCCTTATGTGCAAGCATTGCTCCACGAACCACATCACCAATGGCATAAACACCTGGTACAATTGTTTGCATGTGTTCATCAACCGAAATTTTACGAGTACGCTCTTCTGTAGTAATTCCTATATTCTCCAAGCCTAAGCCATCTGTATAAGCAACTCTACCAACCGCTACTAAACAATAATCGCCTTTAATTTCTACTTCTTCTCCTTTAGCATTATCAGCTTTTATACTTACTTCTTTGGCTGAACTTTTTACTTCTTTTACTTTATGACTCAATAAAAATTCGAAGCCAATTTTCTTTAATGATTTTTGCAATTCTTTACCCAAGGTTTTATCCATGGTTGGGATAATAGAATCCATAAATTCTACTACCGTTACTTTTGCGCCTAAACGAGCATATACCGAACCCAACTCTAAACCTATTACTCCACCACCAATTAAAACTAAATGTTTCGGAACTTCTTTTAAGTTTAAGGCTTCTGTAGAAGTAATCACTCTTTTTTTATCAACAGTAATAAATGGTAATGAACTTGGCTTAGAACCCGTAGCAATTATGGTATTTTTAGTTTCTAAAACAATTTCCGTTTTACCTTTAACCACAATGGTGTTTTTATCTTTAAAAGAACCAACACCTTCATAAGTATCAATTTTATTTTTCTTCATCAAATAGCTAATGCCATCTGTGTTTTGTTTTACCACATCGTTTTTACGGGTAATCATCTGTTCGATGTTCACCTTTACTTCTTTTACATCAATACCGTGCGTTTTAAAAGTATGGGTTGCATTATGATAATGCTCAGAAGAATCGAGTAAAGCTTTAGATGGAATACATCCTACATTTAAACAGGTGCCTCCAAAAGTATTGTATTTTTCTACGATGGCTGTTTTCATTCCTAATTGCGCACATCTAATAGCAGCAACATAACCACCTGGACCAGAACCAATAACCACTACGTCGTATTTCATATGATTGTATTTTAAACCCCCAAAAGTAAGAAAGAAATTGCAGATAGCGAACTACTTATTCGCTTCTATTTCCATAGGCTTAGTACAACAATCGACCTTAGTCTCTTGTTTTTGTTGTTTCATCATTGGACTTAAGTATGGGATACCTAAATTTAGTCCTCTAAAAATCAGTATAATTCCTACTACTATAGAAATTACAGGTACTGCTTTTTTTATTTTGTTTCTAAAATTTATATTGATGAAAGAGCCCATCATGCTCATCGAAAACATTGCAGGAATAGTTCCTAATCCAAAGAAAAACATAAACAAACTTCCATCAATAGTATTGCCTGTAAGCATTGCTCCCGATAAGGCAATGTATACAAAACCACATGGTAACAATCCGTTTATCAATCCTAAAAATAAATAGGCGCTCAAACTTTTCATTTTAAAAGCATTCGAAAAAGCTTTACGCATAAAAGGAATTTGGAGCACCGAAACTTGTTTGAATTTAGACGGCACGAGGTAAGGAAAGGCCACTACTAAAATTATAATTATACCAGTGGCAATAGAAACTGCTTGTTGTATGCCACCCATAAATAATCCTCTGCCTAGGGTTCCGAATAGTACGCCGATAATGGCATAGGTTATTACCCGACCGAAATTATACAACAATGCACTTATTACTTTTAGATAAGGTTGTCCTTCATGCTGAGGCAATGCAAGCGCAATAGGCCCACACATCCCGATGCAGTGGAAACTTCCGAAGAAACCGAGTAATAATGCTGCTAGCACTTTTTTGAATTATGAATTATGAATTATGAATTATGAATTATGAATTATGAATTATGAATTATTGGTGCTTTCTAATTACTAAATACTAATGACTAAAGACTAGCAATTAAAGAACAATAACCGTTTCTGTTTGGTACTCTATATTATCCACTTTCCAATCTACTTTAATTTTATACATACCTTTTACAAAACCATCGGTTGATAGTACATAGCGCCCCTCTACGGTTGTAAATTTTATTTCTTTATCCGATTTATTATCGGATGGTTTATAAACAAATGCTTTTGCTTCAACAGATTTATCAGCATGTTCTTCCGGAAAAATTATTTCGATAGTATTATTTACAAGGCTACATTTTAATGGAGTCTTTAAGGCTTTTGCATTTGCCATTTTATTAATGTCCGATTGGTAGTTCAATTCTTTTGCATAATAATCTGCGCTTACCAAATCTACTTTTTGTCGCATACTTACCACCACCAAGGTTAATATTAAGGCTACAAAACCTATGTATACTAATGTTATTTTTTTACCCCAACCCATTTTTTTGAATTATGAATTTCGTTTTATTTATTTTTTCAAATTAGCAATACTATTGCATTCTAACGACTAAAGACTAACTACTAGAGACTCAATTAACAGGTCCCAAGAAACTAGTCTTCACTGTTTCCAATAATCGTCCATTAGAGTACACATCAATTTTAATTTTTGTACTACGCTTTTTCAACTCTTTTGGATTTATAAAGATAAACATACTTCCTTGAGCTGATCCTTCTTTTTTACTTATAACGGAATCTAATCCAATAATTTTAATACTTGCATTTAGTTCATGAACTTTAAATTGAATAGGCAAATCTTGATGTGTTTTATTATTCACTTTAAAATTATATAAATTACTTACCGTTCCATCAGGGTTTTCTTGATACATAACTCCTGGAGTTCTTAGTATGGTTGATTCGGTATCGTTTCTACTGATGAGCGCAAAGCTCAAAATACCTAGCAATAAAACCAACACAGAAGAGTAAGCAATTATTCTCGGATTCAATTTCAATTTAATTCTTTCTGCAATTCCTTTTTCAGAAGCATAGGTAATTAGCCCTCTAGGTAAACCTACTTTGTCCATAATATGGTCGCAGGCATCAATACAAGCGGTACAATTTACACACTCCAATTGAGTACCATTTCTAATGTCGATACCAGTAGGGCAAACCGCTACACATTGATGGCAATCAATACAATCGCCAATGGTACGTTCTTCACCTTTATGTAATTTACCGCGTTTCTCACCACGCATATAATCGTAAGCAACTACGATAGAATTTTTGTCGAGCAATACACCTTGCAATCTTCCATAAGGGCAAACCACTGTACAAACTTGTTCTCTAAAAAATGCGAACACCCAATAAAAAACGCCTGTAAAAATTAACAAAGAAGTTAAATCGCCTACATGTTCAGAAAGAGGTTCAGATATTAATTTGAATAACTCATCGGTACTAATTAAATAAGCCAAAAAAGTATTTGCAATTATAAAAGAGATTATAAAGAAAACAATGTGTTTGGTAGCTTTTTTAATCAGCTTTTCGACACTCATTTCTGCTTTGTTTAATGCTCTTTGTTTATTAGCATCGCCTTCAATTAAATATTCAATTTTGCGAAAAACCATTTCCATAAAAATGGTTTGAGGGCAAGTCCATCCACAGAATAATCGTCCGTATATAACGGTAAAAAGTATAATGAACACCATGAAGGTAATCATGGTTAAGCCCAGCAAAGCAAAATCTTGCGGACCAAATAACATTCCGAAGATGATGAATTTACGCTCCAAAACATTTAACAACATAAATGGCTCGCCATTTAGTCGGATGAAAGGCATGCCAAAGAGTAGAATCAAACAAGCAATGGCAACCATTGCTCTGTATTGATGGAACCTACCCTTTGGTTTCTGAGGGTACACCCAAACCCTCTTGCCTTCACTATCTATAGTCGAGACTTGATCTCGAAAACTTTGGTCTAACTCCGCGTAAATATCTTCTTCTTGTTTCATAGTATTATTGTACTGATGCTACAACTGTAGAATCGTTGGTGCTACTTGCTGTTGTTGAATCTGCTGGTGCAGCTTCTTCTATATACAAATTGCCTTGTGGTGCTTTCCCGTTTGCTGGTTTTGTTCCTTGTAAGGTTAAAATAAAACTAGCAACCTGTTGCATTTCGGTTGGTTGCATTTGTGCTTGCCAAGCAATCATCCCTTTTTCTTGTACACCGTATTTTATAGTTTTAAAAATATTTTTTACTCCACCACCGTGTATCCAAAACTCATCTGTTAAATTCGGACCAACACCACCTTCACCATTCTGTCCGTGGCAAGCAGCGCATTTAGTAATGTAACTGCTTTTACCTTTAGAAATATCTCCAGCATCTGCTAAAACTACTACACTATTTTCATCCACGTTAGAAGCAGTTTTCTTTAACATAGCTGTTTTTTCAACTTTCGCTTGAGCAATTGCACTATCATATTCCATTAATTGTGTTGGGCCACCACCAAACTGATAGTATGCTATGTAAACAACACTGAATACAATGGTTGCGTAGAACATGTAAAGCCACCATGGTGGTAAGCTATTATCTAGCTCTATAATTCCATCGTAATTATGATCTGTTGCAACTTCCGATTCTCTTTCTACAGGAACAGATTTTGTCATGCGTTTCATAATGGCAGACCATGTCCAACGAGGTTCGGTAGCTGGCTTGTAACCTAAAGCTACTAGCATACGTTGTAAAATAGAGTACAAGTAAACTATTACAAATAATTCTATAAATACCACTACGCTTAATACAATAATTGTATTAGGATCTAAGCCTCCCATTACTGCTTGTGTTGTAGTATTAGTAAGGTCGGTTGTTTGAGCGTTTGCTGGTTGGTAAGCAAATAAAACTAACAGTAAAATTAATCCTGCTCCCTTTCCAATTTTCTCAGATAATTTATTATTTACTAGGCCAACTAGTACAGAGCCAATGGCTACAATTACAAGTAATAAACCTAAAATTGCGAATGCATATACCCAAAATAATGGGCTCGACCATAAAGATACACTAGCAGCAGGGCTTGCTGCAACAGCAGCTTCTGGTGTTTGTGCATAGGTACTAAGAATCATCATCATAAAAAACATCAACAATGCAATGCTTTTCGCATAAGTATGACGAATGAGATGGGTTAACTTATTCATATTTGCTGTAGTTAAGGTTATCATCATTTTTATCTAAAGGCATGTCGCTCATTTTTTGAATGTAATTTTTATCTGATTTTATCACATAAATAATTAACGAAACAAAAAAGAGCACAAATATCATCAGTGATATCATTGGGTAGATTTCTACATTTACAATATCACTGAGGTAGTTTATAAATTTCATATCAATTATATTTTGAATTAATTTATTGTTTCATTTTTATATCAGTACCCATGCGTTGCAAATAAGCAATCATCGCAATAATTTCTTTGGTAGGTACTGTTTTAATTCCAGCATCTGCTAAATTTTTAACAATAGAATCTGCTTGATGCATTAAATCTTTGTTCGCTATTTGATCATAGCCTTCAGGATATGGAACACCAAGTGTTTGCATTGCTCTAATTTTTGCAGCGGTATTGCTAGTATCTAAATCATCGTCGAGCATCCATGCATAATTAGGCATAATAGAACCTGGCGACATTGAGCTTGGCTCCAACATATGGTTATAATGCCAAGAGTCTGGGTATTTATTTCCGATACGATGTAAATCCGGACCAGTACGTTTAGATCCCCATTGGAATGGATGGTCGTATACGAATTCACCAGCTTTAGAATACTCACCATAACGTTCTGTTTCCGAACGGAAAGGGCGGATCATTTGCGAGTGGCAAGTATAACAACCTTCGCGAACGTATAAGTCTCTACCTTGCAACTCTAATGGAGTGTATGGTTTCACACTTGCAATGGTTGGAATATTACTTTTTATTAAGAAGGTTGGAACCATTTCTACCACGCCACCTATTAAGATTACTACTAAACTTAAAATCATTAATTGAGTAGGGCGACGCTCGATCCAACGATGCCAGTGTTCTCCTTTGTGTATTGCATAATCTTTTGTTAATGCTGGAGCTTCCGCCTCTTCATTTGCAATTAATTTACCAGCTGCTGCAGTTTTTAACAAGTTAAATGTCATTACAATTACACCTATTAAATACAAGGCTCCACCAATACTACGCATTGCATACATTGGCAAAATTTGAGTTACGGTTTCTAAGAAGTTTGGATATTTTAAGAAACCATCGGCAGTAAATTCTTTCCACATTAAACTTTGTGTAATACCTGCCCAATACAATGGTATTGCGTAAAATAAAATACCTAAAGTGCCAATCCAGAAATGGAAGTTTGCTAATTTTTTAGAATACAATTCTTTTCCGAACAAGCGAGGGAACAACCAGTATAACATACCAAATGTTAAGAACCCGTTCCAGCCTAATGCACCTACGTGTACGTGTGCTACAATCCAATCGGTAAAGTGAGCAATCGCGTTTACATTTTTTAATGATAACATTGGACCTTCGAAGGTTGACATACCGTAAGCGGTAATTGCAACTACGAAGAATTTCAAGATTACGTCTTCACGTACTTTATCCCAAACACCGCGTAAGGTTAACAAACCATTGATCATACCACCCCATGATGGAGCAATTAACATTACCGAGAAAACTACTCCTAAAGATTGAGCCCAATCTGGTAATGAAGTGTATAATAAATGATGCGGACCAGCCCAGATGTATAAGAAAATTAAAGCCCAAAAATGGATGATCGATAATTTGTATGAATATACCGGGCGATTTGCTGCTTTCGGAACGAAATAATACATTAACCCTAAGTATGGAGTGGTTAAGAAAAATGCAACCGCATTATGTCCGTACCACCATTGTACTAAGGCATCTTGAACACCTGCGTACCATGAGTAACTTTTAAATAAACTTATTGGCAATTCGAAAGAGTTTACCAAATGGAGCACTGCAACGGTTACAAATGTGGCAATGTAAAACCAAATGGCTACATATAAATGGCGCTCTCTTCTTTTAAGAATAGTACCAAACATGTTCCACCCAAATACTACCCAAATTAAAGTAATAGCAATATCAATTGGCCATTCTAATTCTGCATACTCTTTACCAGTAGTTAAACCTAATGGTAATGATACTGCTGCTGCCAAAATAATTATTTGCCATCCCCAAAAATTGATGTTACTTAAAACATCACTAAACATACGCGTTTTACACAAGCGCTGCAGTGAATAGTATACACCAGCAAAAATACCATTTCCCACAAATGCGAAAATTACCGCATTGGTGTGCAGTGGTCTAACTCTGCCATAAGTGGTATAAGGAATACCAAAGTTGAGCTGAGGAAAAACCAGTTGAAGTGCAATTAGCAATCCAACAGTCATCCCTATCAGTCCAAAAACGATTGCCGCATATGAGAAATTGCGTACAATCTTGTTGTCATAATAGAACTTTTCTGTTTGCATAAATTCTTATGTATTGGTTATAGGTTTATTGTTTATTTATTTCTTGATTTTGTTTTTCTTGTTCTTTATCATCAAACAACATGCGTACAGAAGGTGTATAATCATCGTCGTACTGACCGTTGCGAACCGACCATATAAAGGAAGCAAGGAAACCGAGGGCTACTAGTAAACTGATACTTATTAGAATAATTAATACGCTCATATGCTTCGTTTGATGGTGTAAAACTAACTCAACGATAATGCAAAACAGCTGATAATTATCAGGGTAAAATATGATTTATATCATATTTCGATAAAGAAGTGTTTTTGTACCTTTGTAAAGTACTTATGAAAGATATTCAAAATAAAGATGATATCAAAGTTTTGGTGGATGCTTTTTATGCAAAAGTAAACCAAGACGATTTACTTTCGCCTATTTTCAATAAAATAGCGAAGGTGAATTGGGATGCCCATTTGCCCCGTATGTACCAATTTTGGGCCAGTTTGTTGTTAGACGCTAATGAATACAGGGGTCAGCCATTTGATAAGCACGCCGAACACAGCGACCATATACATGCCATGCATTTCGACCGATGGATATTGTTGTTTAACCAGACAATAGATGAGTTATTTGAAGGCGAGAAAGCTAAATTGGCAAAAACAAGGGCACAGAGCATTGGTGCTATTTTTCAGTATAAATTAGATTTTATACGGAATAACCCGGTGATAGAGTCGTAGGGAGTTTACCTCACTGTTTTTACCCTTGCTCCTAACTCCGATAAAATGGCATACAATCCGAAATTCGTTCGGTTTACATAGATGAAATGTTTAACCCCGCGTGCTTGTTTAAACTCCGGCATTCGGCTAATCATTTCTCCAAACTCGTATAACTTTTGCATGTATTGTTGATCGGCAAAATCAAAAGTATCTTTCATGTATGGCTCCGCAAATAATTTTATTAATTTGGTATACCAATTCACATAAAAGTCGATTGCTTTTGCATCGTCTTGTGGTAAAATCATTTCCAATGCTCGGAAACATTCTAATGTTTTTTCTTTGTTGTTTAAAGTATCACCTAATATTAATTGGAAATACGGTTCGTAAAAATCTGATGGCAACTCTTTAATACATCCAAAATCTAATACTCCTAGCTTACCTTCTGGAGTAACTAAAAAGTTCCCGGGATGTGGGTCGGCATGCATGGCACGTAAAGTATGTTGTTGATATTGATAAAAATCCCACAGGGCTTGGCCAATTACATTGCGTTCTTCTTGTGATGGATTAGTTGCTAAAAATTCTTTTAAATGCAAACCCTCTATCCAATCCATCGTAATAATTCTAGGACTCGAGTATTCTGGGTAATAGTTCGGAAAGCTTATATTTAATAAGCCTTTGCAAGCCTCTGCAAATTTTTGCGACTGCTCAACTTCCAGTAAATAATCGGTTTCTTCGAGCATCTTTTGCTCTACTTCTTTCATGTACACATCCAGTTCTTTTTCGCTCATACCTAGCAAACGAAAAGCAAATGGTTTTACCAATTTCAAATCGGAACTTATGCTTTCTGCAACTCCCGGATATTGAATTTTAACAGCTAACTGTTTTCCATTTTTAGTCGCTTTGTGCACCTGACCAATAGATGCTGCATTACTCGATTTTATTTCGAAAGTATCAAAAATTTTATCGGGCGTTTTACCAAAATATTTGCTGAATGTTCTTACAATTAGTGGGCCCGAAAGTGGTGGGGCATTGTATTGCGATTTAGAAAATTGATCAACGTAAGCTTTTGGCAAAATGCTTTTATCCATGCTCAACATTTGAGCAACTTTTAAAGCAGAACCTTTTAGCTCGCTAAGAGATTGATAAATGTCTTGCGCGTTATCGTTATTTAATTCTTCTTTTGTTAAATCTGGATCGAAAAGCTTTTTAGTATAATGCTTCAGATAATTCCCACCTACTTTAATTCCTGTTTTAATAAACTTTGCCGATCGTTCTACTTTACCTGTTGCAATACTGTCTTGCTCTTTCATGTGTTTTTATTTTTTAAAGGCTACGTTTCGCCATAGAAATTTACCGTATTCCACCATGCTATCTAAAGGCGACTGTGCCATTAAATCAAACGTAATGTTTACTCCTTTTTCTATCGCTTCATCGGTCTTCTCGAATTCTGTGCTGTTATCATCAATCCAAAAATGTATGATAAAAATTAATTGCACCCAAAGTGCATCTTTGTATTTATCACTTATAAATTTACGATCAATAATTTCACCACCACTTATTCCTTCTTGTATTACATCGTTCGCAAATTCTTCGAACATTTTTTTGAAATCAGTTAAATAAACCGGGTTCGAAAATTGCAACTTAGAAGTATTCTTGAAACACCATGTAACATAACTACGATGAGCCTTTAAATGTTCTACTAAACCGTAATAAAATGCTAATATTTTTTCGCGAGAAGAATAACCTGCAAAAACATCTTGTGTTTTAATGGTATCTAAAGTATGATTAAAGAATGCACGCCATGCGCTTGCTTCCACCGCATCAAAAGTGCTGAAGTGTTTGTAAAAATCTTCCTCTGGTAAGTCTAATTCTTTCATGAAAACATAGACAGTAGATGGGCGCTCGCCTTTGCTTAATACATAATCAATATACGCAGCTCTTATTTTTTCTTTTTGATCTTTGTTTGGCATATTATTTTTTCTTACAAATCTATCTAAATAATTGAATATAATTAATCTTGATCTTTAACTGTGGCATAAGGGTACCTAGTTATTGGGCTCACTTTCAAATAACCATCGAGCCCTAAGCTGGCAACGCTTCCTAATTCCTCCACATGAACGTATCCATCTTCCTCAATCATACAATCGCCAATAAATATTTCTTGTATTTCTCCAATTACTAAATTTGTACCGTTTAAGGGTATTGGAATAATTTCTACCAATTTCAAAGTCATTTTTAAAAGCGACTCTTCTACATAAGGTGCTGCAGAAAGCTCCGAAGCTTGTTCTACTAATCCTACTTCTGTAAACTCTGAAGTATTTGCATCATACTTTGCACTACTTTGATGTGCTTGTTTCAGAATTTCTTCGTGCACATTATTTAGTGTGTAATATCCCGTTTCTAAAATGTTTTTAAGCGTTTGATGCTCCTCTGTTTGAGGCCTTATAATTAACCCAATATATGGTGGGTTAGAGCCAATATGTATTATAGAATTGAAAGGAGCTAAATTGCTTATACCGGATAAACTTCTTGTTCCTACAAGGTTCAAACTTTTGTACCCAGAAATAGAATTAATAAAAGTAGCACGAAATCTTTTCTGCATACTTTCAATGTCACTTCTAGTAATTTTCATAGATGTAGAATTTATATCAGATGGCCTGATGATTAAATGGCTGCAGAACCATTTCCGACACTACTCCCGAACTTGGCTGTTGGCATAAAAACCAAATTGATTTCGCTGCTTCCTCTGCAGTTACAAATTTATCTTTTTGTACTCGTAAATCAATGGTATCCCAAAAAGGAGTATCGGTTCCTCCTAAAAATATATTCGTTATTCTGATGTCTGTTCTCTTCAATTCTTCACGAATCGACTTCATCATGCCATTTAAGCCGTATTTAGAGGCCGAATAAGCTGCTGCTCCGGCCATAGGGGTTTTACCCAATACTCCAGGTAAATTTATAATTAAGCCAGTTTTTTTTGCCTTCATTTGCTCTAAAAATGCCTTCATTAAATAAAACGCTCCTACTAAATTAACTTGTAAGGATTCCAAAAAATCTTCTTCCATTAATAATTCCATCGGTTTAATAATGCCCTTACCAGTTGCATTTATTAAGATGTCTATGCTCGAAATTTTTGAGTGTATTACGGATGCTGCATTTTTTACCTCTTCAAATTTCCTAACGTCTACTGTAAATAAATTTTCTGAGGGTACAGATAATTCTGCAGCCAGCGTTTCTAATTTAGTACGATCTCTGGCTGCTAAAAATAACACTGCGCCGCTTTGTTTTAATAATCTTGCCGTTGCAGCGCCAATGCCACCAGTTGCGCCAATTATCAGTACATTTTTATCTCGTAAACTTTCCATTATCCTTTTAATTCTATGTATGATAAAAATTCTTTACGCAAATCCTGATCGTTGAACTTACCTGTATATTCTGCGGTTACCGTGCTACTGTTTACATCTGTAACACCGCGAGATGATACACATAAGTGATGTGCGTCTATTACCACTGCCACATCATCTGTACCTAAAACAGTTTTCAACTCGTTTGCAATTTGTTTAGTTAAGCGCTCTTGCACTTGCGGGCGTTGCGCATAGTATTGTACAATGCGATTTATTTTTGATAGACCAATTACTTGCCCTGCTGAAATATAGGCTACGTGTACCTTCCCGATGATTGGCACAAAGTGATGCTCACAATTGCTGTACAAGGTAATGTTCTTTTCTACTAACATTTGGTTGTACTTGTACTTATTATCAAACATCGAAATCTTTGGCTTATTGGCAGGGTTTAATCCACTAAAAATTTCTTTCACATACATTTTAGCTACACGATGAGGAGTTCCATTTAAACTATCATCGCTTAGGTCTAAACCCAAAATGTTCATTATCTCGCGAAAATGTTTTTCAATCATTTCAATCTTCAAATCGTCGTCCATTTCAAAAGCATCTGCTCTTAATGGGGTATCTGCCGAAGATGAAACGTGTTCGTCGCCCATGAAATCAATCATCTCTGTTGAACTGAGCTTTTGCTTTTCAATTGAATTTAATTCTGACATATCTTATTTTTTATGTGATGGAATAACAACACTTCCTCAATCTTGTTTAACTTTTATACTATATATATTAAACAAAATCAAAAACAGAATGCCATAGTATTTGTTTCAAAACTGATGAAAATGCTCAAAAAGGGCGATTTGCCACAAAAAGTTTGCAAAACTTGCCAAAGACCATTTGCATGGCGCAAAAAATGGGAGAAAAGTTGGGAGCATGTTTTGTATTGCAGTGAGCGATGTAAGAAAAACAAATAAGATGACAGAGAAAAGAACATTGGTTTGGTTTCGAAATGATCTAAGAATTCATGATCACCAGCCTTTAATAGAGGCATTAAAAAAATCTGATTGTATAGTTCCCATATTTTGCATCGACCCACGTTGGCAAAAATCAACATCCATGAGCACTTTAAAAGTTGGGTTCCATCGCTTTCAGTTCTTATTAGAAAGCTTAACAGATTTAAAGCAGCACTTAAAAAAATTAGGTGGCGATTTATTAATTAAGATTGGGCAGCCAGAAGATATCATTCCATTAATATGTGCAGAGTATGAAGTGAATGCGGTATACGCATTTAAAGAGGTAGCATCAGAAGAAGTAAAAATAGGCGACCAACTAGAATCCAATTTATGGAAGCAAAAAATTCCACTCAATTTATACTTAGGTAACACTTTATATAATAAAGAAGATCTACCCTTTCCGATAAAAGATATACCCGATGTGTTTAGTAATTTTAGAAAGCGAACAGAGAGAGATTCTTTTGTAAGAGAGATTGTAGATAGTCCTAAAAAAATTAAAGTTCCAGAGAATTTAGAAAAAACACAAGTTCCAAAAATTTGTGAATTGGGGTTCAATGAACAGAACAGCAAAATAAAATCGAACTTGTTTTGTGGCGGCGAAAGTGCCGGTTTAAAAAGGATGAGGGAGTATTTTTGGGAAAAAGATTTATTAAAAGAGTACAAGAATACAAGAAACGGTTTATTAGGTGATGATTACTCTAGCAAGTTTTCTCCATGGCTATCCTTCGGATGTTTATCGCCAAGAAAAGTTTATTGGGAAATTAAAAAATATGAAAAAGAGCGAATTGAAAACGATTCTACGTATTGGTTAGTATTCGAATTATTATGGAGAGATTACTTCCGATTTATGTTTAAGAAATATGGAAATGCATTGTTTCGCGAAGATGGAATTAAGAAAGTAAAAAGAACAAACATTTCAGCAAATGAAAATGAACTTTTTGAAAAATGGAAAGAGGGTGAAACAGGTATTCCATTTATAGATGCTAATATGTTAGAATTAAAACATACTGGATTTATGAGCAACCGAGGAAGACAAAATGTAGCAAGCTTTTTAATAAATGATTTGCACGTTACATGGACCAAGGGTGCTGCATGGTTTGAAGAGAATTTAATTGATTACAACCCTGCTTCTAATTGGGGAAATTGGGCATATTTAGCGGGTGTTGGAAACGACCCAAGAGAAGAGCGCTACTTTAATGTAATTAAGCAAGCATATGATTATGATGCAAAAGGTGATTATGTGAAACATTGGTTTCCACAATTAGCTAATCTGCCAAAACAATTTGTGCACCAGCCTTGGACAATGAGTGATGTTGAGCAAGAAGCCTATGAAATAATTATAGGCGAGAACTTTCCTAATCCAATTGTAAAACTAAAATCATTACATTACTAGCATGATTCTTAGGCTTCTTTTAGGCGATCAGCTTAATCAACATCATACTTGGTTTAATCAAAATAATAAGGAGGTACTATATGTGATGTTTGAATTAAAACAAGAGCAGCAATATGTTACTCACCATATCCAAAAAATAGTTGCCTTTTTTTCTGCTATGCGAAATTTCGCATCTACACTTACAAAAAATGGACATCAACTAAAGTATTACAAAATAAATGATACGGAAAACAATGGTGATTTATGTTTAATGTTAAACAAGCTTATTGCAGAACATAAAATCACAAAATTTGAGTATCAATTACCAGATGAATATAGATTAGATCAACAATTAAAAACATTTTGCTCTACCCTTGCAATAGAAACTAGTAGTACAGATACCCAGCATTTCTTAACGAAGAGAGAGGATTTGAAGATTTTTTTTGCTGGCAAAAAAACTAGGTTGATGGAAAGTTTTTACAGAGATATGCGTAAAAACCTAGGCATATTAATGAATGGGAAGGAGCCTATGGGAGGAAAATGGAATTTCGACCATGAGAACAGAAAGGCATATGATGGCAAGGTTCCATTGCCTAAGCCAAGCTTCGAATCAAAAAATATTGTAAACATAAAACAAGAAATAGACGCAGCAGGACTGAACTATTTTGGAAATATAGAGCCAAATAAATTTAATTGGCCAAGCACAAGAGAGGAAAGTTTAATGGACTTTAATGATTTTTTAACGTATAGACTAATTCATTTCGGAACGTATGAAGATGCAATGCTAAAAGAGAATCACTTATTGTTTCATTCAAGAATTTCGTTTGCGTTAAATTGTAAATTAATTAGTCCAAAAGAAATCGTTCAGTTAACCTTAGAACATTGGGAAAAGAATAAAGACAACATAAGCATACATCAAGTTGAAGGGTTTATAAGACAAGTAATTGGTTGGAGAGAATTTATTAGGGGAATATATTGGGAATACATGCCAAGCTATAAAACGCTGAACTATTTAAATGCAAAAACCAAGGTGCCTGCTTGGTATTGGACGGGCGAAACAAAAATGAATTGCATGAAAAATTGCATTCAGAATTCATTAGATAATGCTTATGCTCACCATATACAACGTTTAATGGTTATCGGTAATTTTAGTTTACTGGCTGGACTAAATCCTGATGAAGTAGATGAATGGTATTTGGGTGTATATGCAGATGCAATAGAATGGGTAGAACTACCGAATACACGAGGTATGAGCCAATTTGCTGATGGTGGAATTGTGGGCACTAAGCCTTATGTTTCATCGGCTAATTACATTTCTAAAATGAGTAATTATTGCAAAGGTTGCCACTACAATGCTAAAGAGAAAACTACTGCAAATGCATGCCCGTTTAATAGTTTGTATTGGAATTTTTATGATTTACATCGCAGTAAATTCGAAAAGAACCCAAGAGTGGGGATGGTGTATATGTTGTGGAATAAAATGAAAGCCGAAGATCAATCGGCAATATTAAAAAAAGCCGAAAGTGTATTAACTAAAATTGAAAATTTATAAAAACCTACTCTGCAAGATTTGCTGTTTTTAATAATTCTTTTTGATCTATAATTTTAATTTTCTTGCCTACAAATTCAACCATCTTTCCAGATTTAAATTCTGACAATAATCTTATAGCCGTTTCGGTTGCTGTACCTACAAGTGTTGCAATTTCTTCGCGAGACAAACTTACTGTCAGGGTTTCTCCATCTGCTTCTACCCCGTAAATTTCCTTCAAAAATAAGAGGGCTTCGGCCATTCGTTCGCGAACCGTTTTTTGAGCTAAATGCAAGATGGTGTTTTCTGCTTGACGTAAATTTTTAGAAAGCAATTGAATAATTTGCATTGAAAGATCTTTGTTCTTTTCAACTAATTCAAGAAATACATTTTTAGGAATGAAACAAATTGAAGTATCATCTAATGCTGTTGCACTACAATTATACGCTTCGCCGCTTAACAAAGAACGGTAACCCACCACATCGCCTTCTTTTGCTAATCGGACAATTTGCTCCCGACCCTCTGTACCCATTTGGTGTATTTTAATTTTACCATGGTTTACACAGAAAATTCCGTGAGGGTAGGCTCCTTCCGAAAATAATTGTTGGCCTTTTTGAACAGACTGGCACCATTTGTTTTGATTTACTAGTTGTAAATCATCTTTAGTAAGATGGCAAAAAACAGAACTAAATCGCGCCGAACAATGTTCGCAATCTAAGTGTACTTCTTCTTTTCTAGACATGTGGGTGTATCTAATAATTGTCTAAATATAAGAATAAAAAAGTAGGTTTAAAGAGTTCTAATCCACATTTTCTAACAAAACCGACTGAATATATTGCTCCTGCGACTTCTTATCGAGCAAAGGACTCATATAATAATCCACTTTTACTCCCCTGCCCTCATCAGGTACACCAGGGAAATAACTTATGTATTGGATAGGTAATCGAAGATTTATTTTACTATTTGGCAAAAGAACTTCTGGGTAGGACCTACCATTGTTGCCTGTATAGGTACCGCCAGATTCAGAGCCAATAATTTCAGCACCATAATAATATTTTAAATAAGAGGCCACTAAAGAGCTTGCAGAAACTGATATTCCATCTGTAATTACAAATACTTTAGGTTTATATTTAGCCGTGTTAAGTGTTTTATATGAATTTCTATAATACTTCTTCCCATTATCGTCGTTCCATCTTTGCCCAGTTGGTATTACATCATACAAAAACAAACCTAATAAATATTGCGTTTTACCTTTAAAAGACAAATAAGGCATGACCTTAGATTTCCTTCTTTCTGAATACATATAAATATCTCTATCAATTAAATTATTTAAAAGAAGGAAAGCATGGTAAATGTTGCCTCCCGGATTATTTCGCAAGTCGATCACTAATTGTTTCACCGAATCGCGTTGCATGTCGGCAAATATCTTTTTATAAAAATTCGTGTTTTTCTTCTTGAAAGCGCTTACACGTAATATACGGGTATCGGGGATGTTTTTCAATTTGAGCAATTTTGCAGACTTCATAGTGTCTAATACTGTTGCACCTTCCCAATCGAACATCTTAAATTTAACATTGTATTTTTTTGTGCGTTCTACTTTAATTTCTTTTTCAGCACTACCATTAACAAATACAATACTGGCTGTTTCAGGCGAATCATAAAAAATATTATAAAAAGTGTTGAAATTTCTAGAGAAATAGGCTTCGGTAAAATTCTGACCAAATCCATCGCCAGATCTCATCATCATCATTCTATCTACAATTTCAATACTTGGAATTTTATTTATACTCATGATTCTATAAAGGGCAGTATCACTCGAATTTGCAAAGCCTCTAGCATAAAGTTTATTTTGATGAATAACAAAATTCAAATTAAATACAGAAGTGGTTTTTCTTTTATAACCAGTGGTAACATTCGTATGTACGCACCTGGTAGTAGCTACTAAAACACTTGCAATTTCAGTAAAATCCGAAACAGTAACAGAGTCGATTAAACGTGCATCTAAAAACTTATAAATATTATCGAACTCATTTTCTTTGGTATATCTAAATACAGAAGGATGAGCGGTTTTAAGTGCATCATAACAAAACTTTAAATCTGCCTTCGCTTGATCTTTTGATATTTTTTGAGCAGTAGAAACAAATGTGTTCAAAAGTAGTATGCACAAAAGTGCTAATATGCTTTTTTTCATAAATAAATCTAAAAATTTTTAATAAAAACACAAAAAAAATCCTCCGTTTAAAGCGGAGGATTTTTATTTACACACCTAACAACAATCGTTGTGGATCTTCTAAATATTGTTTTACTCTTACTAAGAAACCAACAGATTCTCTACCATCAATAATACGATGATCGTAAGATAAGGCAACATACATCATTGGTCTAATAACTACCTGCCCATTAATAGCTACAGGCCTCTCCACAATATTATGCATACCTAAAATTGCCGATTGAGGTGCGTTAATAATTGGTGTCGACATCATTGAACCAAACACACCACCATTGGTAATGGTAAAGGTTCCGCCTGTCATTTCCTCTATCGTTAATTTATTTTCGCGCGCTTTTAAGGCTAAATCAGAAACTGCTTTTTCTATTCCGGCTAAGCTCAACGATTCTGCATTTCTAATTACAGGAACTACTAATCCTTTTGGAGCAGAAACTGCGATAGAAATATCAGCAAAGTCGTGGTATAAAATTTCTTCACCATTAATTTGCGCATTAACAGCAGGAAATTCTTTTAACGCTTCGCAAACTGCTTTGGTAAAAAACGACATAAAGCCTAACCCAACTCCAAACTTTTCTTTAAACTTATCTTTATACTTCGCTCTAATATCCATTATTGGTTGCATATCAACTTCGTTAAAAGTAGTTAACATAGCTGTTTCATTTTTTACTGCAACCAAACGTTTTGCTACAGTTTTGCGCAGCGACGACATTTTTTCTGAACGAGTGTTTCTTGCACCTACCATAACTGGAGCAGAAACTGCTGGAGCTACTGCAGCTTTAACCACTGGGCTTGCTGCTTTTGTTGCATTTGCATTTAATGCATCTTCTTTGGTTATTCTTCCGTTTCTACCTGTACCTTCTACATCAGCAGGGTTTATACCTTTTTCTGCTAATACTTTCGCAGCTACTGGTGATGGGTGCCCACTTGCATAGTTTGCAGAGGTAGCCGTTTCAGTTTCTTTTATTGCTTCTGTTTTTTGCTCAACTATTTTTTCGGTTTTAGATGGTGCTGCTTTTGCATTTGTATCAATTTCGCAAACAATTGCACCTATTGCTAACGTATCACCTTCTGATGCTTTTGTTTTTAAAACACCCGCTTGTTCTGCAGTTAATTCAAATGTTGCTTTGTCTGATTCTAACTCCGCAATTATTTCATCCATTTCTACATAATCACCATCGTTCTTTATCCAACGCGACAATGTTACTTCTGCTATTGATTCACCTACTGGCGGTATTTTTATTTCTAATGACATCTTTTTGAATTGTGAATTGTGAATGATGAATTATTTTTTATCGTTTGTAAATGCTTTGTACAAAATATAATCTTGTTGAGATAAATGTTGTTTGTTGTAACCTGTAGCGGTACTGCTACTTTCTTTTCTAGAAATAACTTCAATGTTTTCTTTGCGCATTTTGCGAACTAGGTATGGCCAAACGCCCATATTTGCAGGTTCTTCTTGCACCCAGAAAATTTCTGTTACTTTATTATATTTTTTCTTTAGAGCTTCTAATTGATCAACAGGTAATGGGAATATTTGCTCCAATCTAATTATTGCCACATCCTTTTCTCTGCCTTCTTTTATTCTTCTTTCTATTAAATCATAATAAATTTTACCTGTACATAACAGAACACGTTTTACGTCTTTTGCTTTTACAGTAGCATCATCAATTAACTCTTGGAAATTCCCTTTAGTAAATTCAGATACTTCGCTAATACAAGCTGGGTGCCTTAACAAACTCTTAGGTGTAAACACTACCAATGGCTTGCGGAACGGGCGAATCATTTGACGGCGCATTAAATGAAAAAAGTTTGCCGGTGTGCTACACATTGCAACTTGTATGTTATCGTTTGCGCAAGCTTCTAAGAAGCGCTCAATTCTACCAGATGAATGTTCTGGCCCTTGCCCTTCATAACCATGAGGTAATAACATTACTAATCCGTTTGATCGGCGCCATTTAAATTCGGCACTGGTTACAAACTGATCGATAATTATTTGTGCTCCGTTAAAGAAATCTCCAAATTGTGCTTCCCAAATGGTTAGTGTATTTGGCGATGCCATTGCATAACCATACTCAAATCCTAATACTCCGTATTCAGATAAATGTGAATTGTAAATATTAAATGCATTTGCCTTCTCTACCACATTTTGCAATGGGATGTACTCTTCTTCAGAATCTTCAATTTTCACTACTGCATGTCGATGTGAGAAAGTA
Organism: Sphingobacterium thalpophilum; assembly: GCA_943371425.1. Classification (GTDB taxonomy): domain Bacteria; phylum Bacteroidota; class Bacteroidia; order Sphingobacteriales; family Sphingobacteriaceae; genus CAJBVG01. Next base: position 225,031 of record CALRUR010000001.1, read on the forward strand.
CCTCTCTCTACATCCTGCCCACTTAATCGTATATCAAACCCTTCATCTACCAAGGTTGCATACGACATTAATTCTGCCATTGCCCAATCGAAGGTTTTAGTTTCTAAGACCATCTTTTTGCGTTCGGCAAATAATCGTTCAATTTTAGTTAAGAACTTTTTATCAGCAGGTAAGCTTGCAATTTTTTCTGCAATCTGTAAGAATTTTTTCTCCTCCACTTTTGTATTAAAAGTAGTTTTAAAATCTTCGGGAGTAGAGAACCTGAAATTTTTCCATGAGCCTTGGAACAATGGCTCTACCATGGTGGTGCTTTCTTGTTTCGCTTCGTTTAATCTGTCTTGTAAATGTTGACGAAACTCGCGATCCATTTCCTTGGCCATTTCTGCATCAATAGAACCTTGCTCTGCTAATTTCTTTTGATATATTTCTCTAGGATTAGGATGCTTCTCTATTGCTTTGTATAATAAAGGTTGAGTAAAACGAGGTTCGTCAGACTCATTATGACCATACCTGCGGTAACATAAAATATCAATAAATACATCGGTATGGTACATCTGGCGATATTCCACAGCCATCTCCACTGCATGTACTAAGGCTTCCACATCATCTCCATTTACATGGAATACTGGCGATAAAGTAGTTTTAGCAATATCGGTACAATAGGTACTCGATCGTGCATCTTTATAATTGGTAGTAAACCCTATTTGATTGTTTATTACAAGATGTATGGTGCCACCTGTTTTGTATCCATCGAGTTTCGACATTTGTAAAACTTCATACACGATGCCTTGACCAGCAACTGAAGCATCTCCATGTATTAAAATTGGAGCGATGCTTTGTAAATTATTTTCGTATTTATGATCAATCTTTGCACGCACCATTCCTTCTACCACAGGATCTACAGCTTCTAAATGCGAAGGATTAGGTGATAAACTTAAATGTACTTCTTTACCTTTAGATGTTTTAATATCTGTTGAATATCCCAAATGATATTTCACATCGCCTCCAAAAGGATCATCAGGATTAAACTTTCCTTCAAACTCTTTGAAAATTTCTTTGTAGGTTTTATTCATGATGTTGGCCAACACATTTAATCTTCCTCTGTGTGCCATCCCAATTACAAATTCTTTTAAGCCAAGTTCTGCCCCTTTTTCAACCACTGCATTTAAAGCAGGGATAAGGGTTTCGGCACCTTCTAATGAAAACCTTTTTTGCCCTAAAAATTTAGTGCCTAAAAAGTTTTCGAAAATTACTGCTTGATTTAATTTTCCTAAGATTTGCTTTTTTTCTTCAATACTAAATTTAGGAGTATTGCGTGTAGTTTCTAATCTATCTAAAAACCATTTAATTCTTTCGGGGTGACGAATAAACATAAATTCGACTCCAATAGATTGGCAATAGGTTTCTTCTAATAGCTGAATAATGTCTTTAAGTTTTGCAGGACCTAAACCAATCTCAACACCGGCGTTAAATACTGTTTCTAGGTCAGCATCCACTAATCCCCATTGAGAAATTTCTTTTCCGGGGAAATATTTACGGCGCTCACGTACAGGGTTTGTTTTGGTAAACAAATGTCCACGTGTTCTATATCCGTTAATTAAATTTAATACCCCAATTTCTTTTAAGAAATGTTCGGGAGTTTCTAAAGTAACATTAGAAGCGTCGCCACTCCTACCTAATTCAAAACCTTCAAAAAACTTCTGCCAACCAAAATCAACCGATTCTGGATCTTGTTTGTACGATTCGTATAATGACTCAACATAAGCTGCTGAGTTGGGATTCAAGTAAGTTAATTTATCCATCTTATTAAAAAACACTGCAAAATTACAAATTTATATAGGTTTTAAAGGCAATTTAGAAGAAAATTTGCTAAATAAGTATACAAGAATGTGCTGTTGAAAAGGCTGACTGTTAGGCGATTTCGAAATTTAATTCATTTAAGAATGAAAGCAAGGAAGGAACTTCGTTTAAAATGATGATATTTTCTATTTGATTGTAGTCAGATTCTTTAATACTCCCACCTGCTAAGAGCACCTTGTTTTGAGGGAAATTACTCGCAAATAAGTTCAACATGCGTTGAGCATCTTCCTCTAACATTGAATTCGTAAGTACCGAAAAAATATAATCTGGCTGATATGATTTAAATACATCTTTCACATAGTTTATACTTAAACTTTGACCTAAATATAAGACCTCATGGCCATGTGATTTAATTATATAATAGGCGAATAATAAGGCGATTTCATGGAATTCTCCATCGGGTAAAAAAAGCAGAAACTTCTTTGAATTATCGACTACTGGCGGCTTTAAAGAATCAATGGCAACAATTAATTTTTGTTTAATTAATGAGGATGCAAAATGTTCTTGAGCAGGATTAATCATGCCAGTTTGCCAAAGCACTCCTATGTTCTGTAGGAAAGGATATACTACTTGCAGAACTGCTTGCTCTAATCCAACTTTTTTGATACAAGTTGCTAATTCCTTTTTAAAATTTTTCTCGTTAAAACTAATGGCTTGGTTTGTTAATGTTTTAATATAACAAGAATAACTAGATTGATGGTGTGAGATGTCGTGTATTTTTTGCGACATTTCATCCACCGACATTTTTGCGATTTCAGAAATTTTATAACCATGATCATTCAGCGTAGCTACATTTAGTAACAATCTTAAATCATCATCGTTGTAAAACCTAATATTGGTATCTGTACGCTTGGTATTCAAGAAATCATATCGCTGCTCCCATATACGTATGGTATGCGATTTAATTCCTGTAATTGTTTCGATATCTTTAATTGAAAACTTATTCATACTAAGCCTTATAACACTAGTTATTGCAATTAGTTTTTACTAAATGAGATTATACTCATAAGCATACTTTATTAGGCCAACAATGCTCTTTGTATTTGTTTTTCTGAATATGTTTTTTCGATGGGTTTCTACTGTTCTCTCACTTATAAACAGCTCCGCAGCAATTTGAACATTGCTATATTCTTTCGCTATTAGTTTTAATATTTCTTTTTCTCTAAATGTTAAAGTAACGGCAATCTTCTTCTCATGCTCACGATCATTATCGCTCATCATCCTCATCATCTCATTGGTTACTTCATCTCCAAAATAAATACCACCTGCCGCAATTTTGGTTAATGCCCCAACTAATTCCTCTTTACCTGTATTTTTAAGTATATAACCGGATACCCCCGCATCCACCATTTCTCTAATGGTTTGCTTTTCAGAAAACATAGAAAGTGTTAGTACTTTAATATCTGGATATTCTGATTTTATTTTTTGAGTAAGCTCTATCCCATTCATGTCTGGCATAGAAATATCTGTTACTACTATATCTACCGATGTCTTTTTCAGCTCTTCTAGTGCTTGATTACCATTATGTGCTTCTGCAACAATTTGAAAACTAGGCACATCTTGCAATAAAGCTCTTATACCATCCAATAACATTTGATGGTCGTCTACGATTAATAACCTAGCGGCTAAGAGCATATTATAGGGTTAAGGATTGTAGCGACTAAAATAGAGAATAAGTTATGAATATCAAAAAATTAAAAATTGATAATCCGATAAGCCATTTATTTCTAAATTGTTAAGGAATAATACTAGAAGATAGTTCTAATAGGCTTGTCTCTGCTAACTTGTACTGATACAATGCATTTACATACCTACTGTTCGCTTCTATAAATGAGCGCTGTGCTTCTCTGAGTTGCAAAGAAGAAATACCACCAAGTTTGAACTTTTCTATACTTATATCGATGTTTTTCTTAGCAACCGTTTGGTTTTCTCTTTCAAGTTTTAATAACTCTAAATTATTTTGGTAACTAGTGAGTAACACATTCCAATTTGCTTCTACCGAAAGCTTAGCCGACTCATAACTTAGGGCAGCAGTTTGCGCTTGTATTTTTGCGATTTTCTCTCTTTTACTTTGTAGCAATCCGTTAAAAATATTTACACTCGCTGTTACTCCATAATTTAAGCCTAAGGTTCGGTTCTCTGTAAAAAAACCTGCTTCAGCATTGGTGTTAGAATAGTTATATCCAGAATTAAATCGGATGGTTGGGTACCTATCTGCCGATACTTCTTTTACACTTAACTCTGCAATTCGTTGTTGGCTTTTTGCATTTAATAAATTCGGATTTTGAGCTAATACTTTTATGTATAAATCTTCCGTATTTAACACCTGATTGGTAGGTATACTATCTAACAATATTACTTCATCGGTTACAGGCAAAATCAACAATTCATTTAATCTAATTTTTAAGTTTTTTAAATTTTCTTGTTGACGGATGTAGGCACTTAAATCAGTGTTATAATCTACTTTCGCATTTAACAAATCAAGTGTAGAGCCCGAACCAACTTCTGATTTATTTTCTGCAATTTCCAATCTTTTTTTAGAAACCGATAAGGCGTCGGTGCTTGCTTTTAATTGAACTTGCGAAGCAACAATAGCATAATAATTTATGATGATGTCGGCTAATACTCCTTGCACCATTGCCTTTGCATTAACCTCCCCCATTTTTTCTAACTCCTTTACTCTATCATACGAGGCGAACATTTTTAAGCCATCAAATAAAATCCAAGAAAGTTGTACCCCTGCAGTTTGTTGAGTGGTAGCAGCATTGTCTCTTTCTTGAATTGCCCCCGTTACAAATACCTGACGAGTATCTACTGTACTTTTATTTAATCCGGCACTTGCATCTATTTTTGGCATGAGCGCAGATATGGCAGCTTTTCTATTTTGTTCTGTAATTTCAAAATCGTTATTAGACAATTGTATGGAGTAATTATTCTGCAAACCAATTTCAATAGCTTTACGTAAAGTAAGTGTTTGTTGAGCATTGCTTACGTTACCAATTATTAAAATTAAAAAAGATATAAAATATTTCATCATGTTAGTTCTCCAAAGCTTTGTAATCATTCGTATCTAACTTTTTAGTACGCGACATAAATGTGTAAACTGCAGGCACTACATACAAGGTTAATATTAAAGAAAAAATAGTACCTCCAATTATAACTATACCCATGCCTATTCTGCTTTTTGCGGCGGCACCAAGTGACATGGCAATTGGTAGTGCTCCTAAAGCAATCGCTAAACTGGTCATTAAAATTGGACGTAAGCGTGCAGTAGAAGCTTCTCTAATGGCTTGTGCCATTGGCTTGCCTTGTAATTTTAATTGATTTGCGAATTCAACAATTAAAATTCCATTTTTAGTAACCAAACCAATCAACATAATAATACCTATTTGACTAAATATATTTAAGGTCTGATCAAAAATCCATAATGAAAATACTGCACCTGCTATTGCTAGAGGCACCGTAATCATTATAATAAACGGATCTATAAAACTTTCGAATTGTGCAGCTAATATTAAATAGATTAAAATTAAAGAAAGCATGAAAGCAAATAAGATGTTCGAAGAGCTTTCAGCAAAATCTCTAGATGAACCGGCTAATGCAGTGGAGAACGATTCGTCTAACACTTCGTCTGCAACTTTATCCATTACCTTTATCCCATCACCAATGGTTTTACCTGGTGCTAAGGCCGCAGATACTGTAGCCGACATAAACCTATTGTTGTGGTATAATTGAGGAGGACTACTTTCTTCTGTAACATCCACTACGTTATCTAATTGAATTAGTTCCCCAACATTATTTCTTACAAATATGGAAGTTAAATCGAGTGGTTCATCTCTATTCACTCTATCAAATTGTCCCACCACAGAATATTGTTTTCCGTTCATGGTGAAATAAGAGAAACGTTGCCCGCTTAACGCTAATTGTAATGTTTGCGCAATGTCTATAATAGAAATTCCAAGGCTTTTCGCTTTTTCTCTGTTAATAGAAACTGATAGTTCTGGTTTGTTGAACTTCAGATCCACATCTACCATTGTAAACGTTGGGTCTTGTTGTGCTTTCTCTATAAATTTTGGAAGGTACTCTCTTAGTTTTTCGAAGTTAGGTGCTTGCAATACATATTGTACAGGTAAACCACCTCTTCTTCCACCAGACGAAATAGTTTGTTGTTGAATAACGAAGGTTTTCACTTCAGGAATTCTTTTCGTCATTCGTGTTAGTGCATTTGCTATATCTGTTTGCGAACGTTCTCTTTCATGTGGTTCTGAAATTCTTAAACGAGCAAATCCTGTATTAGAAGCTCCCGAACCAGTAAAGCCTGGAGAGGTTACTGTTAATGCAATTTTTTTCTCAGGAATAGAATCCATCATTAACTGAGCGATTTTTAAAATATAAAAATCGGTGTATTCAAATGATGCTCCTTCTGGTGCAGATACTTGCATTTGCAAGGCACTGCGGTCATCTAAGGGGGCCAATTCTGACTGTAAGTTTTTTCCAAAAAACCAAATCATTCCAAAGCATATAAAAATAACTGCAATTGCTATCCATCTAAATTTTAAAAACTTATTTAAAGTTCTGCCATAAGACTCCACCATGTTTACAAAAAATGGTTCCGACCAATTGTAGAACCTGCTCTTTTTATGCCCAGTTTTCATCAACTTAGCATTTAACATTGGGGTAAGTGTTAAAGAAACAAAAGCAGAAATTAATACGGCGGAGGCGATAACAATTCCAAATTCTCTGAACAATCTACCTACAAAACCTTCTAAAAAAATAATTGGTAAAAATACTGCTGCCAATGTTATTGAAATAGAAATTACGGCCATAAATATTTCGTTCGAGCCTTTAATCGCTGCTTCTAATGGCGACAAGCCTTCTTCTACTTTCTTAAATATATTTTCGGTAACAACAATACCATCATCTACAACCAAGCCCGTGGCCAGTACTATTGCTAAGAGTGTAAGTACATTTACAGAAAATCCCATAATGTACATTATAAAAAATGTACCGATTAATGATACAGGAATATCTATTAATGGACGGAAGGCAATGCCCCAATCTCTAAAGAATAAATAGATAATTAAAATCACCAGAATTAAAGAAATGATTAATGTTTCGGCTACTTCTGTAACCGATTGACTAATAAAAATAGTGTTATCAAGTGCAATATTTAAACGATAATCTTTTGGTAAATCTTTCTCAATTTGAGCATAGCGTTTATGAAATTCTTTAGCAATGTCTAAATAGTTAGCTCCGGGTTGTGGTACCAAGGCTAAGCCTATCATAGGTACAGCAGATTCGCGTAAAATAGTTTCTTCGTTTTCTGGACCGAGCGCGGCATAACCTACATCCATTAAACGAATCATTTTATCGGCATCCGTTTTAATTATCAAATTATTAAAATCAGACACGCTTACTAAATTGCCAGATGTTTTAACAGTAAGCTCAGTTGTATTCCCTGCAATTTTACCGGAAGGCAATTCTATATTTTCTCTATCGAGTGCATTTTTTACATCGAGTGGAGTGAGTTTATATGAAGATAGTTTTAAGGGATCCAACCAAATACGCATTGCATATCTTTTTTGCCCCCAAATTTGTATACTACTTACACCTGGTATGGTTTGCAAGCGTTGTGCAATAACATTCTCGCCATAATCACTTACTTCTAATTGCGAACGAGTATCACTCTGCAAAGTCATGGAAAGTATAGCATCCGAGTTGGCATCGGCTTTAGCAACCACTGGTAACCCGTCTATATCTTTTGGCAAGGAGCGCACTGTTTGCGAAACTTTATCGCGAACATCGTTTGCTGCCTCATCAATATTTTTACTCAAATTAAACTCTACAGTAATTACACTCGAACCTTGATTACTTGAGGATGAAATATTTTTTATACCATCAATACTATTAATAGCTTTTTCTAAAGGTTCCGTAATTTGCGACTCAATAATATCTGCATTTGCCCCAGGATAGGAAGTTCTTACCGATACAATTGGCGGATCTATGGATGGGAATTCACGCACGCCTAAGAATTTATATCCTATTAATCCGAAAAGGATAATAAGTAAATTCATTACGATGGTGAATACTGGTTTTTTTATACTAGTGGTAGATAAACTCATGTTAAAAAATTACTATTGAATTATTTAATGTTCAAGGTCGAACCATTTTTTATCGACATAATTCCAGAAGTTATAAGCGTATCACCTGCTTTTAACCCTTCTATTATTTGCACATATTCATCTGTGCGAATACCTGTTTTTACTACTACTTCAGAGGCTGTTCTGTTTTTACTTAAGTATACCTTTTTACCTTTTAGTATAGGAATGAGGGTTTCATTTGGAACTAAAATGGTGTTCTTAATTTCATTTAACTGTAATGAAACTTTACAAAAAGAACCGGGAGTTAAGCGGCCATCGTTGTTAGCTATAGCACGTATGTTTAGCGTTCTGGTATTTTCATCAATTGAAGGATCAAGTGCATATACTTTAGCTTTGTAAATTTTTGTGTTACCATCTAGCGTAAATTCTATCTCTGCATTTTTATTTATAAAACTCGAGTATTTTTCGGGAACAGAAAAAGTGATTTTTACTCTATCGTCTTTTACTAACTTAGCGATGGTGCTATTGGGCGTAATGTAATCGCCGGCAGAAATCATACGTAATCCTACTGAGCCTGCAAACGGAGCACGTATTTCTGTTTTGGCGAATTGCGCTTTTAATAATGCTAACTCGGCCTTCATAGATTGAAGTTCAGTATAAACTAAATCATATTCTTGCTGTGAAATAGCTTCTTTCTTTAATAATGTTTTCTGACGGAATTCTTGCTCTGTTGCTAATTGCAAACGTGCCTGTGCTCTGTCTATTTGAGCCTTTAATTCCTCATCATTAATCTTAATAAGCAAATCACCTTGCTTCACTTTCGATCCTTCGGTAAATAATATTTTGGTGATTTTACCACTCATTTCGGTTCTCAAATCTATCGACTCTTCTGCTTGTACAGTACCTGTAATTTGTATGGTTTCGGAAATTGAAGTGTCTTTTAAAACAATGTATTTTACCATTTGAGGGGCATTCATACCCTTTGGTGCCATTGATTTTCCAGACTTTTTATCGCCAGAACAAGCAATAAATAGTAAAGAACTGAATAAAACTAGAGTAAACTTAAACATCAACTTACTGATTTTCATTTATTTATTTTTTATAGATGCAAATTCAAAGATACTATTAAATGTTACAACATAAATATGAACTATGTGTTTTTATGAAAAGAATATAGGCTTGCTTTTCGTATTATTGTGCTATTAATAATATGTAAACACTTTATGATGAAAAAAATTGTTGTTTTATTTATGTTGACGATGGTAGCAAATGAATTAATTGCAGAAAACATTAAGTATACTTTGAGTTTTACAGAAGCTCAAGCACATTATGTTGATGTTGAAATGGAAGTAACGAGTAGCAATGAACAAGTATTGTTAAAAATGCCTGTTTGGGCACCAGGTTCTTATTTGGTTAGGGAATTCTCTAGGCATGTTGAAGGGTTTGAAGCTAGCCAAGGCGACAAAAAGTTGAGCTTCAAAAAAATCAATAAAAATACTTGGCAAATACAGAACCCCAACAAAACACCTATAAAAGTTAAGTATAAAGTTTATGCTTTTGAACTAACTGTGCGTACTAGTTTTATAGACGAATCGCATGCTTATTTAAATGGCACAAGTATTTTTATGTATGTTGATGGTGCTTTAAAAACTAATCATGAAGTAATGATTAAGCCAAACTCAAATTGGAAAAAAATATCATGCTCTTTACCAACCATTAAAGGCAATGCATACCATTTGTTGGCAGATAATTATGATGTATTGGCAGATTCGCCTATAGAAATTGGCAACCAAGATATAATTGAGTTTACTGCTAAAAATGTAAAACATTTTGTTGCCATGGTAGGACCAGGAAACTACGATGCAGAAAAAATAAAGAAAGATTTTACCAAAATAGTTGAAGAAGCCTATTCTGTTTTTGGCACACATCCTTGCAAAGAGTACACTTTTATAGTACACAATGTACCAAGTGGTGGTGGTGGATTAGAGCATTTAAACTCTACTACCGTACAAGTAAACAGAATGGCTTATAGCAATGAAAATACTTACCAATCGTTTTTAGGATTAATTGCACACGAGTATTTTCACTTATGGAATGTTAAGAGATTAAGACCAGAAGTTTTAGGCCCATTTAATTATGACGAAGAGAACTATACTAATATGCTATGGGTTTCTGAAGGATTTACGGCATTTTATGATAATTGGTTAGTGCGTAGATCGGGCTTTAGTACTCCCGATAAATATTTGGATTTAATTGCGAACGAATATGCTGCACAAACAAATTTACCTGGAGACAAAGTACAATCTGTTGCCGAAGCAAGTTTTGATGCTTGGATAAAATATTATAGACGAAATGAGAATTCAAACAATTCACAAGTTTCGTATTATGACAAAGGAAGCATCGTTGCATCATTGCTAAACCTAATGATTATTGAGCATTCGGGAGCTAAACAGAATTTAGATGATTTAATGAGTTACCTATATAAAGAGTATTACGAAAAAAAGAATAAAGGTTTTAGCGACGAAGAATTTAAAAAAGCTGCTGAAAAATTTGCAGGCATAGACCTTACAGATTTTTATAACAAATGTATTTTCGGTAAAGAGAGTATAAACTACGAAAGCTATTTATTAATTGCAGGTTTGAAAATAACGAACCTAAACGCAACAAAAAACGAGGTGTATTTTGGAGCAAATTCAAGTATGAGTAATGGCAAGGTGATGATTACGTCTGTATTAAAAAATACACCTGCATATATTGCAGGAATTAATGTAAACGACGAAATAATAGCCATTGATAATTACCGAGTGGACGATTTAATTAAAATGTTGGGTTATAAAAAACCAGGCGACAAAATTGTGATAACCTTAAGTAGAGATGGTATGTTGAAAAACATTGAAGTAGTTTTAGTTAAAAACTCTAATGTAAAATATAAGATTGAAAAGCTAGATACCTTAACTCCAGCGCAAGAAGCAGCTTATAAAAAATGGGTAAACTAAACAGAGGTAACTAATGTTACACTGTTTAACTGCTAACTTGTTTAAATTTGTACAATTATGATAGTTTTAAAAAAATACAAAATGGAGATTATTGGAACCTTTGTTGGTGCAGGGCTTGGATATGCCTATTATTATTTTGTGGGATGTAACAGCGGCACGTGTGCCATCACTTCAAAACCATTAAACAGTACATTGTACGGTGCAGTAATGGGATTATTATTTTTTAGCAGTATATTAAAATAAATAAATATGAAAATTAAATACAGTTTAATTCTGGTATTAATATTTGCAACGTTAGGAAGTTGTAGTAATGGACAAGGCTCTAAAACAAAATTGAGTGCATCAGAATTTAATGATAAAATTAAAAGTAGTAAAAATGCAGTTGTTCTCGACGTAAGAACACCGGGCGAATTTACCGCAGGGCATTTAGAAAATGCGGTAAATATTGATTGGAACAAAAGTAGCTCTGAAACCGAATTAAAAAACTTAGATCCAAGTAAGGAGTATTATGTTTATTGTTTAAGTGGTGGAAGAAGTTCTGGAGCCGCGGAGTTTTTGCGTAGCAATGGCATTAAAAATGTTTACGAGTTAAGTGGTGGAATAATGAAATGGAGAGCGGCGGGCTTACCTGAAACAACTAATAATACTAGCAAATCTAAGGAGAGCAATGGTTTAACAATGGAAGCTTACCAAGCTTTGTTAAAAAATGAGAAGACCGTAGTGATTGATATTTTTGCAGAATGGTGTGGCCCTTGTAAAAAAATGGCACCCTACTTAAACGAAATGCAAAATACAATGAGTGATAAAGTGGTAATAATTCGTATAGATGCAGATAAGAATGTGGACTTATGTAAACAACTAAATGTAGATGCTTTGCCCACAGTATACGTATACAAAAAGAACCAAAAAACATTTGAGCACATTGGCTTTATTAGTAAAGAAGATTTAGTTAAGGAATTATAATCGTATATTTAACAGTATTGAAAGGCTTGCATACCCAAAAATGCAAGCCTTTTTTTGTTTAAAACATAATGAGTTATACAATGTTGTAAAATAATACATCATGAAAATATTATTAACAGGAGCCACTGGTTACATAGGTAAAAGACTTTTACCCGTTTTGTTAGACGAAGGTCATGAAGTGTATTGTTGTGTGAGAGATGCAAAACGTTTCCCAAGCGAAGGGATTTACAACAACCCGTTAATAAAAATTATTGAGATAGACTTTCTAAATGATGTTGTAGAAAATGATGCCATAAAAAATATTGATGCTGCTTATTACTTGATACATTCTATGAGTGCAAGTACAGGAGATTTTGAAAAATTAGAAGAACTTTCTGCACATAATTTCATCAAATTTATAGAACACACCTCCTTAAAGCAAATAATTTATTTAGGTGGCATTACAAATGAAAAACAGCTTTCTAAACATTTAAGTTCTAGAAAAAATGTTGAAAATATTTTAAAGAATAGTAATGTGCCAGTAACAGCATTAAAAGCTGGTATTATAGTGGGTTCAGGGAGTGCATCCTTCGAAATTATTAGAGATTTAGTAGAAAAACTTCCGTTTATGATTACGCCAAAATGGTTGAATACCAAAATTCAACCCATTGCTATACGCAATGTTTTAGAGTACTTAAAGGGGGTATTATTAAAAACAGAAACCTACAATCACTCATATGATATTGGTGGGCCACAAGTATTAACCTATAAAGAAATGTTATTGCAATTCGCAAAAGTTCGCGGGTTAAAAAGATACATTATTACAGTACCCGTAATGACTCCTAGAATATCTTCTTACTGGTTATATTTTGTTACCTCTACTTCATATAAATTAGCCGTTAATTTAGTAAACAGCATGAATGTGGAAGTGGTGGCAAAAGACAATGAACTCGAAAAATTATTGTCAATAAAAAGTATCCCTTATAAAGAAGCGGTAGAACTTGCCTTTCAAAAAATTGAACAGAACAATGTAATTTCAAGTTGGAAAGATTCGCTCATATCAAGCTACGCCGACAATTCATTATTGAAACATATTAATGTACCAACAGATGGATGTTACATTGATAAAAGATTAACAGAAATTAAAGGCAATGCGGATGTAGTATTGCAAAACATTTGGGCTATAGGTGGCGAGCGAGGGTGGTATTATGGCAATTGGTTATGGAGCTTACGAGGATTTATGGATAAACTCTTAGGTGGTGTTGGCTTAAGAAGAGGACGAACTAATTTACTAACGATTAATACTGGTGATACCTTAGATTTTTGGAGAGTATTGGCTGCAGATAAGCAAGGGAAAAGATTATTACTATACGCCGAAATGAAATTACCCGGCGAAGCATGGTTAGAATTTAAAATTATTGAAAGGGGCGAAAAAAAATATTTAAAACAAGTTGCCACCTTTAGACCTAAAGGCTTGCTGGGTAGGTTATATTGGTATATGGTTCTTCCGATGCATTTTTTTGTATTCGACGGGATGTCTAAAAACCTCATAAAATACAATAATAAGCCATAAAACAAGCGAAAAATCAAATTATGCTTTATTATCCATACATTTGTAAAAAATATTATCCTTAGAACCTATATGGCAAAATCACAAGAAACCTTTAACAAAAAAGAAAAAGAAAAGAACAGGCTTAAAAAGAAGCAAGACAAAGAACAAAAGAAAGAAGACCGCAAATCTAATTCTGATAAAGGTAAAAGCTTAGAAGACATGTTTGCATATGTAGATCATAACGGTAATATATCCTCTACACCTCCAGATTTAACTCAAAAGAAAGTTTTTAAAACAGAAGATATCCAAATTGGAATTTCACGTCAGGAAGCTATTGATCCTGCAGATTTAATTAGAAAAGGTACCATTACATTCTTTAATCAAGAAAAAGGATACGGATTTATAAAAGACCACGTAACTCAAGAAAGTGTATTTGTGCATATAAATGGCCTAGTTCAACCTGTAAAAGAAAACGACAAAGTTAGTTTCGAAACAGAAATGGGACAAAAAGGAATAAACGCAATAAAGGTTAAGTTAATTTAATCTAGCTGTGTCCTAATAATTGTCCATAAAATTTGAACATTATACAATATTCATTTATCTAAATATTTAAGAATTAAACATTAAATTCTTCAAATTAATTAAAATTAAGCCATTTTATTCTATGTATCTAAAATACACAGAAAAATGGCTTTCTTTTTGCTAGTAATTCAGAATTTTACTAAATTTAAATATAACCTTTATAACTATTTATGAAAAACAAGCCAATGCAGTTTTTGAAATTAATGTTGACGGTCTGTATCCTCTTTAATTTCCATTCCTCTTATGCTCAAATTCCAACAAACGGATTAGTTGCTTACTATCCATTTAATGGAAACGCGAACAACCAAGTATCAAACACAATTAATGGCAACGTGGTAGGCGCAACACTTACAAGTGGTAGAACTGCGAATAATATGTGTTACAATTTTGATGGAATTAATGATAGAATTCTCATTCCGTCTAATTTTGATAATTTACCACGTACAATAAACTTATGGTTTAATGCAGCATCAGTAAGTTATAGCGACTGGAGATTCATTTATGAATCCGATAATCAAAACCTTCAATACGGATTGTTAGAATTGGTATTAAGACAACATAATGGGCAATTAAAATTATTTATTAATGCAGGCAATTGCAGAGATACTGTTGATATAAATACAAATACATGGTATAATGCCAATTTATACGTTGATTCAACTAAAAGAATGAAATTCCACTTAAACGGAGTTTTAGAAAGCAACAAAACGTTCACTACTTATTCTAAATCGGGATCTGGTTCAGCAAATGTTGTAATAGGTGCTGATAGATTAGAAAACCAACGTTTGTTTGCAGGAAAAATAGACGACATTGCTGTTTACAATAGAGAATTAAGCCAATTAGAAATCGATTCTATTTATAATTCAATTCAACCACCGCCACCGCCACCAGCACCGTTAGACAGTTTAGTTGCATTTTATCCATTTGATGGAAATACTAATGATATTTCTGGAAATAATTTAAACGGAACGGCAGCTAATGTTAGCAATGCACCTAATAGAGGTAACGTACCATCAACAAGTTATAAATTTAATGGTATTAACAGTTATGTAGAATTCCCTTCGAATTTCGACTTTGTTCCGAGAACCGTAAACTTATGGTTTAAAGCAGAACAAGATGATTACTCAGATTGGAAATTTATTTATGAATCTGATAATCCAGCATTAGTAAATGGATTAATGGAATTGGTGCTAAGACAAGAAATGGGGCAACTTTTACTTTACATTAATGCAGGTAATTGCAGAGATACAGTTAACGTACAAATCAACACTTGGTATAATGCAAACTTTTATGTTGACTCCAATAAAGTAATGAAATTTTATTTAAATGGAGTGTTAGTATCTAATAAAACTTTTACCAATTTTCTTACATCAGGGGATGGGATCAATAAAGTAATATTAGGAACCGATCGACATAAATTAAGTAGATATTTTAAAGGCCAAATAGATGATGTAAGATTTTTCAGCTATGAATTGAGTCAAACAGAAATAAATTCTATTTACACTTCTATTCTTCCACCTCCTCCACCACCGCCACCTGTATTAGATAGCTTAGTTGCGTTTTATCCGTTTGATGGCAATACTAATGATACCTCAGGTAATAATTTACACGGTATGGCTAATAACATACAAAATGCAGCGAATAGGTTTAATAACCCAAATTCTAGCTATAAATTCAATGGCATCAATAGTTATGTAGAATTCCCTTCAAATTTCGACTTCCTTCCTAGAACTGTTAACTTATGGTTTAAAGCAGATCAGGATGACTATTCTGATTGGAAGTTTATTTATGAGTCTGATAATCCTGCATTAGTAAATGGCTTATTAGAATTGGTTTTAAGAGAGGAAATGGGTCAGCTATTATTATATATAAATGCTGGTAGTGCTAGAGATACTGTTGATGTACAAATAAACACATGGTATAATGCTTCCTTATATGTTGATTCAAATAAAATCATGAAATTTTATTTGAATGGAAAATTAGTATCCAATAAATCATTTACCAATTTCTTGACATCTGGTGGAGGCATAAATAAAGTTATTTTAGGAACTGATAGATTTAAATTAAGTAGATACTTTAAAGGGCAAATTGATGATGTAAGATATTATAGTTATGAATTAAGTCCAACAGAAATAAATAACATTGTAAATGAAGGATTGAATGTTTGCCATGTTACTGTAACGGATACTTTAATTATAAATGTAAATTTATTTAACTCTGCACCGGTAGCGTTTAACAATACATTAAAGATTTATCCTAATCCTACAAAAGATAAAATAAACATCGATTGTGGACCAAATTATTTAAGTATGCAAAACTCAAGTGTTAGAATTACAAACTCACTAGGGCAAGCAATGTTCGACACTAAAATATCGCAACAATATTTTGAAGTAGATATGTCGACATGGTCTGGTAAAGGATTGTATTTAGTATATATTATAGATTCTAAAGGAAATATTACCGACGTAAGAAAGATAGTTTTACAATAGAAAAGATGCTTGCGAATAACACAACAAGTAAGCAACCAATTACATTTAACCATAAAAAGGCTGTTAAATCTAGCCAATAAAATATAAACACAATAATTTCAGCGAATGCAGCTCCGTAAAAAACTGCATTCGCTTTTATTTTTTTAAAGTAAAAGGCAACCACAAATATTCCGAGTATGGTTCCATAAAATAAGGAACCTAAAATATTTACAGCCTCAATTAAATTGCCAAGCTTACCTGCATAAAAAGCAATAAACATACAAAACACTCCCCAAGCAACAGTTAACCAACGCGAGGCTTTTACATAATCGCCTGTTACATCTTCTTTTCTTACTAGTCGTTTATAAATATCTACCACACTTGTAGAGGCTAATGAGCTTAAACCAGAAGCTGTAGAACCCATTGATGCTAAAAATATCACCGCTATAATTAATCCTATTAAGCCTTTCGGTAAATAATGAATTACAAAATTTAGAAATACATAATTACTATCGTCAGAATCTTTAGTGGTATTTGAAGAAGTAATAACCGCTTTTGCTTTTTTACGCAAAATTTGGTACTCTTCTTCATAACTTACTAATGCCGCTTCTTCTTTTACTATTATTTCTGATGAATTAGTTTTATATGCATTAGAAAGTTGATGAATAGTAGTGGATTTTTGTTTGGCTAAAGCCGCCGCTGCATTCTCAATAGAATCATATTGTTTCGCATATGCAGATGCCTTTACTTCTGTTACGGCATGCTCGTTAAAATATATCGGAGCTTCATAAAACTGATAGAAAACCACTAATAAAGCACCTATCAATAAAATTAAAAACTGCATTGGAATTTTAACTATGCCATTCATAATTAATCCCATTCTGCTTTCTTTAATTGACTTACCCGCTAAGTAACGGCCTACTTGAGATTGGTCGGTTCCAAAATAAGAGAGTGCAAGAAAAAAACCGCCAATTAAACCAGACCAAACATTGTATCTATTATTTAAATCGAAGGTTGTATCGATGGTATTTATTTTACCTAGTTTCTCAGCTAAATGATAGGTTTCTGTAAATCCAAATCCTTCGGGCAACATATGTACAATCATATAACCAGCTAAAAACATCGCAGAAAATATGATGATCATTTGTAATAAATGTGTGTAGGATACTGCTTTTGTTCCTCCATATACAGTATATATAATTACCAAAACAGAAATTATACTAGTAGTATAAATTTGCGATACATTTAAAATGGTTGATAAAATAATTGAGGGTGCGTAAATTGTTATACCTGTTGAAACTCCTCGTTGAATTAAAAATAAGATAGCAGTAAATGTTCTTGTTTTTACATCAAAACGTTGCTCCAAAAATTCATATGCCGTATATACTTTTAAGCGATGGAATATTGGGATGAATGTAATGCACAACACCAACATTGCTATTGGCAAACCAAAATAAAATTGCACAAACCTGGTTCCGTCTGTAAAACCCTGCCCAGGAGCCGACAGAAAAGTAATTGCCGAAGCTTGCGTAGCCATTACAGATAAGCCTACATTGTACCAAGGCATTTCTCTATCGCCAAGTAAATAAGCGTCCATGCTTTTACTACCCCTGCTCCTATACACACCGTATAAAACAATAAGTAAAAGTGTACTTGCTAATACTACCCAATCTATTGCCGACATATTTATTTTGTTTGGCTTACTATATTTGCAAATAACCTATAGGCTCCGGGAACTCCTGCAGGCAATTGTCTAAAGAAAGAAATTCCCGTATAGGTAAATACACCTTTACCATATTTGCAGGTAATTAAAATGCCATCATTTGGCTTTTCTGTAGCATCATTACAAATAAAAACTTTATTGTATTTCTCATCAATCTTAGTAACAAAATACAAACCACGTTCTTGCACCCAATTATCAAAATCAACAGCTGTAATTTTATTCGGATAGGTTAAGATGGATTCTTTTTCTGATACAAATTTCATTTCTGCAAGTTCGTCTGTTACTCTATCTCTTCCTATTTGAAAAGGATATGGGCCGATATTTGCCGTTACAGAACTAATAAAATTACTGGTATTATATTGCACTATATAATTGCCACCATTTTCTACATACTTCATTAATTTAGCGTAATGTGCTTGCATGTTTTCATTTGTATTATATAACCTAATGCCAGCCACAATAACATCAAACTCCGATAAATCTTTACTTGCTAAATTTTCATCGTTCAACATTGTAACCTCGAAGCCTAGGTTTTTAAGAGCTTCTGGTACTTCATCACCAGCACCCGAAATGTATCCAGCTTTCTTTCCTTTTATTTGTATGTTGATTTTCTCCACTTTTATTGCTGCATTTTTTACTTGTACTTGTGTTGGAATATGGTCGTAAATTATACGCTCTACTCTTTGACCATACACTTTGCTGTCTATTTCAACTATTGGTTCAATATTGCCCGCTGTAGGATTCGCATTTGTATAAAAAACATAAAACTCGAAGGTTGCACTGGCATTTGAATTTGCAATTTCAAAAGGGAAACTCTTTGGCGAATAATCCCAGCCTTCAGGAACTTGTAGCTTAATATCCCCTTTTACATTTTCTTTATTTGAATGAACTACCACTTGTACTTTTTTAGTTGAAATAGTATTTGTGAAAATTAAATTTTTAGAAGAAAAACTCAAATCAACTATAGGCAGAACTTCTACATTTCTATACAATTCTCCTTTTACTGGATCGGTCCATTTGTAAGTTAATTCTTTGGTTATGTTATACTCCTTACCAGCAATAGTAAAGTTGAATTTTACTGGAATTGATATATCATTAAATGCCTTGCCAATATTTTCTTGTTGTGCAACATGGAACATCCCTTTACTCGGATTCTCCAGTAACCAATAAGGGTTTGAGTACAATTGATTTTGAGGAATGTTAATTTTACTCGAATAAGAAATTAATTTATTGTTTTCTAGTACTACATTTACTGAAGTATCAAAAACATTTGCAATTTTTATATTCTGCAATTTTACAGCTGCACTAGATCTGTTAATTGCTTGTATATTTATTTTGATTGATGAGTTTGGGGTGGTATAATAATTTGTTGCTGTTACTTCTGCAAAGATCCCTGCACATGCAAATAATAACTCCTGTACTTCTTTAATTTTTTGTGTTTTCCAATAATCATTGTTTAGGTTTTTTAATTCCGCTTCTAATTGCATTAAAGCTGGAATGGAATTCGCAGGAACATTTGCATCAAACTCTTTATTTATTTTAGATATTAATGCAGTAATTTTTTGAGAATTTGGAATTCTGTTCCATGAAAAATCGATGCCGTTAAAAATGGAAGTTTTTACACTGTCGCCTTTTACAAATTTAAACGTTTCTATAGTTGAGCCTCGTTGCATAGGAACGCCAAAACCTTGACTCTTATGTTGAGATCTGCTTTGTGAAGCAATTTCACCGTAGCTTTTTCCAAGCAATGTATTGTAATTCCCGATTTCTAATTTAGTAAAATCTTTGCCATCACTTTGTGGGCGGCCACCAAAGTTAAAACCGTTCCACACTAAGCGTTTTACTTTCCAAGGTTTCACAAAAGCTAATTGCTCTTTATATTTGTTAGGGTCTGCAGCTGCATCCATAGCAATTTCTGCAAGTATTGCAGAAGCTGTATGATGTCCATGCCCACCCGAACCATCGGTTGGAAAACGAGTGATGATGATGTCTGGTTGAAATTTTCGAATCACCCAAACCATGTCTGCAATAATCGAATCTTTGTTCCAAAAGGTTAGGGTTTCTTCAGGATTTTTAGAGAATCCAAAATCAAATGCTCTTGTAAAAAACTGTTCTGCACCATCAATTTTACGTGCAGCTAATAATTCTTGAGTACGTATCATCCCTAATTTTTCAGATTGCTCTGTACCAATCAAATTCTGGCCGCCATCTCCTCTAGTTAATGATAGATACGCAGTTCTAACCTTTAACTCATTTGCTAAATAGGCTAATAACCTAGTATTCTCATCGTCGGGGTGGGCAGCAATGTATAATACAGCGCCCACTTTATTCAACTTTTCCAACTTCAATTTTAGTTCCGCAGCATTCTGCGCAAACGAAAACTGGATCGAAAACATCAATATAAATGTATAAATAGACTTTTTCATCGGCATAAAATAGAATTTTGAAGATAACAGAAAAATACGAATAGCCCAATAATGTATATAAACAAAAAAAGCTGATGTATTTTCATACACCAGCTCTTTATCTATTTTGGTTTGGTTGTTAGGCCTTATTATTTACTCAAAATCACTTTATTTTGTGATATTCCCTCTGCGCTTTTCACTTTAACAGTATAAATTCCATTGCTTAAATTAGATAAATCTATTGAATTTTGTGTACTGCTTAAGTTCAAGTTCAATACTTTCTCCCCTACTATGTTAAATACTTCTACGTTTTTTTCGCTAGCGGTAGTAAATTTCAAGTTCAAAGTTCCTTCTGTTGGGTTCGGATAGGCAATTAATTGTTTGAATAATTTACTTTCTGAAAATATACCAACAGTAGAACCTAATGCATTCATTCTACCGGTCATCAATACTTTATTTAATTGAAAATCGAAATTATACACAAACTCTTGAGTTACCCTGTTATTTGCATCAAGTATAATCGAATCTTTACTGTTCAATTTATAGTTTCCATTTTCCTTAATTTCAAATAACTCTTCAGTTAAAAATCCTGCTGGATTATAAGTATATGTTCTTCTTCCTACTTCCACATCTGTAGCATTTTTTTGAAACTCGCGAATTAATTTACCATTTGCATTATATTCAAAAATTAATTTATTACTGAAAAAATACCCATTGTTTGTTGAATAAAATGAATCTACTTGAGTTTCTCTTTTACCATTTGCATCATACGTATATAAGGTTTTACTGTTTTTAACCCAAGCCGCTGGACTTACGTTATCGTCCCAGTCTTCAGATAATTCTGACACCAATTTGTTTTGTGCGTTATAAGTATAAAATACTCTTGAGTTATTTTTTAATGGAGAACCTGGCTGATCTAATTCTTTTGTTATTTCTTCGATTACATTTCCATTAGCATCTCTAACTATTCTTAATTCAGTAACTACAAGTTCTTGCCCACCGAAATTAAATTTCAAATCGTACCCTAGCAATTGATTGTTTCCATCCCAAACATAGTCGAATAAATAAACTGTAGAACCCGATCCTTGGTAAACACGCATATAATCCGGACGTCTATCTGGATAAAGGAAATATTTCTGACGAGTATCAATAGTCCATATTCCTTGATCATAGTCTTCATAAACTAACGAATCGTTTGCATATGGGTATTTTACATCCTCATATGGATTTTGTGCTTTTGCATTTATTGCAGTTATTGAGCAAAATGCAGTTAATACTAATAATGTGCGTAAATTTTTCATCATGTTATAATAGTTAGGTTTTGTTGCTTTCTAAAAAAATGCCCCTGAACTAAATCAGGGACATTTTCCAATACTTAAATCCTAAAACTCAAGCATTGTGTTTATCAAAATAATTTCCCCTATAATTTGATGATGTAAAACTAAAGACTAAAATATTACAAAAACATCCCCCATATGTGGTATTTTTACGTACCCACTAGTACTTATAAATCTGGAGAAAACATGATTAATATCATTTTTAAACGCTTAAAAAACAGCTTATTTTGGGCATGAAACAGGAAATTAGCACCAAAACACTCTGTTATCACTGCTCAGAAGAATGCGATGATCAGATTGTGTATTTCGACCAGAAAGCATTTTGCTGCGAGGGTTGTAAATTGGTTTACGAACTTTTATCAGAAAACAACCTATGTAATTACTATAATTTAGACGATAAACCGGGTATTACACGTAAAGATGCCCATCAACAATACAGATATTCTTTTTTAGACGATGAGGAGCTCAAGCAAACGCTAATTACTTATACAGATGGTACAGAAACTCATATAACGCTGCATGTACCTAGCATGCATTGTAGTTCTTGTGTGTATTTACTCGAAAATTTAAACCGCTTAGATAATGGGGTGCTAAGAACTACCGTAAACTTCCCTAAGAAAGAAGCAGAAATTGTATTCGACGAACGTAAAACTAAGTTGAGTAGCATTGCCGATTTAATGTCGAGCATCGGTTATGAACCACATATCAGCTTAGAGCAAACAGAAAAAAATCCGAATAAAAAAATAAATCGTTCGCGTATTTATAAAATTGGAATTGCTGGTTTTTCTTTCGGAAACATAATGATGCTTAGCTTCCCAGAGTATTTCTCTTTGGGGAATTTTTTCGATCAAGAACATTTTACACATTGGTTTGGGTACTTAAATATTTTACTTTCATTACCAGTATTTTTTTATTCTGCTAACGAGTTTTTTATTTCTGGTATAAAAAGTTTACGTAAAGGTTTTTTAAATATTGATTTACCTATTGCTTTGGCAGTGCTGGTTACCTTTGTTCGAAGCCTTTATGAAATAAGCACTGGTACAGGTGCCGGTTATTTAGATTCTATGTCGGGCATTGTGTTTTTTATGTTGATAGGGCGGTATTTTCAGGATAGAACTTACGAAACCCTATCATTCGATAGAGATTACAAATCGTTCTTCCCGATGGCTATTACCAAACTAAACAAAGGGAAAGAAGAGATAGTACCTGTAACAAAATTAAAAAAAGGAGATCATATTTTAGTGCGCAATAAAGAATTAATACCTGCAGATGGCATTTTAATTAAAGGTGATGCACATATCGATTATAGTTTTGTAACTGGTGAATCTGAAGCAATAGATAAAAAACGTGGGGAGTTGTTATATGCAGGTGGCCTACAAGTAGGTAGCGCTTTATTATTAGAAGTGGTAAAAGAAGTTTCACAGAGTTATTTAACAAGGTTATGGAATAAAGATGTATTTCAGGAACGCGAAAATAAATACGATTCCTTTATACATACCATCAGTAAATATTTTACCATTGTTTTATTTGTGGTTACGGCTATAGCCTTTATTTATTGGGCTCCTACAGATTTGCAAAGAGCGTTAAATGCTTTAACCACTACCTTAATTATTGCTTGCCCTTGTGCATTATTACTCTCTTCAACCTTTACAAATGGTAACGTAATTAGACTTTACGGAAAGTATTTATTTTACTTAAAAAACTCGGATGTAATAGAAACTCTTGGCGATGTAGATGTAATTGTATTTGATAAAACAGGGACCATTACCGAAGCACAACATGCAGAAGTAAGTTACTCTGGGCAAGAATTAACAGATGATGAGAAGGCAATGTTGCGTAATGTTTTCAAACAATCGGCACATCCATTGAGTAAACGTATTTATGATTTTATTGGGAACACATTAAACATAGATCCTTCAGAATACTCAGAAATACAAGGGAAAGGGATACATGCAAAAATTAATGGGCATGTTATTAAAATTGGTTCCGAAAAATTTATTTTAGGCGATGTGCAAAATAAAGAAGTAAAAGAAAGTCGTGTGTACGTAGAAATAGATGGAACTTATAAAGGTTTTTACGGAATGCATAATGTGTATCGTACAGGGTTTGCAAGTTTAATTAATCGTTTAAAAAATAAATATAAATTGATGGTGCTATCTGGCGACCATGATTCGGAGCGAGAGGTGTTGCAATACATGTTGGGTGCTAATGATGAATTGCACTTTAAACAAAGTCCGGAAGATAAGCTACATAAAATAGAAAGCTTGCAAGCTGCAGGAAATAAAGTAATGATGATTGGTGATGGATTGAACGATGCAGGTGCTTTAAAGCAAAGTGATGTAGGCATTGCAGTTACCGACCAAGCTAATTATTTTTCGCCAGCTTGTGATGTAATTATGGACGGACAAGTATTTAATAAATTAGATGAGTTTATCAATTTCGCAAAATCATCTAAGAAGGTAATACTTGGTAGTTTTGTAATTTCGGTAGTGTATAATTTAGTTGGTTTGTACTTTGCAGTACAAGGAAATTTATCGCCAGTAATAGCAGCCATTTTAATGCCTATAAGTTCCATAAGCATTGTATTGTTTACTACAACAGCTTCTAGTTTATTTGCAAGAAAATTAAAATGAAATTACAATAAACGTTTACTTTTTCAGGAGCACTAATCGTTCAACTACTTTGTTAGCGATGAGGTGCTCTTCAACAATTTCGGCAACATCACTTATTTGCACATGTTGGTAAAACACCCCTTCTGGGTATACTACCAATGCCGGACCAAAATCGCAGACATCTAAGCAACCAGTTTTTTGTGCACGTATTTCTACGCTTAAACCTTTTTCTTTCACTTGTTTTTTAAACTCTGTAACCAAGGCCATTCCGTGTTCTTCTCCACAGCTAGGTTTTGCGGCCCCTTCTGGACGTTGGTTGGTACAAATAAATATGTGTTTAGTGTAAATCATTTTCTAATTTAGTATTTCAACAAACATATACAAATTTAACTTGTTGTAAAAATAGTATTGAGTAGCGGGTAGCGAGTAACGAGTACTAAAAAAACTTACCCCTTACTCGCTACTCTATACTCTATACTAAAAACATGAACATCCTCATAAGCGGCGGGTCCGGCCTGGTTGGAACAGAATTAAGTAAAATGCTAAAGGCCAAAGGCCATGGCGTTCGAATTCTTAGCAGAAAGAAAAACAATGAGCAAGGCTTTGTGCAATGGAATGTAGAGCAAGGAATCATCGACAAAGATGCTTTAAAAGGTATTGATGCAATTATACATTTGGCTGGAGAAGGCATTGCAGATGGACGTTGGACAGATGAGCGTAAAGTTTCTATAATTGATAGTAGAGTAAACTCAACACGTTTATTGTTAACCGAATTACAAAAAGGGACTCATCAAGTTAAAACATTTATATCAGCATCGGCAACAGGATATTACTCAGAAAGGGGCGATGATTTGATGTTTGAAGACGCAAGCCCTGCTCGAGATTTTTTAGGCACCACCTGTGTTTTGTGGGAACAAGAAGTAAACAAAATTGCAAAACTTGGCATACGAACTGTAAAATTAAGAACAGGCATTGTGCTATCCTTAGATGGTGGAGCATTAAAGAAAATGATTGTTCCATTTAAATTCGGAGTTGGATCTGCACTGGGCAATGGAAAACAATGGATGAGTTGGATACATATAAATGATTTATGTGCGATGTATATTTACGCCTTAGAGCAAGAAAAAATGAATGGAGAATATAATGCGGTTGCTCCTAATCCTGTATCTAATTATGAGTTTAGCAAGTTGCTCGCCAAAGTATTAAATAGAGCCTTTTGGGCACCAAACGTTCCAGCATTTATTTTAAAAATGTTGTTTGGCGAAATGTCGGCAGTTGTATTAGGAAGTACCAGAGCGAGTGCTAACAAAATTGAAAAAGCAGGATTTAAATTTGAATTCATAAATTTAAGTGATGCGTTAAAAAACTTATTGAAGAAGTAAGATGAATATTTTTTGGTTCCGCAGAGATTTACGATTAGAAGATAATGCTGGTTTGTATCATGCATTAAAATCGGGAGAAAAAGTACAATGTATATTTATTTTTGATAAAAGTATATTATCAAAATTAGAGGACAAAGCAGATGCACGAGTAAGTTTTATACACGATCAAATTACCCGTTTGCAAAAAGAACTAAACGCATTGGGATCTAGTATTTGGGTGTACCACTCTACACCTGCAGAATGTTTTATTGAGCTCATCAAAAAAAATAACATAAAAAATATTTATACTAATCACGATTATGAACCCTATGCTAGGCAAAGAGATGCAAGCATTTCGGAATTAGTAGGCAAGGCTGGTATAGGCTTTCATACTTTTAAAGATCAGGTAATATTTGAGAAAGATGAAGTGTTGAAAGACGATGGTAAACCATATACTGTATTTACACCCTATAAAAATAAGTGGTACAAAAAATTAAAAGATTTTTATTTAAAAGCATATCCTACTCAAAATTATTTTCATCAATTAAATAAAGAAAAAAACAATACCAATGAACTTAGTTTAGCAGATATAGGATTTGCCAGAACGAATATTGAAATTCCTCCTGCAGAATATAAAAGTATCTTAAAAGAGTACCATCACAAAAGAGATTTCCCGGCTGTAAAGGGCACTTCTAGAATATCAGTTCATTTACGTTTTGGCACCGTAAGCATACGAGAACTTGCACGCAATGCCAATGGAAAATCGGAAGTATGGTTAAACGAATTAATATGGCGCGATTTTTATTTCATGATTATTTGGCATTTCCCACATGCTGTAAAAAAATCTTTTAAACCAGCCTACGATAAAATCGAATGGAGAAATAACGAAGAAGAATTTGAAAAATGGTGCGAAGGTAAAACAGGCTACCCTATTGTAGATGCAGGCATGCGCGAGTTAAATGCAACAGGCTTTATGCATAACAGAGTACGAATGATAGTGGCTAGCTTTTTGATAAAACATTTACTAATAGATTGGCGTTGGGGAGAAGCTTATTTTGCAAAAAAATTATTAGACTTCGAATTGGCATCCAACAATGGAGGTTGGCAATGGGCAAGCAGCAGTGGATGCGATGCTGCACCTTATTTCAGAATATTCAATCCATCAGAACAAACAAAGAAATTTGATCCTCAGTTTTTATACATTAAAAAATGGGTGCCGGAGTTTCAAGAGTTAACCTACCCTGCTCCTGTGGTGGATCATAAGTTTGCAAGGGAACGTTGTTTGGCGGTTTATAAAAATGCATTGAGTTAATTGGCAGGTTTAGGTCACAAAAGACACATAGTACACACAAAGTTTCACAAAGTTCGATTCTCCAAGCTCCAAACTCTATGCTCTCTACTTTAGTAGAGAGTAAACCAGTGTATCTATAAACTCATTGTTAAACACTTCATTTTCTTTGAAGTGAGCTTCTTTAACAAATCCTAATTTCTCTACAACATGTATAGATTTTAAATTATCAGGATGAATTACTGCCTCTAAAGAATGAAAGCCGACTTCTTCAAATGCAAATTTTATTAAAGCATTGCAAGCCTCGTGTACATAGCCTTTACCGCTGTGTAAGGGATTTAGAATATAACCAATCTCGGTGCGATGGTTATCCCAGTTTATTCTGTAAAATCCTACCACTCCAATAAAGGTGTCGGTTTCTTTTAGTGCCATAGCCAAACTCAACATTTCACCACGTTCATACCCTTCATTACCTGCATTAATTAAGTCTACTACTTCTTGGTGTTCGGTAGCAACCGTACGTGGTATGTATTTCATTACCTCTGCATCCGATCTTAATACAAAAAAATCGGCAAGGTCTTTTTCCTTGTCGATTTTTCTTAATACTAAACGTTCTGTTTCTAAGTAAGGAAATGTATTAAAGGGTAATTTATTCATTTATTTTCTTCCTTGCTGCAATTCAGTAAGCACATAACTTTTAATTAGAAATTCTGCTCTTTCATCCAATAAATCATCAAATTTTTTATTGTACTTAGCAACCATTTCTGGAACTTCTTTGGTCCATCCTTCAATGGTTTGCGAATTAATTGCTACTAATTCATGGCATTTATTACACTTCGTTTCGTATAACATTTTACCTTTTGCAAAATCTGCAAAAGCATAATTTGGATCGCTTGATTTAAAATTTTCTGACGTAATAGAACTAGTTGCAGCAATATTTGGTTTAAAGCTTTCTGTAGTTGTTGAAGGTGTTTCTGGAGCAGTTGCTGGTTTTTTAGTTGCACATGCTATTACAAACAATGCTAAGCACACATAAAGTAACTTTTTCATTTGATTTAGGTTTATTCAATTCTAAGGTATGAAATTTCCACAAAAACCCAAGTATTAAAAAATAGTAAAGGCTCCTTTCGGAGCCTTTACTATTAAAAACAATATTTATTTTCTTCGATTAATTTTTTCGCTATTCGCTGGCGTGCTTCTTTTAAATTCATCGGTTCTATTTTTGTAAACCTTCTTAAGCCCATTAACATCATTCGTTGCTCATCACCTTCGGCAAAAGAATTAATGGCTTCTTTGCCCTGAATATATGCTTTGTCTAATGCCTCGTGTAAGTATATCCTTGCCATGTCTATTTGCAAAGCAACTGCTTCTTCCGATTGTTGCGTTACCATTTTCTCTGCTCTTAACAATGCACTCTCTGCAATGTATGCCAAGCTTGCCATGTCGGCTATGTTCATTAACACCTCTTGTTCTTTGGCTAAAGTCATCATGTATTTTTGTACTGCTGCTCCAGCTACCATTAAGCTTGCTTTCTTCAAATTCAACAAAGCCTTTTTTTCTTTTGCAAAAAATCCTTCTTCCTCCGCTCCAAAGTCCGGAATTTCCATCAACTCTTTTGCAACATTCATTGCCGGTGTCATCAAATCCAATTCTCCTTTCATGGCACGTTTCAACATCATGTCTACTGTTAACAATCTGTTGATTTCATTTGTACCTTCAAATATCCTGTTAATACGTGCATCGCGGTAAGCCCTGTCCATTGGTGCCTCTGCCGAGTAACCCATGCCTCCATATATTTGCACTCCTTCATCTACTACATAATCCAATGTTTCGGAACCGTACACTTTTAAAATTGCACATTCTACTGCATACTGTTCTGTACTTTTTAATTTGGCTTTTCCAGAATCCATACCCTCTGCTACCAAGGCATCATAAGCATCGTCTATGTTCTGTCCCGCACGATAAGTAGCTGCTTCTGTACACCATATTTTGATTGCCATTTCAGCAAGCTTATAACGTATTGCTCCGTATTTAGAAATTGGGATGTTAAATTGTATGCGTTCATTAGCGTAGTTCACGGCTTTGTTTGTTACTTCTTTACAAGCACCTAATGCCGATGCACATAGTTTTATACGACCAATATTTAAAATATTTACAGCAATTTTAAAACCATTCTGACGGTCGGATAATAAATTCTCTACTGGAACTTTACACTCGTTAAAAAATACTTGACGAGTTGATGAACCTTTAATTCCCATTTTATGTTCTTCGGGGTTCATGGTAATTCCGCCAAAATCTTTTTCAATTATAAAAGCTGATAGATTTTCGTCGTCGTCTATTTTTGCAAACACCGTAAAAATATCTGCAAAACCTCCATTGGTAATCCACATTTTTTGTCCGGTAATAATGTAATGTTTACCATCTGCAGAAAGTACTGCTTTAGTTTTACCAGAATTTGCATCCGAGCCCGAATTTGGTTCTGTTAAGCAATATGCTGCTTTCCACTCGCCACTCGCTAATTTCGGAATGTACTTCGCTTTTTGTTCATCATTACCATAATATAAAATTGGCAAGGTACCTATACCAGTGTGTGCAGATAAAGCAACTGCAAACGAATGTCCTGCACCAACTTTTTCTGTTACTAACATGGAAGAATTAAAGTCTTTTCCGAAACCACCAAATTGCTCGGGCACCGAAACCCCTAATAAACCAAGCTCTCCAGCCTTGTTCATTAAACTCTCCATTAATCCTTCTTCTTGGTTATCTATACGATCAAGGTTTGGGAATACTTCCGTCTTTAAGAAATCTTCGCAAGTTTGCGCAATCATACGCTGCTCTTCTGTCCACTCTTCTGGTATGAAAATGTCTTTTGCTAATGTTTCTTTAATTAAGAATTCTCCGCCTTTTGTTAATGCTGCCATATATTATATTTTTTAATTTAAGGTTTATGGTACAATGTACGCTGTACAGTGTATAATGTACAGTTACGTTATTGCTATTTTGATTATTTTTATAAGCTTTACTTATTTCACTTTAACTTTCTAATGCTATCTTGTAATTTCAGATTCATATTTTTTATTTCTTTTAAACTTTCTATTAAAAATTGTTCTTCTTTATCATCAATTAACTTTAGTCTTTTGGATAGAATCACTTGTGAATGTAATTCTGAAGTAGATCCATTAGCAATCGAAAGAAATTGAATGAACTCATTCTTACTATTTCTACCACAACCTTCAGCAATATTAGATGAAATAGAAACCGAACATCTTCTCATCTGGTTCGTAATTCCAAACGTTTCTTTTTTAGGGAAACTATCTGTTACTATATATATCCTCTCTGCTAAATCTATAGATTTAATCCAAACACGTAACTCTGTAAAATCATGCATATATATTTTTTTTACAAAGTTGGCTTGAATATAAAATCTGTCAAGCTAAAAAATAAAATACATTATTCCCATCCTCTTATTTCAAATTTCCAAATTAGCACTTCCCTTTCTGTACAATGTACAATGTACAGCGTACAACGTACTACTAAAGAAGCTCAAAAATGCCGGCTGCACCTTGACCCGCACCAACGCACATGGTTACCATGCCATACTTGTTATTTCTTGCGCGCATTTCGTTAAATAATTGCACACTTAATTTTGCTCCGGAGCAACCCAATGGGTGACCTAATGCAATAGCTCCTCCATTTACATTTACGATATCTTGGTTCAAGCCAAGAGTTCTAATTACGGCTAATGATTGAGAAGCAAATGCTTCATTCAATTCAATTAATTCTATGTCGTTTAATTTTAAGTTTGCTGCTTTTAACGCCATTGGTATTGCTTCTACCGGACCAATGCCCATTATTCTTGGAGGCACTCCAGCAACTGAATAAGAAATTAATTTTGCGATTGGTTTCACATTTAATCGCTTCAACATTTCTTCCGAAACAATCATTACAAACGCAGCACCGTCTGATGTTTGAGATGCGTTACCTGCAGTTACACTTCCAACTGCATCAAACACCGGTTTTAGTTTTGCCAATTTCTGTATGTCGGTATCTGCACGCGGCCCTTCATCGGTATCAAAAACATATTCTTTGTTTTTCTTCTTGCCGTTTGCATCAATGTAAACTTCATTTATATTGATAGGCACTATACCCGATTTAAATTTACCTTGCTCGATTGCAGCTACTGCCTTTCTGTGAGAGTTGAATGAAAACTCATCCTGATCTTCTCTACTTACTTTGTATTCTCGTGCAACAGCCTCTGCAGTTAAACCCATGCCCCAATAATAATCCGGATTGTTTTTTGCCACTTCATAGTTCGGCACCACTTTCCAACCACCAAATGGGATGGTCGACATTACTTCTACTCCACCAGCTATAATACAATCGCTCATGCCCGCTCTAATTTTTGCAGTAGCAATGGCAATAGTTTCTAAGCCCGATGCACAATACCTATTAACGGTCATGCCTGGAACTTTATCGGTTTTTAATCCCATCAAAGAAATCATTCTACCAATGTTTAAGCCTTGTTCTGCCTCGGGTGTGGCGTTACCTACTATTACATCATCAATCCATTCTTTTTCTAATTGAGGAAAATCTAACATCATGTGTTGTATAACATCCGATGCTAAATCATCGGGACGATAAAACCTAAGTTTACCACGTGGTGCTTTACCTACTGCCGATCTGTATGCCGAAATGATATATGCTTCTTTCATAAATTAATTTCTTAATGGTTTACCACCTTTTAAAATGGCCTGTAATCTTTCTAATGTTTTACGTTCTGCACATAATGATAAAAATGCTTCGCGTTCTAAGTCGAGTAAGTATTGTTCTGAAACTAAACTCGGTTCACTTAAATCGCCACCACATAAAACATATCCTAATTTTTCAGATATTTTTTTATCATGCTCAGACATGTAATGGCCCGAGTACATTGTATTTGCACCCGCGAACACCATTCCTAATCCTTGGCGACCTAACACTTTTATATCGGTTCTTTCTGTAGGTCGAACATATCCTTCATCTGCTAATTCAATTGCTTTCTGTTTTGCATCGGCAATTAATCTGTGTTGGTTCATGCTTATACCATACTGACCTTTTTTCAAATAACCTAAGCCGTATGCTTCTTCGGCAGAAGTAGATACTTTAGCCATACCAATGGTTAGAAATTTTTCTCTTAAGGTATTTAATTCGTAATCGCCTTCGCGGTACGCATCAGAAATGCGCAAGGCAAATTCTTTAGAACCACCGCCACCAGGTATTACACCTACACCAAATTCTACAAGACCCATATAGGTTTCGGCATTTGCTTGTACCCAATCTGCATGCAAACATAGTTCGCATCCACCTCCTAAAGTTAAATGATGTGGTGCCGCCACCACAGGTATAGAGGAGTATCTAACTCGCATCATCGTTTTTTGAAACTGACGAATAGCAAAATCTATTTCATCATACTCTTGCTCTACTGCCATCATAAAAATCATGGCAATGTTTGCGCCTGCAGAAAAATTTGCGCCTTGGTTTCCTACCACTAATCCACGGAAATCTTTTTCCGCAAGATCAATTGCTTTATTAATCCCCATCAATACTTCACCACCAATAGAATTCATCTTTGTATGGAATTCACAATTCAATATTCCATCGCCTAAGTCAGTTACAGTAACACCTGAGTTGCCCCAAACTTTTTTGTTTGTACGTATATTATCTAAAATAATAAAGGCTTCTGCACCTGGTATTTTTTTATATTCTTTACTCAACTGATCGTAATATCTTACTTCTGCATTTTCTGTTTTATAAAAACTTGTTTTTCCAGATGCTAACATTTCAGTTAACCAAGGTGCTACTGTTAAGCCTTCTTTTTGCATGGCATCAACAGTATTTTGAACTCCTAATACATCCCAAACTTGAAAAGGTCCTAATTCCCAACCAAAACCTGCGCGCATCGCATCATCTAAGCGATACAAATCATCTGTAATTTCAGGTACCCGTTTCGTACAATAAGCAAACAAAGAATGCATTGTTTTACGGAAGAATATGCCTGCAGTATCGGTAGCGGTATTTAAAAACTGTAAACGATCTTTCAAATTATCCATCGTTTTCATTGCTTCAAGCGAGGATGATTTAAACTTTTGTTTCGGTTCGTATTCGAGTGTTTTTAAATTGAGAGATAAAATATCTTTTTCCCCTTTTTCATTTTTAGTTTTTTTGTAGAAGCCTTGTTTCGTTTTATCACCTAACCAGTTATTGGCTTCCATTTTTGCAATGAATTCCGGAATTCTGAATGCATCCTTCGATTCGTCGTTTGGTAAATTTTCTTGCAAACCACGTGCTACCTTTATCAATGTATCTAAACCTACTACATCCGTAGTTCTAAAGGTTGCAGATTTTGGTCTACCTACAATAGTACCCGTATAACGATCCACTTCATCAATACTTAATCCCATTTCATCAACCATATGAAATAAGGAAAGTATAGAAAACACCCCAATTCTATTGGCAATAAATGCAGGAGTATCTTTACACAATACCGTTGTTTTACCTAAATATAAATCACCATAGTGCAATAAGAAATCAACAACAGATTGATCTGTATTTGGTGTAGGAATTATTTCTAATAATGGTAAATAACGTGGAGGATTAAAAAAATGTGTTCCACAAAAATGCTTTTTAAAATCATCGGATCTTCCTTCGGTCATTAAATGAATAGGAATACCAGAAGTATTAGAAGTTATTAAGGTTCCTGGTTTACGGAAGGTTTCTACACGTTCGAATAAACTTTGTTTAATTCCTAAATTTTCTACAACCACTTCTATCACCCAATCACAATCAGTTATCCAATTTAAATTATCGTCGAAATTTCCGGTTGTAATTAATTTTGCGGTTTGCTTTGTAAATACAGCAGAAGGATTAGAACTTAGTGTTTGCTTTAATGCATCGTTCACGATTCTGTTTTTAACACTTGGGTTGTCCAAGCTTAAACCAGTTGCTTGCTCTGCGTCATTTAAGGCTTTTGGCGCAATATCTAGCAAATAAACTTTGATGCCTGCATTTGCAAAATGGCAAGCAATTCTAGACCCCATCACACCCGATCCCAACACCGCAACTTTATTTATTCTTCTCATTGGTAAATAATTTACATTCAAAATTATATACCCTCTAATGGGTATTTTTTAAACTGGTTTTCTACTTAATATTGAATAACAAAAAAAATGTATATATGAAAAATTTAAACTTATTGGCTTTACTTGCATTTATTGGCATCTCGAGCCTACTTTCTTCTTGCAAAGAAGATGAAAGTAACAATCCGAGTCCCACTCCGAGTGCTGGTTTCAGTGTAAATGTTAATGGTACTGTTTATAGTACAGATACCGCAAACTTCGATGTTGAGCAAAATCGCATTCAGATTTTTGCTGGCAAAAATCAATATCAGAATACTATGATTATTGATATTAACAGCATTAATTCTGGCACATATAATTTTGGTGTCAACAATGGTTTGTCATACCGTAAAAAAACAGGTCCAGGCTTATTCGATTTTATTTTTTACGAAACCGGAACTAAAGGCAGCATAACCATATCTAGCATTGATACTGCTAACAAAGTTGTTGGAACCTTTAGTGGAACGGCCTACAATGTTAACAATCCAAATGATAGTGTGGTACTAAGCAATGGTACTTTTTCATTAAACAGAGAATAATTGTTATTCAAAGAACTAAGGTGCTAGGCCTATGCCTAGCATTTTTTATTTATAAATAGTTGCAATTTTACTTGAATATTTCTCTAAAATTGCTTTACGTTTTAAACTTAATTTTGGTGTTAATTCCCCTTCATCAATTGTAAATTCACGGGGTAACAATACAAACTTTTTAATTTGTTCCCAATGACCTAATGAGCTATTATAAAAATCTACTTCTTTCTGGATTCTATCCATAATTCGTTGATCATTGATAATAGAAGCATTATCAACATAATCTATATTTTTAATTGTACACCAATCTTTTAAATGTGCGAAGGCTGGTATAATTAAGGCTGAAGGGAAACGTTCGTTTTCTCCCAAAACCATTATCTGCTCAATGAATTTAGATTCTTTAAATTTATTTTCTATTACTTGTGGGGCGATGTATTTCCCTCCTGCAGTTTTAAATATTTCTTTTTTACGATCGGTAATTTTTAAATATCTATTATCTACCCATTCGCCAATATCACCTGTATGGAACCAACCATCTGTATCAATTACTTCATTGGTAGCTTCTTCTTTTTTAAAATACCCTTTCATGATGTTCGGACCTCGAGCAAGTATTTCTCCATCGGCAGCAATTTTAACTTCTACTCCGGGTATAGTAGGTCCTACAGTTCCAAACCAACGCATGCCTTTATCTATTCCATTAACCGCCACAACTGGCGAGGTTTCTGTTAATCCATAACCTTGTAATACTGGTATTTGGGCAGCCCAAAATACACGAGCTAAACGCTCTTGCAAGGCAGCTCCACCCGCACAAATAGCTTTAATATTTCCACCCAATGCTTCACGCCATTTTTTGAAAATTATTTTATTAGCAATGTACAATTGGAACTCATACCACCATCCATTTGCACCATCATACTCATAACGTAAACCTAAATCTAATGCCCAAAAAAATAATTTCTTTTTAATACCTGTTAGTTCTGCCCCTTTAGCCACAATTTTATCGTATACCTTTTCGAGCAAACGAGGTACTGTAGTAAACATGTGCGGCTGAACTTCTTTTAAATTATCTGCAATTTTTTCTAACGACTCCGCATAATAAATACTTACGCCTTTACTTAAATACATGTAAACTACCATGCGTTCGAAAATATGAGAGAGCGGTAAAAAACTTAATGCTTTGTGCGAACCTTCTGGAATTAATGGATTAGATGATTTGAAATTACTTACCAAATTATCATGAGTTAACATTACTCCCTTCGGATTACCAGTAGTTCCTGATGTATATATTAAAGTAAGTAAATCATCTGGTTGTACATTATCTCTGTATTCAACTACTTTATCCATATCATTAGAGTCGCCAATATCTTTTAAGTACTCCCAATGTTTTACATTTTCAGCATTTATATTTTCATAAGAAAAAACATGTTGCAATTCTGGACAATCTGCTTGTACATTTTTAATTTTTTGAAATAAATCATCGGTTGCTACAAATACAACTTTAGCGCCAGAATCTTGTAAGATGTATCTTAAATCTGCTTCTGCAAGTGTAGGATAAAGAGGTAAATGGATAGCACCCATTTGCATTACTGCAAAATCTACGATGTTCCATTCGGGTCGATTCGGCGACATGTTAGCAATTTTGTCGTCTTTCTTAATACCTAGTTTTAATAAACCTAAACTTAATTCATCTACTTGCCTTATAAAATTTTCTGTTTCATATGAAATCCATTTACCATCGACTTTAGCTGAA
Source organism: Sphingobacterium thalpophilum (assembly GCA_943371425.1). Classification (GTDB taxonomy): domain Bacteria; phylum Bacteroidota; class Bacteroidia; order Sphingobacteriales; family Sphingobacteriaceae; genus CAJBVG01. The sequence goes on from CALRUR010000001.1 coordinate 261,692, forward strand.
AAAATAGCTTTTTCAGGATAATACATCTTTAGAAAAGGAAGCAAATCAAATACACGTGTTATTTTCATAGAAGAATATTTTTTTGAATAAGTTACAATTTTTTCCTCTTCTCTTTCCAATTATGCCAATTATTTTAATGATATTAGATTGATGAATCAACCACTATACCATATTGGTATTTAGTACAAATATATCATCATTTTAATAAAAAACAAGTTTATGGCAAAATTTTTTAACTTTTCTAAGGAATTTAATTTAAAAATTCCGGTTGTAATGGCCCCTATGTTTTTGGTTTCAAACCTACAAATGTTAAAGGCGGCTATCGACTCGGGTATACTTGGTGTATTCCCAACTCTTAATTATAGAAACGAAGGGGAATTAGAAAGTGTATTAAAAAGTTTAAATGAACACAAAAATAAATCGAACCACGGTAATTATGGCGTAAACTTAATAGTTCAAAAAACGAATGTGATGTTTGAAAAGCATTTGAGTATTTGTGTAAATGCAAAAGTACCTTTCTACATTACTTCATTGGGATCACCAGCTAGGGTAATAGAAGAGGCCCATAAATATGGTGGAAAAGTATATTGTGATGTAACCAATTTACAGCATGCTAAAAAATGTAATGATTTAGGTTGTGATGGATTTATTGCTGTTGGGCAAGGTGCAGGCGGGCATGCAGGGCCAAACCCATTGCAGGTATTAGTGCCAAGCTTAAAACATGCATTTCCAGATAAACCAGTAATTGCTGCGGGAGGCATTGCAAATGGTGAAGGATTATTATCTGCAATGGCACTGGGCGCTTGCGCAGCATCTGTAGGAACAAGATTTATTGCAAGTACGGAAGCCGGTGTAAGTGATGAATACAAAAATGGAATTGTGAATTCTGAAATGGATGATATTGTATTAACCGAAAAAATATCGGGAACACCTTGTACCATTATTAATACGCCTTACGCAAAAAAAATAGGCTACTCGCAAAATTGGTTCGAGAAATTATTATCGAAAAATAAGCGTACAAAAAAATATTTCAAAATGTTGGTACAATGGAAAGGAATGAAGAGTTTAAGCAAATCAATACTTCCAGGATCCTATGAAACATTATGGTGTGCGGGTAAGTCGGTATCTTTAATACACGACATTAAACCCATCAATGTTATTGTGGAGGAAATGAAAACGGAGTTTGAAGAATCTAAAAAACAATTGTTACAAATTGTATAATATTTTTAACATGAAAAAATTAGAAAATATTTTAGCAAAAGCATATAAAAGCAAATTCTGGTTATGGGTATTGAATAAAGGCTTAGGCAGGATTATTCCTTTTAATGCACCACATCATTTTAAGATTATTGCTGTAGATCCTAATTCAATTACAGTCCACATTCCATACATCCGAAAAAATTTAAATCATTTAAAAGGAATACATGCATGTGCATTAGCAACCGCCAGTGAATATGCTTGTGGATTTTTATTAATAAGCAGATTAAGTCCTAGTAAGTACCGCCTTATTATGCGAAACTTAAGTATCGATTTTGTAAAACAAGGTAGAGAAGAATTATTTGTAAACTTCAGTTTAACCGAAGATCGAATAAATGAAATAAAAAAGAAATTAGAAAGTTCGCCTCAATGTATGGAACTACTAGAGGTTGAGGTGCGAGACGTTAATAAAAATTTGATCTCGGTGGCGAAGTTGGAGTGGCAGTTGAAGGACTGGAATAAACTGTAAAATGTAAGTTGTACAATGTACTTTGTACAACTTACAGAGTACAATATTACTTTTTCAATTCAGCAATTAACTTTTCATTCAACGCAACATAATCTGGATTGCCTGCTTTTGCAGCCATTTCTTTCGATGCGTTTGCAGCAGCAATTGCCTCTGCTTTGTTGTTTAATCCTTTGTAGATTTTAGCTTTTAAGTGTACCATCCAATATGCATCTGCTCTTGCAGCAATTGCTTTGTTGCACCACTCTAATGCTTTGTTTAAATCTTTACCATTTTCGAAATAGTAACTAGCTGCAGAAAAATACGAGTTGCCATCTGGTTTAGGATTTAATGTTTTTTCGATGCTTGCTTCGATTTTAGAATCAATGTCTGTTGTAATGTTTACAGAAACTTTAGTTTTCTCCCAAGAGATATTCATCTTGCAAGTTTTTGCAGCAATGTCTGTAATATCAATTGTAAACGACTCTACATTACTAGTTAATGTTTGAGGCTTAACTTTTACTCTCAAAGCATCATTCTCTTCTTTGTAATCGCCTGGATCGCCAAGACCCCACATTTTTAAGTTCTTGTGGAAGATAATTGTCCACTCTGCTTTTCCAGGAATCGTATAAATTGCATATTCTCCAGCTGCTAATTTATTTCCTTCAATCATCACATCATCAGAAAATGTAACTTTTGATGAGTTGTTAGCACCTGTTCTCCATAATTTATCAAATGGAACTAAGTCTCCAAAAATTACACGCCCTTTTGCTTGTGGACGAGAATAAGCCAATGAAATTTCGCCTAATCCAAATGCTTGTTTAGAGCTTGCTAATGGGCTAGGTTGTGGTGTTTTAATTTGAGCAAAACTTGCAATGCTCAAAACACATAATAGTAGTGTTACTTTAATTTTTCTCATAATATGGTGATTTTTTAATAAACAATATTAACTAAATTATATGTAATTGGTTTTAATTTTTTATTATAAATTGAAGTATTTTAGATAAAGGCTTCATAAATAAAGTATAGAATTTAGGACTTACATTATTTACCTCCCAGGCCCTTTTATCATCTCTATTTGCTTTTATTCTATTTTCAATACTACGATTGCTTAAACCACCCTCTCGCATTAATACGGTAACTTGCGGATAATAGGCTAACCTAATTTTATTTACATGTATCATACGCAACATTAATTCATAATCGGCAGCAGATGGCATATCTGTTCTATAATTCCCATATTTTTGATATATGCTCTTTCTAAGGTATAAGGTTGGGTGCGGAGGCATCCATCCATTATAAAATTTGCCCTCTCTGTATTCTCCAGATTTCCAAAATCGAATAACCTTAGTAATATCATCTCTCTGCACATATTTCAAATCGGCATACAATGCATCGATTTTTTCATGGGTAAAATAATTTACAATATTTTTTATCACTTCATTATTGGCAAAAACATCATCGGCGTTTAATATCCCGATAATGTCTCCACTTGCCATTTCAAGACCTTTGTTCATCGCATCATAGATGCCCTTGTCTTTCTCAGATATCCATTTAGTAACAGTGGCACTGTGTTTCTTTATAATTTCTACAGTAGCGTCTTTAGAATTACCATCAACAATTATGTATTCAATATTTTGATGAGTTTGATTCGCAACCGAGAGAATGGTGTCTTCAATAGTACTTGCAGAATTATAACAAACGGTAATGATGCTTACTTTCATTTCTATTTTTCGATTACTAATTTGTAATAATAAAAAGGTGGATTATTGGCAATTGTTAGCCCTGCAACTTTAAATTTTGAATGATTAGTAAAATCTACAACCACAGAATCTTGCATTCTGATATTAATACTAGAACTAAACACTTGTTGATATACATAGTAATTATTCGTTTTATTAAACTCATTATTGTTGTAATAATGGAAAACCCAGAACGAAGAATTCTTAGCATAATTTACAATATTGTAATTTTCTAAGGAATTATTTACGGTGTTTACTACTGCTTGTTCATCATAATAATATAAAAACAAGGCCGATTTACGTATAAAGCCTATAGATGCTAGACCAAACACGAGCATCAACACTATATAGAATTTAGATTTTAATAATAAATTAAGGACTATAAAAGCAGAAATTAAATAAATACAGTAAACATAATAGTTGGTAGCAAAGTTTCTAAATCCGAAATAATAAATTAAACTTAATAATAATACAAAAACAATTGATGTAAATAATGATTTATAAATTTTACTTATGATGAAAATAATACTTAATAAAAACAATATAAAATAGAATGTGTAGGAAGGATAAAGTAAATGGTAGCTTACAAACTCTTTAAAAGAATAAACATCATCACGAGAAAAAACTATTTTTTGTGCTTCGGAAAGCATTGTTTTTATTAGATCTGCAAAAGAATAAGGATAAAAAAATAGAAATATAATAAAAACAATTAAACAAGTACTGAACAGCTTAAGGTAGTTAGCCATTTTCATTTGAGTATAGAAATATAACATCCCCAATATTAAGAATACATATACTCCTGTAACAACTGATGTAATTCCTATTAATGTTAATAATACTCCATAATAATAATCGTTGTACTTAAAATTATTTACATAAACATATAAGCCTATACTTATTAATAAATTTATAAGTATTTCCGGTCGACCAGAGGAGGTGTCTAATCCTGTTGCAATGCCAATACTTATGATAAAAAATAAAAAATACTTGAAAATTGATGGTTCTACTTTTGAAAATAACTTAGCAAGCACAAGCATCATAAAAAGCAATGATAAAATGCTAGTAATACTTAAGCTTATGAAAAGTTCATTAGGACTGTTTGTAAACAAAAACAAGCTCTGAAAATAGGGAAATAAAGGAGGGTAGAATAACATTTGCTCGCTCCCGGTTGGTTTGTAGAGTTCATTTATTAAGCCCTCTCCTCTATCTAAATGTATGGCAGTAGGCAAAAAACTATAACTATCGCCACCGAATAATGGATATCCGTTATAAGCAAATAAAATAAACAAACTTGCTAGGAAACTAAAAAAAAGCAAGTAAATATATTTTTCTTTACTTATCTGCATATGTAAAAATTGCCCATTACTAATACATCCATTTTTGTTCTTAAATAACAATCAAGTGCTTCTTGTGGTGTATTTACAATTGGTTCATTTTCATTAAAAGATGTATTCAATAAAATAGGCACCCCTGTTTTTTCATAAAATCTTTCGATTAAGCGATGGTACATTGGTTCGTAATTTTTATTTACAGATTGCAATCTACCGGTACCATCAACATGTGTTACTGCAGGTATATCCGCTCTTCTTTCGGGTTTAATTACGAATACCTTTTCCATAAAAGGAACTTCATCTGTTCTTTCAAAATAATCAGCAACTTTTTCTTCTAATATAGATGGAGCAAAGGGGCGGAAAGATTCTCTTCGTTTTATTTTTAGATTCAAAATTTCTTTTGCATCATTCCTACGTGGATCGGCAATTATAGATCGATGACCTAAGGCACGTGGACCAAACTCTGCCCTACCTTGGTACCAACCAATTACACATGCATCTATAATTTTATCAGTAACTTTATCTATTAACTCTTCTCTATCTTCAAAATATTTATACGCTACATTATTCTTTTTGAGTGTTGTCTCAATTTCTTCATTGGTAGCATGGTAACCGTAATAACCTGTTTTGCTAACTAGGCTGCGTTTGTTTTTTAGTGTTTGATGATGGTAATATAATGCAGAACCTATACTTGTACCTGCATCATGCGCTGCGGGTGGTATGTATAAGTTTTTGAAACCTGTATTAGCAATTATTTTTCCGTTAGCTACAGAGTTCTGACCTACACCTCCGGCTAAGCATAAATTTTCTGAACCTGTTTTTTTTCGTAAACTTTCTGCCATATGAAAAATTACTTCTTCTGTTACGGCTTGCACACTCGCTGCCAAATCTTTGTGATACTGACTTAGTTCTTCCTCTTTAGTTCTATTAGGTCCAAATGTTTTAATAAACATATCAGAAAACATGGCATCAACATGAGGTAAACCGTCTGTCCATGTCATGTTCACTCCATTTTTGGTATGGTTAAAATAATCCATGTTCAATTTAAACAAACCATCAGAAGTAAGAGAAACTACTTTACGAACTTGCTCTTTGTAATTAGCTGTACCGTATGGTGCCAATCCCATTACTTTATATTCATCACCATAATGTGGGAAACCTAGATACTGTGTAAAAGCAGTATAAAACACACCCAAAGAATGAGGATAATTTACTTGATCTAAAACTTGGAATTGATTGCCTTTACCATAAGCCGACATTACCGATGAAAAATCACCAAAACCATCAATAGATAAAATAGCTGATTCTGAAAATGGAGAAACGAAATAAGCACTTGCCAAATGTGAACGATGATGTTCCACATTTACAATTTTACCTTTAAAGTTTTTAAAATCGGTGTTGAAATGTAAGGCAAATTCCTCTTGAAGGTTCATTGCTTTTTGCAAATTATTTACACGATCTTTTATATTTGATAAACTCAATCTGTTTTTTAATGCATGTAATACCTTTAATCCAAAATTTGCATACGGATCTCTCGATATAGTTATAGCATCTATATCAGATAGCTTTAAGCCTGCATCCTCTAAACAAAATTTAATTGCTTCTGAGGGGAATCCCGCCCAATGTTTTAGTCGACGAATTCTTTCTTCTTCGGTAGCAGAAATTATTTGCCCATCTACTAATAAACATGCAGATGCATCTCCATGGTAAGCATTAAGTCCGAGTATTTTCATTTTTAGAATTTAATTTAATTGAGTAAACCATCATTGCAAATATTAAAATATACGCTACTATATTAAATATTAAATGATGATCGATGTTTATGTTTTTAACTTCTGTGTATACAACACCAACTGCCGCTATTCTTATTACATTTATTGTATAAATAGCCAGTAAACCAAAAAGCAAATATTTTCTTCTTAAGTTTATTCTAAATGGATAAGAAAGTGCTAGTGCAATGTGCATACTCATTAAGCCATAACCAAGACAAGAGTAACCAACCCCAACTCTTACACCATCAATGATTTTTAAATGATAGGGTAATCGTATGGTGTCATAGTTAAAAACACTTAATATAATGGAGGAAAAATAAATTATGGATTCTCTTAACCAGCGAATATAATTTAAATGTTGATCTATAAAAGAAGAATAGAAACTTCCGCCCTCACCTGTTAATCCTATAAAAAATATATTAAAGTAATAGAGCGTACTAAATAGAATTATAAAACGCGAAATAAAAATAAGTTCTTGATAATACTTATATTTTTTAGATTTTAACTTATAAATATTCTCATCTACTTTTCTTCGATACCAATATGCTTGTAAATAATGAAATTTAGAACCCGTTTTCCCATCCAGAAAACCGGCTAAGAAAAAGTACCTGTATAAAAAATATAAAACAGGCCTAATGAATAAAGGCATTCTGTTCCACAGACTTTTAAAAAAAAGCCTTCGTTGGTCTTGGTTTCCTAATAATTTCCCCTTGTTGCTTAATAACTTTTCAAACTCTTCTTTAGCTTGCAACTCAGCATATTTAACATGTTTTTGTTTCCAAAATTCTAAGTTTTCCTTTAAATTATTTTCATCAATATCATTTTTCAAGCGAGTGGTAGCTCCATTTACATAAAAATGATGATCCATTAACTCAGACTCGTCTAAATAAACCTTATCTCTTTTAAATAATTTCAACAAGTATCTATTTTGATACCCACCAAATCGGATCCATGTATTTAAAAAATAATTTCTCCTGCGTATGTAATATCCAACGGATGGTAATTCTCCTGGAGTCGTAAACAATTCAACAATTTCATTCTGTAACTCTTCCGTTAAAGTTTGATCGGCGTCTAAACCTAAAACCCAATCAATGTCTGGAGGAAGTGATTCTAAAGCAAATTTCCATTGCAAAGTATGAGTTGTAAATTTATTTTGAATAAAATGCGCATTGTAGGTTAATGCAATTTCTTCAGTTTTATCTGTAGAATAAGAATCGATGATATATATTGGAGCAGCTAAACTTTTTACGCTATCTAAACATTTAGTAATGTTTTTTTCTTCGTTAAAAGTTAAAATTACAACTGCTAACTTTAATGTCATTATATTTTATAATTAGTTATGTACTCTTTTGTAAGTTTAATAGCATCAAACTCTTTTAAAATAATAGCTCTAGCATTGTTCTCTATTTGCTCTCGTAGTTCTGTTTTCAAGTAAGCATTATTAATACAAACAGCTAATTCATTTTCGTATCCTTGGTATACCCAGCCCAAATTGTTATTATTCACAAAATTAGAAAGCCCAACATTCGTTGAAAGTATTACTGGTGTTCCTTGTAGTAACGACTCGAGTACAGAGTTAGCGAAGTTTTCATCATGAGATGGAAGTACCATTAAATCTGAATGAGCATACATTTCATATTTTTCGATTCCGTGTTTAGCACCCAACCAATTTACTTTATCAAATAAATTATGTTCATTAATTATATTTTTTAAGCTAGTTAAATATTCAGACTCTCCTTCTCCTACAATATTAAGTTCAAAGTTAAATTCTAATTTGTTCAATGATTTCAATAAAATGTCTAGTCCTTTTTTCTGATGTATTCTGCCCAAAAATAATATTCTGAACGTAGTGCTTTTAGATTTTTTAATATACGGCACATCTGTATCAACAAAATTAGGCACTACAAATGTTTTGTAGCTTGCATTTAACTCTAATACTTTCTTTTGTTCATCTATAGAAGTTAAATGTACTTTAGCACTCTTCAATAAAAAATTACCTAACAAAACATGTATTATTTTTTTGATGGTAGATGCTTGGTAAGTATATGGACTTAACATGCCTCTTGGGCTTACAATGTAATTCCATGACCTTATTTTGCATATAAGCCCCGAAAAAAGTGCAACTAAATTCCACCAAGACTGTATATGAATAACTTCGTATTTATTACCATTATTCCACAAATAACTTAACAGATCTAATGATAAATGTGTATGGTCTTTTGTTTGTCGGTTAAAAAACAAAACATTTACACCCTCAATGTTTTGAATTTCGTTCGTATTTACCTCTAATTCTGATTTGCCATTTGCCCTAGTGCTTAATACCAACACATTATTCTGTTTCGATAAATTTTCAGCTAAATAAGCCACTGAGAATATCGGTCCACCATAAATAAATGCCGGCTTATAAGAGGGTGTTATAATTAATACCTTCAATTTTCTTGAGTATTTGGAATTATATAACTGAAACGTTTGAGGAAGAACAAAATAATAAACATAGATACTATACCCCAAAAAATAGAATTAAGTAAAAACTCAAAACAACTCCCTTTATTAAATATTTGAAATACTCCTAAAAATATCCATACAGTTCCAATGTTATATCCACAAAATAAATATTCGACTACTCTACTTATGTAAGAGGTGAGTGCTCCAAATAAAAACAATATTAAAAACACATAGAAATGCCCACCGGAGATATAAGCATCCACCACAATTGGGGGCTTAGCAGAAACCAACATTTGGTCACTTACTATTCCAATTTTATATACTCTTTGCATTACATGCAATTCTATATCTGGTTTATCTGGCCAAAATAAACGAGGAAGAATAAATCGGAAACCATCAATAATTAATTGGTTACCATAATACTCAATTTCTTTAGGCACTTTTCTCATGTAATCATTTAACATGGAAATCTCACTGGAGCGTTTAATTAAAAACTCCCAATTATCTGAGTATACATCTATTTCACCAGATTGTATGGCATCTATAGCGCTCGATGCAGCTATTGATGATTCTATACCTTCTGTCCAAACTTGTTCTCTAAATAACGAATTAAAACTAGGTAGTACAAAAATTATTAACATCATTGCAGGAACACTTGCAATAAATACGGCCCGCTTATATTTAGGATATAGAAATGCAACTAATACAATTAATGTAAATATAATTGGCTCTTTCCATCCAGAAAAAAGAACTTGAATAAAGTTAAGTGTAAAAACTAACACAGAAACAAAGTAAAACTGCTTACTCTTTTTAGAACCTGGAGTAACTAAGGCAATTATAGAAGACACATAAGCGATGTCTGATGATTTTACAGCAAATTGACTTAAGCCTGGTACAAAAATAAATATGAATTTTAATATTGAAAATAGTATGGCCATTCTCAAAAAGAAATTTGCATCAAATTTAACTTCATTCAATTTCCAATTATAATTTATTTTATAACGCATAAATGAGAGTAACCCGAAAACATAGGAAGCATGTGCTAATATATATAATCGCTGACTGGCAGCCGTTTCCTCTAATACGCGCATGTCTATATGATAAACATCAAACTTCTCAAAATTTCGATATCCTAAAACATCTAAATAAAAAAATATGGAGGTTAAACAAGTATATCCAACAAATAAAATTTGAGTAAGGAATACTGGCCGTATTAGTTGTTTCGCTAAAGGCAAATCGTTTGGTAATGGCTTTATAGTACCTGTAAATACTAATGCTAAATTAAAAATTGAACCAAACCATGCTATAAGAAACGACAATTGCGGATTGCCTGCAAAAAGCAATGAAAAAATCCAAGGAATAAATAATAAAATAAATCTTAAACTCATTTGTTTAGCAGTGCTTTCTCAAAATTAGCAATTAATGTGCTTAAGGACCAATCTTTAATGCTCTTTATCGAGCTTTTCTTAAAATCTTCTAGCAAATCTCTATCCTCTATTAAACACTTCATTTTATTACTCAAGTCTTTAATATCTCCGTTTTTAAAAATATAACCATTATTTCGAACTAAATCGATCGCTGAACCTACTTTATCACTTGCTATAATTGCCAAACCAGAATTCATCGCTTCATTAATTCCTAATCCCCATGTTTCAGAAATAGAAGGCAAAACAAATACATCAGCCATTTTATAAACACTTGGAATTTTGGCTTGATTTACAAAATCAATGAAGTGGATATTCTTATCCTCCCTCGCTATACTTTTCAACTTCTCTTCATCCGGGCCATTGCCAACTAGAATTAAGGAGCAGGATAAATCTTTGAGTAATAATTTTGCTTGAATTAAGGTCTCCAAATCTTTGCGGTATTCAAATTTACCTACATAAATAAATTTTATATTATTAATAGGAAATGGAATCGATTTGTCTATTTCTGTATTATCTAGAAATCGTTTATCATCAATAGCATGCGGAGCAAATAAAATCTGACTATCTTTTAATCCCATACATTTATAATACAATTTATTTTGAGTTCCAACTGCAATGGCAAAATCAATGTGTTTATAAATCCATGTTAAATAAATTCTTCTTAGTATATTTTTGATAAAGTTAGTTTCAGTCAATAAATGAGAATCGCCTCTAAAATAAATTGGAATTTTACCTTTAAATGTTTTTAACACTTTTAAATGACTTTTAAAGCTCCAACCAAAAACAACTAACTTATCTGGTTTTAATTCATTAATCCTTTTAATTATATCAGGATTGTTAATCCCATTAAAATGATGTGTGCCAGGGTCAGCAGAAATATTAGTTAAGAATTCATATTTATACCCATCTAACAAAGGCATGTCCCACTCTACCACTCTGTTAAATCCGGGATCGAACTTCGCAATAGAATTTTCTCCCCAAGTATATAGCACTACAATATCTAAATCCTTATTATTACTTAATCCTTGTAACAATGGTACATAATACTGTATTGGGTGCGATATTATAAATACTACCTTTTGCAATTATATATCTAAGTTTAATATTTTAAATTTTGGCGAAATAGATAATTTATAATCAACGAAATCTTTGTCACGCACATAAATTAAATTATCGAAATCTGTTAACTTTGCTGGAATCAATTTTCTTTCAAAAGGATTATATGTATATGACTCAAATCCTAACGACAATAATTTTTGATTTATGTCTTCATCCTTATATCCATAATTTTCACCAGTGCCATTAAGCTCAATAATAATTGCCTTTAAACTATTATTATTTAAGGTTTCATTGGCACCATTTAACACTTCTAATTCAAAGCCTTCCACATCTATTTTTAATAAACTAGGGGAAACGTTACTTAGCACAGAATCTAGTGTCGAAACTTCTACTCTTTTAGAGTTAGTCGAAAGGTTATTTGAATCTAGCACGTGATTCATTGAGGAATCTTGTTCATCTGAAAAGAACAATTCCCCAGCTTTTGATGCTAAGCCAAGGTTATAACTATTTACCTTGGTGGTAATGTTATTTACGCTAATGTTTTGTTGAAACTGATTATACGTATGTTCTACAGGCTCGAAACTATAAGAAATAGCTCCAATTTCTGCAGAGGCTAAAATAGAATAGCTTCCAATATTTGCACCGGCATCTATAAACAACTCCCCTTTACGTAAATAATGAAGCAAAAACAACATTTCTTTATACTCATGTAACCCACAATACAAATTTCCTGTTGCACCTGTCATCCCTTTTACCATTAACAATTTAGAATGTTCGGTAAACTGATGTACATATATTTTTTTTGTAAAAACTGCTCTCATTTGCCACCAAAAAAATCTAAACACAGATCTAATTTTGGAATGACTAGAAATTGGATGGTTAGTAATGAAATAAATAATTTTCAATAAACCCATATCTTAATTTATAACCTTATTAAATAATTCAATTTGCATTTTCACTTTATTTAAAGCTGTATATTGATCGAAATTATTCCAATTTATGTTATTACTTATTTTATTAGAATATGCTAATTGAATGTAGTTAATAATTTTATTAATTATTACTTGTTCAGTTTCTGCATCAAACTGCAAAGCCAAGCCTGCATTACAATCATTCATAAAATCATTTACGCTACTACTCGAATGAAATAATGTTAACAATGGTTTATTGAACCATACATACGAATATATTTTTGAGGCAGTGTAGCCAATATTATCGGATCCTGGCACAAATAAAAAGCTTGCATCATTCAATATTTTTAAACTTTGAAAGTAAGGTATTCTATTCGGAAATTCCTTTAAGCAATCTGTAAGACCAAGCTGTGTTGCTATGGGCTCAACTGTTTTTATTCCATTTCCAGTACTATCATAACTAGTTCCGATGTAAAATATTTTTATATTTTTAAACTCTTCAAATTGTTCACGTCCTTTTTTAATTGCTTTTAAGAATAACGTATTAGATAAGGTCATGTCGTAGCCAGCCCTGCCTATATATACGATGTTAAAGTTTCCATCATTTATATCGAAAAAATCATTCTTTATACTGATAGTTTTAGAAACATCTATATCTTTTTTATATGCAGCAAATGGAATAACGGCAAATGGAGTGCTTTTTAACTGTTTATATCGTTCTTTTAATACATCAATATAAGTTTGTGTTACAGACATTAATCCACCCACTTTAAGCATGCTATATTTTTCTAAAACAGAATCTAATTTGTAAGAAATCCAAAATTTTGGAGGACGCTGATTCTCTGGTAAAGACAGGTAATGGTCGGGCCTCCATGGATCTTGCATATCAATAATATAAGGAACCTGGTATTTAGCTTTCCATATTCGCCCTAGTGCAGTAATTGGGTAAGCGGTTGTTGAGAAAAAAATTAGATCGAATTTGTTTGCAGATAACAAGGCATTAACATATTTCCAATATTGGAACATCGATCTGTATGCAATACTACCTAAGCCAAACTTCTTAGTAATTTTAGCATCAAATGCTTTTACCTTATGTACAATTACATCATTCGGTATGGTTTGTAATAAATACTCATCTTTATGCATTTCTACATATGCCGGATCTACAATTACTACTTCAGCCTCCCATCCGTTCTCTTTGTAATACATTAAACTTTGACGAATGCGATGCATATCTGCTGCATTAATTGGTGGAAAAAATGGTGAAATAATTAATACCTTTTTCATTGCATTAATTTTTTTAACTCAAGCAACCAAGGTTTAGAATGTGTATCCCAATTATATTTCGACTGTGCAAGTTCCAAACTTTTACCTTTTAAAGTATATAGTTCCTCTGGATTATCTATTATGTAAGTAAGTATATTTACTAAAGATTGTACATCGGAAGGTTTATACAAATATTTACTTGCATTAAATTCTGATAATATGTATGCATGCCCTTTGGTATTTGTAGCTACTACCATTAAACCTTTACTAATGTAATCTAACATTTTGTTGGAGATGCATAAATCTCTATTTAGGGATGTTGGATATTCAAGCGCTAGGCCAATATCATGTTCAGAATTCCTTATTTCAAGTTCATCATTCGAAATAAGTTCATGGAAAAATATATTTTTTAGATGTATTTTATCAGTGATTAAACTCAATAAATGTTGTTTAACCTCCAATGTACAATTTCCTCTAATATGCAGCTCATAATGAGTTGGGTCTAATTCGTTAATGGCGTGGAAAACATCCTGCAAACCTCTATTTAAACCAACTGTCTGCGAAAACCAGTACAAAGATGTTTTTGATAAATCCTTTCGATCTTTATACTCCTTCAATGTATGATGCTTTACATTAAAAACGTTTAATAAATTAATTGGCTCCATACTTAAGTTATATAAACTCTTATATAATTGAGTATATAATGGACTAGCAGCGGTTAACAAACTTGCTTGCTTAATGTATTTTTTTTCAATGTTTATTATATCTATGTTGGGGTTTGTAAGAAATCTCCCCGCATCAACAAAAGGAAATGCATCTTCAATGTCATAAATAAACTTAGCCTTGTATTTTTTTGCGGCTTTTGCTGCTGCAGGTAATAAACTTGGGTGATGAGCAATGTACAAATCTGCATCTATCGCTAAAATAGTATCAATTAAAACTTTTGAAGTTGATTGAATGAAGTCCGAATTAGACGTAAAATATTTAGTTAACTTAAATGCAATTTTTGAAGTTAATACTTCGTACATATTGGATTTACGACCTTTCCAATAAATCGGATGGAAATTCCAATTCGTATGTTTAGTTCTTATAACATCATCAACACTTTCTAAAAAAAATAAAGAATTTAAATAAACAATATGTATTTCTGCCCCGTTTTTAGATAACAATTCTGCTTCTTTTATTAAACGTGGGCAAGAACTTAAATGACTTGCGGTGAGTAATACTATCTTTTTATCTTTTAGCATTATAATTCTCTACTACTGTATTTACCAATGCTTTCCTAAATTCGGCCCAATTGTATTTAGAAGCTGTATTTTTTGCCTCTACTCCCATTGCTAGTATTTCATTCTTTTTAAAAGACCAAGTATTTAGGGTATTAAATAATGCTTCCTTATTATTTGCTTTAAATACTAATCCATTTTTTTCGTGTATAATAATATCTGGACCAGCCGAATTTTCTGTACACATAACACATAAACCTCTTGACATTGCCTCAGTAATAACCATTCCAAACCCATCTGCTAAGGTTGGTAATAATAACACATCAGCATCGCAAAAATTTTCTAATAACTGGTTTCTAGGTATCGAATCAATAAAAGTAATGTTAGTTGATGTGTTTTTCTTATATACTGTAGGTAAGTCAAACTTACCTACAATGTAGAGTTCTAAATCATCTCTATTACTAAAATGCTCTGCCCATACATCTAATAAAAGATGTATTCCTTTTCTTATATTAGAAGTGCCTGCATAAATAAATCTTATTTTTTGATTTGATGTCGGCATTCTATTAGCAATAGAAGGAAAACCTAGCGGCACTACTTTTATTTTCTCCTCATTAATATTAGCAGCAACCAAAGTACTTTTTGTAAAGCTCGAATTACAAATAATTAAATCGGCTAATTCAAGTTCCTTATCCCTTCTTTTATTTCGTGGCACCGACTTTTCATTTACCAACAAACTATTGGTTACTTCACCAAGTTTTGGGTTATGTTCATATTGTTCGACTATAATTGGCGACAAATAGGAATGATGTTGGCTAGGTTGTTCATAAACCACAAAGATGCCTATTTCTTTTGCTCTAATGATTGTTTGTAACGAACAATGTTCGTAACAATGTACAATGTCTATGGATTTATTTAAGTTATTTGCCACCCACCTGTCAAAAGAATATTCAGACCATTCATATAAAGCATCGGTGGTGTTTTCAGAAAAAAACTTAGAAGAAAATGTTCTTAGCAATTCTTTGAATGGACTTGATTTAACGTATGGTAGTAAATCTACATCGATAGCTCTTCTATCAAATTCTTTTTTGAATTTAGTGCCTTCTAAATATTTATAAAAGGGAATGTTGAGATTTGAAATGAAAGTTGTATAAAATGTGTTTAACAAAGATTGCTCTTTATATGCTTTAACAGTTTCTAAAATAAAAATACCAGTTCCAGGATTGGCAACTAATACTTTCAATTTTTTATTCATATTTTTTTGATGCTATTAGTTTCGAATTACTTTTTACAAAAATCAAATCTGTTTGCCATAATGCATTATCTAAAGGGCGTCTTACCAAACTGCAAATATCATAACAAACAAAATCTTGCTGACTCATAAATTTCATAACCTCAAAAATTAATGGAGCTCCTTTGTTTATCTCAATCAATGAAACTTCCATTAGAACTACTTCTGCACTATTCAAAGATATTGTTGCACCCTTTAACACTTCTAGTTCAAAACCTTGCACATCGAGCTTAATAAAATCTGCTTTTGCAAATCCTTTTGTTTTAAGTACCTCATCTACTGTAAACATAGCTACTTCAACATAGTCTTGCTTTTCTTTCGCAGATTCTGGCAGTGCAGAACTTACTGTATCGTTTATATAAAATTTTGATTTCGAATTTATTTCAGGACCTAATAAACCTATATGATGGTCGACTTTGGCTGAATTTAAACTTGCAAGTATAGTGTTTTTCGTTTCTTGTGCTTCGAACATTAAAAACCTAGCATCTGAAAAAATATTACTTGCCATTTTTGTCCACTCTCCTTCGTAAGCACCTATATCTAATATAACTGTTGGCCGAAATCCATTATTATATAAATTTTTTAAGCTCCACTCCATATCTGGAATGTTATATTTATGCTTAAGCCTATTTATAAATGAAGTAGGCAAAATTACTTTAAGCATACATATTATAGAAATCATTTGTTTTTTCCCCTTTCAATATTTACATAATTTAAATCTGCAATGAAATAATAATTATTCGAATCTTCGTCTAATAAATTTTCATTATTTATATTAATTTCTACTAAGTTAGAATTGAGTCTATAAAGCTTATAGCCAAATGCATTCATATAATCTACTAATTGTTTAACACTTATGTTATACTTTATTAATTGATTATTTATTTCTAGTTGTATGATTTTTATTTTCTGTTGAGTAAGCATTGATAATGCACCGTTTAATACAAACCATTCTGCACCTTCCACATCCATTTTCATATAATTAATCACATCCACGGTATTTTCTGCACAAAAATTATCAATGGTATTTGTATTTACCATCTTGAACTGCTCTATACTTGCATGCGAATCATTCAACAATCCGTTTTGCTCATCTAAGCCCATGCTAAACTTTGCTTTACCAATTGAATTACTAAGTGCAATTTGTTGAGGATATATTGAGTTTATATTATTTAACCCAATGATGTATTTAAATCGCTCCATATTTGCCTCGTCGGGTTCAAAAGAAAATATTCTGCCATTGTTATTTATACATTTAGAAAACCATAAACTATAAATCCCAATATTAGCTCCTATATCAAAAACAACATCGTTAGGTCGAATTATAGAGTTGATAAATTTAAACTCAACCGTATCTAGGTAATAATTTTTATATAGCCAGTATGATTGATGACTATTAATCCAAAACTTGAATTTATAGCTCCATAAAGTTGCGTGAAAATTATAGTTCAATAATTTGAAAACATTCCAACGTATAAATCGAGTTAGTGCATAAATTGGATGCTCCCTATTATAACTAGAATTGTATAAGAGTACAAGCTGGTGTTTAAACTTATGGAACAAACTCATACTAAACTATTATATAATTCTAAATAATTTCTACTTATTACTTTATCGCTAAACCTGTTTACAGCAGCTTCACGTACTTTTAATCTGGAAAGGGTGTGTATATTATTAATCCCTTCAATCATTTCGTTTATATCCTTACATACGTAACCTGTTATCGCATTCTCTACTACTTCAGGCACCGACCCTCTATTAAATCCTATTACAGGAGTCCCACAGGCCATTGCCTCTGCCATTACAATACCGAATGGTTCGTTCCATAAAATCGGCATTAAAAATGCTTTTGCATTTTGTAAAAGTGTATTCTTCTGCTCATCATTTACAGGACCAATGTACTGTATTTGTTCATTCAAAAAAGGTTTTACTTTTTCATCAAAATAAGATTGGTATTCTGTTGGTATATTTCCTGCAATAATTAATTTATTATTTGTTTTTAATGCCAATTCAATGGCAATATGTGTTCCTTTTATTTCTTCAATTCTTCCTAAAAAAACCAAAGGTGCATCTGTTGATACCGTTTCATTAAACTTAAACAAGTTTATTGGCACGCCATTATATACAGTGTACGCCCTTGCAAATGGTTTAATTTGATTGCTTATATAATTGCTACAACCTGTAAATATTAAACTGTTTTTTTTGGCCAACAATACCGATTTTTTTATTTGCGAAATTGTTGGTTCTCGCTGATATGACATTATTTTTGGTACACTCAAGGGTAATAAAGGCAATAGATATAGCAATCTGCTGAAACTGTGTATTACATCAAATTTATATTCGAAATGTGTTTTAGCAATTAAGAAACTATTATTTATTACCGATTCGCGTTTAGATGAATAAGGTATAAACCTACATAAAGCATTTGGTGAAGAATCTGGATGTGCAATTAAGGTAATCTCATGCCCTGCTTTTACATATTCATTTATTAGCATGTCTAACACACGCTCAATACCACCATATAATTTTGGAGGAACTGGTAGGTATGGATCAGCAGTTATTAATATCTTCATTCAGAATAATTATTATTGATATTGTAGATAAAGTGTTTCCATTTCTTTATACAACATATCTGTAGTTCTTTGTATGTTAATATTAGTAGAAAGAGCTAATACTTTTTTAGGATTATTTATTAAATCTAGTAGTTGAGCTTTAAATTCATAAACCGATTCTACAAGAATACTATCTACTTCATTATTTATTAATTCCACAGAGCCTCCCTTTTTGAATGCCAAAACGGGTACTTTCCTCGCCAGTGCTTCATAAATCACATATGGACCGGTTTCTAACCATACTGAAGGCACTGCCAATAAATCTATCTCATCTATAAAATTTAAAATTTCTGTCGAATTTAAATTTTCTTTCCATTTAGAATTTAGGCGTAATGCGAGTTCTTTATTAGTATGATAGTAGTTTAAATGGTTGTCTGTTTTTATTGCTGCAATATGCAATTCTATTGAATCTTTGTTAACATCCTCTAAACAATTTAACAAAACATCAATGCCTTTTTCTGGAACTATCCTACCTATGTAACCTATTTTTAATTTAGAGATATTAGTATTCTTCTTTTCTGCTAATATGATTTCTTTATCTATAGCTTGTCTGCAAACAGTTAAATGTGTGGAGTTAAATTTATTTAAAAGCAGTACCTCCTTTTGCCAATTACTTACTACAATTATTTCATCAATGTATTTCTTAAATACTTCTACCGAATTAATTTTATTTTGTATAACTGCTAATGTTGGGAATAAATTTTGAACATTTTTATTTTTTGATATAGCTGTAATTAAGTTATTACTTATTTTATTTTTATTGCCTTTTGAATTTAAAATGCAATTCATACATCGATTGTAAATAATTTCCCCGTCGCAAATTTCTTTACCCATGTATAATAAATCACCTCGTGTACAAGTGAAATTTGGTAAGTGCGCTGTAAAAAAAGTGGTGTAACCAATTAAATGCAGATGTGCCAAATGATTTACCCCTAAAGATGGACTTAAAGAGTGAACATGAATGATTTGAGGATTTATATTATCAAGCAATGAAATTAATGCATGTAAATTTTCAGGATTTTCTGATTCTAAATGACCATTAATAAATGGGATATAGAAAACTTGTATCCCCTCGTATACTGCTTCCTTTACATCATTTGATAAACTTATTACTTTGCATTCATGCCCATTTCTTATCAACTCAGTAGCTAACTGATAAACGTACATTTCTGTTCCACCTTTACTCGTTGGATAAAAATACTCTGTGGCTAAAACTATCTTCAACTTAATTTTCGTTTTATAGATGCAATTCTTTCAGCATTTCTATATCCTATCAATTTACTCATTGCGCTCATACCTTTTGAGTTTTCGGGAATATAGTTAGGTTCAATCTCTAAAATGTAATCAATAGCTTCTTTATGCTTATTATTATCATGTATAGAAAATTCGTTTACGCAAAATCTTAACACTTGTATAACAGCATTCTTTTTTTCAGTATCTATTTTATAATCCTTTCTCCACAATGCATCTATTTGTTTTGCATTTTCAAAACAATCGAGCATAAATGCTAATTTGTTTTTGGTTGATAAAGAACCAGAATCATGTGCCCTGTAATAAGCCATTACACCAGGCGTATAAATAAATATTGCCTTATTTAAAGCTGCATCTAATGCATAACGTGCATCTTGTATAATTGGAAGTTTTGTATTCCAAGTACCAATTTTTTCTGTGATGGTTCTTTTATATAATAACGCAGCTAGTGGCACCCAAAAATCTGTAAACAATTCTATTTCGGCTCTCCCTTGTAATTCTCTATTTACAATTTCTAATTCCTTAAATGCCTGTTCAGTTTCTGTAAATTTAATCCAATCGCCGTATGCTACATCCGCATTAGTATTTTTTAATGCTTCTATTTGTATTGATAGTTTACCTTTTGCTAATAAATCATCAGCATCTAAATATTGAATGTACTCGCCTTTTGCTGCACTATAGCCAGTATTCCTCGCGACACTTACTCCTGAATTTGCTTGATGTATATATTCAATTCTATCATAGTACTTGCTCAACACTTGTTCTGTATTATCTGTTGAACCATCATTCACTACAATAATTTCCATAGATGCATAATCTTGATCAAAAACAGATTGCAATGTTTTCTCAATAGTTTTAGCAGAATTATAGGCAGGAATAATTACCGATACTAACATATTAATTTGCGGGTTTTAATTCCCAACGTGCTGGAAGGTTTAGCGGACCAATAATTTGATGACTGTATGGATTGATAATTCCAGAATTGGAGATAAAATCAAAAGTTAAAGCATCAAACTTAATATCTAAATTATGATACCCATCTCCAAGGTATACAGTTAGGTTATACGACCCAGAATGTAAGGGTATGCTATCTACATAAAATGTTGCAATGCCATGTTTTACATGCACATCTAAGCTTTCGTTATGGTGTAAACTAAAATTAGTACCATAAATAATTGCACCAAACATGGTAGAAAAAGTAATGCCTACATTTGGATTTACATCTAAGGGCCAATTATATTCTACCGTAACTTTAATATTTCCTTTTAATAATTCTGTGGAGTCTAATTCGATGTTTAAAATTTTGGCCATAGTTGGGTCGAAGTTTTCGTCCTTCTGTTCTATCGTTTTATTGTCTTTTAAATAAGCATCAATAACTACACGAGTATCATCGTACATTACCAATTCACCTTTCTTGAGGTATATACATTTATTGCATAAATTGGTAACAGCATCCATGTTATGACTTACAAAAATTACGGTACGACCATCTTTCTTGCTCACATCATCCATTTTTCCTAAACTTTTTTTCTGAAATTGAGCATCACCTACTGCTAGCACCTCATCAATAATTAATATTTCAGGTTCTAAATGTGCTGCCACTGCAAAGGCTAACCGCACATACATACCAGAAGAATATCTTTTAACAGGTGTATCTAAAAACTTTTCAATTTCTGCAAAGGCTACAATTTCATCGAACTTCGATTTTATTTCTTGGCGAGTCATTCCTAAGATCGCTCCATTTAAAAATATATTTTCTCTACCCGTAAGTTCAGGATGGAAACCTGTACCAACTTCGAGCAAACTGGCAATTCTACCATTTATTTTAATTCTACCAGTGCTTGGTTCTGTAATTCTACTCAGCACTTTAAGGAGTGTAGATTTACCTGCGCCGTTTCTACCAATTACACCAATTCTATCTCCTTGGTTAATATCGAAACTTAAATTTTTTAATGCCCAAAATTCCTCGCTTACATTGTTATTTAATTTTGCACTAAATAAGTTTTTTATATTATTAGAAATAATGTCTCTAAGTGCGGTGTATTTTTGATTTCCTTCATGAGAAATCACAAACTTTTTAGAAACGTTTTCTGCGGATATAATTTTATTAGTTACTTCCATCATATTAAATTGAATCTGCGAAGCTCTTCTCCATTTTTCTAAAATATTGAACTCCAATTATGGTAACAAATAAGGTAATACAGATAGATACGGTTAATGAGTAAACATTTATAGCAGCGCCGTTATCCAACAAACACCATCTAAAGCCATCAATAACTCCTACCATTGGGTTTAAGGAATAAAACCATTGGTATTTTTCTGGTACAATTGTACTGCTAAAACCTACTGGCGAAATATACAAACCAAACTGAATGATGAAAGGAATGATGTATCTAAAATCTCGATACTTAACATTTAGTGCTGTTAGTAATAAACCCAAGCCAAAAGCTACTAAAAATACAAGCACTATAAATAAAGGCAAAAATACAATATGCCAACTTGGTATGTATTGATACCAAACACATAATCCTATTAATATGATAAACGAAATGGCAAAATCTATTAAACTAACTATTACTGAACTTGCAGGTATAATTAATCGAGGGAAATAAACTTTGGTAATTAAATTTGCATTGCCTACTAAACTTCCACTACTTTCTGAAAGTGCGTTCGAAAAAAATTGCCAAGGCAACATTGCTGCATAAACTAAAATAGCATAAGGCACATTTCCTTCTGAAGGCAACTTTGCTACTTTATTAAATACAATGGTAAAGATAATCATGGTTAACAATGGGCGGATAATACTCCAAGCAGCACCTATCACCGTTTGTTTATACCTCACTTTAATATCACGCCAAGCGAGTATATAAAACAACTCTCTATAACGCCATAAGTCTTTCCAGTAATTTTTTTCAGCCCTACCGGCCTCTATTATAATTTCCATATTAAAATAGTAATTGTGCTATTTTTATTTCGAACTTTTCTGCAGAAAATAATTCATTACATTTCTGCGACAATTTTATTTTTTCATTACTACTCCATTTTGAATTTAATGCGATAGAAATAGAATTTGCTATTTCATTAACATCATCGGGGTTTACTAAATAGGATTCCGAAAAACTCGATATTGCATCTACACTACCATCTGCATTGCCCCCTATCACTCTTAGTCCATTTGCCATCGCATCTATAAATACCAAACCAAAGCCTTCGCCTTTACTCGGCATTACAAATAAATCTGCTGCTTGGTAATACCATTTTAACTCATCATCATTTACAAACCCAATAAGCTTAACTTGTGTTTGTAAATTGTTTTTGTTAATCAAGTTTTGAATTCTGAGCTTTTCAATCTCTTCAGACTTTCCAATAATATGAAACACTACATTATTATTCTGTAATCTTGAAATCGCTTCTATCGTTTTATCGTACCCTTTATATGCTTCGGTATTTAATAATCTGCCAATTGTTATTATTAATTTCTGATGATCCTCTAAATTCAATTTCGATCTAAATTTATTTCGCTCTAGCTCATTAAATTCATACTTAGCTATTCCGTTTAGCGAATTATTAAATACAATTATTTTATCTCTTAGTTTAGGGTATTTACTTAACACCATGTTACGAGTAAATTCACTTACTGCTAAAATTTTATTTGCTTGATTTAATAATCTCTCTTGTACACCACTTAAATTTGCCCATGCTTCTATGCCATGCAACTGAACAATTATTTTTAATCGCGGATTAACTAATTTTGCAATTAATGCAAACAAGGATAAGTTTAAATGGCTAATAACAATAACATTTGAGCTGAAGGAGTTCCAGATAGTAGATAGCCCAAATAAAAATGGATTATTATTAAACCCATTAAAATTGAGTGGATGTACATATCTATCATCCGAAGCTTGGTCATATAATGATATTGCCTTAAAGCTTAACTTCCCTTTATCAGCCAAATTGCTCAAAGCAAACAACCAGTTTTTATTCACTTGTTCAATGCCTCCAGTTGCAGAAAATATTTTTAAGCCTAGATAAAGTAGTTTCATATTACAACTGAGCCAAAGCCCAAATTTTCGACCAATGGATTTTATCAAGCTCAAATAAATTCAATTCTTTTTTTCTAGCTTGGTCTGTAAATGTTGATTTTATTATATCAGAATTTTTTAACCAATTTTTAAATGGAAATTGAAATCCCTTTTTTGGTCTGTTATATATTTCTTTAGGCAAAATGTTTTCAAATGCTTGAATGAGTACATCTTTTTTACCAGGAGATGGAAATAATTCTTCTTCATTAATATTTCTTACCAAATGCAAAAATTCATTATCTAAGAATGGCACACGTATTTCTATTCCATGTTGCATACTCATATAATCCGAATCTTTTAGCAATTGATTTTGCATATACATTTCTGTTTCCATTGCCGAAACGTCTTTTAAGGTATTTAATTTACGAGCAGTGGAAGGTGAATGTGTATTTAGTTGTTTTATAATTTCTGCTTTAGAAACAGATAAAATACTTGCAATTTTACTTGGAGTGTAAAAACCTCGTAATAATAAATAATCAGATACATGATCGTCTAATTTTAAAAAATCAAATCGCTGATAATTTCCAGGTAGTAACCCAGAAAATTTAGTGATAATGTTTTTATATTGATGTGCTTTTTTTAATTGTGCTAAACGAGTAAAAGAAGGATAACCACCAAATAACTCATCGGCACCTAAGCCAGATAATACAGCTTTTAAGTTATTCTCTTTTGCATACTTAGAGATAAACCAAGTATTAACTCCATCGTTACACGGGGAGTCGTATGCATTTAATATATTTTCAACATTATTTAAAAAATCTTTTTCTGTTAATAATAAAGCATGATGATCTGAGGATATTTTTTTTGCTATCAACTCTTGGTAATACTTCTCAGAATATTCTTTTTCATTAAAATAAATAGAGAGTGTATGTAACTGTTTAGTTTGTTGTGCCGCAAGTAAGGTTATTATAGAAGAGTCAATGCCCCCACTTAAAAAGACACCAATAGGAGCATCGGATATTAAATGTCTATTAACCGAAGCTTGTAATTCATACCCTATATCTGCAAGGCTTATGTTCTGAAGTACTCGTTTAGATTTAAATGAATATTTGCTCACATTATAACTCGCATCGTTTAAGTTGTAAGTTAAGTAAGACGATTTTGGAAGTGCAAAAACATCTTTATATTTTGTGTACGGTTCTGGCAAATGCCCGTATGCAAGAAAAAGTATTTTCCAGAAATCATTTTCTTCATCAATAAAACTATTAAATACTTTTGTTTCTGAAGCGAAAATTAATTGTTTATCGGCACAGAAATAATAAAGGGGTTTTATTCCGTTTGGATCTCTTACTAAATATAATTTTTGACTTGTACGATCGAATAATGCGAACGCAAACATTCCATTGAATTTAGAAAAAGACTCTACTCCCCACTCTTCGAAAGCATGTAAAATTACTTCTGTATCTGAATTCGTTTTAAATTGATGCGACTTAAATTCTAACTCTCTTTTTATTTCTTTGAAATTGTAAATTTCGCCGTTATAAGAAATCACCAAATTATTATACAACATGGGTTGCGCAGCAGCATCCGTTAAATCTAAAAGTGATAAACGGCAATGACCTAAAGCAATGGTTTTGTCACAAAACAAACCACGCCCATCTGGACCGCCATAAATCATTTTATCAATCATTAATTGAACATCATCGCGCAATTGATCTTGATATCTAATTGGGTCTACGATGCCTGCAATTCTGCACATTTATATAGGATATAGCTTCGCCTCCTCGGTTACATTATTGCACCGAAAAGACACCTAAATATAAGTTAAAAAACTGGTTCGAGATAAACGCTTGGAATATTTAATACGATAGATTTTCCTAGTTGATCAAATCGAACTAAGAAACGTTTTGAATTATGAAGATCTACGAGCTCTCCTTTTAGACCTATGAATGGTCCAGCTTTGATGGTAACTTGCTCTCCTTTTTTAAAATCGTGTTCAGATATATCTAATTCAGTTTCTGAACTTAAAAGCAATTTAATGGTTTCAATTTGCTCGTCTCTTATTACAGCTGCTTTGCCTGAAAAAGCGATGTATTTTACAACTCCCTGAACTTGTAACACATCCAAGTATTCTCTTTCAGAAACACGAACAAATAAATAGGATTTAAACAAGGGCTCTTCTACCCACTTTTTCCGATCAGACCACTGTTTTAATATTTTCAATAATGGTAAATAAGCTTCAAAACCTCGTTGAATAAGGAGAGTATGCGTTTTTTTTTCAGCACGAGGATTGGTATAAATGGCATACCAATGATATTCGCCAATAGTCATTGTATTATTTTTTAAATATATTTCTGAGCATTACTAAGGATTTAGTAAAGAAGTTTTTATTTACACCTTCTGTATAATATCCATAACTCTTATTACCGTACGTAGAATAATCAGTATAATAATATTGCCCACTACCATAACTTCCCTTTTTATGGTTTGAATAAATTCTTGAATGAAGTGCATCGTTTGTGAAGCCGTTCAATACAATTACAGAGTTATTTAAGCCAAATTCCTTAGATACTCTTTCAGGTATTGAAGCAGCATTAAAACTAGATACTCCAGAACGTAATACAAAAATATTTACATCAGAAGTTCTAACAAGTGGAATCGCATCAGACACTAAACCGATTGGTGCTGTATCAACCAATACGTAATCGAACTTTTCTTTTAGCTCGGCCATTAATTGCCTCATTCTTTCAGAGTATAATAATTCTGAAGGATTCGGAGGCATTGGACCTGCTGGTATAAAGTATAAATTCTCTACGTGTGTATTGTGAATTATCTTATCAACATCGCATTGATTAGTTAAGTATGAAGTTAATCCCCAATCGTTTTTCAAACGGAAAGTATGGTGTAATTTTGATTTACGTAAATCGCCGTCGATTACCACTACCTTTTTATTTATTAAGGATAAGGTACTTGCTAAGTTAATAACCATAAATGATTTACCCTCTCCAGAAACTTCGGAAGTAACACAAATCATTTTACTTTTAATATCACTCGCAATAAAACTCAAATTTGTTCTCACAGATCGAACCGATTCGGAGAACATCGATTTAGGATTACTTAAACTTAAAATCTGACTCGAGTTTTTATCTATACTTCCAGGGAACGTTCTTATTACTCCAAGAATTGGCACACTGGTGATCATCTCTACCGTTTCCTTATCATAAATTCGTTGGTTCAATAAACGCGCTAATAATATAAGTGCGATACCAATTAATAAGCTTATGGTAATGGCTGTAACGTATATACTCTGTGAGTTTGGAGCAACTACTCCGTAACTAGGAATTGCATCATCGATTACATTTGATGAAGGCATAATTGCAGATTTTGCAATAGAAGCTTCTAACCTTTTTTCTTGTAGATATGAATATACTTTTTGATTAATTTCAAAATCGCGATTTAAGTTTATCAGATCACGCTCCGCAGAAGGAATAGATTTTAATTCTTCTTTTGCAGTAGCCAATTGTTTTTCAATAAAATTAACTGTTCTATTATTTCGATCTCGTGCGGAACGAATGTTTAATGTAATTGCACGTTTAGCCTCTTCAATCTGCCTGTCTATTTCTTGTATAGGTGCAGAATTATCAGCATATAATGATTGTTTTTTAATCCTTTCGTTTAATAAAGTGTTCATCTGATTTACTAATTCACTCATCAGTTTATCCTCAGAACCTTCCATTGAAAAATTTAAGGTAATAGTTTCTTTATTTGCCTTTACTTGTTCTTCAAGTAAATCAATTGCAATACTTTGTATGTTGATGATGTTTTTTTGAACATCTAAATCTCGTAATTTTTGATAGGCAATGGTTTTGTTATCTTCAATATTTAAAATATTATTACCTACTTTATATTGTTCTAATAATTGCTCTGCCTCTTTTACCTTACCAGAAAGTTTATCGAGCTGAGCATCAATAAATTCAATGGTTTGGGCCGCTGCTATCCCTTTTTGGTCTCTATCAAAAATTCTATATTCACCTATAATGGCATTTAAGGCATCGGCGGCAAAGATTGGGTTTGTATCTTTATAAGTAAGAGACATGATGTTTATGCCTTTACCCACTTCGCGAACATTTAAGCCCCCCATTAACCTATACATAACGTTATTAGGGTGATTAAAATGGAATAAGAAATCATCCTTATCATTTTCTGCTAAGAAGGATCTTAACACACGAATTCTATTTTTTCCAAAAATTATATCTTGCCCATAAAATACTTCAGCATTAGAAATTAATGTTCCATTTAATGTTTGAATTAAGCGGAATTTTAATTTATTAATTTGAGAAAATGTAAAGTTGTAGTTGAATAAGGAATTACTGTCTATATCTACAATTTCTATTTCGAATGGGAAGTTTGGATAGGTTTCAGTTTCTAAAATCGTTCCTTTTCTATAAAAAGAGTATTGATAATTTAGGAAAGATGCCGCACGTGTAAGTAATGTTCTCGATTGTATTACGTAGGTTTCAGATTGTATCTTATCTTTTCTATCGTAATAACTATTGATATTAATTAATTCGGATATTTCAGTTTTTTTATCATCGTACTTTAATAAAGCAGCGGTTTCATAAACTGATGGGGTAAAGCGTAAGTATACGAACGCCCAAATGATGCCAACTAATACGCATCCTACAATCCAATACCATCTACTTAAAATAATTCGAAGTATTCGATTATAATCTATTTCTTGAGAGTGGTTTTTAAATGAGTCTTGATTTTGTTGTTGAGCCATTAAGTTATTTCGCCAAAGTTGCAACTATTGCTATTGAATTAACAACTAAAAGCAATGGTTGTAACATTGTACCAACGGCGGTAACTGGGTCTGAAATCTCGTACACTCGCATTGGATCAACAATTACAATGTCATTGTCTTGTATCATTAATTCACTATAACGCAATATACCAACTTTTCTTAAATCTACTATTATTATTTGTGGATTTGAAGGATCCCCTCGTATTATTCTAATTGATTTTTTCTTTGCACGATTTGTTAACCCACCCGCTTCAGAAATTAAATCAATTAAGGAAATATTATCTCTATCTATTAAAAATTTCCCTTGTCGGCCAACTTCACCAAACATATTCACTTTTATACTTACAATAGAAACCTCGATTATTGGGTTGTTTAATATTGTTGAATAAAGTTTCTCGAGTTTTTTTGATGCTTCTTCTCTTGTTAAACCAGATATTTGCACTTTGCCCACTAAAGGCATATTTGCAAAACCATTAACATCTACTACATAACCAGCCTCTACAGCAGGATTCGCATCAATATTAAAGGTGCTTTTTGTTAAATCGTAGTTATTCAGGAACTTAACGGCAATACGATCGCCAGATTTTATCTTGTGGCTGTAAATGTTCTCTAAGCTGTCTTTTTTGTTAATTACAAAAACCTCTGGCATGCTTCTAGGCACGTCATAAGTAATTAACATTTTGTTTGTTTTGCTAGATGAGCAAGAGCTTAATATTGAAACAGTTGCAAAAAAAATTATTACTATTCTAATGAAATTCATTGTTTGGAAGATGTTTTAATGCTAATTATACGATTTAATGTTTCTTTTGGTTTTGTTTGTTGTTGTTTTTTTAATCGTTCTCTCCCAAGTCAAATATTGTAATAAATGAACTGAATTACAAAAATAAGCAATTTATACTAAAAAACATCAATATTGAGCATTAATTATTTAAAAATCCCGAAAACATACCCTTTTTAATAATATTCTAGCACTTATTTATTCCAATCTTATATTCTCGTCTCCTACTTTATAATCCAAATAAGTTACAATAAACTGAAGCATTTCATCCTTTGTGCTCATGCTTCCTTCTTTTTCACCCACCCAGCGAGGCGGATTAAAGGGATTATGCGGATTGCGGCTTGTATTGTCAAACGTTGCTTTCACATAAATAGTTGAACCTCTTGGTAAAAACTGCATTTTTTTAAAAGTATAGAAATATTGCCACCTAAAATCCCATTTATCTATTTTTATAAGTGGAATGTTTTTCCCTTCGGGAGTTGTAGCATATGCTATAAAAGATTTACCAAGTAAATGCATATGAGGATTAATAGTAACTATAGAGATATCATTTTGAATAGTATATTTTGAAGTAAACGTTTTAATGGAATCTGGCGGAATCATTAATGCTGGTTCAATTTTAGAAACACCATAAGTACCTAATTGAAATTCGCCGAATTTTCTTTCTGGTGGTACGTTGGTAAAAAAAACATTAAAGTACGATTCATCAAATTCATCCTTAGAAGTAGGCCCATAGTGAATATCGTTTAACAAAATATTCCCTTTCTTTTTCATGGTAAAACCGCCTATTCCATCAGGATAAACAGGAGGTACAACCCCTGGTAAGTAATTTGTAGCGGAGGGGATTCGAACAGGGAAACTTCCATCATCATTTAACACATCTAATTTTTTCCATACTTCCTTGGGGTTTGTTTCATAATTATTTACAAAATAATTTCCTCCATGTAGATTTTTCTTCTTACCGTCATCGTACACTATTAAATACCCATTTACATGATGTACTCTTTTTCTATTTCCCGGTACATACTCAATTACCTTTACGTATTTATCTTCCGGAATTTCATAGGGTACTTTCATAATCACATAATGATCTTTATTGTTTCCTTCAATTTTGTACGCCTTTGGAAATTTTATTACCATGTCTGGCTTTCCTAACTGAGAACCAATTGGAAAAGTAGGTGGGTTTTTCTTTAAATGAGAGGGCCCTTCTTTTGCACCTTGCGCAACCCAAATTTTAATCAATAATTTTTCTTTATCAGATAAATACAATTCACCTACAAATGAAGAATAAGCTCTATCTGCAGGCCAAGGTGGCATGTAACCAGAATGGGTAACTTTTACAATTGTTTTCTTTCTTCTGTAAACATCTTTATATGATAATAAACTGAAAGGACCAGATTCTCCAGGCCTGTGGCAACTTGCACATTTTGAATATATTATTTCTGAGATATGTTCATTGAAGTTAATTTCTTTAGGAATATCGAGCTCTACCTCACTTTTATTGTTTTGTTTTTCTTCTAACTTACCACAAGAAAAAAAAACTATTGATAAAATAACTATAATTATTGCTCTATATAACATCCTACAGCTTTCGTTTTAGTTTGTATAATTTTTGTATTTGAAATCAAACTATTTATCGCATTTTCTGCGAAATTAACAGTGGCTTCTTGCCTAATAATATCATTATCCAAGGCCCTGTTATCAATAGCTCCTTGATACAAAACTATCATATTTTCATTTACTATAAAATACTCTGGTGTAATGGTAGCATTTAACAAGTGTGTTAAATAGTAATTTGTATCCACTACCATTCTGAACTTGATATTAAAATTATTCTTAAAATCTATTATCTCTTCTATAGAGTAAAGTGTACCAGGTATAATAATAGTTGTTGAATAATTATTTTTTGCATACAAAGAATCTAATCTATTTAATTCTAAGATCGATGCCTCGCTCAATGGGCAACCTGGCGCTAAAAAAACAATAGCATTTATTTTCTGCTCATGTAATTCGGCCATCATTACGGTTCCATTAACTGAAGGAAAACTCAATGCTTGCTTGTCTTTTTGCTTACATGATAATAAAAGAAGTGCAATTAAAAGCAAAACAAAAAAGTGCAAATGTTTCATTTTAGCTTATCGTTATTTATATGTCGAGTTGCGTCTCTATTTGTTTTTTTATCAATATTCTTTTTTAATGCCTCTGTAAGATTCACTCCTGTTTGGTTTGCCAAACAAATTACAACAAACAAAACATCTGCTAGTTCATCGGCAAGTTCTTTATCTTTATCCGATTCTTTAAACGATTGTTCACCGTATTTTCTAGCTATAATACGAGCTACTTCACCCACTTCTTCTGTTAGCATGGCCATGTTGGTTAGCTCATTAAAATATCTTACACCAGTAGTGTTTATCCACTGATCTACCAATTCTTGTGCTTCAGAAATTTTCATATTAATGTCGTTCTTTATCTTTAGTATCCATTATAATGGTAACCGGACCATCATTTAATAAACTCACTTTCATGTCGGCACAAAACTCTCCGCATTGAATTTCTTTATTCAACAAAATGCTCAGTTCCATTTTCATACTTTCATATAAATCATTCGCATACTCGGGCTTTGCAGCGTTAATAAAAGAAGGCCTGTTTCCTTTTTTGGTTAAGGCAAACAAGGTAAACTGACTAATTAATAATACCTCTGCATTTAAATCTTTTAACCCTAAATTCATTAAACCATTCTCGTCCGAAAAAATTCGCAGGTTACAAATTTTCTGTGCGAGCCAATTTACATCGTCTAAAGTATCTGCCTCTTCAACCCCTAAAAACACTAAAAGGCCAGTGTTTATCTGACCTTTTACAGTATTATTAATTTCAACTTTAGCGTTACTTACACGCTGAATAACTGCCCTCATTTATTATGGAAGTAATGTTTTGAAGCTTGCGTATTGTGCATCAAAAGTTCCATTACCAGCACAACCGTCGTCTACTTTTTGCTGATTAATGTTTTCTACTCTATTAGCTGGCGAAGGATGCGTACTAAAGAAACTTGCCAATCTATTTTCTGTATATCCATCGTCAATCATTTTTTGGAAAAACCCAGCTGCACCAGCTGCATTATAAACTGTAGGGCACAAATATTTAACCGAATACTCATCTGCCTCCGATTCATGGTCGCGACTATTTTTTAACAAATATATACTCGAAGCTATTTGTTGCAGAGTGGCATTATCATTACCTAATAACACGCTAAGAAGTGTACCAATACCATATTGTGTTTGCATAGATCTGCTGGTATGACGTCTATCAGCATGTGCCATTTCGTGGCCAATAACTCCTGCTAATTCATCTTTAGAATCTAAGTATTTTATTAAACCAGTATAAACATAAATATATCCGCCTGGGGTGCAAAAAGCATTTAAGGTAGTGTCGTCTTTTATTATTCTTAATCTCCATTCAAATTCATCTTTGTATACCACTTTTCCCGAATTCAAAATTTCATTTCTAATTCCGTATAAAAACTGGTATGCCGCTACATTACTTGCAGAATCTACAATTGGATACTGTGCTTTATTGGTAACTTCAATTTCAGTTACTACTTGCTGACCTAGTTTTATATCGTCACTAATACTAAATAATGGAACAAAAGGGGCATCTTTTTTACAAGAGTTAAAAGAAATACTTACCAGTAGAAGTAAGCTAATAATATTAATTTTTAAACGCATAAATTTTTATTTTGATAAATGTAAAATGGTAATGTATTAAGACCTGTTGTCTTCATTCGCTAATATACTCAAATAACTCTCATATCTAATTAAGGATATTTTATTTTCGTCGACTGCTTTTTTAATAGCACAGCCGGGTTCATTTACATGACTACAATTATTAAAGCGGCATTGATTGAGTAAATCTCGCATTTCTGGGAAATAATGCGATATTTCTTCTTTTTCTAATTGTACAATGCCCAATTCTCTAATTCCGGGGCTGTCTATAATAAATCCACCGGTAGGGATTCTATGCATTTCTGCAAATGTAGTGGTATGAACTCCTTTTGAGGAAGCCTCAGAGACAGCTGTTGTTCTAAGCTGTATGCCTGGTATAATTTGGTTAACGAGGGTAGATTTTCCGACACCCGAATGACCAGAAAATAAGGAGGTCTTATTTTTACATTGATGTTTTAATTCCGTAATTCCTTCACCATTTAAGGCCGAGACTAATAAAACAGGGTATCCGATGCTCTCATACATATTTTTAACCTCATCTAAATAGGCTAAATCATCTGGTTCGTAAATATCAATTTTATTGAAAATTAAAATGGTAGGTATGTGGTAAGCTTCGGAGGTTACTAAAAAACGATCAATAAAACCAAAGGATGTACGTGGCTTAGCAAATGTAACCACTAAAAATGCTTGGTCGATATTGGAGGCAATAATTTGTGTTTGTTTAGATAGGTTGATGGATCTTCGAATGATGTAATTATCTCGGTCGTATAGCTTCACAATCATGCCATGTTTTACTTCTGCATCGTCCACTTCCATTTCCACACGGTCGCCAACCGCAATAGGGTTGGTAGATTTTATTCCTTGAATTCTAAATTTCCCTAATATCCTACACTCCCATATTTCCTCATTTTCGAGCAATACAGTGTACCAACTTCCAGTAGATTTAATTACAATTCCTTTCATTAAAATACTGCTTTTGCAATTTGGTAAGTAGGGTTAGCATTCCCCATTGTATAATAATGTAACACTGGAGCACCTGCTTTTATTAAGCCTTTGGATTGTTCTATTAACCATTCCACTCCAACTTGTTTTACGTCTTGCTCATTTTTACATTTATTCACCGCTTCACTTAATTCTACAGGTAAATCTATGTGAAAAATTTTAGGTAAAGCAATTAATTGTTTAGAATTTGTGATAGGTTTTAATCCCGGAATAATTGGTACGTTGATGTCATTCTCTCTACACAATTTTACAAAATCAATGTATTTTTGATTATCAAAAAACATTTGAGTAACAATAAATTCTGCACCTAAATCAATTTTATGTTTTAGGTACTTTAAATCGGTTTCCATATTGGGCGCTTCAAAATGTTTTTCTGGATAACCAGCTATACCTATACAAAAATCAGTTCCATGTGTTGCATCAATATCATCATGCAAAAACTTACCTTTATTCATATTTGCAACTTGACCAAGCAAATCACTTGCGTATGCATGCCCTCCTGGTGTAGGTATAAATTGACTCTCTGCTTTTCTAGAATCACCACGTAATACCAATACATTATCTATGCCTAAGAAACTAAGTTCAATAAGTGCATTTTCTGTTTCTTCTTTAGTGAAACCTCCACAAATCAAATGAGGTACAGCATCTACACCATAATGGTGCATAATTGCAGCGCAAATAGCTACTGTTCCTGGTCTTTTTCTGTATGAAACTTTTTCTAATAATCCATTAGCACGCTCTTTGTAAATAAAATCTTCTCTATGGTAGGTTACATCAATAAAAGGTGGTTTAAATTCCATTAATGGATCTATGGCATCAAATATCTGTTGTATACCTTTCCCTTTTAATGGAGGTAATAATTCAAACGAGAATAATGTTTTTTTTGCAGAATTTATATGATCTATAACTTTCATTTCTATATATAATTAATAAGATAAATTTGGCGATAACCAACGTTCTGTTTCTTCTATACTTAATCCTTTACGTTTTGCATAATCAATTACTTGGTCTTTGCCAATTTTACCTAGTCCAAAATAATTTGATTCTTTGTGTGCAAAATAGTAACCACTCACTGCTGCTGTAGGATACATTGCAAAGTTTTCTGTTAAATGTAATCCTATTTCTTTTTCGGCATTTAAAATTTTGAAGATGGTTTTCTTTTCGGTATGATCAGGGCATGCAGGGTAACCTGGTGCAGGTCTTATGCCTTGGTATTTTTCCTTAATTAACTCTTCATTATTTAATATTTCATCATTAGCATATGCCCAATATTCTTTACGTACCAACTCATGTAATTTTTCGGCAAATGCTTCCGCTAATCTATCTGCTATTGCTTTTGCCATAATAGAATTATAATCGTCGTGGTTTGCTTCGTAAGCTGCAACTATTTCATCTAAGCCGATACCTGCAGTAACAGCAAACATACCTACATAGTCTTTTAAATCGGTGCTTTTAGGAGCCACAAAATCTGCAAGTGCTAAGTAATTTTGCCCATCTGCTTTTTCGGCTTGTTGCCTTAACGTAAATAGCTGTTCATACAC
Organism: Sphingobacterium thalpophilum; assembly: GCA_943371425.1. Classification (GTDB taxonomy): domain Bacteria; phylum Bacteroidota; class Bacteroidia; order Sphingobacteriales; family Sphingobacteriaceae; genus CAJBVG01. The sequence continues at coordinate 297,590 of CALRUR010000001.1, forward strand.
ATGCGTTCTACTTTCATCTGTGTATAATTCAATGTCATCAGCTATGCTATTTGCTGGATAAAACCCAAACACTCCTGATGCTTTTATTTTTTTATTAGTTACAAAATCATTTAACATTATTTTTGCATCGTTAAATAATTTCGTTGCCTCTATGCCTACTACTTCATCTTGTAAAATTTTAGGGTATGAGCCTCTCAATTCCCAAGTATGGAAGAATGGCGACCAATCTATATAATCTACTAAATCTTCTAATGGAAAATCTACCAATGTTTTATTCCCAATAAATGCAGGTTTGTACACTGTATCTTCGGTAAAGGTTGATTTTTGTTTTTTACTTCGAGCATCTGCAATAGAAATTATTTTTTTCTCTGCACTACGTTTTAAATATTGCTCACGAGTATTTTCATAATCAATTGCAATTTCATTTTTATAGTTATCTGAAGTTTCTTCGTTCAACAAATTACTTGTTACTCCCACACTGCGCGATGCATCTAAAACATGCACTACGGCACCATCATAATGCGGGTCGATTTTTACCACTGTATGTATACGTGATGTAGTTGCTCCTCCTATTAACAAAGGGATATTCATTTTTTCACGTTGCATTTCTTTGGCTACATGCACCATTTCATCAAGTGAGGGTGTAATTAAGCCACTTAAGCCAATTACATCAACTTGATGTTTTTTAGCTTCTTCAATAATTTTTGAAGCGGGCACCATCACACCTAAATCTATTACTTCGAAATTATTACAAGCCAATACCACTCCTACAATGTTTTTACCAATATCGTGCACATCACCTTTTACGGTTGCCATTAGCACTTTTCCTTGACTTGAATTTTGAGAAAGTGTTGGGTTATTTCTTTTTTCTTCTTCAATGTAAGGCAATAAATAGGCTACTGCTTTTTTCATTACTCTTGCACTTTTAACTACTTGAGGTAAAAACATTTTTCCGGCACCAAACAAATCACCTACAATGTTCATTCCGTCCATTAATGGCCCTTCAATTACATGCAAAGGTCTGTCGTATTTTTGGCGTGCCTCTTCCACATCATCATCTAAGAAATCAATAATACCTTTTATTAAAGAGTGGGATAAGCGTGATTCTACAGGTGCTTTACGCCATTCTAATTCTTCTTTTATTTGGCCTTCTTTCCCTTTGCCTTTTACTTGTTCCGCAAAGTTAATCAAGCGTTCTGTGGCATCCTCTCTTCTGTTTAATAAAACATCTTCTACTAATTCTAATAAGTCTTTTGGAATTTCTTCATATACTTCTAACATTCCTGCGTTTACAATTCCCATATCTAAACCTGCACGAATGGCATGGTATAAAAATACAGAATGCATCGCTTCACGTACCACATTATTGCCTCTAAAAGAGAACGAAATATTACTAACACCACCACTAACTTTTGCGTAGGGTAAATTTTCTTTTATCCATTTAGTGGCCTTTATAAAATCAACAGCATAATTATTATGTTCTTCCAAACCAGTAGCAACTGTTAAAATATTTGGATCGAAAATGATGTCTTGTGCTGGGAAGTTTACTTTGTTAACTAAAATGTCGTATGATCGTTTACAAATTTCAATTCTACGTTCATAAGAATCTGCCTGACCTTGCTCATCAAATGCCATCACTACCGTTGCGGCACCATAGCTTTTTATTTTTTCAGCATATTCTATAAATTTTTCTTCTCCTTCTTTTAATGAAATTGAATTTACAATAGCTTTCCCTTGTATACATTGCAAACCTGCTTCTATAACCGACCATTTAGAAGAATCGACCATTATAGGAAGTTTAGCAATATCTGGTTCTGCAGCCACGAGATTTAAAAATTTAACCATTGCGGCTTCAGAATCAATCATCCCTTCATCCATATTAATATCAATGATTTGTGCACCTCCTTCTACTTGCTGACGAGCAACAGAAAGGGCAGCATCAAAATCACCTGATAAAATTAATTTAGAAAATTTCGGAGATCCTGTAATATTGGTACGTTCACCAATATTTATAAAATTTAATTCGGGGGTAATTACCAATGGCTCCAATCCGCTTAAGCGAGTATAAGGTTTTGGAACATTGGGTACTCTTGGTTTCACTCCCTTGGCTAATTCTGCAATTTTCCTAATGTGATCTGGGGTAGTACCGCAACATCCGCCTACTATATTTAAGAAACCGTGTTCTATAAAATCATGTATATGCACACCCATGTCTTCTGGGCTCTCATCATATTGTCCGAACTCATTTGGCAAACCAGCATTAGGGTAAGCGCTCACAAAAGACCCAGATTTTTCGGCCATTTCTTCAATGTAAGGGCGCATATCTTTAGCACCTAATGCACAATTTAAACCTACACTTAATAATTCTGCATGTGTTAAGGAATTCAAAAATGCTTCGGTTGTTTGCCCAGAAAGTGTTCTACCACTAGCATCCGTAATTGTACCAGATACCATTACTGGTATTTTTTTATTCAATTTCTTTGCTAATTGATTTAAGGCAAATAATCCAGCTTTCGCATTTAAAGTATCAGTAACTGTTTCTATTAAAATTAAATCAACACCGCCATCAATTAATCCTCTAAACTGTTCGGTATAGGCCTCAACTAAATCAGCATAGGTCATTGACCTAAAACCTGGATCGTTTACATCAGGTGATAAGGAAAGCAAACGAGTGGTGGGACCGACAGAACCTGCTACAAACCTTGGTTTATCTGGTGTTAAGGCATTGTAATAATCCACAGCTCTACGTGCAATTTTTGCACCCTCTAGATTTAATTCATAAATTAAATCCTGCATATCATAATCAGCCATCGAAATAGAATTCGAACTAAATGTATTTGTTTCGATAATATCCGAACCAACGGCTAAATATTCTTTGTGTATAGCCTCAATAACATCTGGGCGAGTAATGTTCAAAAGGTCGTTATTCCCCTTTAAATCTTTTGGGTGATTTTTAAAACGCTCTGCTCTAAAATCCTCTTCCTGTAAATTATAACGTTGAATCATGGTGCCCATTGCACCGTCTAATACAAGAATTCTCTGACTTAAAATCTCTTTAATGTTCATTAATACAAGCTTTTATTGGTTGTTTGGTACTTGCTTATCCGAAAAATCAGAGATTTTTTCTTCTTATCATTCCCCTTTCAGGTAGATTTTAGCACCTTGTTAGCACAGGTTGCTAAGACTTCGTAGGGTCTATTCCCTCCGTCTTTCTTGATAAGCAGCACAAAAATAAGGAATTCTTTACCTAAATACAAATAAATAAAGATGCAACACTTAATATTAAGTTAACATTAGATTAACATATTTGTATGAACTAGCAATATGTATCAAAAGGTAAAAATCTTATTAATTATAGCAATTTACGGCCTTATGTGTGGCTGCTTTGGCGATTATGAAGATCGAATTCGAATAGATGGGTCGAGTACATTATTTCCATTGAGCGAAGCAGTTGCCGAAGATTTTAGAAAAGCGCATCCTGATATTAAAATTACGGTTGGAGTATCTGGCACAAGTGGAGGTATTCGAAAATTTATAAGAAATGAAATTGATATTGCTGATGCTTCAAGGAAGATGAACAGCTTGGAAATAGAAGAATGTGCCAAAAACAATATTTCGTTTCTTGAAATTCCTGTTTCTAATGATGGAATAGTAATTGCAGTTAACCCAGAAAATAATTTCATAGATTATTTAACGGTATCAGAATTAAAAAAAATATGGGAACCAAGTGCACAAAAAACAATTATGTATTGGGACCAAGTAAGAGAAAACTGGCCACATAAACCCATACAATTGTTTGGTGCAGGCACCTCATCTGGGAGTTTCGATTTTTTTACTTTAAAGATAGTAGGAACAAAAAAAGCATCGAGAGGTGATTATACAGCGAGTGAAGACGATAACATGTTGGTGCAAGGTGTAATTGGAGCCAAATACTCTCTTGGTTTTTTTGGGTACTCCTATTATAAAGAAAATACAAATGAATTAAAGCTAATACCAATTGATGATGAGATAGATAATAATGGAAAAGGAGCTATTTTGCCAAATGAAGAGAGCATACAAAACGGCAGCTACCAACCTTTAAGTAGAACAGAATACATTTATATTAATTCGAAATCATTAGAAAAGAAAATAGTTCAAGATTTTGCACTATTTTACCTTACCAATGCTGATAAATTGTTAATAGAAATTGGTGGAGTTCCTCTTACCAAAAACGAATACAAAAAATCTAAATTAAAGTTAGAAAAAACGATTAAGAAATAAATGCAGAGAATATACAGCAGCATAGAAAAAATATTTGCTAATAATTTGAAGTTGAAAGAACGAATAATTATCGGACTTTTTGCTCTATGCGGCATACTTACCATATTAATTACCATTGGTATTGTAAGTGTATTAACTACTGACACTGTAAAGTTTTTCAACAAAGTTTCTTTGTACGAATTTTTCACAGAAACACAATGGACTCCTTTGTTCTTTGATAAACACTATGGAATTTTACCATTGTTATTAGGCACTATTGTGGTTAGTTTTATAGCGGTAGCGGTTGCTATACCAATGGGCTTAACTATTGCCATTTATTTAAGTGAATATGCCCCCAGACGAATTAGTTTGATTTTAAAACCAATATTAGAGATACTCGCTGCCATACCAACGGTTATATATGGTTTTTTTGCATTGATATATGTAACTCCCGCATTACAACATTTATTTCCGAGCATTGGTACATTTAATGCACTGTCTGCCGGAATTGTAATGGGTATAATGATTATTCCTTATGTAACCTCTTTAAGTGAAGATGCATTAAGAACTTTGCCAAATAATTTAAGAGAATCTGCTTATGCATTAGGCTCTACTCGCTTTCAAACTACATTTAAAGTAATGTTACCTGCTGCATCCTCTGGCATCATAGTGTCTATTATATTAGCAGTATCCAGAGCATTTGGTGAAACCATGATTGTGGCTATAGCAGCTGGCCAAGAGCCTCGCTTATCTATTAATCCATTAAACTCTATGGAAACGATTAGCACTTATATTATACAAGTAAGTATGGGCGATGTATCGCATAATACATTAGAGTATCAAAGCATTTTTGCAGCAGGAATGATGCTATTCGTTTTTACATTTTTATTAAATAACATCAGTATATGGGTGAAAAATAAATTCACAAATAAATATGAATAATAATAAGTGGAACATAGCGAAAGACAAACTGTTTGAAGTATTTGCTATTGCATGTACTCTCATTAGCTTGCTTGCGCTTGCATTATTATTATATGCCATCATTAGCAAAGGCATCCAACATATAAATTGGAAATTTATTACTTCATTACCTTCCAGAAATGTTTCTGAAACCGGTATATATACAGCCATTGCAGGTATGTTGAGTGTATTAATAATTACTATTATTATTGCGTTTCCGATAGGTGTAGGAGCTGGTATATATTTAGAAGAATTTATTGATAAAAGAAATAGGTACTCTAGGCTGTTAGAAATTAATATTATAAACTTGGCCGGAGTTCCTTCTATAATATACGGCATGGTAGGCTTAGAAATTTTTGTGCGTTTATGTTCTTTTGGAAACAGTGTTCTCTCTGGTGCCTTAACACTATCATTATTAGTTTTACCTATCGTAATTGTGGCAACTCGTGAAGCCATAAAATCGGTGCCCACTTCTCTAAGAGAAGCCTCATTAGCAATGGGAGCAAGTAAATGGCAAACTATAAAAAACATAATTATACCATCGGCTTACGGTGGCATTTTAACTGGAATGATTTTATCCATTTCTAGAACTATTGGAGAAACTGCGCCACTTATAGTAATTGGAACGTTGATATACGTACCATTTTTGCCCGAAAATTTAATGGATCAATACACCGTTTTACCAATACAAATATTTAATTGGATTAGTAGACCACAACAAAGTTATATAGGCTTAGCAGCGGCAGGAATAATTATATTATTAGGAATTACATTTTTATTAAACGGACTGGCTATTATTTTAAGAAATAGGTGGTACAAAAAAATGAATTAGCATGAACAAAATAGAAACAAAAGGGCTAAATGCATTTTATAGCAAAACTCAAGTTTTAAAAGACATCAACATTAGTATAAAAGCAAATACGGTTACTTCATTTATAGGGCCTAGTGGTTGTGGTAAGTCTACCTTATTAAGGTGTTTTAATAGAATGAATGACATTGTGCAAAGCTTCCATATGAACGGCTCTATTTATATTGATAATAAAGATATATACAGGGAAAAAATTGACATTACTGCACATAGAAAAAAAGTGGGGATGGTTTTTCAAAAAGCAAATCCTTTCCCCATGTCTATTTATGAAAATGTTGCTTATGGCTTACGTGTAAATAATATCAAACATCAGAAGTTTTTAGATGAAAGTGTTGAGCGTTCGTTAAAAATGTCGGCATTGTGGGACGAAGTAAAAGATATTTTAAACAAACCAGCGATGCAATTATCGGTTGGGCAACAACAACGTTTATGTATTGCGAGAGCGCTGGCTGTAGAGCCTTCTATTATATTGATGGATGAACCAGCTTCTGCCTTAGATCCAATATCCACTGCCAAAATTGAGGAGCTTATTTATGATTTAAAAAAGAAGTATACTCTTTTGGTAGTAACGCATAATATGCAACAAGCTGCAAGAATTAGCGACAATACTGCTTTTATCTATTTAGGAGAACTAATAGAATACGGAGATACTAAGAAAATATTTACTGCACCAGATTCAGAGCAAACAGAAAATTATATTACAGGAAGATTTGGTTGATCATAAAAACAGGGAACATGAATCATTTACATAGTGAGTTAAAAAAATTAAAAGAAGAATTAATTGAGATGGCGGAATTAATACGCACTCAATTAGAAAAAAGCTGTAAATCATTATTAAAACACGATAAAAATTTAGCGAAAGAAGTGTTATTTAATGAGAAAAGAGTGAATGCTTTTGAACTAAAAATTGATAAAGATTGTGAAAATATATTTGCACTGTATACTCCTGTTGCAAATGATTTGCGTTTTGTATTTGCTACCTTAAAAAGCAATTCGAATTTAGAGCGCATGGGTGATAATGCCGAAGGCATTGCTCAATTTGTGGTCGATTTAGAAAATGAATTTGAAAAAGAACTTATTGAAGAACTGCAAATAAAGGAAATGGGAAATATCTGTTTGCATATGCTAGATAATATAATAAGTGCATATAAAAATGATGATACTGAAAGTGCTAGGCTTTTATTTGAAAAGGATCAAGAGTTGAATGAATTAAACAATCTTGCGAGTGATATTATAGCAAAACACATTATTTCTAGCCCCCAAAATATTCATAATTTATTGCGATTGCTCATCTTAATAAGAAAAATAGAACGTACTGGCGATTTAGTAAAAAGTATGGCAGAAGAAATAATTTTTTATGTAGAGGCAAAGGTAATACGACATGGAAAAAATACATTAAACGACCTTAGTTAAGTCGTTTAACTAATAGTTCTTCTACCTTCTTATAAAATTGTAGTGGCTTTAAATTTCTCCAATTTAGTTCATCTAGTTCTCCACCAAAAGAAATGTAATAATCAATATTACTTCTTTTAAACTCGTCGATTACATGTTCTCTAAAATTAATACCTGCAATCCAACCGTCTTCAATATCTTGGAACCACTCTTCGTAATAACAATCGTCTGAGCTATGAAAATTTAACACGTTCTCTCCTATTAAAATAAATTTTGTGATGCCTTCTAAGGTCATCACTTCAATTATTTCTCGTTTGAGGTACATGATGTCGTTCGTTATGCAATCATTCCATTCGCCAATAAATTCAATAATGGCATAACTTCTATCATAATCAACATAAATAATTTTTAAATACATGGTTGGCGAACCAAAAAAATCCCATTGTGGGTGTATGTAAAAATTATAGATGGTGTCTGAAAATTCAAATTCAGAATACTCTTTTCCATAGAAGGGAGAGCGTTCATCTTCTGAAGCTATATAATCATCGCGCCATTTATAAAAAGGTTCAATCTCGTGCATAGTTTTCAATTGCAGCTCTTACACTGCCATATTTTGTTAATAAATTTGAAGCAATTTCTTCTTCAACTTTTAATTCATCCATTATCATTTTAACACCACGATCTATTAATTTGTTGTTAGATAATTGCATATCTACCATTTTATTTCCTTTTACTCTACCTAACTTAATCATGGTAGCAGTACTGATCATGTTCAACACTAATTTTTGTGCAGTACCTGATTTCATTCGAGTGCTGCCGGTTACAAACTCTGGCCCAACAATAACTTCTATCGGAAAATCTGCTGTTGCTGCTATTAAACTTCCGCTATTGCATACAATTGCACCTGTAAGTAACCCATGTTCTTTAGCCTTGCTTAAACCACCAATTACATAAGGTGTAGAACCAGATGCTGCAATACCAATAACTGTATCTAACGAGGTAGGCTTGTATTCCGACAAGTCCACCCATGCTTGTGCATTATCATCTTCGGCGAATTCTACTGCTTTTCTAATAGCAACGTCTCCACCTGCAATTAATCCAATAACTAATCCGTGTGGTACTCCAAAGGTTGGTGGACATTCAGAAGCATCCACAATTCCAAGTCGCCCGCTAGTTCCTGCACCAATGTAAAATAATCGTCCGCCTTGTTGCATGTTCGCCGCAATTTTGTCGACTAGTTTCTCGATCAATGGAATTACTTTTTCTACTGCGAGTGGAACAGTTTTATCTTCCGTATTAATATTTGTTAAAAGTTCGAGCGTACTCATCTTTTCTAAATTTGAGTAATACGAACTTTTTTCTGTTGTTTTTTCCATTATGAATGATATTGAATTAATCCGTTGATTGGAATTTGTTCTACCGTTCCCAATTCATATCCGTATTGCAAAATTACGTCTTTCCATTCATCTCTAAAATAAAAAGCGATAGAACCCGTACAATGTATTGTATTGCTGATGTTTTTATTATAAGGCACAATTTGCTTCTCCATAAAATCAGTAAAACATTTTTTTAATAATTGTTGAACATACCCATGCGATTTATGTTTGCCTAACCAAGTGGTAAAAGAAGCCAAGAAAGCATTTGCGGCAGGTTCTTTGTAAATTTTTGTTAAGTAATAATCTATTTGAAGAGGGAACTTTTCAAAAAAATCTTTTTTCAGTTCAGCTGGCGTTATGTTATACCAAATATCGGAGAGTACTTGTTTCCCTATATAAGCACCAGAACCTTCGTCGCCAATTACATACCCTAGCGAGGGTGTGTTTGCAATAATTTGTTCGCCATTGTACAAACAAGAATTTGAGCCCGTGCCTAATATTACCGCAATGCCTTCTTTATGTTGGCATAAGGACCTGGCTACTGCGAGTAAATCATGTTGAACATCGATGTGTGCAACAGGATTTATTTGGACCAAAGCATCATAAACAATTTTATTATTATTGGGTGTGGAACAACCTGCACCGTAATAAAAGATGGAATCAGGAATGTGTAACAAATTAGGTATAATTTCTAACCGAATAAGGTTCATAATATATTCAGGAGAACTTACATATGGGTTAATACCAAGAGTTTGAATCTCTTGCAGGCATACTCCCTTGTTTACTAAACACCAAAGTGTTTTGGTACTACCACTGTCTACGATTAATTGCATTTTGGAATGAAATTAAATTAATATCTTCGTTATTACAAAGGCAAACGATTCGCCTTATTAATTGTATTTATTGCATGCAAAATAAGAAAACTTCTCCGATAGCATTATCCATACAGTTTACAGTTATATTAATTTTAGGGATGTACATGGGTTACCGATTTAAGGAAGAAATTGGTAGTATAGGATTAAAATCGCGTACGAGTAGTACAGAGCAAATTATGCGATTAATAGAGAAAAGATATGTTGATAGTGTTGATATTAAAACACTTGAACAAGAAACTATAGAAGAGTTGTTGTCTAAACTCGACCCACATTCTGTATACATTACAGCAGAAGATTACTCAAAATCAAACGAAATATTAGAAGGGAATTTTGAAGGAATTGGGGTGGAATTTTATTTATTAAACGATACTATTTATGTGGTGTCTGCTATTGCCGGCGGTCCGAGTGAGCAATTGGGCATACGAGCTGGCGATAAAATAATTAAGGTTGATGGGAAAATAGTGGCTGGTAAAAAAATTACGAATGCTGATGTAGGGAGTTATTTGCGTGGCGAAAAGGGATCGAAAGTGAAAGTGAGTATTAAGCGCAATAACAATAAACAGTTAATTGATTATGTAATAACCAGGGGAACTATTCCATTAAACAGCGTGGATGTTTCGTACATGGCTAGTAAAGAAATTGGGTATATAAAAGTAAGTTCATTTGGAAGTACAACCTATGATGAATTTTTTGAAGCCTTGAAAAATTTAAAAAAAGAAGGCTTAAAGAGCTTGATTTTAGATTTGAGGGGAAATACAGGCGGATATTTGAATACTGCTATTATGATTGCGGACGAATTACTGGAAGACAACAAGTTAATTGTGTATACGGAAGGCAAGGCTTCACCTAAGAAAGAGGAGTATGCAACTTCTGCAGGTAATTTTGAGCAAGGTAAATTAATTGTTTTAGTAGATGAGGGTTCGGCATCGGCGAGTGAAATTGTGGCAGGTGCAGTGCAAGACTGGGATCGAGGAATTATAGTAGGCAGAAGAAGTTTCGGGAAAGGATTGGTACAAGAGCAAGCTACCTTGGCAGATGGGGCTCGTTTAAGGCTCACCATAGCACGATACTACACTCCAACCGGACGATGTATACAAAAACCCTATAACATGGGTAAAGAGGCGTATTTGAGCGATGTGCAAAACAGGTATGTACATGGTGAACTTGGAAATGCCGACAGTGTGCTAACGAAAGGAGATAAAGCATATAAAACTCCTGCTGGTAAAATTGTATATGGAGGAGGCGGTATTTACCCAGATGTGTATATTCCTATTGATACAAGCGATTATTCATTGTTTTATTCGAGATTAATTTCTGAAGGGGTTTTATCAGAATATATTTATACCTGGACCGACAAACACAAGGAACCGCTGAAAGCGATAAAAAACTTGGATCGATTTATGACTGACTTTAAAGTTGAAAATTCAATGTTTGATGAATTAATTTCAATCGCTAATAAAAAGGGCATCACTTCTAGTTCGAATGATTTAAAAAGATCTTCAAAATCTATTAAAATTCATATTAAAGCATTAATTGCACGCCAATACTTTGGCAATGTAGGTTATTATAGGGTTCAACAAGAGCTGGATAATGGCTTGGTAAAGTCGATCGACTTATTAAAAGCAAACTAGGTAGAAATTTTAGGGCAAAAAAAAAAGCCTCACAATTAGGAGGCTTTAATTTCTTTTGAGTAAAGATTACTGAGCAACTTCTGTAGTAGCTGTAGTATCTACAACAACTGAAGAATCAGCAGCCATAGAAGCAGCGTTTGAAATTGAATCAGCTTGAGCAGCAGCAATTGAATCAGCCATAGCTTTTTCTTTAGCAGCTTTTTGCTCAGCACTTTCTCCACATGCAACGAATCCAAAGATACCTGCAGTTAACAATAAAACTAATACTTTTTTCATTTTTGGTTATAAGATTTTAAAACGCAGCAAAGGTAAAATAAAAAAATCAATTCAAAAGAAATATTTTATAAATATTTCAAAGTGTAACTATTTCTGCCTCAAATAAATGCTAATTGGCACCCCTGAAAAGTCGAAATTTTCTCTTAACTTATTCTCTAAGAAGCGTTTATAAGGCTCCTTCACATATTGTGGTAAATTACAGAAAAAAGCAAAGGCTGGCGACTTTCCAGGCAACTGAGTCACGTATTTTATCTTTACATACTTCCCTTTTAAACTTGGAGGAGGAGTTGCTTGAATAATTTCGAGCATCACATCGTTCAATTTAGAAGTAGGAATATGTTTCGTTTTGTTGATATAAACTTCGTTAGCCGTTTCAATTGCTTTAAAAACTCTTTGTTTGGTTAATGCCGAAGTGAAAATAATAGGAACATCCACAAATGGAGCCATTTTTTCTTTTATACGGTCTTCGAAAGCTTTACTGGTTTTGTGGTCTTTTTCTACCAAATCCCACTTATTTACGAGCACCACTACGCCTTTATGGTTTTTCTCAATAAGGTTAAATATGTTGATGTCTTGAGATTCCATGCCTTCGGTAGCATCTACCATCAGTATACAAACATCTGCTTTTTCTAAAGCCTTAATGGTTCGCATTACGGAGTAGAACTCAATATTTTCGTTTACTTTGGTTTTTTTACGCAGTCCGGCAGTATCAATTAACATAAAATGATGGCCGAATTGGTTGTATTCAATTTCGATAGAATCCCGGGTTGTTCCTGCAATAGGAGTTACAATATTCCTATCGCGACCAAGCAATGCGTTAATAATTGACGATTTACCCACATTTGGGCGCCCTAGGAAGGCATAAGTAGGCAAAGTAGAGGGTTCTTCGAATTCATCCTCGAAATGCTTTACAACATCGTCTAAGAGCTCGCCAGTACCACTGCCTGTAATTGATGATATGCAATACAATTCTCCTAATCCGAACGAATAGAAAACTGATGCTTCTGAAATAAGATTATTGTTATCCACTTTATTGGCCACTACAAATACTGGCTTTTTAGAACGGCGCAACATGGTTGCTATTTCATCGTCAAGATCGGTGATGCCGGTTTTAACATCAACCATAAAAATAATTACACTTGCTTCTTCAATGGCAATTATTACTTGTTCACGGATAGCTGCTTCAAATTGGTCTTCAGAATTAGCTACGTATCCACCTGTATCGATAATGGTGAATTTCTTACCAATCCACTCAGCAGTTTCATAATGTCTATCGCGGGTTACTCCACTAAAATCGTCGACTATTGCCTTACGGCTTTCAGATAGTCTGTTAAAGAGGGTCGATTTCCCTACGTTTGGTCGCCCTACAATGGCTACTATATTACTCATAATTTCTTCTTAAACGGGTTACTACTGATCGTAACCAAATCTTTTTAAATAATTTTTCTTGTTTCTCCAATCACTCACCACTTTCACAAAAAGCTCCAAGAACACTTTTTTGCCAACAAATTCTTCAATAGATTTTCTCGACTCGGTTCCTGTTTTTTTAATTGATTCTCCTCTATGCCCAAGAATAATTGCTTTTTGCGACTCTCTTTCAACAATTATTTCGGCTTGAATTTTCACAATGTGGTCTTCTTCTTTAAACGAAGTAACCACTACTTCGGTACTGTATGGAATTTCTTTTTGATAGAACATTAATATTTTTTCGCGAATCATTTCTGAAACGATGAAACGTTCTGTTCTATCGGTATACGAATCATCTTTCGGATAATATGCCGGATGTTCTGGCATGCTCTTAATGATGTATTCGAATATTTCTTTTACTTGGAATTCATGTAAGGCAGATGCCGCAAATATGGCTACTGGGTTTAAGGTATTCTTCCAATATTCTATTTTCTCTAATATTTCTTCTTGTTTAGCCTTGTCGACTTTATTTATAATTACCACAATTGGCGATAAACAATGTTCTATAGACTTAATAACCTCCTCCTCGTCGTGTTTTTCGTGTATATCGGTAACCAAAAGCACTAAATCGGCATCTGTAAGTGAACCATATACAGCACTCATCATAGATTCATGTAAGCCATAAAGGGGTTTAATGATTCCTGGAGTGTCTGAAAACACCACTTGGTAGTCTTCTTCGTTCATTATTCCCAGTATTCTGTGGCGGGTAGTTTGCGCTTTTGGGGTGATGATCGATAGCTTTTCACCGAGCAAAGCATTCAATAATGTGGATTTACCAGCATTAGGCTTACCTATAATTGACACAAAACCAGCCTTATGACTCATAATATTGAAAATAATTTGGATTGCAAAGAAACGAATTATATCTTTGCAATCCAATTAAAAAGGACCTTGTGTTCAGATTTAGTTGTAGATAGTGCGGGATGGAGCAGTTGGTAGCTCGTCGGGCTCATAACCCGAAGGTCATAGGTTCGAGTCCTGTTCCCGCTACCCAGAATAATTAGCTAATTAGCCAATGTGCCAATTAGCTAATTTTGTTTTAAGTCAATATAAAAGCGTTAATAAGTTATTAGGTTATTTAGTTAATAGGCAAATAGGTTGCTGGGTAGTTGTTCCAAAAATATTGTAGGGGCTCTTATCCGCCGCGGCGGACATAGGTTCGAGTCCTGTTCCCGCTACCTAAAGCCTTACAGAAATGTAGGGCTTTTTTTATAGGTTCAGTTTTTACACCAACAAAGAATTGTAAGTTAATTTTATATAGGGAGAGTGGGATGTTCGTGGTTTACGTTTTGTTTTCAGAAAAATTTAATAAGCACTATACTGGTTTTACTTCTAATTTAAATGCTCGTTTATTGTCTCATAATGAACTCGACAAAAAAAGTTTTACATCTAAGTATAGACCTTGGAAATTAATATATACAAAAGATTTCGAAATAAAATCTGAAGCCATGGAATTTGAAAAATGGCTTAAAACTGGTGTCGGAAGATAGTTTATTAAAAATTTACCTCATTAATGTCGTGGCTCTTATCCGCCGCGGCGGACATAGGTTCGAGTCCTGTTCCCGCTACCCAGAAGGTTAATTAGCTAATTGAAACTTACTACTTAGAGTTTTCACCAAAGTCCTTCTTAGATCCATTCAATAAACTCACAAAATCCTTTAATTTACAAAGAAATTCGATTACGAAAGATCTGTAACTACAATGCTATTGAATAAAAATTTGCAACATTCTTCTCTGCTTATAAATTTTGAATGCACGCAGTGAAATAAGCTACGAAGCACCCCATTAGCTAATTAGCTAATTATCACATTAGCTAATTATTTCATATCGCTCAAGAAGCCAATTACCTGGAATTCCGTTCTACGATTTTGCTGATGTTCTTTTTCTGTACATTTTACGTTATTACCGCAATTGTTTACGAGTTTACTTTCTCCATAACCTTTACCTGTAATTCGTACTTCTGCTATACCTTTAGAGATAATATAAGATGCTGATGATTTCGCACGATTATCCGATAGTGTCATGTTTGATGCATCTGATCCTCGAGCATCGGTATGCGAACTTAATTCAATAATAATGTCTGGATTTTCTGTTAATAATTTCACGATTTTATCAAGCTCCACAGCTGCATCCGGACGAATGTTGTATTTATTTAAATCGAAATAAATGTTGTCGATTTTAATTGCTTTACCAATAATAATTGGTTCGAGAGGAAAATCTTTAACATAATCAAACTCCTTTGGAGTGGTGGTTATACAGGTATTTCCATAAGTTGCCAATCCTTGTTCTTTAGAGAAATAACCTTTCCTTGTAACTGATATTTGATAAGCAGTATTACCAAGTAGACCAGTAAACTTATAAAATCCTGTAGCGTTGGTAAAAGTTCTATAAACTTCTAAATTATTTTGGGTATTGGTAATTACCACTAATGCACTGTCTAATTTCTCGCCAGTAAATTTATCGGTTATGGTTCCTTGCACAATACAACCTTTCATTAATTTAGAAAGCTTAATAACATACAAAGAATCTGTGCTATTAATTACTATACTTATACTATTATTAACATAGCCATCTGCTGATGCTTCTAATTGGAACTTCTTGCCTGGAACTACCCCTAAATTAAACATGCGACCTTGAGGCAATATATATGAAAATGATTTATCATAAATTTCAGAACTCACCATTAATTTTGATGTATCAATTAACCTTCCTGTAGTATTATCAACTACAAAAACATCAATAGTTTTACCTTTAGGTTTAATTCTTACATACGAATAAATATCATCATCGATACCTTCATTTCCTCTTGATGAACTAAAAAAACCTTTATCAGCATTTGGATATTTTATCAAACCAAAATCATCGGCATACGAGTTAAGTGGTGCACCTAAATTCTCAGCAATTGCAGAAGTATCTCTAATATCAATTGAATACAAATCTAAACCACCTAAGCCTCCTCTCCCATCACTTGAGAAGAACAATACGGAGTCTTTATCAATAAAAGGAAAAACATCTTCCCCGGGTGTATTTATTTGCGGACCTAAATTTTTAGGTTTCGACCAAATACTATCTTTTAATACACACACATATAAATCCATTCCACCATATCCACCGGGCATATTAGAACTAAAATATAATTTTTTACCATCTAAACTTAAGCAAGGATGTGTGCTTGCATAATCCAAAGAATTGTACGGGAACTTATATGTTTTTACCCACTTCTTCTTTTCAATATTATAACTAGCAGAATATATCCTCAAATTTTTAAACCCAGATTTAGATTTTTTCTTTGGATTATTTACAGTGTAATACATAATTCGTCCGCCTCTACTAAAAGTTGCAGGACCGTAGTTGTATTTTCCTCTTAATTGTTTCGCAAATTTTACCGGTTTTTCAAACCCATCACTAGCACTTACATAAAATAAATTAGTAAAGTTTTTATCTGTCCAGGTATGACTCCTTTGAACAAAATCAGACACTTGACGAGTACTTGAAAATACTATTCCACTTTGGTAAAATGCAGGGCAAAAGTCTGACTGACCCGAATTAAAAGGCAACATCGCTATTTTTAAATTACCTGTATCTGAAGTAACAAGTTCATTCAGATTTTGGATTGAGTTTAAAATTTTTGTTATTCTAATGTCGTTTTTTGCTAAATATTTTGGATTGTTAATGAAACGAAAAGTAGTGTCGTATTTTTTATTTCTCAACATTACTTCTGCATAATTTACGATGTCGTTCCAATTGGTATCCATAGTAGTTAAGCGACCAAAAAGAGGCTCCGCTTCTACGCTTCTATTGGTTAAATGGTAACTTAATGCAAGGTTTCGTATTGCATTTTTATCATTTTCATTCTTAGGCTTCTTTAAATAATATTCATACAATGGAATTGCATCAGTATAATTTAAATTATTGAATTTATAATTCGCAAGCCCAATTAAAATTTGCGCGTTTGATAATGTATAAAAAAATATAAAAAAGGAAAGAAGTAAAAAACGTTTCATCAATGTTTAGCGATTAAAAGTACCGTGGTGATGTAATTTTTTTACTATTGAATTTTAAAACATAATTCATAGAAAACTCATGGGATCCACCTGCAAAATCTTTTAGTTTAGTTATGGTATAATCATATGAGTAACCTATTCTTAATTGATTATTCACTTGAATTGCTGTTAATAAATTCCATGAATCGCCCGAACGATAACCAGCACCTATCCATAATGCAGTATATAAAAATGCAGATAAGTTGGCGTCGTATTCTACAGGTGCATTTGCAACTGCTTTAACCATCATAGAAGGTCGTAATTTTAATAAGGGATTAATATCTACAATTAAACCTGTTGCAATAAAATAATGTAGGTCTTCTACGTTTAAAGAACCATCTACACGTTCAACTTCACCAAACTGACTAATAACTAATTTATTGGTCATCATTCTTGGAATAGAAACGCCGAAGTAAAATTTCTTTGAATAGTAATAAGATCCAAAACCAAAATTTGGTGCAAAAACCATTGGAGTATTAGCTGAAAATCTTCTATCGCCATTATCAGTCGTTTTAACTTCTGATAAACGTTCTTGGTAACCACTGTATCCACCTAATAAACCCAATGAAAGAGTTCCCTTATTTAATTTTATTCGGTATGCATAATTAGCAAAAAAACCAGTTTGTGCTGCTACACCAATTTCATCTTGGTAGGCTGTAATTCCTAACCCAACTTTACTATTAAATAAGTGAGAATGTGCGGTAAATGTTTTAGTGGTGGGCGCCCCTTCAATATTAACCCATTGCTTTCTAAACACTGAAGAAAAAGAAAGTGCTTCATGAGAGCCAGCATACGCAGGGTTTATGAATATTTCGTTAAAGGTATACTGACTGAACATAGGTTCACTTTGAGCATATACATTGGTTTGATTTAACAAGCCAAGGCATACTATCGTGGTGAAGAATATTCTTTTTATTATGGGGTTCATTATATTTTAAAAGTTGTCGTTGTTGTTTATCATATGTATTCATCAAATATTCTTCCATACTACTCAATCACTCTATTTAAAAGTATATTTTACTGAAAATCAATAATATATACTTCATAAAAGATTCTATATTTTGGAGAACCAAATAAATTTATCCCAAAACGGGATAAATTTATTTGTTATTGGGATAAGCAACTAGCATCAAAAATTAATTAAATATTCATTACTTCTTGATTACTATATATCCTGTAACTGGTTTAACTCCTTCAACACCAAAATCAAGTACATAGAAATACGTTCCATTTGGAAGTGTTCCTTGTCCAAGAACTATCCCGGTGTTGTTCTTTGTTCCTCCTGACCAACTGTTGTCGTATGGTGCTTGTTCAAAAACTTTATTACCCCAACGATTAAATATTTCTAATTTATTCTGAGGGTAGTTTTCAATACCTCTAATTACAAAGCCATCGTTTACACCATCGCCATCTGGAGAAAATCCAGTAGGTACAAACATCACAATGGTTACTTCGGTAATCGATTGCTCATTTGGAATATTATTAGCATCTGGATCTGGCGAAAATCCATTCACAGATATATCTGAAACAGTAGAATCTCCATATACCATATCACCATAAGCTGTAACCATGTTCTCATACTTAACTACAGGCAAATTTGGTGTTACCAAAACTTTTAATTTTATGGTACTAGATTCATTTGTTGCTAAATAGCTTGCATCGCTTAATAATAATTCCTTATTACTTGTTCCATTAAAATTAGGGTTTGCGATTAAGCCTGAACTAGTCGTAACTTCTAGTACATTAAATACAGCAGGTGATTTAAATACATTTACCAAATCTTGTGTTACACGAATATTTCTTAAGTCAATATCGCCGTAATTTTTCAGTACTATATTATAGGTTATAGTATACGTCTCTGTTGTGTTTGGAACTGGTTCTTCTACTCTCAAGGCTATTCCAATTGAAGGTTTTGGTGTATTGATTATGTTGATTAAACAAACTCCAGTATCGCACATGCTTGGTGTTCCATTATCGCATACAACATATAAGAAACTGTCGACTCCAACATAATTGGGCACAGGTGTGTATATATAAGCGCCTGTTGCATTCATTGTGAATGTTCCGTGTACTGGTTTTAATACCCATTCAAATGCCATTGCATCGTTTTCTGGATCCCAATCGTTTGAGGCAATGCTTTCATTCATGGTAGTATTTTCAGGAATTGTAAACTCATCCCTTACGGCCACCGGTGGAGTATTTGGATTTCCAATCACATCAATATAAACAAATGCAGTATCTCTTTGGGCTGGAATGCCATTATCCACAATTACATACATGAAACTATCTATTCCCACAAAGTTGTTGTTCGGAGTATAATCAACAAAACCTTCTGAAGTTTTAATTACAGTACCGTGTGGTGCGTTGAAGAATGTATAACTTAGATTATGTAATTCTATATCCGAATCGTTCAAGCCTGCATTAACATTTACCTTTGTATTAATTGATGTACTTGCAAAATCATTTATTGCAACAGGTTTATCATTCAATGGATTAATTGTAATAACTAACAAAGCAGTATCACATAATACAGGTGTTCCATTATCGCATACTTTATATACTAAGGTATCCTTGCCATTAAAGTTCGCATTCGGAGTATACAAATAAGTCCCATCAGCATTTAATATTATAATTCCATTTTTTGTAGTTTTTATATTTGAGAATGATAAAGTGCCATTTTCTAAATCGCTGTCGTTTGTTGCAACTGTACCATTTACTGGTACTTCTTCGTTTGTACTAATAGCATCGTTTATAGCAACAGGAGCTCTATTACTTGGTGCTGTATTACAGTTTGGAGTTGCGGGAGGATAATTTACTACTATTGAATCTGTAGGATTAATGGTTACTCTAATTATTGAACTAGGACGAGTTTTTTCAAAACCATCGGCACCTTGTATCCATTGACCATTTTGAGTAAACCACCCTGGCCAATCAATTGGTAAACCATCAGCATCTAAGACTGCTCCTGGCCATAATAATTCACCAGATTGAGTTAAATTACTAAATACTACAGGAGGATTTAATGAAGTTCCATCACCATTTAACCATGTTATACTTACTTCATTTGCTGTACTAGGTATAAAGTTTGGTGTTATAGTATATGCTAAATAAGGAACGTCATTTCTACAAATTGATGTAGTAGAAATTTGCAAGCCTCTGCCTACTAAAATAGTTATACTTGCAATATCACAATTGGTAGGATTCGCTACTTCGCAAATTTGGTAGCTTAAAGTATAAGTTCCCTCAAAAGTTCCTGCAGGTATTGTTATTTTTCCTGAGGTATCTATTACCGCACCACTTACTCCTCCATTATTTAACAAAGTAATTTTCACTAGACTCGAATCCGAAATTAGAATGTTGTTGAGAGAGTCATTTAATAATACTTTACCTACTATTCCACCTTTCGCTCCATTTATTGGGTTCGACGTAAAATTATCGTTGCTTGCTACTATATTGTTTCTAGGTACATTTATATAAACTGTCGCAATGTTCGAAACTAATCCTTCTACATCTTTTACAGTATAAGTTAATGAATCTTTACCTACAAATCCAATTGTTGGAGTGTACGTAATTTTACCAGTGCTTGTATTTAGAATTACAATTCCATTTTTAACATTACCTGTTATGGTAACAGTCGTAATATCAATCGCATTATCAATGTCATAGTCATTGCTTAATTCATTAATCAATACGTTTGATCTACTGTTGAGCATATAAATAGTATCGTTAACAGCAACAGGTGAATCATTTATAGGAGTAACCGTGATAACCAATATCGCGGTATCGCATAATACCGGTGTTCCGTTATCACATACTTTATACGTTAGGGTATCATTGCCATTGAAGTTTGCATTTGGAATGTAAGTGTACGAACCATCCGCATTTAACGTAAGCGTTCCTTTCTTCGTTGTACTAATCGTAGAGAACGCTAACGTTCCATTTTCTAAGTCGCTATCATTGGTAGCAACAGTACCTGTAGCGGCAACATCTTCGTTTGTCGTTTTTACATCATTAACAGCTACCGGAGCTCTGTTGCTTGGTGTAGAATTACAATTAGGTGTTGCAGGTGGATAGCTTGCAACTATGGAATCTGTAGGATTAATGGTAACTCTAATTATTGAACTTGGGCGAGTTTTCTCAAATCCATCAGGTCCTTGTATCCATTGCCCGTTTTGAGTATACCATCCTGGCCAATCAATTGGTAATCCGTTTGCATCTAACACAGCACCCGGCCATAATATTTCGCCTGACTGTGTTAAATTGTTAAACACTACCGGAGGATTTAATTGTGTACCATCGCCATTTAACCAAGTTATACTAACCTGATTTGCTGAACTTGGAGTAAAGTTTGGAGTAATCGTATATGCTAAATATGGAACATCATTTCTACAAATTGATGTCGTAGAAATTTGTAATCCTCTGCCAACATTTACTATAATTGTTGCTGTTTTACAATTTAAAGTATTCGCAGTTTCGCAAATTTGGTAACTCAAATTATAAGTGCCTTCGAAAGTGCCTGCAGGTATTGATAATTCTCCATTGGATGCAATACTTGCTCCAGTAATTCCACCATTAATTAATAATGTTATTTGAACCAAATTCGATGGTGAAATTTGTGCATTATTTAATGAATCATTACTTAATACATTTCCAACAACCCCCCCTTTAGCGCCGTTAACTGGGGTCGCAGAATAATTATCATTGTTTGCAACTAAATTATTCACAGGGATGTTAATTATTACAAGGGCATTATTAGATACTAATCCTGTAACATCTTTCACATTATATGTCAATGTATCTTTTCCTACATATCCAACAGTTGGTGTATATGTAATTTTGCCTGTACTTGAATTTAAAGTTGCTGTTCCGTGTTTCGCATTTAATATAATTTGAACACTAGTTGTATCGATTGCATTGTCAATATCAGTATCATTGATTAAAATATTTATTACAATACTTGATCTGCTATTTTGTATATTAATTAAATCATTAACTGCAATAGGAGCATCGTTAATTGATCCAACAGTTATTATTAATATTGCAGTATCGCATAAGCTTGGTGTACCATTATCACAAACATGATATGTTAAAGTATCTAAACCGTTATAATTTGCATTTGGAGTATATGTAAATGTACCGTTGGTATTCCAAATCACACTACCATGTTTAACAGTTGCTACAATGCCAAAATCTAAAACATTACCATCAACATCGGAATCATTGCTTGCTACTGTGCTAGTGATAGATTGGTCTTCTTGAACAGATTTTGAATCTAATATTGCAACCGGTGGATCATTTATAGGTGTAATCGTGATGACTAAAAGAGCCGTGTCGCATAATACAGGTGTTCCGTTATCACAAACTTTATACGTTAAGGTATCGTTGCCGTTTGTGTTTGCATTTGGAATGTATGAATATGAACCATCCGTATTGAAAGTGATGGTGCCTTTCTTCGTAGTACTAACAGTTGAGAACATTAAAGTTCCTCCATCCACATCGCTGTCGTTAGTTGCAACAGTTCCTGTAGCGGTTTGATCTTCGTTCGTTGTCTTGGTATCGTCTACTGCAACTGGTTTATCATTCACTGGTGTGATGGTGATGATTACTTGAGTAGTATCGAATCCTCCTTTACCATCTTTTACTATTACGGTAATGGTATCCTTACCATTCACGTTTGGTGTTGGTGTATACGTAAAGCAAGAGTCCGTACCTGTTGTAGTAGTACCTAGCGTTTGAGCAGTAATAGTATGCACACTTATCTTATCTCCGTCTGCATCTGTTCCTGCAATACATATTGTTATTGGTGTATCTTCTGGTGTTGTTTTTCTTGTGGTATCTGCCACAACCGGACGATCATTTACTGGTGATACCGTAATGATTAATGTTGCTGTATCGCAAAGCACTGGTGTGCCATTATCACAAACCTTATATGTTAAGGTATCCTTACCATCGTAGTTTGCATTAGGCACGTATGTATAGTTACCGTTTGCGTTTAAAGTAAGCGTTCCTTTCTTAGTTGTGCTGATGGTACTAAACGTTAACGCATCACCGTCTAAGTCACTGTCGTTTGTGGCAACAGTTCCTGTAGCAGTTTGATCTTCGTTCGTAGTTTTTGTATCGTCTACTGCAACTGGTTTATCATTAACCGGTGTTACTGTGATTACCAATATCGCAGTATCGCACAATGCTGGTGTTCCGTTATCACAAACTTTATACGTTAAGGTATCGTTGCCGTTTGTGTTTGCATTTGGAACGTATGAATATGAACCATCCGTATTGAAAGTGATCGTGCCTTTCTTCGTAGTGCTAACAGTTGAGAAAGTTAAAGTTCCTCCATCTACATCACTATCATTCGTAGCAACTGTGCCGGTTGCGGTTTGATCTTCGTTCGTTGTTTTGGTATCGTCTACTGCAACTGGTTTATCATTCACTGGTGTGATTGTGATGATTAATTTAGCGGTATCGCATGTCACTGGATTACCAGAATCACATACTCTGTAGATCAGAGTGTCATTTCCATTAATATTCGTGTTAGGCGTGTATGAATAAGTACCATTAGAATTAAATGTGATTGTCCCTTTTTTAACATTCGTAATTATTGAGAAAGTCAAATTAGTACTTTCAGGGTCTGAGTCATTAGTCGCAACAGTACCCGATACTGAAGTATCTTCATTCGTTGTCTTAGTATCATCATTAGCTATTGGTGGCTGATTCAACGGTGCAATTTTCACTCTAACAGCCGACGAAATTAATGAGTCACAATTTCCAGAATATGCTTTTCTTCTAAACCATGTAGTTTGGGTTATTGTAGAAGGATCATAATCTTTGTTGCTAGCACCAGTAATATTTGCAAAACCAGAACTTGCACTTGTTGTAGATTGTTGCCATTGGTAGGTATAAGTTCCTGTTCCTCCTGAAGGCGTTGAACCGACTAAATTACTAGGGTTTCCACTCACATAAAAACTATCAACTAATGCGCCTGAAATAGTATTTGAAGTCATTACAGGATTAATAGTTAAAGTTGCAGACGATGAGTTCGTCGCAGCACATGCTCCGCTTGTTACCACTGCTCTGTAATAAGTTGTAGCTGTTAAGTTTGTTGCAGTTAATGTCGTAGTTGTATTTGCAATGTCAGTTACTGTTCCTGAGAAATCTGAAGTAGTAGACGATTGCCATTTTGTAACTGTACCTGTGTGACCTGATAAAGTCAACGTCGTAGAGTTCGTTCCTGTACATACTGTTGCTCCTCCTGAGATAGTTCCACCAACTGATTCAGGCGATACTTCGATTAATTGCGATGATGAATTTGCCGCAGCACATACACCGCTTGTTACCACTGCACGGTAATATGTATTTGCAGTAAGGTTTGTTACTGTTAACGTAGCTGATGTACTTGAGATATCTGTAGGACTTGCAAAGTTGCTAGTCGTTGACGATTGCCATTTAGTAATCGAACCTGTATGACCTGATAAAGTTAAGCTAGTAGAATTTGTTCCTGTACAAACTGGTGATGATCCTGTTGTAATGGCAACTGATCCTCCAACCGATGCAGGTGATACGGTAATAGTAGCACTTGATGAGTTTGCGGCTGCACATGCTCCACTAGTTATCACTGCTCTGTAATAAGTAGTAGCTGATAAGTTTGTTGCAGTTAATGTTGTAGTCGTATTTGCAATATCAGTTACTGTTCCAGAAAAATCTGATGCAGTTGCCGATTGCCATTTGGTAATCGAACCTGTATGACCTGATAAAGTTAAAGTAGTAGAGTTTGTTCCTGTACAAACTGTTGCTCCTCCTGCGATGCTTCCTCCTACTGATGCAGGTGATACGGTAATAGTAGCACTTGATGAATTTGCGGCTGCACATGCACCGCTTGTTACTACTGCTCTGTAATAAGTAGTAGCAGTTAAGTTTGTTGCAGTTAATGTTGTAGTCGTATTTGATATGTCAGTTACTGTTCCAGAAAAATCTGATGCAGTTGCCGATTGCCATTTAGTAATCGAACC
>CALRUR010000002.1:0-298627 GCA_943371425.1 Sphingobacterium thalpophilum
TACAATGTATTCTTTACTACTTCTAACCCACCGTGTAAAACACCGGAGGAAACCTTTACCATTAAATTTAAAATTATACCGAATACAGATTTAACGAATCCGCTGCCAAATGTGTTTACACCAAACGGCGATAATAAAAACGATACGTACAGAATAGATAAACAATACTTAGTGTATTGCGACCCTGGCTTTAAGTTTACCATTTTTAACAGATGGGGTAAAATAGTATTCGAATCGGCAGATCCAAACTTTGAATGGACGGCAGATGGCTTAGGTTCTGGAACGTATTTTTATACTTTAGAATCGAAAGTGAGATCGCAAAGTGGAACGATAGACATTATAAAATAATAAGAGTATACAACATTAACATAAATAATTTTATATGATTTTATTTAAGAATTTTCTAAAAAATTCTAACAGAGCTGCTGGTATTTTACTGGTAGCACTTCTGTTTTTAAATTTAGCTTCTAAAGCGCAAAGTAATGTTGATGTAACCATCTCACAAATTATAAGCCCAGTAGGGGCTATACATAACGGTGGTACAAAAGTACTTTCTGTGAGGGTTAGAAACGTTGGGAACGTGGCCATTTCAACTGTAAAATTAGGTTGGAAATTAAATGGGGTTGCACAAACAGATGTAACTGCGGCGGTAGTTTTACCAGTGCCAAGTAACGCTACTCAAATTTCAACTGCGGTAGTAAATTTATCAGCATCATATGTAGATGCCTTAAATAATTCGATAGAAGTTTATGTTAAAGAAGCACAAAACCAAACAGATGTTAATTCATTAAACGATACCATTAGAGCTACCTTTGGTTCGCCACTTATTGGAGGCACCAAAACTATTGGGGTGGTAAATGCTGATTATAAAACATTCACGGAAGCTATAAATGCATTAAGATATAATGGTTTAGCAAATAATATTACCTTTAAAATAAAAGCAGGTGCTTATGCAGATAATGTTGATTTAAATATTGCTGATGTTTATTTACCAAACGGAAATAAACAAATAATTTTCGAATCGGAAACAGGTAAAAGAGATGTAATATTAATTTCTGAAGCTGCCCAACAAGTAACAGTAAAATTAACAGGGGTAGATGATCTTATATTCAGAAATATGAGGTTAGTGAATAGGAACATTGTAACCGGTATAGGAGTACAATTACTTGGTGGAGCCAACAGAAATACCATTAGTAATTGCGAAATTACAGTAGATTCTATTTCTAACTCTAAGGGTTTTGTGGGTATACTATCTGGTACAATTGCAGGTGCTCCCAACTATACTTTAGGAGTAGTTGCTGCGGCTAGGTATTTAACTTTAGTAAACAATAAAATTTCAGGTGGGTATTATGGTATAGCGGTATCAGGTCCAGCGGCAACAAGAGACACTGGTTTAGTACTCGAAAAAAACGTAATTAACCAAGTTTCTTATTATGGTATTTATGTTAATTTTTCGACCAATGCTAGAATTACCCAAAATAATGTTTTATTAAGACCTTCCGCAGATATAAAATCGGTAGGATATTTTTTATCAAACATTACAACAGGTGCTCCTGGTAATATACAAATTACTAGGAATTATGTCGCCAACGCTGGTCAGTATGGAATTTATATGACAGCCGTAACAGGAACAGGTGCACCTACAAATAGATATGTAAACATTTACAATAATATGGTTGCTGGAGGGTTTTTCAGTAATTACAGTAATGCAAATTTTAATACTACAGAAACACCTGTAGGTTTATACATGACGAATTGTGGTTGGTCTAACGTGTATTTTAACTCTATATACATGGATGCCCCAACTAAAACCAATATAATAGATAATACTACTGCATTTTATATAATTGGTTCTACAGCCAACGGAACTACGAGGGTTTATAATAACGTATTATCAAACGCTAATAAAGGCTACGCATATTATAATAATTCTGCGGCAGCTTCTAACCCAGTAATATTATCAGACAATAATGATATTTATGTAGCATTACTTGATACAAATAACAACCCTACTTCTGGTTTTACTTTTTGGAATACTTTACCTCGAACAAATCTTAGAGATTTAGCCTTGGCAAGTGCAAAAGACAGAAATTCTTTTTCTAAAGACCCATTGTTTTTTAGTACTACAGATTTGCATTCATTATCTGCAGATTTAAATCAAAAAGGAAGTACGGTACCTTTAACAGAAGTGCCGATTGATTTTGATGGGGAGTTACGCGACCAAGTAAACTCACCAGATGTAGGTGCCGATGAATTTGGACCAGGTGGAGAGGACTTTGCTGTAATAGGTGTTGCGCCAGATGTGTTTAGATTCAATAGACCAACAGCTTGGAGAATTACTGTACGTTACCAAGGGCCAACAAATGGAAATAAGTTATTGTATTTTAATTATATGATTGATGGAGTAGAGCAATTAGACCCCGACAGCGCTATTCAAAATCAATTTACTCAATTATCTAATAACTTTAGAACTCAAACTTTTACAGTACCTATTAAAAATTACATTACAAGAACCACTTACCAACCTTTCAAATTCAAAGTATATATTTCTGCAGGTAATATTGGAGATTTACGAGCATACAATGATACCACAGAAGTGGATGTATGTGTAGGTTTAGAAGGTACTTTTAGTATTGATAGAAATGCACCTCCAAGCATTACAAACTTTACTTCTTTCCAAGAAGTGTATGATTATTTGAAGTGTGGAGTTTCGGGCCCTACGATTTTTGAAATTGCAGACGGGGTGTACGATGAGCAAATTAGTTTATGGAAAATTAGAAATTCTTCTGCAACGAATACAATTACTTTCAAGTCGAAAAACAATGTGTTTGCTACCAAATTAACCTATGTTAATGGTACAGCAGAAAATCATGCAACCATCTTATTTAACAATGCTCAGTATATTATTTTAAAAGATTTAACCATCGAAAACAGAAGTTTAGCGAATGGAACTTGTATACAATTAGCGGGTAATTCTAGATTTAATGAAATCAAAAATAATATTATTCGAATAGACTCTACGCTAACTCCATTCCCAACTACTTTAGTTCCTTTAATAGCTTGTAAATTGGGTACGCTTAATTCTGCAACTGCCTCTTATGCTGTAAACGCACAAAATAATATTATTTCAAACAATAAAATTTTTGGCGGCTTATATGGTATTGCAATGTATGGCTTGGATACAGACAAGAGAGATTTGAATAATATTATTGAACGCAATACGATAACCTCTTTCCATAAGGCGGGTATTTATT
The DNA here is from genome assembly GCA_943371425.1 of Sphingobacterium thalpophilum. GTDB lineage: Bacteria > Bacteroidota > Bacteroidia > Sphingobacteriales > Sphingobacteriaceae > CAJBVG01. The sequence continues at coordinate 3,255 of CALRUR010000002.1, forward strand.
TAGAATACTCAGATACCAAAGTAAAAAACAATGTAATTGCAGGTAAATTTGGTATGGACCCAAATGCTTGGGGAATATATGCCAAAGGCTTAGGAGATAGAGCAGGATTATTCAGTAATGAAATTTCAGGTAATAAAATATACGACATTACTTTCCAAGGGATACATTTACTTAATTGTTTAGGTGATAAAGCACCCGGTGCAAAAAAATCCACTTTTGTGGTCAGTAACAATATGATTGGTGGAGGTTTCACCAATTTATTAACTACAACCGCTGGTATATTTTTAAATACAACAAAAGGTATTTCTATTTTGCATAATACCATTTTGATGGACGCTCCTAGAACTTCTACAACAACTCTTTCTAAAACCGTTGCCAGATGTTTTATTGTAAATAGTACAAATGAAGATATTGAAGCACTAAATAATATTTTTTACTCAACAAATGGTGCTATCGCCATGGAGTACCATGCTAAATTGCGTCAAGGAAATGTGAAGTCTGGTTTAATTGTTTCAGAAAACAATTTGTATTTTACTACTTATGCAAATAAGATTACTCCATTAATATTAATATTACGCTTTGGTAATACACAATCACAACAAAATGCAAGTGTGGAAACGCCTGCTTTAGGCTATAACTTTTCTCAGTTATCTCAAAGTCCATTAGTTGCTCTAAATAATTTCAAAAAAGCAACTGGAAACACATCTAGAGATCGTAAATCCATTGCTTTACCAGTATTATTTGATGAGTTGCCTTATAATTTGCATACTTATGATTTAACGGTAGAAAGTAAAGCAGCTGGAGGCTTAGAAATTACTGATGACTTCGATAAAGAACCACGTAAATCTAAAACACCAGACATTGGATGTGATGAGTTTACGGTTCCAAATATAGATTTACAAGTTAAAAGAATTGTTAATCCATTATTGTCGGCTTTAAAACCAAACAAAATTGTAGTAGAATTGAGAAATAGAGGTAGATACTCTTTAGACAATCAACAAGTGGCATTAAAATATACTGTTTCCGATTTAGAAAATGGTTTCTCGTTTTCAAGTACAGATACGGTTACATTAAAATTGCCAAAACCTGGAGACTCTCAAACTTATACATTTAAGAAAAGAGTGAGTGTACCTGCAAGAGGCACTTATGATGTATGTGTTGAAAAAGTGAGCGGTTGGTTGACCTTAGATACGGTGTATTATAATGATAAAGTGTGTGCGAATTTATGTACTGGTGTAGAAGGCGACTTTTTCATCGGTTTTAATAAAAATAATCCTTTGCCAGGAACAAACCCTGCAAGGTATTATAACACTGTTCAAAAAGCATTAGATGACATTACCTGCGGAATTGCAGATGCTACATTCATGTATTTAAACCCCGACAGTAGCCCATATTTAGGTCGAATTTTAATCCCTAAATTTTTAGTGAATTTAGATTCGCCGCTGTTAAATATTTTACCTTACGGTACAACAAGTAATACTGCGGTAGTTATTCAACAACCCGTATCGCCAACTGGTGATGCAGATAAAATACATTATACGGTTAGATTGAACGGCTCTAATTTTGTGAGGTTGTTAAATTTAAACATCAAAAATACAGGCGTAACATTTGGTTCAGCATTACACATTACCAGAAATGCAAAAAATAATATTATTGATGGTTGTAAAATAGAAGTAAATTCTACCGCAACCTCTGCATTATTTTATCCAATTGCATTTACATCTACAAATAAATTAAACATAACAGATAATAACTCTTTCGCAAAAAATGGTAGTAGTAATAGAATCGTGAAGAATACTATTATTGGAGGGTATGCCGGTATTGCTATGTTAGGTGCAAGTGTGGTTGATTTCGACTTAAACAATATTATTGATAGTAATATTATTCAAGACTATTACCAATTTGGTATTTACACTGCAAATAATACCATTAAAAGAATTGGATTTAATCAGTTAACTCCACGTACAAATTCTGCAAACACCTGCGTAACTATTTCCTATAATTTTGCAGGAGAAGGTGGCTTAATAAATGCCAATAAAATTATCAACTCAAAACAAATTGGTATAAAAATTTATGGTGTAGATGGATTTTTAAATGAGAGAATGATTGTTTCTAACAATTGGATTACACATAATTTCGGTTTATCTATTGCAGATACCTCTAGTGCTATTTTAATTAAACGATCAAGTAACATTGGTGTTTATTATAATTCTATTAGATACAACGGTTTAGTTGCTGCATTAAATTTTGGAAAAGACAGCGTAATTATACCTGCTGATCCTCCAGAACCAGGTTCTGTTCAATATAATTCGCCTACAAATATTCAAGTTAGAAATAACATTATTCAGGTCGACTCTACTGCAGGAGCTATTCGTAAGCCTTATACTATTAATTTCAATTCTAACGACCCTACATCAGAATTTGAACATAATGCCTACCATACTGGTTACCTGTCAAAATTTGCATTCTTTCCGCCACGTGATCAAAGAACATTTGAGATATGGCAATTAAATACGGCTAAAGATTTAACTTCTTATAATAAATCTACACTTCCTCCCGACTCAATTTTCCTATCACCTTTTGATATGAATTTAAGAGACACCACCATGTTTGATAAAAGAGGAATTGTGGTAGCAGGAATAAATAGAGATTATAATAACCGCAAAAGAAGTCCACGCGTTACAGACATCGGTTCGATAGAGTATGAAAGAGAGTTTTTCGATGTTAGTTTATTCGAAATCATGAATAAAAAAGCGGTTTATGGTACAAATACATTCACTGTTAAAATACTGAATGAAGGAAATGAAAATTTATCAACAAAATCAATTGTTCTAGAGTATTCATTAGATTCTGGAATTACTTGGATTGGTACACAAACTGTTCAATTAACAGATTTAAAAGGCAGATACGACGAGCAATTGTTTAGCTTTAATTTAAAACATGTAAAACGCGATTTCGTATTAATTCCTTTATGTGTAAGAATTGCACCTACTGGCAGGTTGCAAAATGATACCATAACTAGGTATGAAACCATTTGTAAGGATTTGTGTGTAGGATTAGAAAAAGGGGAGTATACCATAGGTAAAAATGGTACAGAAGACTTCAGTGATTTTCAACAAGCAGTGGTAGCATTGGTATGTGGTTTTGATTCATCTATTGTATTCAAAATTTCTCCAGGAAAGTATATAGAAAGATTTAGTATACCGGATATTGCAACCGATGCAGATACAACCGTAACCTTTATTTCTTCTACCAATAATCCGGATGATGTAATATTAGAATATACAAATACAGCCGAAGATTTAGACCACCATGTGGTTCAATTAAATGGTGCTAGATTTATCTTGTTTAAAAGCTTAACATTTACGAGTAAGGCCAAAGCAAGAGCCTCTGGTATTCATATAGCTGATACGGCGAAATACATAACCGTTGAAAATTGTACATTCATTTTCGATTCTGTTTCAAACATAAATACATTGGTTGGTGTGCTAGCTTCTGGTAAAATAGCATACACAGACCCTGGTTACTCAAGTTATAATACCATTAGAAATAATAGATTTATTGGTGGTAGTTTTGGTGTAAGGTTATTAGGTAATAAACTTAACGCAACTTCTGGTGCTTCCAAAATAGTCGATAATACATTTAGAAATGTAAATACAGCAGCTATAGATGTATTCTATTCTCAAATAGACAGTGTAAGTAATAACGATATTGATATGAGAAGAGGAAACAACGAAAGTGTTGGTATTAATGTTTATGGATCGTTAACAGATTTCTTAATTACTGGAAACAAAATTAAAAATGCACAAAACATTGGCTTAGTTATAGACAGTTGCCGAACCATTTCTAAAGGCTTAATTGCAAATAATATGATAGCTGGTGGTTTTGTGGGCGATGGTAGTAAAAACGATTGTGGGTTTTTAATTAAGAGCACAGGGGCATTCCCAAGTAAAGGAGTTAACTCATCTGGTTTTATAGACATCGTAAACAACTCTGTGTTGTATGATGGTATTAATGATTCTGCATCTGCATTTAATATTCAAATTTCTAACGGATTAAATGTATTTAACAACGTGTTTGCTAATTACGGAAATGGGTATGCGATTAAATATACCACAGAAGCAAACAGTGTAACAGAATTTAACGATGCTAATACCAATTTGCTATTTACTAAAGGTACCATGCTTGCAAAATGGAAAGGAGAGCTTTGTGCTACTTTAGCAGATTTAGGTTTAAAAGATCAAGGTAATTCACCATTTAATATAGGTAAATCGCCAAAAGGTTTGGGCGAGTTCGATCCATTGTTTAGATCTAAGTATGATTTGCACGTAAATAATACTATGCTTGATGGAGCTGGTATACCAATAGACATTGTAACCACAGATATTGATGGAGAAAGCAGAAATGCAAGTACACCAGATGTTGGTTGCGACGAGTATTTCCCAGGCTTTGATATTGGGGTTTCAGAATTTATTACTCCATTAGATCAAGCTACATTTAAAGATACTGTAAGAGTAATTATACGTGTGAAAAATTTCGGTGCAGATGTAAACACCATTAAAGTTAAATATACTTTTGATGGAGTATTGGTTGACTCTGCAAGCAGAACACTTTCACCATCTATGAAATTAGATTCAACTACGCTTGTGTTATTTACAAAACGTTTTTCTACTCGCCAAGCTGGCCCTCATACCATTAAAGCGTTCACAGAAATTAAACGTTTAAATGAAAATAACATTTTTGTAAATAACGATTTCAATACCTTAAATGATACTGCAACCATTGTAGTAATATCTAAAGACACTTCAGATATTGGTGCATCTTATTTCTTATCACCACTCAATGGTTTATCGATAAAACAAAAAACACCGGTGCAAGTGGCAGTAACCAATTACGGAAACCTTGCGGCAAGTAATTTTACCATTGCGTTAAAAGTAAATAACAAGGTAAAAGAAGTGATGAATGTGGCTGGGCCTTTAAAAGGCAAAGAAACAATGGAGTACCAATTCAATTATCAAATTGATCCAGACTCTGCCGTATTCTTTGATGTATGTGCTACAACTTATTTATTCGACGATGTTATTGAAGCGAATGATAGTAATTGCATTATTACCTTAACCTTAGGTGTTATAGAAAGTTCAGCGGATAATGGTTTGTTTAGTGTACATCCGAACCCTACGAACTCTATGTTGAATTTTGGAGTTGAATTACCAACGGAAGACAATGTACAAATACAAATTTTTGATTTATCGGGCAGGTTAATGAGAGATGATTATGTGAACCAAGTTCCTGCAGGAAAACAAAAAATTGAAATGAATTATGAAGAGTTAGCAGAAGGAACTTATTTCTTCGTATTAAATACGAAGGATAAAAAGTACAACGGCCGATTTGTAATAATTAAATAAAAAAATAAAAACTACAAAAAATGGAGCTTCCCTTAAAAGAAGCTCCCAAAAATCAAATAAAATGAATAAAAAGTTCTACAGTATTGTTATTGCCTTGTTAATAAGTTTGGTTTCTATCCAAGCCAATGCACAAACGAAGTATTTCAGTGGTATTTATACCATTGGAGGTAGTAATGCAAACTATCAAAACATTCAAAAAGCATTGTCAGATTTGTTATCATCAAACTCTGAAGTAATAGGTCGTGTTACTTTTAACATACGCCCTGGAGTATATTTAGAAAACATAACATTAAAACCATACAACGGTGCTTCTGCAAAAAACTTTGTAGTATTTAAATCAGAAACGGGTAAGGCATCAGATGTTACCATTAAACACCCGGGCGATAATACACTATATAACAACCAAGTTATACGTTTTGAAGGTTGTAGTTATTATACGCTACAAGATTTAACCATCGAAAACGACAGGGTTATTACTGCATCCAATCAGTTTGCCTCTGCTATTCATTTTACGTATAATAGAGATACTAAAAAACCATCAGAATATAATACGATCAATAGATGTATTATAAAAGTAGATTCTAATTACACCATTTTTAATGGTAATACTATTCCAATTGTTGCATCAGATATTAACAATACTTCAGTTGGTGAAGTGTGTGCAAACTACAACGTTATTTCTAACAACTCTATTTATGGAGGTACATACGGAATTAGGTTGTTAGGTAAAAGTACAGTACAACCAGGTAAAGGAAATAAAATAACTGGAAATAAAATTTACAAAGCATACAGTGGAATGGATATAGATTTTAATAACATACCATTAATAGCTTTTAACCAAATTAATTGCAGACCAAACCCAAACGAAGCTCATTTTGGTATACGTGTGCGTAACGCAAGTGGTAACTTTAGTATCCATAGCAATGTGATAAAAGATTATGGAACTTTTGGTATGTTTTTTTACAACGTAACCGGTGGTGCGGCAGCCTATATTTATAACAACATGATTTCTGGAAGCTCTAAAACAACTTACTCTAGAGGTATACATGTTGAGTTTAGCAGATCGTTACAGTTTTATCACAACTCCATTTATTACAGTAATACATTTTCTACAGAAAAAGCGGCAATGGTAATTGAAAATTCAGGAGCATTACCAGCTACTAAAATCAGCATAAAAAACAATATATTTTATGCAACAGGTGGTGCCGCTCCAATTATAATAAGGGCAGGATCTAGTATAGATACAAGTAATTACAATTGTTATTTTAATGCAACTACTACTACCTTAGGTATTATTGGCGGTACTAATAGAAACAGCTTAGTGGCTTTAAAAGCTGCTTTAGCAAAAGACGGACAATCGATAAGTGCAAATCCTAATTTTGCTTCGCCAACTTCATTAAGAATGAATAGCAAAGCCTTAATACGCCGAGCTGCTGTATTAACATTTATTGCCTTCGATTTTGAAAACCATCCACGCGACCCTGAAACACCAGACATTGGTGCCGATGAGGTAATTAGAAGTGCAGTAGATTTAGAAGTATTTCATTTAGATAAAAATTTCGTTCCTAAAGAAGGTAGTAACATATTGCCAGTGGTAATTAAAAACGACGGATTACTTTCTTTAAATGGCAATAAAATATTAGTAAGTTACAAAGTAAATAGTGGTAACTATACCACTCCAGAAGAGTTTACTTTACAAACCTTAAGTAAATCGTACTCTAAACAAATTATAAATTTAGCGGAGCCTTGGTTAATTCCTAGTCCTGGGCAATACACGCTTATTATAAGAGTTACACCTCCAGTTCCAAATGATACTTGGCAAGAAAACGATGCAGATACTTTAAATATTTGTGTGGGTTTAAATGGAAACTATACCATTGGCGGCCCGGTAGGAAATAAAAACTACCCAACTTTTGCATCTGCAATTGCTGCATTCGAATGTGGTATTGGCGGTCCAACGGTATTTAATGTTTACCCCGGAACCTATGCTGGTTTTACATTGCCAGTATTAAAAGGAGTAACCCCAACAAATACCTTAACATTTAGATCAGTTACGGGTAACCCTGCAGATGTTATTATAGAAAACACCTTAGCAGGCCAAACAACTTTATCGCATCCGGTTATTCAGATAGACGGCATGGATTATGTAAATATTAGAAACTTTACCTTAAACAATACCTCTACTAGCAATTTCGCATCGGGCTTCCATATTACAGATGGATCTACTAATGTTACCATAGATAGTTGTATTGTAAATGTTCCTACTACTTCAAATCTATCTGCAAATATTTTCCCTGTGGTAATGTCGCAGAAAATAAAAATAGATAGCGGTGCAGTGTATAGCAACATCACTATTAAAAATAGTACCTTAAGAAATGGAATTGCAGGTGTTCAATTATTTGGTCGTAATGTTGGAACGAGAGCACAAAACGTAAGTGTTATTAATACTAAAATCGACTCTTCATTTTTATATGGAATTAGTTCCAACTTCGTAAATGTGGGTGAGATTTCTAATAACTCTATTACGTTAAAATCTAACTCAAACGTTGCGAGTGAAGCCATTAGAATTGTAGTTTCTAAATACAATACGGTTATCAACTCAAATAAAACTAGTAATGCAGGTTCACGTGCCTTAAACTTAACCTCTGTAGAAGGTGTTACCAATGTCGACATTGCTAACAATATGTTTGGTGGCGGTTATAAAACTACTGGCAACGGTGCAGGTATTTATTTTAATGAAGTAAACAAAATAAACCTATACCATAACTCTGTAATTTATGATAAAGCTTCTATAGAAGTGCCAAATAACTCTTCTGCCTTTTTCTTAGCAGCAGGTGCCAATGTAAGTTTGTTTAACAATATATTTTATAACCCTGCAGGCGGTTATGCATATTATGTAACTAGCCAAACCTCTATTAGAGCTGCAAACAATAATATATATTATACAGATGCAGATCAAACCACAGGTTTGTATGCCTATTATGGTGGCGATAGAGTAAACTTAGTTGCCCTTAAAGCAGCCATGCAAGGCTTCGAATCTAACAGTTTAGAGTTAAATCCATTTTATGTTTCTAATACAGATTTACATACTTCTACTGTAGCTTTAGAAGGTAAAGGTTTGTATTTAGGAAACGTAACTAAAGATATTGATGGGCAAGATCGTAACCCACTTGGGCCAGATATTGGTGCAGATGAGTTTATTATTCATGCAAAAGACTTGGCCATTTTAGATATTCAACCCCTAGTATTTAGTACAGACCCTAATAATATTTCCATTAAGCTAATGAACTTAGGTAGTACTTCTTTAAACGGTTCAACCATAAAATTACAATACTCATCTAACGGTACCACTTGGGTTCCTGCAGCAGGAGAAACCTATGTAATAGGTTCAGGCGGTAATGCTTCATTAGCAAATCCATATTCAACTGCTATTTATACATTTACTACCCCATTTAATGCTGCTGCAAATAATTCATATCCATTTTTGGTGAGAGTAATGCCTACAGATAGAATTGTTGGCGACCCTATCACAAAAAATGATTCTACCAATTTGTTAATTTGTACAGGATTAAAATCTGGAACTTATACCATTGGTGGTACAAACCCTACTTTCCCAGATTTTGCAAGCGCTATGAGTGCATTAAATTGTGGTATTACTGGTCCAGTAGTTATGAACGTTAGACCAGGTACCTATAACGAACGTTTTACCATTGGGAATCCTAAAAACACTTCGGCTATAAATTCAATCACTATTAAAGCCGAAAATAACGATTCATCATCTGTAATAATAAACAGTACTGGTGTTTCTTCTAATACCACAAGAAATACTATACGTATGAATCGTTCTAAATACATCAACCTAAAATATTTAACAATACAAAATTTAAGTAACTCAATTGTTGGTTCTGCAGGTGTACAAATTACTTCAGAGTCTAACAATATAAATATTACCAATTGCAGATTTATATTAGATACAGCTACTACCTCCCCAAATATTTATGCCATCACTACCTCAGATTCGGCAAACTTAACGGTGTTTGGTAAAGGTGGTTCTAACATCCGAATTGCTAAAAACCATATCTCTGGGGGTAACTTAGGAATTGCCATAAAAGGAGCTAGCCAATACATCCGCGACATCGGTATTAAAATTGACAGTAATTTTGTAGAGAAAGTTGGTTCGTTTGGTATTAGTACTTCTAACTCTGATGTGTTAAGCATTACAGGTAATAAAGTAATAATGCGTAAAGATCAATTATCGTCTACAGGGTTAAGTATGACCATTAATCGTGAAGACACTAAAATAATGAACAACGTTATTTATAATGCTGCAACCACAGGCGCTACCTTTAACGATGTATTGCCAGTAAACGGAGTGTTGTTTGCGAATAATATGATTGGTGGTAATTTCAGATTAGGAGCAGAAGGCGTGGGTATTACTCTAACGAAAGTATTCCCGATGAAAATTTACAACAACTCTATTTTATACGATGGAAATTCGGTTTTCGGAGCTGGCTTAAAAATAGATAATGATTCGAGAGGAATACGTTTATTGAATAACAGCATTGCTAATACAAATAGTGGATTTTGCTTTATGTTCGTAAATCAATTGAGTATCGATACTTCAGATAATAACAACTACTTTACTAAAGGAGTATTATTTGCTAGAGTAGAAGGTACAGATTACATCAGCATGGACGAATACCGCGATGTGAAATTAACAGATGAAAAATCTGTTTCTGTTGATCCTGATTATTTTACTAAAACGAATTTACATTTAACAAATACATTTTTAGATGCAGGTGCTATACCGTTAAAAGAAGTACCAAATGATATTGATGGCGAGCCAAGAAACATTGAATTCCCAGACATGGGTGCCGATGAGTTCTTAGTACGTGGCGATGTGGAAGTTGTGAGCATAGATAGCCCATTGCCTTCACCAGAAGTGTACCCATCTAAAGTACCAGTAAGTATTACAGTACGTAACAAAGGCTTAAGTAAAGTTTCTGGCTTAAATGTTAAGTTTTTTGTAAACAACGTAGAAATTGCGAATGAGGTAATTCCGGTTGAAGAACCTTACAAGCCAATGCTTCCGTCAGATTTATTAACATATGAATTTGCAACACAAATTGAACCAACAGCAACCGGTATATACCGTTTAAGAGTAGAAGCTTATTTACCTGATGATATTGATTTAACAAATAACAGTCAGGAAATAGATTTCAAATCATCGGTATCTAGTATTGTTGATGGGGAAGTAGCAAGTTTTGTGAGCCCTGCAAACAGTAGTGTAAACCAACTAACAGATGTACGAGTATTAATTAGAAACTCTGGTACCGTTGCTATTAAAAACTTCAATGTAAATTATAAAATTAGAGGAGGTTTAACAGTTTTACCAATTGAAACAGAAAGTTTCGGTAGCGATAGTATTTTACCATTGCAAACGGCTTCGTTTACATTCTCTAAACAAATAGATTGTAATGATAGGTTCGATAGGTTTATTGATGTGTACGTATCTGATTTAAGTGATGACATTAATCAACTAAACGATACCTTAAACATGTACATTAAACCATTTGCAGGTTGTTTCTCTAACGTAGAAATAAATACAGATGAGTTTATGTTAACCGCACCTTGGCCAAACCCAACTTCGTCTGAAATTAACTTCGACCTTAACTTAATTACTCCATCAGAATTAAGTATAGAATTGGTAGACGTATTAGGGCACATAGTAAGAACTGTTAACTATACAGAATTAAACAAAGGGGTAAATCATGTAAACATGAGTGTAGCCGACCTTGCGCCTGGTATATATTATACTCGCGTATTGGTTAATGATGCTGCTTATACGAATAGAGTATTAATTAGTCGTTAGTCTATAGTCTTTAGTCGTTAGAAGGAAGAGATAATGTAATAGGGAAACTTATTATGTTATCTCTTCTTTTTTTTTCTGAATAATCTGTTTTTTAAAAGAAAAAAGCAAGTTGCTGTTTGCTCTCTATTTCCTCAATGCAACGGATTAATCATTATTGCTTTCAACTTCTGCATCACATCATTTTCTTTTAAAAAACAGATTATTCTATGGTTATGGCCTTATAGGATGCAGAGTAAGAAATTATGAATTTTTGCACTATCATCAAATTAGCATCAATTCACAATTAACAACTCACAACTCATCAAGTTATCACCGCCCCTCAACTACGCGTTCCGCTTCGTTCGGGGACCCAGCATAAGGAAATCAAAAGAAGGTACGGAGTCGCATAGGGAAGAGTATTGTGAGAAAAAAATTATGAATTATTTGCACCATCATCAAGTTATCACCGCCCCTCAACTACGCGTTCCGCTTCGTTCGGGGACCCAGCATATGGAAATCAAAGGAAGGTACGGAGTCAAATTAGGAAGAGTATTGTGAAAAAAAATTATGAATTATGATTTATGAATTTTTGCACCATTAACAAGTTAGCACCCATTCACCATTCACAACTCACAACTCATCAAAGTAAGCATCTTCCATCAATACGTTAATTTTAGAAGAACAAAGGTGAGACTAACTAAATTAAAAGCACTTATTAAAATCCGTAGCAATGTAAAACTAGAAAGCTAGCAGTAACTAACTTTTGTAATTCTAAAATTAATGTATTGAAAAAAAAATTATGAATTATGAATTTTTGCACTATCATCAAATTAGCACCCATTCACCATTCACAACTCACAACTCATCAAGTTTCTCTTCAACCCTTCGAATTTAGTTCTCTTAATAGGAGAGTGTTTAAATAGCACTTCAAAACTTTCTTTCGTTAGTTCGTTCCATTCTTTTTTACTAAAATGAAACCATTCGTTATTGGGTTTAAAAGAGGGTTCTTGGTGGGCAATAGAAAAGCGGTTCCAAGGGCAAACATCTTGGCAAACATCGCAACCGAAAATCCAGTTGCTATAGGCACCTTGCATTTCGGCTGGCATCTCGTTTTTAAGCTCTATGGTGAGGTAAGAGATACATTTGCTAGCATCGAGTACGTATGGGGCTACAATGGCTTGTGTGGGGCAAGCATCTATGCAGCGGGTGCAGGTACCGCAATGGTCGGTTTGCATGGGTGCATCATACTCACATTCGAGGTCTATAATTAGTTCTGCTAAAAAGAAAAAGGAGCCTTGTTGTTTATTAATGAGGTTGGTGTGTTTACCAATCCAACCGAGTCCACTTTCTCGGGCCCAAACTTTATCCATTACAGGTGCGGAATCTACGAAAGCTCTACCGCCTACATCTCCAAATTTCTCGCGGATGCTACTCATCAACAATTTTAGTTTAGCTTTTATTACATCGTGGTAATCGTCGCCGTAAGCATATTTAGATACTAAGTATTCTTTGTTTGATGGTTCTTCATCAGGGAAATAATTTAAGCTTAAGCTGATGATGCTTTTAGCACCCTCTACCAATTTACGCGGATCCAGTCGTTTGTCGAAATGATTTTCCATGTATTTCATTTCGCCATGTTTGCCATCCTTAAGCCATTGTTCTAAACGCGGAGCTTCTTCTTCTAAAAAGCGAGCCCGTGCAATTCCGCAATTCATAAAGCCAAGCGCTTTTGCTTCCTCTTTTATTATTAGGCTTATGCTATGTAAATCCATTATGTTACGAATTTACAAATTTATTAGCTGGGAGTAAGGAGCTGGGAGCACATTTGTTGTTGCTTGTAAATGAAAAGCGATTATCTATTGATTTAAATGTTATTCACTGCTCCATGCTCCATGCTCTCTGCTCCCAGCTATTTACTTCTTTGTTATAATAATATTAACGTATTGATGTAAGTTGTTTACTGGGTTGCAATGAATTTATATTCAGTATCAAATTATCACCGCCCCTCAACTTGCAAGGTCCCGACTTTTTGGGATTCGGGGACCCTTGCATGGGGAAAACAAAGGAAGGTACAGTATCAAATTATCACCGCCCCTCAACTACGCTTCGCTGCGTTCGGGGACCCCTGCTTAGGGAAAACAAAGGAAGGAACAGTATCAGGTTAGGAAGTGTATTGTGAGAATTATTATTAAAAAATCAGTATCAAATTATCACCACCCCTCAACTTCGCTTCGCTTCGTTCGGGGACCCCTGCTTAGGGAAAGCAAAGGAAGGTACAGTATCAGGTTAGGAAGTGAATTGTGAGAATTTAATTTTTTTAAAACAGTATCAAATTATCACCGCCCCTCAACTACGCTTCGCTGCGTTCGGGGACCCCTGCTTAGGGAAAACAAAGGAAGGTATAGTATCAGGTTAGGAAGAGTATGGTGAGAATTATTATTAAAAAATCAGTATCAAATTATCATCGCCCCTCAACTACGCTTCGCTTCGTTCGGGGACCCCTGTTTAGGGAAAGCAAAGGAAGGTACAGTATCAGGTTAGGAAAGGAGCTGTGAGAATTTTTTTTCAATAATATAAATTATGCAATTATATTTTTTTAAACTTATGTAACCTAGTAAGCCGTAGCCATCGAATATTCTGTTTTTAAAAAGAAAAAGGTGCGATGTAATTACTAGATCCGAACAATTCTCAATCCGTTGCACTCTATTAAAAGAATTTAAGTAGCAATTAACTTTTTTCTTTTTACAAACAGAATATTTAGAAAAGAAAAACAGAATATTCAGAAAAGAATAAACAGATTATTCAGAAAAAAAAGAAAAACATATTATATTTATTATATGAAACTACTAGCACTGCTAATCCTCTTATCAAGCGCTGCTTTCTGTCAAAAAAACCGAGGTGGCTGGAGCCTCTCCAGCCACCTCGGCACCACCATCGCCCATACAAAAAAAATCGCTAGCATAAAATCTACCAACCCTTATGCCATACAATTCGATGTATTCAGATTAAAAGACAATCAAGAAAATTTTAACACTTGCAATTGCTACCCACAATCGGGTATTAGCATTACGCTGTTCGATTATGGTAACAATAAAATTGTTGGTCAAGGTATACACACTACTTTTTATTTGGAACCCCAGTTTAAAATTAGCGAACGCAATTATTTTATTTTGCGAGCGAGTGCTGGCCTTGCTTTTATGAATAGGCCGTATGATTCTATAGAGAATCCGAATAACCTTGCCTATAGCTTACCTGTTTCGGGCTTTGTTTCAATAGGCCCGGGTTGGAGGTATTATGTAAGCGAGCGCTACAGTTTGTTTGTGTTGTTTCCGTTTAACCATGTTTCTAACGGAGGCATAAAAGATCCGAACATCGGACTAAATTTTCCGAGTGTGCAGTTCGGACTTAGCAAGCAAAATTTTTCCATCAACAGAAAGTTGAAAAAGGAAAATGTAAGCAGTTTAATTCGCAAAAGTACAATTGCCATTAGTCCTTTTTTCAGCAGCCGTACGGTAAAAAACGGCGAAAAAACTCGTTACTTAATTTATGGTATGGAGGGCAGCCATCAGTACCGATTCAAAACTTTATTGAGTATAAACACCGCACTCGAATTTTACAAAGACGATGCCCTCAAAGAACGTTACAAACGCGAGCAAGGCATTGTAAAAGATCGATACCGCCTAGGGCTAATGTCTGGTTTGCAAGTACACCTCGGCCGCTTCGAATTATACCACCGACTCGGCATCTACGTGTACGACCCAGGTTTATATAACGGCCTTGTATTCCACCGCCACGGTTTGCAATACCTAATAAACAAGCGCTTAAGCGCAGGGGTAGAGGTGAAGGCGCATAAGGAGGTGGCAAACTTTTTGGATTTCCGATTGAGATTTAAGTTGTGAGTTGTGAATTGTGAGTTGTGAATGGGGTGCTAGTTTGATGATGGTACTAATTCATAATTCCTTTTCTCACAACTCCCTTCCTAACCTGATACTGTACCTTCTTCTGATTTCCCATGCAGGGGTCCCCGAATGGAGCGGAACGCGTAATTGAGGGGCGGTGATAATTTGATGATGGTGCAAATAATTCATAATTCGTAATTTTTTATTGTTTTTTTTCAATACACTAATTTTAGAATTACAAAAGTTAGTTACTGCTTGCTTTCTAGTTTTACATTGCGACGGATTTTAATAAGTGCTTTCCATTCAGTTAGTCTCACCATTGTTCTTTTAAAATTAACGTATTGATGGAAGATGTTTACGAGGTTGAAGATTTGCTAATTTTATTTCTGTCTCCTAATAAGCCGTGAGTATCGAATAATCTGTTTTTAAAAAGAAAATGATGTGACGCAGAAGTTGAAAGCAATAAAGATTAATCCGTTGCCATAAGGAAATAGTATGCAAATTGTAACTAACTTTTTTCTTTTAAAAAAACAGATTATTCAGAAAAAAAGAAAAACAGATTAAATAGAAAATATTATATTTGATAATACTCATTTATTGAAATAAATATTTATAAATCAAAACCCTTATTAAATAAAGCAATCTATTCCTATGAATAAATTTATCTTAACATACCTTACATTCATTTTATTTGGTTGCAGTGCAATCAAATCACCTACTGCTAAAAGCAATGGGGAGGGCGACACTCGAAAAGTAGAAGTTGAATTTATAGACGATAATTCTTATCTGCTAACAGAAACAGCAAGCGATAATACCTATGGTTACAAACATACGAACCCTGTAAAAGTTGGTGGTATAATGGAAAGCAGCGGGCCAAAAAATGAAAGACGATTTCTGAATGCATTGGTAGGCCCAAACGGTGAGAAAGTTACTTATTTCAGAGACGGTAGTTGTTGTAATTTCAAAACTCCTAACAGTGCGTTCAATAACATGGGCTTGCTCGATAAGTACAGAGTAACCTATACAGGCAGTACCGATACTTTTGATATTTATATTAATATGTATGATAAAGGAGATTTGTTAATTCCTGTAGGGTTTAAAGCCAGAAAAAAGGACTAAATATATTTTTGTATTTTTTGATACTTTAGTATTCGGTAGATTTATAAATACATAATGAATATAATTTAAAATAGATAAACATAAACATGAAAAAACCATTTCTTGCATCAATATTGATTTTATTCTCAATAATCACGTATGCACAATCTAATCAGGAAGAAATATTAAATAAATTCTTTAAGGAATATGCAAAAAATCCAAGTAAAGCGGTTGATGAAATTTATCTTACAAATCCATGGAATTCCAGAATAAGGGATGGTATAGAAACAATGAAACAAGAAGTAAATAAATATACATTAGACTATGTTGGCAAATATTATGGTTATGAACTTATTACTAAAAA
Organism: Sphingobacterium thalpophilum; assembly: GCA_943371425.1. Taxonomy (GTDB): domain Bacteria; phylum Bacteroidota; class Bacteroidia; order Sphingobacteriales; family Sphingobacteriaceae; genus CAJBVG01. The sequence continues at coordinate 19,872 of CALRUR010000002.1, forward strand.
GAAATTATCTGAGAGCTTTATCCTTTACTCGTATATGGTAAAGTACGATAGGCAACCAATGCGTTTTGTTTTTATGTTATATAAACCTCTTGATAAATGGGCATTGTATTCATTTACTATTGATGCTGATATTGATGAAGAACTTGATCAAGCAGCCAAAATTTATTATTTAGACCTTGATAATGGGGATTAGTGACATTGTGGTTTTTATGAAAACCAATTATTTTTTTCATCCTATCGATTCTATTATCAGCCCAATTCAATTCACACTATGAAAAAGGTTCTCACCCTAATTCTCGTTTTTATAACTTCTATGGCTTTGGCGCAATCTGAAGTCCATAGCAAATACCGCATAGCCGACAGTTTGTTAAAAGCAGAGAAATTGCAAGAAGCCTATTCTATCTTTAAAGAAATAGAACCTATTTGTAATAAAGAAGATACCCTGTATAATTACATTTTATGGTATTATACATCCGTTACTTTAAACTTAGAATCGGAGGCACGAATGGCGGAGAAATTTGATTCATCATTAAAATATGGGCTTGAAACGCTAAATCTAATTGAAAAAGGAAAGAAAATATTCGATAAAGAATTCGCTGAAAGAGAATATTGGATGATAAAAAACATAGTGGTTTCTTATTTCGGGTTGGGAGAATTTGATAAGGCAAATACATACCGAGAGAAACTGTATGCAGCTTATAAACAAAAGAAGTTGCCCGATGGCTTGGATGGGTATTTCAATTTTGATTTCTTTACTTTAAACGATAAAAACATCTGGGGCTACGAATGGTACCCAGCATTACCCAAAAACAGATCTTCGAGCAGCTTCACCAAAATTGTATATTATGTGTACTCTACTAACCCCGATGGTTCCGATAAAGATCAGCTGTATCGTTTTCATGTATTAATGTTCCATCGCGAACCGGAGAAAGGAAAATTCGACTATATATTAGAGAAACAAATCGAAACCGACGAAGCTAAAATTAGCGGATCGTATTACAAGTATACCTATTTCGAAAACATCGATTACAAAAAACTCAAAACCGACATTAAAGAAATTGTCACCAACAACATACAACCCAACACCCAACGAACCATTGCTAAATAATAGCTTTAATTAATCGCAATCGGATAAATCATCAACGCCCCTCAACTACGCGTTCCGCTTCGTTCGGGGACCCTGCACGATGAAACCAAAAGAAGGTACAGTATCAGGTAAGGAAGGTATTGGTGAGAATTTATTTTTTTTCAATACGTTAATTAAATAGCGGGGAGCAAGGAGCTATGAGCACAGTGGTGGTAGCTTACAGCTTGATGAGCGAATATTAATAGGCTTAATTGTGATTCACTGCTCCATGCTCTCTGCTCCCAGCTATCTCTCCTTTGTTCTTATAAAATTAACGTATTGATGGAAGCAATTTACTAGGTTGGGGCTGTGATTTTTTATTACTGCCTCCAAGTAAGCCGTAACCATCGAATAATCTGTTTTTAAAAAGAAAAAGGTGCTATTCAATTACAAGATCCAAACTACTTTCAATCCGTTGAACTGTATTTATACAATGCAATAAGCAACTAACTTTTTTCTTTTAAAAAACAGATTATTCAGAAAAAAAAGAAAAACAGATTATTCAGAAAAAAAGAAAAATATTTATTAATTGTAAAATATTATATTTGATAATACAGCCATTAAATAATAACAGGTTATTTCTTTCAATAATACTTATAAAATGAATATAGATTTAAATAAAATAATGTTTAATAAAACGGATGATGAGTTGATAGAATTAAGCGTTAATTATAAAAAATATACAAAAGAGGCATTATTAGTCTATTTGAAGGAAACAAAAGCAAGAAGCTTATCAATACCAAACCTAGCTGAAATTGAAAACAGAATAAATGAATTTGAAATAGAGGAGGAGAGAAGAAATAAAGTTATTGAAGAAAAAGATTTACACCCTAATATTATACGAGCATCAAAGTTTATATTATTAGGTATACCTATTAGCTTAGTTCAATTTATAACCGCTGCGTATTATATTTCCAAATTTCAAGAGATATTATTTATTGATCAGTTTTTAGGTAGGTCATTTGCTGTGTTATTATTAGGTTGGTTAATTACCTATTTATTCTCTGTATGGATTAAAAAGGGTACATCCTTAGCAAGAATAATAATTGGAGTATTAGTTGGTATTTCCATAATCTCTCAAAGTTTTAGATTAATAAATGTTGAATACGAAGGAATTTTACTTTTGTTAATTTCTGTTATTAATATACTTATTGATGTTTATATTGTGTATTTATTGTTTAATAAAGAAACCTCCAATTGGTATAAGCAGTATCAATAAGAGAATGAATTAGCTTGAACCCAAATTTAAAAATCTACATGCAAAATTTCAATCCAGTTGTTTTTAACTGTGCTTTATTATATGTAACAGTTGTGCTTCTTTCTATTTTACAATCGCGTTTTAGAATTATAATAGATAATCCAACTTGGTTCTTCATTTTATTAATAGTTACACCATTGCTAATGTATGGCAAGGCTGCTAAAGTGAAAACTTGGACAGAACTTACCGGATTTGAAATTTTTGCATGGACCTTAATGCTCGCTTATTTTAATCCGAAGCGTATTTTACCACGTATTAATGAAGGGTATATATATGCTTATACTTTATTTCATTGGTATTTACTTATTGATACTATAACAATAGAAGGGATCAGGTTTTGGTTGGGCTTCGTGTTGGTTTTATCTATTTATCCAACAGTATTAATTATAAAGTCGACCTTAGAGCATAAACTACTTACTTATTCAAACAAACTCATTTTATACTATTGGTTTTTATTTGCCGTCATCTTTACTTACATCGACCAAGTTGCCATGGATATTATACATCCAATACTTGCTCTGCCCGAAATTAATTTCATTTCCACTGCTTATGTATTAATAACCGCTGCGCAACTTTATTTTATATCAACAACCTTATCTTTATTATTTGTAGGTATTCCCTTTTTTCATTTAGATAGAAGTTTTGATAAATGGCGTGTCAGATGGGCAAGAGCAAAGCGCGATTGGAAAGAAATTGTTAAGCATAAATTAGGGAATTATGTAGAATATCAAATATCGGGCTTACAACTGTTTTACATTAGCTTGCTTTCTGCGTTTCTTTTTTACCTCGACTTTACATATGGAATCCGTTTGTATTTAATTTTCTTTTATACCGTATTATTTCCAATTATTTTCTTTTACATGAAATATACACCAGAAGCAAATGTAGATGAGTTGTGAGTTGTGAATTGTGAATTGTGAGTTGGGGCATATTGTTGGGAGTTTGTAGGAATTAGAATTTAGATATTATTTTTTTTCATGAAAAAGATACCCATTGTATTAATATTTTCGCGCCTGTTAATGGGCTTTGTTATACTTATTCTGAGTATATACAAGGTTTCATATTACGAGACTATTGCCATAACACTTTTAACACTAGGTTTGCTTACAGATGTTTTTGATGGTATTATTGCGAGGCGACTAAATGTTTCTACCCAAACCTTAAGACGTTTAGATTCTAGCATTGATCAAGTATTTTTTATTTCTGTTGCCATTGCAACTTATATTCATTGTCCAGCATTTTTTACAACAAACGCATTAAAGCTAATCGTTTTATTTTCGTTTGAAGGCTTAACTTATTTAGTTTCTTTTATAAAGTTCAAAAAAGAAATTGCTACACATACTATTGGTGCAAAAATTTGGACATTGCTGATCTTTGGTACCCTTGTGCAACTATTATGGCAATGCCAATCGGTAATATTGTTTAATAGTTGCTTTTGGCTTGGCTTGCTAACCAGAATAGAAATAATTGCAATTATACTAGTATTAAAAAACTGGACGAATGATGTGCCAAGTTTTTTTCATGCCCTAAAACTAAGGCAAGGCAAAGAAATAAAAAGGCATAAAATGTTTAATGGTTAAGACTTCTTTCAAACTATCAATTATTAGCTATCGCATTATCGTAAAGTCGTAAAATCGTATAGTCTTATTATCGCATTAGCGAGAAACCATTATCTTTACTTCATGATCTCAATTAAAAACAAGAATGCACTCGTTACCGGCTCTTCGCGTGGCATCGGCCAACAAATAGTACAAGGTTTAGCCAATTTAGGTTGCAACGTTATAGTGCATGGGCGAACTAAAGAGAGTTGCGCGGCTACGCTGCAATTGTTAGAAAAATACCCGGTGCAAACCTATTGTGTGTATGGCGAATTATCGGAAGAAGCAGGGGTACAGAGCATCATACAACAAGTGCAAGCGCTAAACATTCCCATAGATATTTTATACAACAACGCCGCAGTAATGACGGCCTATAAAGACGATATTTTAACTCATACTTGGGACGAATGGATGCTCAGCATGCGCGTAAACGTATTTGCCATGTACACCCTTTGTGCTGCTTTTATACCAGGCATGCAAGCGCGCGGTTTTGGGCGCATTGTAAACCTTTCTTCGGGTATTATGTATAAACCCGAGTTAGCACCTTATGGATCTTCTAAATGGGCGGTAAATAAATTAACCGAAGACTTATCTGTAAAGATGGGTACCGGTGTACGCATAAACTACCTCGACCCTTGCTGGCTCCAAACCGATATGGGCGGACCCGATGCAGACTACCCTGTGCAAGCGGTGTTGCCAGGAGCATTGGCTCCGGTGTTGGTAGAAGACGATGGACCGAATGGGGTGTTGTTTAGGGCGATTGAGTAGGCATAACCTAAGATCTATTATAGGATAGGAGATAATAGCATTAGAAATTTAGAAAATTATCAGCTATATAAATGATAAAGGATATAAAGTCGCGAAATGGAAACATTAGTGGCTTTTTTGGTAAGAATTAATAACATTAGCTCCAATTATAAAACTCTGCAAATCATGAAATCAATAATTAGTATAAAAAAAATATTAAGCATTCTGTTTTTACTTTTTTCCAATTCAATATATGGACAAAGTGATCAAGAGTATTGGGATAAATGGAATAATAATTATCCTGAAGTAGATATAGTTTCTATTTTAAAATATGAAAAGTATTATGCTGATAGCGTTGAAAAAAATCCTAATATACCCCCATACTTTTCTAGGTTAGACAAGTATCGATTTAAAGCTGAATATCTTGGAAAGCAAAAGAAAACTAGCATAGACGTAATTACATCTATGAAGAATGTATTCAAATTATTTGTTGGAAATCCAAATCAATTGGATGGTATGATTGAAAATTCGGTATTGTTTAAAATTGAACAGGAAGAAATATGGATGCCAATTCAAACTAAAATCCTAAAGGCTTTTAAAAAGGAAGTAAAAAAAGGAGATATTGTGACCTTATATTGCTTATTCCTAATGGAACACAACAATAAAAATATTTTATATAACACATTTTTAATTTCAGAATTTTACTATTAATTGTTGCCAACATCGCCTACACAAAAGTGGCGATTTGTGGTAAACGGCAATGCTTAACATCTTGAAAAATTTGTGGTATATTGTTATGAATTTACAATTGTGATCCACTTACAGGTATCCGCAAGCCGTGCAAAAACAATTTTATTTTCAGCTATTTCAAACAACACTATTATGAGATATATACTACTATTTGCAACATTATTTGTCACGAAGCTATACGCACAAACAAATTTAAATTTTGACAAACGCTTTGTTCAAAGTGAGGACAAATGGGTTGCATTTAAACCTGATAAAGACAGCAGTTATGCCTACGGCTTTATTTATATTGATGCACAAGCAGGGTTGACCCTTCATTATGAAGGCAGTTTTAAAGTGTTGCCAACAGGAGAATTTGTAGCCAAAAAGCTCGATAGTACAAATATGAAAGTACGTCTACAACCAAACAATGTTTTAGTTGCTTTCATACCTGATAGCAAATTTCAGGAACTTAACATTTTACCTACTCCAGAGTGGCTTAATTATTATAAAACAGATACAAATTCCGTAGAAAGACTTTATCGCTGGGGCTTTATGTATAACGGATGGGAAGAATGTGCAAAGGCTTTGACTTATTTGGAAAGAGCCGAAAAAATAAATCCAAAGTTCAAAGGACTTGCAGTTGAACTTTCGTTTTCATATAACTGTCTAGAACAATACGACAAAGCTGAATTAATTTTAGAAGAAGAGATAAAGACAAATACAATTGATGCCTATATAAATAAAGAATATATTTACACTCTTGCTAAAAACAACAAGATTAACAAGGCCGAAAATCAATTTGAGTTATCCCTTAAAACTTTGAAGGATAATCAATATAATGCTGAAAACTGTTTCAATATCTTGCAATATTATTATTACCAAAAAGACAAAACGAATTTCAATAAGTGGTATAAGATTCTTCAAAAACAGCCTAACGAAAATAAAATGATTACTAAGTATGCTGATATTATGAAAACCGCTTCGTCGCAATTTTAAGACACAATAATTACAATAAAAAATGACAAAATTAATCAAAACAATCACACTCCTTATTTTCATTCTTGCCGGCCAAGTTGCATTCGGACAGAGTAATAAAGAAAAGGCTCTTGAAAAGGGAAAAGAAGCGATCAAACTTATGGATAACGGTAAGCTCGACGAAAGTATTAAACTACTTGAAGAAGCTCAAAAGCTTGATCCCGATGATATCAACTATCCTTATGAACTTGGATATGCTTATTATGCAAAGAAAGATTTCAAAATGGCAATTAAATATCTTGAAAGTATATTAAAACATAATGACATTAGCGATCAAGTTTATCAGTTGCTTGGAAACTCTTATGACAATTTTGGCAAAGCAGATAAAGCAACTGAAACCTACGAACAAGGTTTGAAATTGTTTCCCAATTCTGGCAAATTGTATTTAGAATTAGGTGTAATAGAAATGGGTAAGAAGGATTATAACAAAGCACTTACTTACTACGAAAAAGGTATAGAAGTAGCACCATGGTTTTCTTCAAATTATTATTGGGCGACTAAGATTTATTGTAGTTCTTCAGAAGAAGTTTGGGGAATGATTTATGGAGAAATTTTTATGAACTTAGAACGAAATAGTAAAAGGACTTCTGAAATTAGCAAATTACTTTTCAACACTTACAAAAGTGAAATCAAGTTCTCGAGTGATACTTCATTTTCTGTAAGTTTCAGTAAAAACTCCATAATCAATTTAACTGAGTTAAACGACCCAAGTAAATTGAAACTCCCATATGGTGTTGGTGTTTATGAGCCGACCTTAATGTTTTCAATGCTTTCCGTTAAATCTATCGACATTACTACACTCGATAACATTAGAAGTTCATTTATCGACAACTACTTTAAAAATGAACACGACAAATCCTATCCAAATGTTTTGTTCGCTTATCAAAAAAGAGTTAAAGACGCCGGACATATTGAAGCCTACAATCATTGGATTTTAATGAAGGGTGACGAAGACGGTTTCGATAAATGGCTATCTGAAAATAAAGACAAATGGGACAGTTTCATAAAATGGTTTGCTGATAATGGACTTAAAATTAACGAAACCAATAAATTTTATAGTGGGCAGTATTAACCAAGTGGGTCAAAGAAGATCGGCTTATAACAGTAAATTTACTATACGAGGGGTTACTTGCTATGCAGACATATTAGTAGTTAAAGAAAGCTCATTTCTACGAACGAAGTTTAGTGCTAAAACTCCCCACCATTAACAACCTCAAAAACGTTAAAGTACTTTTATGAGACGACACATATTCATTTATTTCATTCTTGCATTTTTTTTTGGTTGTTCCACAACAAGCCGTGTCGATGAAATTTTCAAAATAGAAAGAGATACTCAAATGGAGATTTGGGTTTTCAATGTAGAGGGCGATAAAATTCCTGAACAGGGTAGTTTACTTTACTTAAATACATATAACAAAGACAATCTTCTTGTTGAAACAATAAAGTATTTAGAGGATGAAGAAATACAATGGGACAATTATCATATTTACACTTACAAAGGCAATAAGCTTTTTGAAGAATACTATTTCACTGTCGATAATTTTGACAATAAACTAATAGATGGCAAAAAGATAAGCACATATTTTCCTAATGGTAAATTAAAGCAATGGACAATGTTTAATTCTGAAAAGCCGAAAGATGACACAGTAAATGTAAAGTGGGCAGCAGATTTCACGATAAAATATAAATATGCTTCAGATAGCTTAATAGAGAAAAGAGGATGTTCAAAAGATATCGATAAGTGTGGAATAACAACATATCAATATGACACCACTAATAAAACAGTTATTGAAACATTTATAAATGAAGAAGACATAAGTTTAAATACAAAAGATTTTTTTAAGTATAATTCAAACAATGAATTGCTATATAAAGTTCATTGGTATCGTAGCTCTTATGATAGCACGACTTATATTTATCAGAATAAAAAGTTAATTGAAGAAAGTGTATTATTTCAAGACGGACAGCTATTTAAGCGCACAACATTTGAATATAATAACATTGGTCAAATAGTAGAAAGCAAACATTTTAATACACAAAATAAACTAGAAAGTGTACGAAGGCATAAATATAAAAAGATACGGTAGATAATTTGAAATATAATGGTAGAAAGTTTAGGGAGGTTTAGAATGAGACCTATGAGTAATTGAATAAGTTAATTTAAAATGAATGAATAAAAATAAATAACATGGCAAAATTTATTACTGGTAAAGATTTAGAAACTGCTATATATGACATTATATGGAAAGCGGAGGATACGCTTTTAATTGTATCTCCATTTATTAAACTAGATAAATATTTTAAGGACCTTTTTTTAAAACACCTAAACAATAGCAATATTCATATACTGATACTTTTTGGCAAAAATGAATCTAATATTGGTAAAAGTTTAAGCAAAGACGATTTCGAATTCTTTAAGCAATTTATAAATATTACAGTTGTTTATATACCTACTTTGCATGCAAAGTATTATGGTAATGAGAAATGCGGAGTAATTACCTCTATAAATTTATACGACTTTTCATTTAAACATAACATAGAATTTGGAGTATACTCTGAAACTAGTTTTTTTGATTCTGTTAAAAACAATTCAGATCAAGATGCTTGGAGAAGTTGTATTGATTTAGCTGAAGAAAGCGAAGTTGTTTTTGTTAAACGAGCAGTTTATGAAAAGAACATGTTAAGTGCTCTTTTTGGCAAAAAATATATCAAATCCGATATCTTACTTGACAATACTGATTATTTCTACAACGGTTCAAACAATAATAAAAAAAATAAAGTTGTTAAGTATTTAAAAGACTTTCCTGATGAAATTATTATGGGCTCAAATAATACACCTAGGCCTACAAGAGAAGAATCTGAGAAAAATACTATACCAACAGAAACCTCTACACAATATACTCGTCTTATGGGTTATTGTATTAGAACAGGAGAAGAGATTCCATTCAGTTTCGAAAAACCTTTATCTTATGCAGCATATAAAAAGTGGAGCGCATTTTCAAACCCAGATTACCCAGAGAAATATTGTCATTTTACAGGCGAATTATCTAATGGAAAAACATGTGTAAATAATCCTGTGCTCGAAAAAAATATAGAGAAAGCTAAAGAGGCTAGGAGGTTGAATGCAGCGAATAACTCAATTTATAAATAAATGACCACCTCCGAAAATACATTAAAAGTAAAAGACACAAGTTTTAGTATGTATATTATTGTGGCGTTTAGTGTATTTCCAATACTCTTTTTTTTGTTGGCAGTTGCATTTAATTATAATTATGTACTCAGTATTGTTACCACTCTTATAATTTATTTGGCATTTAGTATTTACTATTTCCGCAAACTCAAGCGAGAGGAAGAAGTTTATGCTATTACAGTTATAGGCAACACACTTACCATACTCAAACATGGTACATTTAAATTAAATGATGTTTCAAAAATTGAAACCTTTACCAGAGTTCCTTTTGGTGATAGAAGCTTACGTAAATACATTAAATTCAGCTTTTCAAATTCGGAAGATATTATTTTTGATGCAAGTAATTTCGATATGGATTATATCGAACTTAAAGATAATTTGATTGCCATTAAATCCAATTATATAAGTGCTGATAGTATAAAAGACAATTATTGTTTTTTGAAGAAATATAATTTACGTTTAACTATGAAATTACTACTACCTCTTTTATTTCTCTTCAGTCTTTATTCCTGCCAACCCAGGCCCTCCTCCCAAACCACTGAGCAATTAGAGCTCATCTTACTTGGCATACCGCAAAACTTTGATACAGCTTCAGTTTTCAAATTTGGTGCTCAAAAATATTTCAAATTTAATAGCTCAGATACCTTGCTGGTAAAAACTTGTTCTTATTTAAATGAGCATACTGGAGAACCTAAACTTCCTGTTGTATGCAATTATTATAATACCAGCCTTACTCCCGAGCAAAAAGAAAATTTTGCGTTTTTGATAAATTATGTAAAACCATTACCCACTGGAGAGTTAATTAAAAATAAACCAGCAGAATCTAATTGCGATTTGTTCGGAGGCTGGGTACTTATATATACAAATACAGTAAAAGTAAAGAAGTATTTTTTATTCGATTGTAATGCATTGCCAAAACAGATACATGAGCTATGCACAGAATTAAATACCACAGAAGAGGATAAGATTTATACTCCATTTAATAATATAAGTGTGAATACCGATTCTATTGTTGCATCTGCATATAAATTATTGGAAAAAGACTTTCTTGAAAATGCTCCTAAAAGTGTAATTAAGTTTAATACCTCGGAAAATTAATGGCTATATTTAGTTTAGTATTCATCAAAAAAATATCCATGCGAATCCTTATCCTAACTTCTCTTTTTCTATCTACTTTCCTAATTTCTTGCACCTGGGTTTCTAATTTTTACATTATCAATAAATCATCAAATAAAATTGAAGTTACCTATTTATTTGAACCAAATTCCCCAGATACTGCAGAAAATGCAATTTCAAAAGACTTAAGGTTTAATTACGTTCTTGCCAATGGGAATAATAGTATAAACTACAATACAATTGAAGATATAGATATAATTGGCGATTATTATCATCAAGAATATTATAAACGTATGCTTAGAGATAAAATTTTATACTCTATAACGCTCGAACCTAATACGGCTATACATTGCGGCCGCAATCAGTTTCATTTTTCTTTTTCGCAAGTAGAAAGAAGAGATCAAATGTTTAATAATATTATAGAAATGACCATTATTAGATACGATACAAATGATACCGTAACCTTAAAACCATCCATGATTTCAGATTTCTCCCACCCATTAGGTAAATACCACTTTGCCCTAATATTCGATTAATGTTTTAATACTTTTCTTGTAGAGAACATTCAGAAGAAAAAAATAAGTTAATAGTAATTGGTTATTATTTATTTAGTCATTAGAAAAAACCAGTATCAACTCTGTGTAACTCTGTGCGTACTTTGTGTAACTCTTTGACCAAAAAAAGAATGTACATTGTACTCTGTACTTTGTACAATGTAAAGCAACATCATCAGTCCATGCAAACAGTACTAAGTAGGTCTACAATGTACAGCGTACAACGTACAGTTTACCTCTAAAACAAGGTATTATTCTTCTTAATATCCCCGATCTTCGAACGCAGATGCTTATATGCAAGTTCCGTTGCTTCTCTTCCGCGTGGGGTGCGCATCATAAAACCCTCTTGTATGAGGAAAGGTTCGTAAACTTCTTCAATGGTTCCTTCGTCTTCACCCACAGCAGTAGCAATAGTCTTTAATCCAACTGGTCCACCTTTAAACTTCTCAATAATAGTAAGCAGTATCTTGTTATCCATTTCGTCCAATCCATGGCTATCCACGTTTAAGGCGTTGAGCGAATAGTTAGCAATATTGGTATCAATCTCACCATTGCCTTTTATTTGGGCAAAGTCTCGAGTACGGCGAAGCAGGGCATTGGCAATACGAGGGGTGCCACGGCTGCGGCGGGCAATTTCATAAGCGCCTTCTTCGGTAATGGGGGTTTTTAAAATATCGGATGAGCGGAGTACAATGTCTGTAAGCAATTTAGAATCGTAATACTCCAAGCGAGCATTAATACCAAAACGAGCACGCAGGGGCGAGGTAAGCAAGCCAGAGCGGGTAGTAGCTCCAATAAGGGTAAAAGGGTTTAAACTTATTTGCACAGAGCGAGCATTAGGGCCGGCATCAAGCATTATATCAATTTTATAATCTTCCATTGCAGAGTACAGGTACTCTTCTACCACAGGGCTTAGGCGGTGTATCTCATCAATAAATAAAATATCGCCTTCTTCTAAATTGGTAAGCAAACCGGCCAAATCGCCAGGTTTATCGAGCACTGGGCCCGAAGTTACTTTTATACTTACACCCAATTCGTTGGCAATAATATAAGAAAGGGTGGTTTTACCCAAACCCGGAGGGCCGTGCAGCAGCACATGGTCTAGCGCTTCTTTACGGCGCTTGGCAGCCTCCACAAATATTTTTATGTTTTCTACAATTTTATGCTGGCCTGTAAAATCGTCGAATGCACTGGGGCGCAGTACTTTTTCAATTTCTTTTTCAGAATTATCGAGTGGTTCAGAACTAGGGTCGAGAATTGGATTCATATCGCTTAAAATTACGAATTATTTACGAGCGATGGTATTTTTTAAACAAGCTGCTAAACTTCATTTGCAATACCCCAAAAATAGCTTCGCGTATTATACCCTTAGACATTTTACTGGTTCCCTCACTACGGTCTGTAAATATAATAGGCACTTCTACTACGTTAAACCCGAATTTCCAAGCGGTAAATTTCATTTCTATTTGGAAGGCATAACCCACAAATTTTATTTTATTTAGTTTGATGGTGCTTAGCACTTCACGCTTATAACATTTAAACCCAGCAGTAGCATCGTTTACGGGCATACCGGTAATAAATTGTACATACTTAGAAGCAAAGTAAGAAAGTATAACCCTGCTCATAGGCCAGTTTACCACGTTAATGCCTGTAATGTACCTAGAGCCAATGGCTAAATCTGCACCCTTTACGCAAGCTTCTCTAAGGCGAACCAAATCGTCGGGGTTGTGAGAGAAATCGGCATCCATTTCGAACACATATTCGTATTGCCGAGCCAAAGCCCATTTAAAGCCGTGTATGTAGGCCGTGCCCAAGCCTAATTTGCCTGTACGCTCTTCTATAAAAAGTTTATCGGCATACTGAGCTTGCAAATCTTTTACGAGTTGCGCAGTACCATCTGGCGAACCATCATCAATAATTAATAAATGGAAGGCATAGGGTAATGAGAATACCTTGTGAATCATCTTCACGATGTTCTCTTTCTCATTATAGGTTGGTATAATTATTAAGCTATCTGACATTTTTTGACCCCACGAAGATAATTAATATTTTGAAATCGTACTTTTGAATATGAATAAAGCTGTATTCTTAGATCGCGACGGTATTATTAACGTAGAAATTGGCGATTACATTAAATGTTTCGAAGATTTTACATTAACCCCACAATTGGGCGAAGGCTTAAAAATGCTACAAGACAAAGGCTATTTGCTCATCATCATTACCAACCAAGGCGGTTTAGCTAAAAATTTATATACAGAGCAAGAGTTAAACAAAATGCACGAATACCTCAAACTCGAGATGCAAAAATTTAACGTAAGCTTCACAGAAATATATCATTGCCCCCATCACCCCGACTATAATGGCAATTGCCTCTGCCGCAAACCCGATTCCCAACTGCTCGAAAAAGCCATCGCCCGTTTCAACATAGATCCCGCACAATCGTACTTCATTGGCGATAAACAACGAGATGTAGATGCAGGGGAGAAAGTGGGAGTGAAGGGGATTCTCGTTGTAGCGAATACACCGATGGTGGAAGTGATACCTTTGTTGCAAAGGTAGATTTTGACCATACGATTATACGACTATACGAATAAGGGTAATTCATCAAACTATGATCGCCCCTCAAATGCAAGGTCCCGATTTTTCGGGATTCGGGGACCGGCGTTGCACGAAAAAAAAGAAAAAAAGGAAAAAGGATTGCCGCAGACAATCCTTTTTCCTTTTTTTCTTGCGGTGCAATACGCAGGGGTCCCCGAACGCAGCGAAGCGAAGTTGAGGGGCGGTCCTAATCTGAAGCTATCCTTATTAGAATTCTCACAATTCCCTACCTAACCTGATTCTGTACCTTCCTTTGTTTTCCAATGTCAAGGGTCCCCGAACGCAGCGAAGCGAAGTTGAGGGGCGGTCCTAATCTGATATACTTTTTGATCCGATAATGCAGGGGTCCCCGAACGCAGCGAAGCGTTTTGAGGGGCAGTCCTAATCTGATACTCTTTTTTTCTTTTGATCCGAAGCGCTATATCATTCAAACTATCAATCGTTTCCACTCACGAGCACACTAGCATACTAACACACGAGCACACGACCTAGGCGTAGCCCAGCAGCTTCATCACCTGCTTCGAATTCTGCTCTTCCCCAAACACCTCATAGTTCACGGTTTCATCTCTGTTTTTGCGAATGAGTATGTGTTTTGGGTGTGGCAATAAACAATGGTGTACACCGCCGTAACCGCTTAGTACTTCTTGGTAAGCTCCTGTGTGAAAGAAACCCATGTACTGTACTTTACGCGTTTTAGGCATAAACACGTTGTTCATGTGTGCTTCTTGGTTGTAGTAATCTTGCCCATCGCAGGTAATGCCACCTAGGTTTACACGTTCGTACTCGGCATCCCAGTTGTTTATAGGCATTAATATGTAACGTTGGTTCATGGCCCAAACATCGGGTAGGTTGGTAATAAAACTACCATCCAGCATCAACCATTTTTCTTTATCGTTTTGTTGTTTACGGCCCAATACTTTGTAAAGTATGCCCGAAGCTTCGGCAACAGTGTATTTACCAAACTCAGTAATAATATCTGGTTCCATAACATCGTGCTCTGCACAAATTTCTTTTATGCGTTTCACAATTTCATTCACCATGTATTCATAATCAAACTCAAAAGTTAGGGAGTTTTTAAAAGGCATACCACCACCAATGTCTAAAATGGTAAGGTCGGGGTTTACTTTTTTAAACTTGCAATAAAGGGTAACGTATTTCTCTAGTTCGTTCCAGTAGTACTGTGAGTCGGTAATACCAGAGTTGATGAAGAAGTGTAATAATTTAACTTTAAAATTAGGATGCGACTCTATACGCGAATGGTAAAAATCTATTACATCTTCCATGCGTATACCCAAACGACTGGTATAAAACTGAGAGTCGGGTTGTTCCTCGGAAGCAATGCGAATACCGAGGTTACAGTTTACGTCGAGCTCATCATCATAAAAATAAAACTCCTCTTTATTATCTAAAATAGGGATAATGTTGCTAAAGCCATCGTGCAACATATCTACAATGTATTGCTTGTAAGTATCTTTTTTGTAGCCGTTGCAAATTACGGTGATGTCTTTGCTCAGTATGCCTTTTTTCTCTAAATGGTCTATAATCGGCATGTCAAAAGCCGAAGAAGTTTCCAAATGGATGTCGTTTTTTAAAGCTTCATCTAACACATGGCGGAAATGCGAGCTCTTAGTGCAATAGCAATAGGTATAAGTTCCACGGTAATTATTATTTACGATGGCACGTTGAAACCAAATTTTGGCTTGTTGTATTTTTTTGGAGATGATAGGTAAATAAGTGAAACGCAACGGAGTACCGTAGGTTTCTATCATTTCCATTAAATTAAGATCATGAAAATATAATTCATCATCAATCACTTCGAAGCCCTCTTGTGGGAAGCCAACGCTCAAATCAAGAAATTCCTTGTAACTTTGCATCTATTAAAATTTACGCAAATATATTTTATTTTTAGAATACATATAGGTATTAACAGAAATGAAATATTTATTTTGCGGCAAATCATTATTTTATGAGAAATTTAAAGATAATAGAGGTAAAATCTGAGTTAGGAGCTGGCACGAGGGGAGCAAGCATGGGTATAGATGCCATTAAAATTGCAGCACTCGATTTTGGTAGCCGCTATTTCAAGCAATACAAATCTGTAGAAGTACCCAATGAAAACCACTTGTTGTTAGAGTCGGCAGGTAACCAACACGCCAAAAGAATTTCTGGAGTGCTTACCATGTTAGAGCGAGTAAGCGAAGAAGTTTCGCGCACCATAAAAAGTGAGGAGTTCCCAATTGTATTGGCAGGCGACCATAGCACAGCAGCAGGTACCATTGCAGGTATTAAACTAGCGCACCCTAAATTAAAGTTAGGGGTAATATGGATAGATGCACACGCAGATTTGCACACACCGTACACCACGCCCTCTGGCAATGTACATGGCATGCCCATAGCTATTTCATTAGCAGAAGATAACATAGAAAGTAAAGTAAATAAACCCGACCAAGAAACCATTAACTATTGGTACCAGCTAAAAAATGTGGGAGGTATTAGTCCGAAGGTTACACCTAAAGACATTGTATTTATTAACGTACGCGATACCGAGAAGCAGGAAGATTACTTAATGAAGAAATTCGGCATTAAGAATTTTACCACTACAGAAATTCGCCGTAAGGGCGTAGAGAAAGTAGCGATAGAAGCCCTATCGCTTATAGACCATTGCGATATTATTTATGTTTCTTTTGATGTAGATTGTATGGATGCATCCATTTCTAAAGGTACCGGAACCCCAGTGCCTAATGGCATTACAGAGAAAGAAGCAGGTAATTTGGTAGCACGTTTAATGCAAAGCAATAAAGTGTGTTGCTTTGAGATGGTAGAAATAAACCCAACCTTAGATAAAGAAAATTTGATGGCCGAAAATGCATTCGAAATATTATTGAGAGCCACCAACCAATTGATTAACGACTAGTAGAGAATGAATTTATCAGAAATAATAATTACTAAAACACAAGAAGCCGTAAAGGCTTTATTTAATACAGATATAGATACAAGCGCAGTAACTTTACAAGATACTCGTAAAGAGTTTGAAGGGCAAGTAACGGTAGTAACGTTTCCCTTCATCAAACTATCTAAAAAATCTCCAGAAGAAACAGGAGCATTACTAGGCGAATATTTGGTAAATAATACCGAAGAAGTATTAGCCTATAATGTGGTAAAAGGTTTTTTGAATTTGAGCATAGGTGATGCGTATTGGATTAGCGCATTGAGTACTATTTTTAACACTTCAAACTACGGAAAGTTAGCACCCAAAAATAGCAAGGTAATGGTAGAGTACTCCTCACCAAACACTAATAAACCCTTGCACTTAGGCCATGTGCGTAATAATTTATTGGGTTACTCTGTAGCCGAAATTTTAAACTACGCAGGTTACGAAGTTATAAAAGCAAACTTAGTAAACGATAGAGGCATACACATTTGCAAATCTATGTTAGCTTGGGAGAAATTTGGCAACGGAGAAACACCCCAAAGCTCTGGTCTCAAAGGCGACCATTTAGTAGGTAAGTATTATGTGGAGTTTGATAAGGCATACAAAAAAGAAATTGAAACATTAATAAGCCAAGGCTTTACAGAAGAGCAAGCAAAAAAAGAAGCACCTTTAATTGTAGAAGCACAAAACATGTTGCTTAAATGGGAGCAGAAAGATGCGCATGTATTACAGCTCTGGAAAATGATGAACGATTGGGTGTACGCAGGTTTTGACGTTACATACAAAGCAATGGGTGTAAACTTCGATCAGTATTATTACGAATCTAACACCTACAGTTTGGGTAAAGATATTGTAGACGAAGGTTTGAGCAAAGGAGTGTTTTTTAAAAAAGAAGATGGTTCGGTGTGGATAGATTTAACAGAAGATGGACTCGACCAAAAACTAGTATTACGTGGAGATGGTACTTCTGTATACATAACACAAGACGTTGGTACGGCGCAAATGAAATACGAGCAATACCACATGGATCGTTCTATATACGTAGTAGGCAACGAGCAAGAATATCATTTTAAAGTATTGTTTTTAATTCTGAAAAAATTAGGCAAGCCATGGGCAAATGGTTTGTTCCACTTATCATACGGCATGGTAGATTTACCAAGTGGTAAAATGAAATCGAGAGAAGGAACGGTGGTAGATGCCGACGATTTAATTTCGGAGATGATACAATCTGCCAAAGAACAATCTGAAGCATTGGGTAAAATTACCGACTTTGCCGAAGAAGAAAAACATAACCTCTACAAGTTAATAGGAATGGGTGCTTTGAAGTATTACTTGCTAAAAGTAGATCCAAAAAAACGTTTGTTGTTCGACCCAAATGAGAGCATCGATTTACAAGGACATACCGGCCCCTTTATACAATACTCTTACGCACGTATACAATCTATTTTAAGAAAAGCGGAGCTTGCCTTAAATGCAAATACAAACATTACAGAACTTAATGCGAACGAAAAAGAATGCATAATGTTGATGTTGAAATACCCAAGCATAATAGAAGAAGCAGCCAACGCCTACAGCCCGGCCTTGCTCTCTAATTACTTGTACGAATTGGCCAAAACGTTTAATAAGTTTTACCACGACGATCCTATTTTAAAATTAGAAGATTCAGAGCGTTTAAATTTCCGTTTGCTAATTTGTAAAAACATATCAGGTATAATTTCAAGCGGTATGGCATTATTAGGCATAGAAGTTCCAGAAAGAATGTAAATAGAAAAAAGCATGAAGCACAAACTTGCCTTCCTCTTTTCCATTTTCTTTTTTCTTTTTAACTCTACCAACCGTGCGCAAGTATTTACAGAGCTCCACAGCTTTAATTTATATGCAGACAGTGCAACTAACTACGCTAGTTTATGGATAGATGTTGACCAAGATTACGACTTGGATTTACTCAATTTTTCTATTTTAAATAAACCGAATAGCTTGCACCTAAAAGAGCAAACAGGTTTTAAAAAAACGACGAGTGTTTTTGATAAAGATGGTGGAAACACCAACGGTGCTTGTTATGCAGACATAGACCTCGACGGCGATTTAGATATTTTTGTGTACTCTATTTTTGGGCAGAAAAATTACTTGTACATACAAGAGAGCAAAGGCTTGTTTAGAAAAGAAATGTTGCAAGAAATTACGCAGCAAGAGAACAATGCTTTTTATGCCACTTTCTCTGATGTTAATTTAGATAACTACCCCGATTTATTAATCACCGATACTGAACTCTGGAACCCCAAAACCATTAAAAGACCCAGTCGTATTTATTATAATGATGGGAGAGGGAACTTTACGAAAGCAAAGTCCGAAACTTTTTTTGTGCCAAAATCCGACACCCGAAACATTTTATTAGCAGACATAAACCAAGATGCTCGCGAAGATTTATTGCTCTTAAATTTCGGATCGGAAAATACTTTGTACTTAAAAAACAAGACAAACATATTTAACAAAGTAAGTAATAACTTAAGCATAAGTGCCGGCGATTTTATAGATGCAAAAGCAGTAGACATAGATAATGATGCAGATTTAGATGTGCTCCTAGTAAATTTAAAAACCGGAATAGAAGTATACCGTAATGATGGGAACCTAGAGTTTACAAAGGTTCCCTTTGTGTTTAACACCATAAACTTCCCACTAGCCGGCATCGAAATAATAGATTATAATAATGATGGAAACCCAGACGTATTAGCACACAAAGCATTTAGTAAAGAGAAAAAAATATTCATCAATAAAAATACACAACATCAGTTTATAAAATTTAAACTACGAGCCAACCGAGCAAACCTACATGCCATAGGCGCCAAAGTATATGTTAGCACCCTGGTAAACGACCGTAGCTACTGGCAATACAAAGAAGTACGCGCAAACAAACAAGCAAGTATAAACGATGTGTACGATTTACATTTCGGATTACACGAAATGAAAAATGTAGACACGGTAAAAATTATTTGGCCAGATGGTACCGAACAATTTTTTACAAACGTACTGCCCAACCAATCTTATTTTATAGAGCAAGGTTTGCTAGCAAAAGTATTAGTAAACCCAAGCATACCCAACCAAGCGCAAGAGAAAATAAAAGACATGAGTGTAAGCGTAGTAGCCGAAGATTTTACTTACGGCGAAATTGTAGGCATCACTGTATTTTATGAAAACAAAGGCCTCATACAACAAGACGTAGAGCTAACCATTAACTTATCTGTACCCATGAAACTGTTCAACAGTTTCCCGATGCCCACTGAAAGCAATACAACTCAATTTATTTGGAAAATAAAAAACGTACCCGCACAATACCGCGGCATTATAACACTCAGCGTACGCACTCCCAACATAGAAGAAACCACTGCCAAAGAACAGAGAATAGAAGTTACTTTGGAACCGCGCATCGGCGACGAGAAGAGCAGCAACAATGAGGTGGTGTTGGTAAAGAAGATAAAGTAATTGCGACGGTACGACTGTACGATTATACGATGGCAAAGCAGTTCTCTGTGAACCTCTGTGCTCTCTGAGTCTCTGTGTTTAAGAAAAAAATCTCAATTACCTAAACACAGAGACTCAGAGAGCACAGAGGTTCACAGAGAATAAAGAGTACTCATTTTCATTGTGTACCATCGTATGTACTTAGTGCCTATTGTGACCTAATAGAAAAAAGCTTATCAAACTAGCACCGCCCCTCAACTCCGCTTTGCTTCGTTCGGGGACCCCTGCATCGGGGAAATCATGGGAAGGTACAGTATCAGGTTAGGAAGGGAGTTGTGAGAATTATTATAAGAAATAAGAGTCAATTACAACTAGCCTGGAACAAAGTGCATTGTAGAGATTTAATTCATCAATATAAAATCACTTATTCAGAGAAAGGAAAGAAATTTTACATTCTCACAATTACCTTCCTAGCCTGATACTGTACCTTCCTTTGATTTCCCCAGACAGGGGTCCCCGAACGCAGCGCAGCGGAGTTGAGGGGTAGTGCTAACTTAACTCTAGTCCCTTAAAAAAAACCTCAATTACCTAAACACAGAGACTCAGAGAGCACAGAGGTTCACAGAAAATAAATAGTACTCAATTTCATTGTGTACCATCGTGTGTACTTAGCGTCCATTGTGACCAAAAAAAAAGGGGCAATAATCAAATGATCTTGCCCCTCAATTCGCTAATTCGCTAATTCGATTCAGTTAATCTTCAACCTACTAAAGTAATACGATAACTTCAAGTCCTTCGTGCCATGCGAGTAATCGTAAAATCCGCGTTTAGATTTTACTCCTAATTCGCCTGCTGCTACCATTTTCACTAACAATGGGCATGGAGCATATTTAGCGTTTCCGAAACCATCATGCAATACATTTAAAATTGCCAAGCAAACGTCGAGGCCAATAAAATCTGCTAATTGCAATGGTCCCATAGGGTGAGCCATTCCTAATTTCATTACGGTATCTATTTCTTCTACACCTGCAATGCCTTCAAACAAAGTATAAATAGCTTCGTTAATCATTGGCATTAAAATACGGTTGGCTACAAAGCCAGGGTAATCGTTTACTAGGGTAGGTACTTTATCTATTTTCTTAGATAGTTCAATGATGATGTCGCACACAACATCATCTGTTTGGTAACCTTTAATTACTTCTACCAATTTCATCATTGGTACAGGGTTCATAAAGTGCATACCAATTACTTTGTTTGCACGACCAGAGGCTGCACCAATTTCTGTAATAGAGATAGAAGAAGTGTTGGTAGCTAATATAGCTTCTGGGTGAGTGTATGCTCCTAGGTCTTTAAAAATTTGCATCTTAATTACCGGATTTTCTGTAGCAGCTTCTACTACTAAATCTGCATCTTTAACCCCTTCTTTTAAATCGGTATAGGTTGTTAAATTATTGATGGTGGTATTCTTTAATTCTTCAGAAATACTACCTTTTGCAACCATACGGTCTAAGTTTTTAGCGATGGTTTCCATTGCGCGTTTTAAGGCATCTGGGTTCACATCAATTAGGTTCACTTGATATCCGTATTGTGCAAATACATGCGCAATACCATTTCCCATCGTTCCTGAACCTATTACTGAAATATTTTTCATTTTAATTTTTATTTAATTAGCGGCAAATTTAGAAGTTTATTGGAGTTTGATAGGTTGTAATCCGCTTTATTTACCAACATATAAACCGAAAAAAGACGCATTTTGTTGCGTCTTTTTTCTATATTATTGAAATTTAAAGATTTATAGCTCTTTTACTACTTTTTCAAGTATATCCATACCCATATCAACGTGTTGTTTCTCTAAGGTTAAAGCAGGGCGGAAACGGATGGTGTTGTGTCCACAACCTAAGAACATAGCATTGTGTTCCATTCCTTTGCTTACAAACTTATCGCGCATAGCTTTAGTCGGGAAATCAAACGCTACCATTAAACCTTTACCTCTTACATTGCTAATTTTTGCATTGCGTTTAGAGATGTCGGTAATGGTATCGTACAAATAGTTACCAATGTGTTCGGCATTGTTCAACAAATTATCTTCTTCTACAATTTCCATAATTCGTGAAGAGCGCACCATGTCTACTAAATTACCACCCCATGTAGAGTTTATACGAGATGATACGTTGAACACATTCGTTTCAATCTCATCTACCTTTTTACCCGCTAAAATTCCACATACTTGCATCTTTTTACCAAATGCTAAAATATCTGGGCGAGCATTTTCTCCGAAGTGTTCGTGAGCCCAGAATTTACCGGTTAAACCCACACCACTTTGCACTTCATCATAAATTAAAAAGGCATCGTTTTCATCAGCCAATATTCTTAATTTCTCAAGGTACTCTCTGCGGAAATGGTTATCGCCACCTTCAGATTGTATTGGCTCAATTATAATGGCGCAAATATCGTCTGGGTTGTTTTTAAAAGCTGTTTTTATTTGGTTGATTGATAACTCTTCGCGTTGTAATAAATCCTCATAATTATCATCCGTATAAGGGAATTTAATTTTAGGGTTCGATACACGAGGCCAATCAAATTTGGCAAACCATTTAGTTTTATCTGGCAAGGTATTGGTTAAACTCAAGGTATAACCAGATCTGCCGTGGAAAGCTTGCTCAAAGTGTAAAACTTTAAAGCCCTTTTCGTAGGTATAACCCTTTTGGAAGTTTTTCTGAACCTTCCAGTCCATCGCAACTTTTAAAGCGTTCTCAATGGCTAATGAACCACCTGCAATAAAAAATGCATGCGGTAAATAAGAAGGAATGCCTACTCTCGAAAAGGTTTCTACAAACTGCGCATATTGCGGCGTGTAAATGTCGGAGTTAGAAGGGTTGGTTAATGCCGCAAGCATTAAGTTTTTCTTAAACTCTTCATCGTTTACCATTTTCGGGTGGTTATAACCCAAAGGTACTGAGGCAAAACAAGTGAAAAAATCGAGTAACTGACGGTTGTTTTTTGAATCGTGGATCCAAACACCGTTACTTTTTTCCATGTCGAAAACCATGTCGTAGCCATCTGCTAAAATGTGCTTACTCAAGGTTTCCTGAACTTGGTTAGGGGATATGCTTACTTTGTACATGTGCTTAATGTTTATACAAAGGTAGCTAAAATCATGCCTTAATTTGGTCAAAACAAGGCAATTTTTGAAATTTGGTCAAATATTCTTATTGCTATTATTACTTGAGAATTAAGTTCTCATTATACTATCAATTTTAGAAAAATTAAGAGGTTATCGAGCAAGAAATTTCTCAAAAGCTTCCATTTTACCCAAATTTCCTAGCAATCCGCCGGTATGTACAAACAGTATTTTTTTAATGGCTTGTGTTGATGGGTTTTCTTCCATCCAATTATAACATTTTGCCAAGGCTTTGGCGGTATACACAGGGTCTAAAAGTATTCCAGTATGGTGTTGGAAGTCGAGGCAAAACTGGAGTAGATTGTCTGTGTGTTGAGCGTAGCGGCCGTATTCTTGAGTATTGAGTAGGGAGTATCGGGTATTGGGTATCGGGTAGTGGGTATCGGGTAGGCAGAGTTGTGCGAGGTTGGAGTTTATTTCGGCGAGGCCGTTGTGTACTACAACAGAATGGAGGTGTGTGTTGAGCTTGTTTTTTTGGATGGCGTTAATAATTCCGGCGCTGGTACAGGCGGTGCCGGCGGCAATAAAAATATCGCTGTACTCTTCTTTAAGTTCGGAAATTATTTCTTCGCAACCTTTTGCACCTAAGGCAGAAAATCCACCTTCATCAATAAAAAAAGCGTCGGTATCTTCCCCAAAATAATGTTCAAATAAAGTAGGTTTATTTTTATACTCTTCTCTGCTTACATACAATAATTTCATGCCAAGCATTTGGCAAAGCAGCAGTGTTTCCGAGGGTTTCCGAACTTCATCACCTCTTACTATTCCTACACAATTAAATCCAAATTTTGCGGCGGCAGAAGCCAATGCTAATAAATGGTTAGAGTAGGCTCCTCCAAAACTTACCAATGTTTTTTTATGCTGATGTTGCGCTTCGGTTAATTGATATTTTAATTTCCTCCATTTGTTTCCGGAAATTAAAGGGTCTATTAAATCATCACGTTTAATAAACAATTGGTAACCTTCGGGTACATTGTATTTTATTTCTTGAACGGGCGAATGTATGGGGAAAGCAAACATGCTGCAACATTAATAAAAAAACCCTTAAAAGTATTAAACTCTTAAGGGTATATAAAATTTAGTTTATTTGGGTTCTTTTATTTCCAATCGATATTTAAACCAATACCTGCAGTTGCCATTGGGTATTTACCAAATGTATACGCTCCTTGGAATGTAACAATTAATAATTTTAAACGCATACCCAAAGTACCTGTCATGCCATTAGCACCATCAACTGTAAAGTTTACAGGGTTGCTAATTTTAACAATTTCCTCAGATCCTGTGGTAGCATTTACACTATTTAATGGGTAATCGCCATCTAAGCTTAACGTAGTTTTACTAGTTTGGTAGTTAACACCACCGTACACAGTAAGTACTGCTAATTTTTTAGATACTATTAAGCCCATAGTAGTAGCCGTAGTTTTTAAGTTCATTGCTTGATCTGCATATACACCGTTGTTACCCGCTGCGTTAGGAGTTCCTGCTTCTGGTTTTAAATCTAAGCCTAAACCTAAATCCATTTTAGTGTATCCGAAGAAAGCAGACATATCAAAAGGCATTAATTTCATACCAGGTATCCATTGTTTAATATCGTGTTTTAATCCGAAACCAATTAAACCAATGTCACCAGCATCGCCTAAAGCAATAGTTGGCATGTAACGTACCATCACTTCTGTATTTTTAATTAAACCAATAGCTAATTGAGCAGTTGGCGCTCCCGAAAAAGGTAAGCCAGCACCTTGCGGTGCATCAAATCTTGCTAATTCTACCGCATTATTGCCTGGAGGCAAAGTTGGGTTATCTGTTCTTAATACAAACACTGGGTTAGAACCACCAGTACCTACATTTGCATCACCAGCTATGGTTTGGCCAATGTTATTTGCATTATTATCTAACACTAATTTGGTAAAACCTAAACTTAAAGCATCATATGTTTGGTCTTCGGTTGGTACCATTGCCGCGTTTATGTTTATGGTAACATCAAAACGACCCAAACCATGTGGTTTCGCAGTATTATACCAACCACCATTTAAGCCGGCACCAAAGCCTCTAAAAAAAGGAGTAGTATAGGCTTTAACTAGTTTACTTGCATCGTCAACACCTGCTTTTAAAAGGGTTGCCACATCTGCTTGTGCATTCGCGTTGTTGGTAATTGTTAAGGATAAAAGAGCGAGCGCTGCTACTTTTAATCCTCGATTTAAGGTTGTAGATTTTTTCATATTGTTTAGGTTAGCTAATGTTTTATGTCTATAAATATAATAATTTATGCAATCGTTTAATTTATTTACCCAAAAATCGACTTTTACAATCATATCCGCTATCCCCCATATGTGGTATTTTATATACCCACTGGCCCGTAGGGCCAATGTGCAAATTCTTAAATGTGCAAATGTGCAAATGAGCGCTTAGGTTGCCTCCATTTGCACATTTGCACATTTGCTCATTTAAGAATTATTTCAGTGGCTCCGTAGCCAAACTTTTCCTTCCTCGCATCTTTAAAGGTTTTTACGTGTGGGTGTTTGCCTAGTTGTTTGTGTATTTCGTTGCGAAGGGTGCCGTTGCCAACACCGTGTATAAATATAATGCTTTGGTATTGATGGGCAATAGCTGCTTCTAAATTCTTACGAAAAGCTTCCAATTGAAACCTCAACATTTCCTCGGCCTGCATCGTAGGGAATTTGTCGGTTAATTCTTCAATATGTAAATCTACTTCTCTTGCGGGAGCTGTTATGTTTAACTTTTCCGATGCTCCAGAATACAATTGCTCTAGTAATTCTTCTTTATCAAACTGTATGGTATGGTCCAGTTCCAATTCTGTTAAGTATCCTTTTTTAGTTAAATACGGAATTTCTTTTTCGGTGCTAATTACTTGCTTGGCCTTAATTGTTTTCTTATAAATTTTAGGCATACTTGGTGTATGCTCTCCCATTAAATGATAGATGAGTTGAAAATGGAAGGTCCATCCTTGGTCGAATTCTGTAATGGTATGGGTAGAAATTCTTGCGGCCGTTCTCGATTTTATTACTTCCGCAAAAATGCCTTCGTAAATATCTTTTTTCTGAACAGATACACCCGCCAATAAATTGTATTTAGTAGCATTTATTAAATACATATGGTACAAATGCTGAATTTTTTCATCGCGATGTACCGCTAAATATAATTTATCTTCTATGGTATTGTGTAAGTTGGTAACCGACTGAGATATCTCTTCAAAATCTTCTCTCAACTGCGATTCTGCAGCTTGTACCAATACCACTTCATTGGCTAAAACAGTAATTTCAAAATCACCATCAATAGTAACTCCAATTAACTGATGATCAATTAACCTTGTTACTACACCTTCTTGCTTTTCGTTTAAGAAACGAACGTAATCTCCGATTTTGAACACACTGGTTGAATTATGAATTATGAATTATGAATTATGAATTATGAATTTTGGTTATTAGTTATGGAGTATGGAATATGGGTATTGAATAAGGAATTATGAATTAAAATGTCAGAGTCAATTAGTACTCACTAACTCTCTTGCACCCAATTCATAATTCATAATTCATAATTCATAATTTAAAGCAAAGTTGCTTTTGTAGCATCCAACACCCTAAACGCTTCTTCCGAAGTTGCGGCTTCCGAGTAGGTGCGGAGTACAGGTTCTGTGCCCGATGGGCGTATCATTACCCAACCTCCGTTGTCTAAATGGAATTTAAATCCATCCATGTCTTCTACCTTGGTTACCTTATATTTTCCGAAGCTGGTATATTTTCCTTCTTTGCAATTTTTTATAATTTCTTGCTTTAGACTTTCTTCTAAATGTAAATCATAACGCTCTACTGCAAAACTTCCTACTACTTCGTATACTTCTTCAATTAATTCTCTCAAAGATTTGCCTGTTTTAGCCATAAACTCCCAAACAGTTAAGCCTATCCAAATACCATCGCGCTCTGGAATGTGTCCGGTAATGGCAATGCCTCCAGATTCTTCGCCACCGGCTAAGAACGGAGTTTCATCTTTCACCATTATTTCGCAAATGTATTTAAAGCCAATTTTGGTTATTTGTTGTTTCAAACCGTATGCCTTACATAGCTCATCTATTTTACGTGTACAAGAGAAAGTAGTAATTACTTGCCCTTCTAATTTCTTATATTTTACTAAGTAATGTATCAGTAATAAAATGATGTGATGCGAGTCAACAAAATTCCCTTCGCTATCATACAAACCTATACGGTCTGCATCTCCATCGGTAGCTAAAGCTGAATCAATGTTGCCCGAAATTTTTATCATTTCAGAAAGCTCTAATAAGTTTTTATGTATTGGCTCCGGAGCTTGCCCATCAAAACCTGGGTTGTGTTCGCAATGTAAAAAAGTAGTGTCTGGTAATATCTTACGCATTACATCTTGCCCAGCACCGTACATGGCATCGTAAGCTAAATTTAACCCAGCATTACGTATGGCCTCCATGTCAAATGATGCCTCTACGTGCTCAATGTACATAGCTTCCATATCAACATAGGTAATTAAACCTTGCGCTTCGTATTCTTTTACAGAAAGGGTGGTTATGGGTAATTTCTCGGGTATAAAATTTTCTACGGCAGTAATTTCATCAGGAGTAGCAGGGCCACCGTAACTTGCTTTTATTTTATAACCATTGTACTCTGGTGGGTTATGGCTAGCTGTAATAATTATGCCTGCATTAGCTGCTAATTTTACCGTAGCCAAAGAAATCATGGGGGTGCTCACAAAAGTATTACTACACATGTGTACTTTAATACCTTCTGCAGCAAATACTCTTGCAGTTGCATCCACAAAAAGTTTACCTGCAAAACGGCAATCGTTACCTAAGGTTACACTTGGCGATGTTTGAGTGCTTTTTAACCATAAAGCCGTTCCATAGGCTACTCGCTCTACATTTTCTACGGTAAATTCTTGCGCAATAATGGCTCTCCAACCGTCGGTTCCAAATTTTATCTTCGTCATGTTTACTATTCTTATAATTCTGCTAAAATAGAGTTTTTGCTACATAATCAGAACAATTGTTTTATTCAATTAAAAAGCGCAATCCCACACTTATGTCTGCTCTAATATGGCTTTCGCGCTCATCGTTTGGTAAAGTAAGGGTTTGTGAGGTAGTGCCGTAATCAATTTCATAAGTTCCAGTAGAGGCTCTAATTAATGTTCCTGTTATACCAAGTGCTAAATTTTTAGACAAAGTATAATCGAAACTAATTTGGGAGTTTAGCCCAACAGTACTAGAGGTTATGGTTCTGGGTGTTATAAATACAGCGTCATTTGTATAACCACTGTATCCAATCCCGATATCCGCAGCCATACGCCATTTGTTATTTTTTAATGGTATTCTATATCCAAAAGAGATACCCGCATAATTCATTTGTATATTATCTTCAATGCTACCAGTTTGCGAACTGCCATTAGGATACGTAACTACTACATCATTTATTTTATTATTAGAAATAAAGTTCATGTATTGTATGCCTACTCCGAAATTATTAGATCCATAATAATTAAAACTAAATGAATAAGCATTACCAGTTTTTAGCTCATCAAAATAATCGTCTAAAAAACTGTTTAATCCTTGCGGATTTATAAATACCCAATAGGCAGCCCCATAGTTTGCACTAAATCGGTAACCTTTAATAATGTCTATTTTCCTGCGAACCCTTGTATTCCCATAACTTGTTCTTGCTCTGTTAGTAGGAGTAGAGTCTACATTTGAAGTCTTACTAATTGTATTTGTATAATAATTTAAAATAAGTGTTTTAATGTCTGCTCGTTTAATAGCATTGGTAGTTTCAACATTATTTACATATGTAAAAAAGAAAACGGTTTCTGAGTTTTGCTTAATTACTTTGCAATTAATAGAGTCGTTTTTATTGTTCACAATTAAATCTTGAGAAAACACGGAATTACCTAGCAAAACAAAACTAGCTAATAAAAAATGGGTTAGGTTTTTCATATATAAAAAATGCCACTAATATAGTGGCATTCCGAAAGTATCGATAAGTTCTTTTATTTCAAAATAAATTTAAAACGAACTAAATTTATAGCTGAAGTTTAACATTACATATTGTTGTAGGATGTTGGTGAACACATCCTCGTTATAGGTTTCGGTAAAGTTCCTGCTAATTGCTTGGTTTTGGTTCAACAAATCAAACGCTGTTAAACGAATTTCGGCTGCATCTTTTTTCAAGAATTTATAGCCAATGCCTGCATTCCATAAAATAAAATTCTGACTGAAATTATCTGTAAGTCCTTCATAAATTTGTTGCGCAAACTCTGTAGTAAATACTAAACCTTTCCAAGGCATAATGTTTACTTTTATTTTATTCTGATGGTTCAAAAATGAATTGTTAGAAATGGTTTGCACCGAATTATATTGCTCTGTAAAGTTTGTTTGGGTAGAGAGGGTGAAGTCCCATACCTTGCTTAAATTAGAACTCCATACTACCCCTAATCCGTAGTTAGGAGTAAAGGCTTCGTTTTTAATATTATTTACAATACTTGGCACATTACTAAAACCTGCACTTAAATTAAAATTTAAATTAGACTTTATAATGTTTAGGGGCATTCCGTAAGAAATTAAAGAGTTAATATTGTAGTATCCGTTTAAGTTTACCGGACTCGTTAGGCGTGCACCTGCAACAAGCGGTATATTATTATACACCGTATCTGAAGTAGCAACAAAAGAATTATTTCCTATATAATTATTAGTAAAGGATGTTCTAATAAATGCAAACATCGAAGTAGATTTTGCAGTGTTTACAGAAGAGTACCTTACTACAAAAAAGTTCGAAAAGTCTTGCTTCAAATTTGCGTTACCAATACTCAATTGGTTAGAGTTCGTATTGTTTAATACTTCTTGCAATTGGTCTACACTCGGGGCATTGTTAGAACTTCTGTAAAACATACGTACGTTACGTTTCGCATCTATTCTATACATCAACATAGCACTTGGTAAAACTGAGTTAAAGTTCCTGTTCAAATCATATTCTGTTGGGAACTGTTGTTCGTTTTTTAAGTTGGCAGATTGTACGTTTGCACTTAACATTAACATCAATTTCTTTTTCTGAAAACGATAACCCAAACCTACAGATTGAGTAGTGTAAGTGCTCTTGAAAATATTCGTTAAGCTCGTATCAAAATCGCTGTAAGTATTATCTACACTAGAAAGTGCGTTGGTAGTTTTATCAGAATTGTTATAATTAACATTATAGTTATAACTCAATATTAACGCATGGTTGGTATCTAAAGGTTCTGTATACGTAATGTTAGAATTTACCGCCATTCCTTGTTTGTCTAACACCGATTTCTGATCTATAGAATCGTTAAAACTAACGTCATTCGCCGAATAAAATTTATTCAATAAAAAGCTAGTTCCAGTTTGGTTGGTATAAGTAGGAGTAAGGTTTAAAGAAAGTGTTCTGCCTTTTTTCTCAAAACTTCTACGGTACAAAACAGGCATCGAAATATTACTACCGGTTAAATCAGAATTTTGGTTGTTGGTACTTTGTGAACTTAGTATATTATCTTGATTGTTGGTACCAATAATACTTGCTATGCCTTCGTTTAATTGTAATGATAAACGTGGTTGTACCGTAATACTATTAAACGTATCAATCTTATAATCGAATTTTAAATTAAAACGGTGGTTTTGGTTTTTGCTTGTACTAATATTATCTTCTAAATATTGTATGCTTCTATCGCTGCCGGTAATGTATTTTCTGTCGGTAAGAGTGAGGCTGGTATTATCGGTATAATTGTAAAAATAACTTCCGCTTACGTCTATTTTCTTCCCCCATTTATCGCTGTAATTAATACCCACTGCATGGGTTGTATTTATACCATTTCGGGCACCAACTAAAAACTGACTGGCATCATTTCCACCACCACCAGGTCCACCGCGCATACCGCCACCTCTTGGTCCGCCTTGCCCGCCCATTCTATTGTTGCTGGCATTGGTTCCTACTACACCCAATAAATCTTCTTGTGCAAAATTCTGTTCGTTAATATTATTGCTTTGGTATAAAACCGTAATTCTTCTTTTATCTTTAAACTGGTTTAAGTTAAAACCTACTTTGTATTGCTCGTCTAAATTCCCACCTGCAAATACTCTTCCAAATACTCCATTTCTAAAGCTTGGTTTGGTAATAATATTGATGGTTTTTTGGCTGTTCCCGTCATCAAAACCTGTAAACTGCGCTTGGTCGCTACGCTTATCAAACACTTCAATTTTTTCTATTACTTCTGCCGGTAAATTTTTTAACACGGCATTAGGGTCATCGCCAAAAAAAGGTTTGCCATCTACCAATATTTTACGAACCTCTTCGCCTTGTGCTTGCATTTTACCATCGGTAACTACCACACCTGGCATTTTAGTTAGTAAGTCTTCGGCATTGGCATCTGGGTTGGTTTTAAAAGCATTTGCATTGTAAGTGCTGGTATCACCTTTCTGCACCGCAGCAATTGCTTTATCGGTTACGGTAACTTCTTTTATTTGGTCTGTTTTAGGCTTAAGGCTGATGTTAACAGTGGAGTTAGGTTCATCTGCTAGGCTCACTCTTCTCATGCCATTTTGGTAGCCTAAATAACTCACACGCAAAATGTACATCCCTTTTTTAAGGTCTGTAAAACTATAAGATCCGTTTTCGGCAGTTAAGGTGAATTTTTTGTTGCTTGTATCGGGTATGTTCATTAACATCACTCGGGCACCTACAAGGGCCGCATTTCCGTCGGTTACAATTCCTTTTATACTAGCATTTTGGGCAAAAGAGCAATAAAAAAAGCCTATAAAGGCTATTAGGAGTAAGGTTTTCTTCACTATGGTTTAAGCTGATTTCGGTAATAAGACAAAGATAGGGATAAAAGGTTTAATTGAATTACGAATTATGAATTACGAATTACGAATGGGTGATTTGCGAGCTTTGCGTGAAAAGGATATATATATATAAAGTTCACGCAAAGAGCGCTAAGAATTTTCGCAAAGGGCGCAAAGTGTTAATTAGTTAATTTAACAAATACCGAGCTTTTGTTTTTAAAACGAAGCAAATATATACTTGGTTGGAGCTTACTTATATTAATAGAATTATTTTCAATGTTAACGCTTTGAACCAATTTACCCTCAAAGCTGTATATTTCAGCGATGCAGCCGTCGTAAATACTATCGTCTTTTAGATAAAGTGTATGATAAGCAGGGTTAGGGTACAATACTAATTGATTAGGCTTAGTGTAGTACTTTATGCCCAATAATTTAGTGCCCAAGCGTTTCATAAAAATATCGTTGTCTAATTTGTTGGGCTCATAAACAACCCCATAAATACTAATAGAACCATCAGCATCGTAATTCACATTACTTACCAACGATTGGTTAAACAATGTATCCACTACATTTAACAATAAGTTTCCTTGCAAGTCATATTCTCTTATCCCTATTTTGTAATTTGGGAGGGTAGTAGATAGTACAATTTTATTATTGTAAATAGACAGTAAATTTGTAAAGCTGCTGAGCAGTGATGCATTATCGTCAGATTTAATATACCTTATCCATTCTCTGTTACTATTCGTTACTTTTTGTAAAGAAAATCTATATTTATTTGAAGAAGAGTTGTGTGTTTCCTTTGATAATATGTATAGGCTATTTTGATGTTTAGTAATTAACGTATACTGGGTTGCAACAGAATTCGGAAAGGTGTCGTTTTTACTAAAATAATATTCTTCAACTACGTTCAGATTGGTATCTATGTTAAGCAAAAAATTATCGAATTCTGTATCTAATATATTGGGATTATCTATTTCCGATTGAAACTGACCAGTATATACAATTTCTTCTTGGCTTAGCTTAATTTTTTTATAAATTCTTGGAGCAAAACTTCGGTTTGCTGGTGTACGAAACGAGAGGTTTTTATTTTTTGATGATATTAATTGGAATTGGTCGTTGTATTTTTTTAAACTAATGCTAGTGTTTCCAGCAGAGTCTGCATTAACATCAGCATCAATTATTTGATTGTTAAACAAGTTAAGGTATTCAGGAAATGATTTAATTATACTTCTGATTAAAATTGAATGAGAAATGTAGTTGTATTTTAAAAAATAGTAAGTTGGAGTTAAAATGTTTCTGTAATCGTTAATTAAGATATTTAAATCGTTTTGAAATAGTTCCGCATCAACAAATGCCGGATTAATCACTGTATCATAGTAACTAAATTTTTCATACCCGTTTAAATCCAATACAGTAAAATACAAATTAGTAATTCGCGAATTGTTTTTCTCAGTGCTGCCAATAATATAAATCAATGAGTCTCTGAGAAAGCTATGGTTTATTTTAAAATATTTATGTTCAGTAGAGTTGTTTGGAATAAATCTTTTTCTAAAAATTAATTCTCCAGTGCGATCAGTTTTTAGAACAGAAATTAAATTATCGCCGTTCATATTACCACCCGAATAAACTTCCTCTATAGCAATAATGTATGTAAAACTAGAGCTTTTTAGCGTTTGTATATCACTTGTTTCCGTAGAAAGTGTATCGTATGTTTTCGAATAACTTTGAGCGTTAGTCGTCTTAATGCAGTTTAAAAATAGAATACAGATAAATACATATTTCATAATTTATAGACTTCAATGTGTAAGTTATTTATGCCACCTTTAGGAAGAATAGCTACGCCGCTAATACCATTATTTTGAATAGTCCAAAGGCTATTAATTATTTCACATTTGTTAATGGTTTTTCCACTTTTAAAATTAACTAAAACTTTAATAAGAAACTGAGTGTTTGTTGGAAATTCTTGATTGAAGTGAACAAACTGATCTATTTCTTCCGAATTACCATATAATTCCGCAACCTTTATTGCACTATTTGGAACTGAAATATTGCAATTTGTAGAGGTAATTTGACCTTCAAATACTTTGTAATTATTTGTTGGCATAGCATTGCTATGAACATATCCTACACCAACTATAATTTCCTCTTTTTCCCAATAATCAATTAGAAATTTCAAATTGGTGTTTACAAAATGCTGTTGATTTAATCCAAAAATATTTGAAATGCAATATTTACAACCACTTGAATTAATCATTTTTTCTTGAACTGCAAAAGTGCCTGTTGGGTAATTGCAAAATATATTTCGTTGATGAATTAGAGAATAATCAATTACATTATCAGCAGCATCAATCCACATCATACCTCCATAAATGTGTACTGGGAAATAAAGATATAGCGGGTTTCCATTTAGTCGATTTATTTTATAAATACCTCCAGCTAATCCTTGTCCACTACTGTTACCATCATTTAGAGTATAAAATGAGTTTTCTGAATAACAAAGGCTAAACTTAGTTGCATCCTTAATTACAGGTGTTGAATTTTCTTCGTATTTGAATACTCTTATAGGTCTATCTGTTTTTAGTAGTCTTACATTATATTTAGACGTTCCTGCTACCAATTGATGCATTGGATGATAATAAGTTAAATTATATACAGAACTTAATGTGCCAAATCCATTTAAGTCAGAAATATTCGGTCCTTTGTAAATCACATTATTATGACAAGGAAAAAGATTTTGGTTATCAAAATATGGGTTTCCTAATCTTATTCTTAGCTCAGAACCAGTCCATCCACCCGTTCCTTGATTATATATTTGATTATTATGTGACATTGATTCGGGACATATCTTGCAGTATGGTTCATAAAAAATACAGTTTTCTATTGCATTCTTTGAGAATTCATCCACACAATTTCGAATTACGCAATAATCAATAATTTTATAGGATACAAAAACTAATGGTTCGATTCCAAGATTAGATTTTGAATATTTATTCAATATTATTTTATTGTCTGAATAATAGTAAGTGTTTAAAAGCTCTGATGTGCTATCATGCATTAAATAACTAGCAAAATATACCCTGTTTATGTTTTTTATGTTATTTGTTTCAATATCTAGAGTATTTAGATCATTGAATTTTGAATTTGTTATTTCGTTTAACCTTGGTATTGCTAAATGTAAATTAAAGTTATTATTATTTGCATTATTTTTGTATTCAGAATAATAATCATATTCTGCAACACTATTTTTATTTTTATTAATAAACTTGTTTAATAGGGCAGGTAGATTGATGCTATATTTATTCATTAGCTCATTTTCAAGTGCTTCTAGAGGTACCCAAAAATATCCATCTACTCCTTTACCACACATTAAAAATAATGTGTTTTTGATACTGTCATTATTGGAAACAAATGCAAATGCTTTAGTTAGTTCTTCAGCCTGTATAACTATATTATTTTCTATGGAATTTATTGTTTCCAAATCAATATTGTTAGGTTGTACTATTTCTTGTGTTTTACAGCTAATTAAACCAATTAATGTAATTGCAATTGCTAAATATTTTCTCATTTAAATAATTTTAAAACTGAAAATACTTAATTCAAAACACCTATAAAATGGGAAACAATGAGAGGGAATTTTATATGAATTGTTAATTAATAGAATATTCAATAAAGAGCAAAAATATATATTCAAATATGTTTAATACAATAAATTTATAATACAATAAGAATAATGTATTTTAAAATAATTTATAACATAAAATCGAGATGAATAAAAATTTGTTGATTTTCTATAAAATTTCAATAAAGATATTGCCAAAAAAAGATTAACTGAATTGTGAATTATGAATGGGTGCTTTGCGAGCTTTGAGTGAAAAGGATATAAATAAAGTTCACGCAAAGAGCACTAAAAAACATTAATCATATTAAATTACGAATTACGAATTACGAATTACGAATTACGAATTAGGCGACTAAGTTGCGAAATTCGAAATTCGTAATTCATAATTCGTAATTCACTTATGCTACCGGGTCCAACTGCCTCAAATCCACCGGCACCACTCTCGAAACTCCTTGCTCTACCATCGTTACACCGTACACTACGTCGGTACTTGCAATAGTACGTTTGTTGTGGGTTACAATTATAAATTGCGATTGGTCTGAGAACTTGCGAATAATTTTATTGAACTTATCAATATTCGTATCATCTAATGGGGCATCTACCTCATCGAATATACAGAACGGTGCTGGTTTCAATAAATATAAGGAGAAGAGAATTGCAGTAGCCGTAAGCGTTTTCTCCCCTCCAGATAATTGATTAATGGTTAATGGGCGTTTGCCTTTTGGCTTCGCAATAATATCAATGTCAGATTCCAATGGATCTTCAGGATTCAATAAAATTAAATCGCAAGAATCTTCTTCGTTAAACAGAGATCTAAATACAATAATAAAGTTATCGCGAATTTGAGTGAAGGCTTCCATAAATTTCTCCTTCGCTGTATCGTCTATTTCTTTTATGGTATCTAATAAAGATGCTTTTGCATTCAACAAATCGTTTTTCTGTTCTTGAATAAAAGTATAACGTTTGTTCATCTCGTCATACGCTTCCATAGCCATCGGGTTTATTGGTCCGTAGTTATCTATTTGGTTGCGCAGTTTTTCTGTTTTAACGCGAAGTTGATCTTCGTTTTCATCGTCTGGAATCGAAACGTCTTGCAATTCATCAATATCTACCGAGAACTCCACAGATAAACGCTCTTTCAGAGAGGTTAACTCCATGCGCAATTCTGTTTTCTTATCGCGTAATTGATTAAATATTTGCTCCGCTTGTTCTTTGCGAACACGCACTTCTCTTAAGTTTTCTTCGAGCTCCGTAATTTTGTTTCTAGATTGGTAGTATTCTTGCTCCACTTCTTGTGTCGCTTTTTCCATCGCATCTTTCTCTTCATACATCGCCACTAATTCGGTATCAGAATTATCATGCGTAGTCATAATTTCATTAATGCCTTGCATAGCCGCATCGTACTCGCGTTGGTTTATAGCGATGCGCTCTTGGAGCATTTTTAAATTATTGTTTTTGTACTCAACTTCTTTTTCTAATTGCGATACTTTATTTTGTTGTTGATGGAATTGAATGTTACGTTGGTTAAAGGAACCCGAGCGTTCAGATAGTTTATCGTTTAGCTCGTTAAACAATTGTTGCGAATCTTGTACATGCGCATGCAACTCATCTTTAGAAGCGATGGCTTGTTCCAATTCCGGAACCATGCTTTCTAATTGGTGGTTGTACTCTTCAATTTTACGTTGTATATCTTCTTTACGAACAGAGCTATCACTAATAAAATTGTGGTATTGCTCTTGGCGCGTTTTGTATGAAATTAACTCTGTATTTACCTTGTTAATCTCATCTTTCATCACAGATATTTCGTTGGTTTTTGTTGATTGCTTTAAGTCTTGCAATCTGTAAACCATTTGGTCTATATCTCTATTATACTCTTCAATAAAATGGTTAATTGCTTTTATCTCTTGCTCTAGTACTTCTAAGTTTTTAGCTCTACCAATTCTCTTTCCTTCAAACAAACCAACCGAACCACCAGATAAAGAAACTTTGGTTCTGTTAAATTTACCACTCTTCGCTAAATATACTTTTTGCGAATCGTTTTCTTTGTTAATCCAAAGCTCTTCGTTTTCATTTATTACTAAAACATTTCCTAATAAATGTTTCGCAAGTTTTTGGTATTTATAATCAACATTAATTACTTCCATAGCAGTTATTAATCCTGCTTCAGAGTTTTCGATGTTTTGTAAATTAGAATCTTTTAAACTCTCCAACACAAAGAAATTTGCTTTTCCTTTTGCCGATTGGCCTAACAATTGTATGCCTGCCATGGCTTCTTGGTAAGTATCTACTACGTAGTAGTTCAAATAACTTTCCAAATAATTTTCAATGGCAATACGGTAATCTTCTTGGCAAAATAAAATGTCGGATAGGAGTGGAGCATTTTTACTCCATTCTGTATTTTTCTTTAAGAATTTAATCGACTCTGGGAAACCTTCTAAACTCTCTACCAAACTCTTGGTTAAGTTAAATTCGTTTTGCTTAGCATCTAGTTTACGAGATTCTTTCGCGAAACGATCTTTCATTTCGTTAATCTCGTTCTCCGCCTTTTCTATAGAGGCTTTCAGCGCTTCTTCGTCTTGCGTGAGTTTATTATAAAGCTCCGTTTTTTCTAAACTTAAGCCTTCTAATTTTTCAATCTCTTTATCAAACTCCACCATCTCTTCTTTTTTGAGATTGGTTTCTGTATTGGTTCGTGCAAACTCTTGTTCTAATCCTTCTTTCTGAATTTTTACAATCTCCAATTCCTTTTCATTTTTATAAATGATGTTTTGGTTTGATTGTAGTTCTTGTTGCGCAACTTCTAATTTAGTTCTGCTTTGTTGATGTTGTTCGCGCAACATTTCTACTTCGGTACGCAATTGTTCTAATTCGTATTCTATTTCCGAAAGTATTTTTTGTTCTGATGTTTGCGAAGCTTCAAGGGTTTCTAGCTGACCTAAAATCTGATCTACAGAAGATTTGTCGATGTTTAAATCGCCCGATAATTTTCTTTCTTTTTCTTGGAAGAAAGTTAAGCGTTCGTTCTTAATTTTCTTCTCGTTTTCATACGAACGAATCTTTGCAATGTAATCGTTTAGGGCTTTTTGCTGTACTCCTAAGTTTTTTTCTTTGTTTAAATTCTCAAGTTTTTCTTCTTGTATTTTCGCCTCTACACTGTCAATTTCTGCATGGTAGCGATTCTTATCGTCGTTGTGTGCTACTTCTTTTTCATCTAATTCTTCCATCGATTTTTTCAAACCCGTAATGCGGAAGGATGCAAGAATAGTGCTTAGCTCTTTGTATTGTTCTTTAAGCTTATAGTAACGTTCGGTTTTCTTCGCTTGGCTTTCTAATTGCTTTAAGTTTTTTTCAATCTCAAATAATAAATCTTCTACACGGTTTAAATCGTCTTCGGTATCTTTTAATTTATTTAAGGTTTGTTTTTTTCTGATTTTGTATTTCGAAATACCAGCCGCTTCTTCAAACAGTGCTCTACGAGAATTGTCTTTATTGCTTAATATTTCTTCAATCATTTTTAATTCAATGATTGAGTAAGAATCTGAACCTATACCAGTATCTAAGAATAAATCGGTAATGTCTTTCAACCTACATTGTACATCATTTAAGCGGTACTCACTTTCGCCAGAGCGGTAAAGTTTACGTGTAATGGTAACAGTCGTATAATCGGTAGGTAATATGTTTTTAGTATTATCGAAGGTGAGCGATACTTCGGCAAGGTTCGCTGGTTTTCTGTTTTTTGTTCCGTTGAAAATAATGTTCTCCATTTTTTCCGAACGCAGGGTTTTGGTGCTTTGCTCACCCAATACCCAACGGATAGAGTCCACAACGTTTGATTTTCCGCAACCATTAGGTCCCACAACTGCCGTAATCCCATCATCAAAGTTGATGCTGATCTTATCTCCAAAGCTTTTAAAGCCTTTTACTTCTAGTGATTTTAGTTTCAATGTTAATTCGTTTAATGTGTAAAAAAACCTAATGTTTACACGCCATTAGAGCATATAAATATCCTCTAAAATCGGGGTTTTATCAACTAATGTTATCCACAGAACTTGTTAGTAAAAAGAGGACGATGGATGCACTAATTAACTGATTGGTAGGGGGAAAGGA
This sequence comes from Sphingobacterium thalpophilum, assembly GCA_943371425.1. Taxonomy (GTDB): domain Bacteria; phylum Bacteroidota; class Bacteroidia; order Sphingobacteriales; family Sphingobacteriaceae; genus CAJBVG01. The sequence continues at coordinate 59,948 of CALRUR010000002.1, forward strand.
GGTGGTTTGTGGAAATGTTAATATGTTAATGTGCTAATTAGCTAGTTTGCTAATGTGCTAATATAACTCAGAGCCTGCTAGCTTGATTTTAAATGCAGGAAAGGAAAAAAGGAAAAAAGAAAAAAGAAAAAAGGGGAAGATCTGCGTTCAACCACAAATCTTCCCCTTCTCGCTACCCGCTACTCTCTACCCGCTACTAATAATAACGCAACCTAATCACTCCCGCAATCGACTTCGCTAACCTGATCACCTGGCGTGTATACCCATATTCGTTATCATACCATACGTATAATACCGCACCTTTACCATCTTTTGCAATAATGGTAGCTGGGCCATCAACAATAGAGGCGTGTGAGTTGCCAATTAAATCGCTCGAAACTAATTCGTTTGATATAGAGTATTCTACTTGTTCTACTAAATCGCCAAACAAAGATGCTGAGTTTAAGGCTTCTTTAATACTTTCTAAGCTTACTTCTTTTTTGAAGTTTAAGTTTAAAATTGCTAAAGATACATCTGGCGTTGGTACACGCACAGCATTACCTGTTAATTTACCAGTTAAGTGTGGCAATACTTTAGATACAGCTTTATCGGCACCGGTTTCGGTAATTACCATGTTTAATGCTGCAGAACGTCCGCGGCGATATTTTTCGTGGTAATTATCTAATAAGTTCTGGTCGTTTGTATAAGAGTGTACAGTTTCTATATGTCCTTTTTCAATACCGAAAGCATCTTCAACTACTTTTAAAACAGGCACAATGGCATTGGTAGTACAAGAAGCTGCAGAGAAAATGTTCTCGTCAGCTGCTTGCCCTTCATGGTTCACTCCAAACACAATGTTCGGTACGCTGCCACCTGGTGCAGTTAATAATACCTTGCTAATGCCTTTAGATACTAGGTGTTTAGATAATCCTTCACGGTCTCTTAATACCCCAGTATTATCAATTACCAAAGCATCGTTAATTCCGTAACTTGTATAATCAATTTCATCTGCATTTTTTGCAGCAATTAACAATACGGTTTGTCCATTAATAATTAAAGCTTTGTTTTCGTAATCTTCTACAATGGTTCCGTTAAAGGGGCCGTGTACAGAATCATAACGTAATAAATCTGCACGTTTAGAAATATCTTTATCAGTGTTGCTACGAGTTACAATGGCTCTTAAACGCAATTGTTCGCCTTTACCAGCTTGCATAATTAACTCGCGAGCGGCAATACGACCAATACGACCGAAACCATATAATACTACATCTTTAGGAGCTAATACTTTTTTCTCTAAACCGATGTGAGCGGCTAATTTATTTTTTACAAATTCTTCGATCGATGCAAAATTTCCTTTTTCTGCAATCCACTCAGAAGCCAAACGTCCTAAATCAATACGAGAAGGAGCAATGTCCATTTTAGCAATTTGCTCTGCTAAGGCATAGGTTTCGTCGATAGTGATAGGTTTACCAACTATGTTTTGAGCATATAAATGGTAGCTTAAAATTTCACTTGCATTTACATCTACCAATGGTTTTCTGAATAAAATTAACTCAATAGAGTTATCAAACCATAAATGACCAACAACATTAATAAGTTGTATTGCTTTCTTTTCTTTAGCAATCCAGTCTTTTAAATCGGATTCGTATTTATTTAACATTTGCTTTGTATTTGTTTGGCACAAAAATAAAAAAAGATTGAACATTAATAATTAATTAACATTCAATCTTTTCTACAATTTATCGTGAATAACTCTTATCCTAAATAAGATTTCAATATTTTACTTCTAGAAGTGTGGCGTAAGCGTTGTAAAGCTTTGTCTTTAATTTGGCGAACACGTTCTCTGGTTAAGTTAAATTTCTCTCCAATTTCTTCTAATGATAGAGCATGGTTAGTGCCTAACCCGAAGAACAACACAATAATTTCACGTTCTCTTTCTGTTAAGGTTGCTAAGGAGCGCTTTATCTCTTCAGATAGCGACTCGTTAATCAACATACTATCTGTATCCGGAGTATCGGTATTTTCTAATACATCTAACAAAGTATTTTCTTCACCTTGCACAAATGGAGCGTCCATAGAAACGTGTCTACCAGAGTTACTCATGGTATCCGAAATCTTATCAACCGTAGTTTCTAATATTTCTGCCAATTCTTCTGGAGAGGGTTCTCTTTCGTATTCTTGTTCTAATTTAGAAAAAGCTTTGCTTATTTTACTCAAAGAACCCACTTGGTTCAATGGTAAACGAACTATACGCGATTGTTCTGCAATGGCTTGTAAAATAGATTGACGGATCCACCATACTGCGTATGAAATGAATTTAAAACCTTTGGTTTCATCAAAACGTTTCGCCGCTTTAATTAAACCTAAGTTACCTTCGTTAATTAAATCGCCTAATGTTAATCCTTGGTTTTGGTATTGTTTTGCCACAGAAACCACAAAACGTAAGTTCGTTTTGGTTAATCTTTCGAGGGCAGCTTGGTCACCTTCTCTAATTTTCTGTGCTAATATTACTTCTTCTTCGGCAGTGATAAGGTCAACTTTACCTATTTCGTGTAAATATTTATCTAATGACTGGCTTTCGCGGTTTGTAATCGATTGGGTAATCTTGAGTTGTCTCATTTTCCTCCTGCTTATCTATTTTTAAAGGGTTGCAAAAATACGTTAATTAAACTTAAATACAGCAAAAATCATTCCTTTTTTAGGAATTGTCAGCTATATCTCTGATAATTTAAAGGTTTGTTCTATTTTAATACCCTTTTCAGTTTCCACAAGTTTTGCACATTCTACTTTTGCATCGTGTTCAAAGCATAATGTCCAATTTTCCTTTACCGCAGTGGTCAATAAGTCCTCTTTTTCAGACATTGTTAACAAGGGGCGAGTGTCATATGCCATCACCCATGAGAGGCCTAAATGTCCAGAAGAGGGAATTAAGTCTGCACAAAATACAATCGTCTCATTTTTGTACTTTATTACCGGCAACATCATGTGGTCTGTATGTCCGGAGCTAATTCTGAGGGAAATATTTTCCGTAAAAGGAGCATTCTCATCCACAAATTTCAAATGCCCACTTTCTTGTATAGGTAAGATGTTTTCTTTTAAAAAAGATGCTTTTTCTCTAGGGTTTGGTTTGGTTGCCCATTCCCAATGGTCTTTATGGCTCCAATAGGTAGCATTCGGGAAAGCTAAATCCCAACCTGCGCCATCAGCCTTATTTACAATACTGCCACCGCAATGGTCGAAATGTAAATGAGTAAGAAACACATCGGTAATGTCTTTTTTCTCTATGCCAACCGCTTGTAACGATTTGTCTAAGCTATCATCGCCATGTAAGTAATAATGATTGAAAAACTTAGCATCTTGTTTAGTGCCAATGCCATTATCCACTAAAATTACACGATCGCCGTCTTTAATCAATAAACAACGCATCGCCCAAGTACACATATTGTTCTCGTCGGGCGGATTAACCTTTTGCCACAATGTTTTAGGCACCACGCCAAACATAGCGCCACCATCGAGTTTAAAAAGGCCGGTGTTGATAGAGTGGAGTTCCATTTATTTAAATTATGAATTATGAATTATGAATTATGAATTATGAATTATGGAAGCTTTTGCTTCATTCATAATTCATAATTCATAATTCATAATTTTTTTTTTACATGTGTATTACTTCCCCATACGCATCTGCTGCGGCTTCCATAATCGCTTCAGACATGGTAGGATGGGGGTGAACAGATTTTATAATTTCGTGGCCAGTGGTTTCTAATTTACGAGCTACTACTACTTCGGCAATCATTTCGGTTACGTTCATGCCAATCATGTGGCAACCTAAGAACTCACCGTATTTTGCATCAAAAATTACTTTTACAAATCCATCTTTAGCACCAGATGCACTTGCTTTACCCGATGCCGAGAATGGGAATTTACCTACTTTAATTTCGTAACCTGCTGCCTTCGCTGCTTTCTCTGTTAAACCAACAGAGGCAATTTCTGGCGATGCATAGGTACAACCTGGTATGTTTCCATAATTTAATGCTTCTACATGTAAGCCTTTAATTTTCTCCACACAAATAATACCTTCCGCACTTGCTACGTGTGCCAACGCTGGGCCTGGTACAATATCGCCAATGGCATATACTCCCGGTACATTGGTGCGGTAAAACTCATCAACCAATACTTTTCCTTTATCTGTTTTTACACCTACTTCTTCTAAGCCAATGTTTTCTATGTTTGCAGCAATACCCACAGCAGACAATACTACGTCTGCTTCTATTACTTCCATTCCTTTGGCAGTTTTAATATTTACTTTACAAACAGCACCTGTTGTATCTACAGATTCTACAGAAGAACCGGTCATGATGTTAATGCCCGATTTTTTGAACGAGCGTGCTAAGTTTTTAGAAATATCTTCGTCTTCTAAAGGAACAATGTTATCTAAAAATTCAACAATGGTAACTTTTGTTCCCATTGAGTTATATACATATGCAAACTCGCAACCAATAGCTCCCGAACCTACAATTACCATCGATTTTGGTTGTGTAGCCAAGGTCATTGCTTCGCGGTAACCAATTACTTTTTTACCATCTTGTTTTAGGTTAGGCAATTCTCTAGAGCGAGCTCCTGTTGCTAAAACAGTATGTTTTGCTGTGTATTCAGTAGTTCTGCCATCAGCAGTTTTTACTTCAATTTTACCACCTTTTTTTATTTTTCCGTAGCCTTCTATTACATCAATTTTATTTTTCTTCATTAAAAATTGTATGCCTTTGCTCATTCCGTCTGCTACGTCTCTACTTCTTTTTATTACTGCTCCAAAATCTGCGCTTGCTTCGCTTACGTTAATTCCGTAATCTTTTGCATGTTGTATGTATTCAAAAACTTGTGCACTTTTTATCAATGCTTTCGTTGGGATACAGCCCCAATTTAAACATACACCTCCAAGAGTTTCTTTTTCTATAATAGCTGTTTTAAAGCCTAATTGAGAAGCACGTATTGCAGTTACATAACCACCTGGTCCACTTCCTAAAACGATTACATCGTAGTTCATATGTGTTTAATTAAATTTTAACCAAAAGTATTGAAATCATTATGAATAAAAAAACAAATCTTACCAACCTTGTAACACCTTGTTTTTAGGGTATTTAACTTCTATTTGGAAGCTCATTTTTTTACTTTCTGAAGGAGCAATGCTGTAGTTCCATGTAAGTTTGCCAGTTTCGGGGTCGTGGTTTGCATTTATGGCTGTAAATTTTACTTCCACATCTTTATCTGTAGATACCGGAACCTGGTCTTGTATTTGTATGTTAATGGCTTTAGCTTTCGTATTACGCACGGTAATGTCGTAACCCTGCATAAACCTCTTTGAACTTCCCATCGTTTTTTTAGAAGTCATTTCTTTCACCATTTTACGCTCCACTTTTATGCCCTCATCATTTCCCAGACTTAGTTCTAAAGAATCTTCAATACTCATAGGGTCTATATATGTTTTAGTAACATAGGCTCCTTTTAAAAAAATATTCGCTTCGCCTGCCAATAAAACAAATTTATCCCACTCGTTTACACTGGCAATTAAAAATGCTTTGCTATCTAACTTCGGCACACTAACATAACGGTAATTTGCTTTGGTTTCATTGCGCTGTATTTCTAAAATTTTCTTTTCTCCATCAGACTCAATAGTGAAGGCTTTGGTGATGTTAAATTGTACGTTATTTGCTTGTTCAACGCTTTCTACTTCAAGAGTTCCAGCTTTACTATTTACAAGCGAATTTATATTTCTTGTTGGTAATTTTACAATTTCATCAGCTCTTAAAGACCCTCCGATACTTGCAGCTTGATCATATGCCACAAATTCTGTTAAGCTTAATCTCCAATCGTACAACACTGGCTTAACCGTATAGTTTACTGGGTTTCCGGTAGATAAGCTTAATTCTACATTGTCCCAATTAACACCTGTATATTGGCGAACATTTGCTTTTAAAATAAAAGTAATGTCTTCTCCAATATCATTCGATCGAACATCGTAAAATGGTTCCCAGCTGGCATCTTGCACCATGTACTTTAAACTAATGCGTACATTTTGTGCTTGTGTTAAACTTACACGTATCCAAATTTGTTTATTATTTTTACCCGATTGGCGTTCGGCTAATTGAATTTTTAAGGCTTGTAGTTTTAACGTATTTTCTCTTATAATTTTCTCTAATCTGTACGATTCTCTTTTTAATTCTGGCAAACGTCTTCTGTATAACTCAGCCAAATCTTCTATGTCTACAATATCTGCAGCTTGTTTGCTGCTAATATTTTTATTCGTAATTAATAAATTTTCTTCTTGGTCCACCGCATACTTTTTAATATTATCCATGTCAATAAGCATGTCGTAATATTCTATAGAATCTAACAATGCCTTGTATGCTTTGCTTTTTTTCTTGATGTCGTTATTACCTGTTTTACTCTCTACACTTATAATGGTAAAATCGCCTTCGCCTGCTACCTGTACAGAGTTTTCGTCTAATGAGTTAGGGAGTTCATCTACAATAATTAAATGATCACCTTTGTCTATCGTTTGCGAAACTTTAGATTCAATTTGAGCACCGTTTCTAAATACAATTACTTTTTGTATCCGTTCTGTTTTAACAATCTCTGCGGCAGAAACTACATCTGCTATTCCTAAAATAATGGCAAAGCTTAGTACAAATTTTATTTTCATGTTTTTAGTTTGATAACGAGCAAAAATACTAAATATTGGGAGTACTCTGTAATTATTACAATTGCACTTTTATCAACAAAAAAATAAAAACATAATGAGGGTAGTGTGTATATTTTTTGTCTGTTATTAAAATATATACCTATGAAAAACATTTTATTAACCCTGGTAATGCTTTTTAGTAGCCTTACCCTATTTGCGCAAAATTATTGGCGCGAAACTCCAACAAGTCCCACAAGCTTAGTAGATTACGGTAATACATGTATTGCAATTAACTCCGAAAATACCTTATTTGTAGGTACCTTAAACGCAGGGCTGTATAGGTCGTTTGATAATGGCTCTACTTGGGAGCAATGTTTGCCATTAAAAGATACATCTATCATAAAAATAGTTTGTAAAAACGAAAACGAGCTTTTTGTGGCTGCAGCCAATGTGGTTTATTATTCTAATGATAAAGGAAATACTTGGATAATAAACTCATTAGAAAGTGAGTATGAATTAACCGACCTCGAACTATTACCCAATGGTAAATTAATTGCTTCTACTGCGGAGATAGTTGATTTTGCTGGTGGTGCGTATGATTATGTAGGCGATGGAGTATTTATTTCGGCAAGCAACGGACGCGATTGGAAAAAAATGAATAAAGGCTTATTGTATAAAAATGCGATAACCAATTTAGCGGTTAGTAAAGCAGGAGTGTTGGTAGCATCTATGGCAAGTTTTACATCTGGGCAGGGTGGTATTTATTATAGTTTAGACGAAGGTAATAACTGGAGCATTATGCCAAAAATTAAGTTTCGAGGCAATAAAACAGGAGCTTTGTATTCGCCTCAAAGCATGTATGAAATACATTGTTTAGAGTTTGATAAGTACGATAATTTATACGTTTCTTTTCAAGGTTCTGGAGGCAACTTTGGTTTAGAAGGAGGTTTCTATACAAGTTTAAGCAATGCTATGGCAGCTGAATTTTGGTACCCATTACAAGTTAATTCATTGGGTTACGAGTGGCAGTTCCATCCTTTTTACAGTATTTATTTTACTAAAACTCAAGAGCACGTATATACCAGTTTACAAACCTATTCATCAACCTCATTTGGTGGGCCGTATGTTGATAAATCGCGTATTGCCAATACAAAGCGAGTAGTTACAGGGGTACAACCGGTTCGCAACAGTTATTTAAAAATGTTATTTGTAGAAAACGCTAAAGGCAGAGTTTACGGAGTTCAATACCTAGATCACCGAGTGTATTACACAGATTCGTCGACCATCGTACCTACTGGTTTTGAAAGCATTGCAGCAGCAAATTTGAAAGTTTACCCAAACCCAAGTACCAATTATGTAAACATTGAGTTAAGCAATACCGAAGAGCAGTTACTGAGTGCAGAATTGTACAATTTACAAGGGCAATTGGTACAATCAGAAAATCAGCTAAAGAATGCACAATTTATTTTCGATATAAATAACCTAGTGCAAGGTATGTATATCCTTAAAATACAAACAGATAAGGGGCTTTATTCTAAATCAGTTTCCATAAATAAACAATAATAAATACAAACCAAGCAGTGTAAAGCAGGATACTTATGTATTCTGCTTTTTTTCTTTATTTTCGCAAACTATCAAACAAATGATGAAAATGAAGAAAATACTAGTTGCTTCCTTGTTATTATTAGGAACGTTTAATGTAAAGGCAAATGCACCCGATGAGGGAATGTGGTTGCCGATGTTGATTAACAAGAATTACGAAGAAATGAAAAAAATCGGATTCAAGTTAACAGCAAGTGATGTTTACAATGTAAACCAATCGAGTTTAAAAGATGCCATTGTATCAATGGGTTTTTGTACCGGTGAAATGATTTCGGCAGACGGATTAATGTTAACGAACCACCACTGTGGGTACGGAAGTATTCAATTTAACAGTACCGTTGAGCACGATTATTTAACCGATGGTTTTGTTGCAAAAACAAAAGCAGAAGAATTACAAGCACCAGAAATTATTGCTTCTTTTTTAGTAAGAATGGAAGATGTAACTCCGCAAATACTAGCTGCTACTACTGGTTTAGCCGATGCAGAAAAAGATGCGAAGCAAAAAGAAATTATAAAAAGCTTAACAACAGAAGCAACAAAAGGCACGCATTACGAAGCAATTGTTAGAGATGTATTTGGTGGCAACCAATATTTACTATTCGTTTACGAACGTTTTAAAGATGTGCGTTTAGCATTTGCACCACCATCATCTGTAGGTAAGTTTGGAGGTGATACCGATAACTGGATGTGGCCACGCCATACCGGCGATTTCTCTGTGTTTCGTGTGTACATGGGTAAAGACGGTAAGCCAGCTGCTTATTCTAAAGACAACGTTCCTTACAAACCAAAACGTTACCTAAACATTTCTATGAAAGGTATTGCAGAAGGCGATTATGCAATGATTATGGGTTACCCAGGTCGTACAAATCGTTATGCATTTGCAACAGAAATGGAGAACTCTGTAGAACGCACCAACCCAGCCATCATCAAACTTTTAGGAAAAAGATTAGAAGTGATGAAAGCAGATATGGATAAGAGTGATGATACTCGAATTAAATTAGCGGCTACTTATGCATCTACTGCAAACTCTTGGAAATATTACTTAGGACAAAACGAAGGCTTAGTAAAATTAGATGTAATTGCTGGTAAAAAAGAAGTAGAAAATGAATTCAACAAATTTGTAAATTCTACCGATGCATTAAAAACAAAGTACTCATCAACTTTATCAAACATTAATACTACCTATGAAGAGTTGAAAAAATACTCGATGCGTAGTGCGTATTATGGCTTAGCAGGTACAGCAGCTGTTACCGTTAAATTAGCAGATTTAATAAAACCAATTACAGAAGAGTTAAAGAAAACGCCTGTAAATACAGAAGCATTAAATAAAGCCGTAGAAAAAGTTAAAGCAGGGTTAAAGGATACATATAAAGATTACGTGCCTACCACAGATGAGAAAGTAATGGCAGCATTGTTGAGCATTTATTACAATGATATTCCAAAAGCAGATCAGCCTGCAATATTAGAAGAGATTGTGAAAAAACACAAAGGAGCTAATGCAGAAGAGAGCTTTAAAAAGTATTGTGCTGCAGCTTTCAAAAAATCATTCTTAACTTCTAAAGAAAAAATGGAAGCCTTTTTAGCGGCACCAAGTTTAAAGAAAATAGAAGCAGATCCCATTGTTCAGTATGCAACTAAAATGGCTGAATACAGAGCAACATTTATGCCTGCTTTAATGAAATTGCAAGCAAGTATAACTAAAGATAAAAAAGATTACATTGCAGGTTTAATAGAAATGAACCCAGGTAAATTAATATATCCAGATGCCAACTCAACTATGAGAATTACTTATGGTAAAGTTTCTGGTTACGTTGCTAAAGATGCAGTAGTGTATAACTATTACACCACTTCTAGAGGAATGTTAGAAAAGTATGTTCCTAAAAATGAAGAGTTCGACATTCCTGAAAAATTAGTTTCATTATTGAAGAATAAAGATTTCGGACAATATGCAAATGATAAAGGGGAGTTAGTGATTTCGTTTTTAACTGATAACGACATTACAGGAGGTAACTCTGGAAGCCCTGTAATTAATGCAAACGGCGAGTTAATTGGTACAGCTTACGATGGTAACTGGGAAGCAATGACCGGCGATTTAGTATTCGATAAAAACTTTAAACGTACCATAGTGTGCGACATCCGTTACGTATTGTTTATTATGGATAAATACGCGGGTGCAACTAATTTGGTGAATGAGTTAACTTTAGTGAAATAAACATTAGTCATTAGTCGCTAGTCATTAGTCGTTAGAAAGGATCACCCTCTATCGACTAAATACTAGCGACTAACGACTATAAAATAGTAGGATAATACACATCATAAATCTCCCCATTAAAACTTCTGAAATACGCGAAAGGAGAGGAGCGAATTACCGTTGTTGGTTTAGAAACGTCCACATAATTTATATATAAACCTTGGTGTTGTTCCATTACATGCACTTGTATAAAACCAGGTTGAGCACCAAATCTAGGATTAATTATAGATCCAGTATTTATAATCAATGGTCCAGTATTATCATAACCATCAACAGTAAAACGTTCATAATAATGAGTGCTTGCACTTAGCACTAAATCTGCTCTTGACATTACTAACCTAGTAAGTTCCGGATTTATTTCAGTCATCCAAGAACCAAATCTGCTGTGTGCACCAACTACAACAATGTCTCTGTTTGTTTTGTTAATGCTTAATAAGGTTTTATGTAGAAAATATTTTGAACTCTCGCGAAACGATTTTTTAGTATCTGCAGGTTCATCTGGGAAATGCAAAGAGATGAAATGTATTTTGTAATTTTTAGGAGCATTAATTATCGCATAATAATCTACTCCTTCTTTGCTAAAAGTAACATGGTTGCGCTTAGAAAGATCTATTGCATCAAATAATAATTTTCCAGCCCCCCAATCGTCTTGCCCTTGCCCATAAAAAGCATTGTCATTATCAGAAATGCTTGGATAAAAATTATCTTTCCAAAAGGGGTCGTTGCATACAAAAAAAAGAAACTCGTTGTTGCCTTTGTTCGACAAATGGTCGCCCATTCCTAAAATACAAATATCGTTTGATTTGCGAATGTGGTAATTCGCTTTAGCCATGTAGAGGTTCTCGTATGGAGAATGCCCATGGTTATCACTTATTATAGAGAAATTGAAAATAGATTGGTTTTCAATATCCTTATAATTCTCTACATTTCTGAGTTTACCATTAATTACAGCATTGCTATTAAAATGGAGAGAAAACAGCAAATGAATAATTACAATCGCAAACAAAATGTAGAACTTAACCTGAAAACTTGGTTTTCTGGTATTGTCCATAAGCACGTGAGAGCGTTTTTATGTAGTTGTACTCAAAGATACCGAATAATATTTCGATAAACTGTAATATCAGTGTAATATTATTTTACCTATTCGTTACACATTTTCTTGAAAATCTTACATAATTATTGGATTAGACCGCTACGCTTTTAGTCGTTAGACCGCTATGCTATTGGACATGGGACCGCCGCGCTATGAGATTAGGTGGCATTGCTCCCCGCTCCCTGCTCCAAGCTCCTTGCTCCAAGCTCCCTGCTAATAAACCAATGTGCCTTCTTCACTCACCACACTCGCCTTCTTTCCTGCAAAGGCTTCTACGCGGCCAATTATTTGTGCTTCTACGTTGAATGATTTAGAGATGGCAATAAGTTCTTCTGCACGTTGCATACTATCGGTATAAACCTCCATGCGGTGCCCCATGTTAAATACTTTATACATTTCTTCCCAAGTAGTGTTCGACTCTTCTTTAATCATTCGGAAGAGTGGGGGAATAGGGAACATATTGTCTTTTATAATGTGTACATGGTCTGCAAAGTGAAGTACTTTAGTTTGAGCACCTCCGCTACAATGTACAATTCCGTTGATGTGTTGTTTACCATTTTTTAAAAACGCACTTATAATGGGTGCATAGGTTCTGGTAGGCGAGAGTACTAATTTACCGGCAGTTACAGATAATTGGTCGTTTATTTTAATCGGGTCTGTTAAGTTTTTTGATCCCGAAAAAATTAAGTCTTCGGGTACCGATGGGTCGTAACACTCCGGGTATTTTTGGGCGATACTTTTGTTAAACACATCGTGCCTAGCAGAGGTTAAGCCATTGCTGCCCATGCCGCCATTGTATTCGGTTTCATAACTTGCTTGCCCATAAGAAGCCAAGCCAACAATTACATCGCCTGCTTTAATGTTGTCATTCGATATTACGTCCTCTCTGCGCATTCTACAAGTAACAGTAGAGTCAACTATAATTGTTCTCACTAAATCGCCTACATCGGCTGTTTCGCCACCTGTAGAGTATATTTGGATGCCTGCTTTACGCAGTTCTTCTAAAATTTCTTCGGTACCGTTTATAATAGCAGAAATTACCTCTCCCGGAATTAAGTTTTTATTTCTACCGATGGTAGAAGAAAGTAAAATATGATCGGTTGCACCTACACAAATTAAATCATCTAAATTCATAATGATGGCATCTTGTGCAATGCCTTTCCAAACAGAAACATCACCCGTTTCTTTCCAATAAGCATAAGCCAAAGAAGATTTGGTTCCGGCACCATCTGCATGCATAATGGTGCAATATGCAGGGTCGTTTGCTAAAATATCGGGGATAATTTTACAAAAGGCTTTTGGAAATAACCCTTTATCAATATTCTTAATGGCTTGGTGCACGTCTTCTTTAGAAGCCGATACCCCTCTTAGGTTGTAACGTTGATCGCTCATAAATAACAAAGGACAAATATATGATTTGTCCTTTGCTTTATATGGTTGAAATATTTTTTTATTAAGGTTTTTTAGGCTTCGCTGGTGCAGTAGTAGCAGGCGTTGTAGTAGCAGGTGTTGCCGGTGTTGTACTTGCCGGTGTAACAGCTGGTTTAGTTGTAGCCGGTGTAGTGGTTGTACCCGCTGGAGTTGTACCTGCAGGGCGAGTAATAACTCTTCTGCCTGGTGTTGTAGTGCTAGCAGGAGTAGTTCCACTTGGTGTTGCCGATGCTGGCAAACCATTGTTTCCACTTGGTCTTACCACACCACCTGGTTTTGCTCCTGTTGGTGTAGTACCGCTTGGAGTTGCAGATGCTGGTAATCCATTATTATTTGCCGGGGTTGTACCTGCTGGGCGAGTAATAACTCTTGTACCAGGTGTAGTTGCTGGTGCAGTTCCACTTGGTGTTGCCGATGCTGGTAAGCCAGTTGTATTTGGCGTTGCCGGTTTTACAGTTCCTGCTGGAGTTGAGTTAGCAGGTATAGTTGCTGCTCCTGGGTTTGCAGTAGAACCAGTACGTGGTGTAATGCCTGGTTTTGCAGGTGCTGGTGCCGCTGGTTTAGGTTTTCCTGCTTCCGGAATTTTCGGTGCTTCTTTTGGAACGTAGTCTTCAGATATTACCGAGAATGAAGTACGTCTGTTTTCTTGATGTTGCTCTTCAGTACATTCAACTCCGTCTTTACATTCATTTAATAACCTAGATTCTCCGTATCCTCTTGGCACCAATCTTTCTCTTTCAATATCTTTAGATACTAAATAGTTTACTACAGATTGTGCTCTTCTTTGCGATAAATCATTGTTATACGTAGAGTCGGCACGTGAGTCGGTATGCGACGCAACTTCTATTACAAAGGTTGGGTTGTCTCTTAATGTTTTAATTAAAGAGTCTAAGGTTGCAATCGATTCTTCTCTTAAATCTGCTTTCGCTAAATCGTATAGAATTCCTTTTAACACAATTTCCTTTAATGGAATTGGGTTTAATTTAAAGTTGATAGTATATTCTTTAGATTCTTTTAATCCATAGGTACTCAATTCTCCAACGTCACCAAAAAATCTGTACTTAGATGAATTCATTTGGTAATTCACGTCTTTTTTGATGGTGAATTTATACGATCCAGTTGCATCACTGGTTACAGTTTGTGTACTTCCATCGCTACCAATAATAGTAACCTTTGCTTGTGCTAACACTTTGCTGGTAGCATTGTTAATGGTTTTGCCATTTACAGTAAATACCAATGGTATTGCGTATGCCGAGTAAATATCGTCTTCGCCCTTGCCACCAAATCTGTTTGACGATAGGTAACCTACTTCTTTGTTTTCATCTAAAATGAAACCAAAATCGTCGCCTGCAGAATTGGTTGGCGATTTTAAATTCATAGCTTCTGTCCAATCTCCTTCTTCAAAATCGCAAAAGAAAATATCAAAACCTCCCATGCCTGTGTGCCCAGTAGAAGAGAAGTATAAAGTTCCTGATGGGTGTATAAACGGAAATTCTTCGTCGCCGATAGTATTTACTTTTGGTCCTGCGTTTACAGGAGTACTCCAAGAAGTCCCTTGTTTATCAGAATACCAAATATCTTTACCCCCTACACCTCCAGCTAAATCACTTACAAAGTAAATTCTATTTCCATCTGCAGTAATGCTTGGGTGCCCAAGTATTGCAGAATCTGGGTTCGGTATCATTACTTCTTTTGGTGCCGACCATGTATTGCCTTCGTTTTGTGTTTCATAAATTCTACACGAGCTCTCTTTTCCTTTCGGTCCGTTACACTGTGTGAAATATAAAATTCTATTGTTGTTATCAAATGAAGCTACCCCTTCGTTATAAGGAGTGTTAATGTCTTTGTTTAATGGCTCTGCTTTGGTCCATTTATTTTTACCGGTAGTTTGAGATGCGTATATATTCTCGTAATTCTTACCAGTTCTTTCATAGTAGTTTTTGCCTTTTACAGTACCTCTATTAGAAGTAAAAATAATTCCTTTGCCATAAAAAGACGGAGCGTATTCCATGTCTTTAGTGTTCAACGAAGCTTCGTTGTACACTTCAAAGTTTACCTCTTTTTTCTTCCACTCTAAAATCATTTTGCAATTTTCAATTTTTGCAATAATAGTAGAGTCGTTTGGTTTTTTTACTAAATGTTCTTTATAAACATCTATGGCATCATCAAATCGATCTAACGCTTTTAAAGAATTAGCATAATTTATATAAAGGGTATCTTCTTCGTAACCAGCTTTTAATGCTTTTAAATACCAAATACCAGCTTGTTTATTATTATTAATTAAACGGTAGCATTCACCAATTTTGAAAGTAATTTCTGCCTTCGCTTCTTTTTTACGAACATTCGGAATTGCTTTTTTATACAAATCGGCTGCCATAAAATACTTTTCGTTATTAAAAGCCTTTTCTGCTGCCGCTACGCTCGGTTTTTGAGCACCGCACGAGTATAAAATTGTACTAACACCAATGGTGGCGATTAAAAAATAAATGTGTTTTAACTTCATTTTAGATGAATATTGCTATTTATAAACGCATTCCACAGCAAAAATAATACCGTAGGAAAAACCAAATATATATTTTTTTAGAGAATTTGACACTGCCGAGTTCAAAATATAAGAAAAAAGCCACCTAATCGGTGGCTTTTACCCTTTAATCAATTATTATTTTAAAAACAATAATTCTCTGAATTTTGGCAATGGCCAATATTGGTCGCCTATTATAAGTTCAAGTTTATCAACGTTATAACGAATAGTTTCGAAGTATGGTTTCACTTTCTCATCATATCCAATAGCTAATTTCCTAGATTCGGCAATAGTATTTGCTTTCTTGCGCTCCTCCGTCATTTGATCAACCGATTTTTTAATTATCGACATATGTTCAGAAATTGATTTAATTAAATCCATTTGTGCCTCGTACTGAGTCTTCGGTATACCAATTTCTTTTAAGCCTTTTACATTTTCCAATAGGATGTTCATATACTGAACCGCTGCTGGTATAATGTTGCTCATGGCTAACTCCCCAATAATTCTCGACTCAATTTGTAATTTCTTCATGTAATTTTCCAACATAATTTCATGGCGTGCATGAATTTCTACTTCGTTGAAAATTTGGTTACGTAGAAATAAATCTGTAGTTTTTTTAGACACATAAGCGTCTAAAGATTTTGGAGTAGTTTTAATGTTTGATAATCCTCTTTTCGCTGCTTCTTTTTCCCATTCTAAGCTGTATCCATTTCCTTCAAAGCGTATTGCCTTAGAGTCTTTAATGTATTTTTTGATGACAGTTAAAATCGCTACGTCTTTCTTCTCGCCTTTATTTATTAATGCATCTACTTCTTTTTTGAAGGCAATTAATTGATCGGCCATAATAGTGTTCAACACTGTCATCGGTGCCGATGAGTTTGCCGATGAACCTACCGCTCTAAACTCAAATTTATTTCCAGTAAAAGCAAATGGCGATGTTCTGTTTCTATCAGTATTATCTAATAAAATCTGAGGAATTTTAGGAATGCCTAACCACATAGCATTACTTGTATCCATCTTCTTATTAATTTTAGATGTTTCAATTTCATTCAACACCTCGTCTAATTGGCTACCCAAGAAAATTGAAATAATTGCCGGTGGCGCTTCGTTAGCACCTAACCTATGATCGTTGTTTATTGAAGCAATACTTGCTCTCAACAAATCGGCATGCTCACTTACCGCTTTAATCGTATTCACGAAGAAAGTTAAAAACATCAAATTATTTTTTGGAGTTTTGCCTGGTGCTAATAAGTTCTTACCAGTATCTGTAATAAGCGACCAGTTATTGTGTTTACCAGATCCGTTTACCCCAGCGTATGGTTTCTCGTGTAATAATACTTTAAAACCATGTCTGCGCGCTACTTTATCCATTAAGTCCATCAACAATTGGTTGTGGTCTATGGCCAAGTTTATTTCTTCGTAAATAGGAGCGCACTCAAATTGGCTTGGTGCAACTTCATTATGGCGTGTTTTTAACGGAATACCTAATTTGATGGCTTCTGTTTCTAACTCCACCATGTAGGCTAATACTCTATCTGGAATAGATCCGAAATAGTGATCTTCTAATTGCTGACCTTTAGCAGACATGTGTCCGAATAAAGTTCTGCCCGTTAACATTAAATCTGGACGAGCATTGTATAAAGCTAAATCAACTAAAAAGTACTCTTGCTCTATACCTAAAGAGGCGTTTACCTTGGTAATGTTTTTATCAAAATATTGGCAAACTTCTACGGCTGCCTTATCAAGTGTATGTAATGCTTTTAATAAAGGTGCTTTGTAATCTAATGCTTCACCGGTGTATGATACGAATACAGTTGGGATACATAATGTACTTCCCGAACCATTTTCCATAATAAATGCTGGTGATGATGGATCCCAAGCAGTATATCCTCTTGCTTCAAATGTATTTCTAATACCACCGTTCGGGAACGATGATGCATCTGGCTCTTGTTGTACTAAAGCATCGCCACTAAATTTCTCTAATGCTCTTCCATCCGAACTTGGCTCGAAAAACGAATCGTGTTTTTCTGCTGTTGTACCTGTTAAAGGTTGGAACCAGTGGGTATAATGTGTTGCACCTTTTTCTATTGCCCAAGTTTTCATAGCCGAAGCAATTTGGTCGGATGCCGATCTGTCTATTGTTTTACCATTATTAATACTCTCCTCTACGGCTATGTAAGCGTCTTTAGATAAGTACTGCTTCATTTTCGCTTTATCAAATACGTTTACAGCATAAAAGTCTGAAATACGATTTGATGGAGTTTTTACAACAATGTTCTCTCTTTTTTGAACAGTGTCTAAGGCTTTGAATCTAATAGAAGTCATTTTTTTAGTGGTTTTTTAGATTTGATGCACAAAAATAGCACATTCTTCCAATTTTTTTAGTGTTTTTCTGAAAAAGACTCAACTTTTTTTACCATTTGTGTGGAAAAGTGGGGTGTTTTTGGGAAAGTAGTAAAAAAGTGACTGGTGACTAGTGAATAGTATGACAGCCTGCTAGGTGGTTATAGAATCTCTATAAAGTAGGTTTAGATTGTATTATTTTCATTTAGCACGCAGCCCCTACTAGTCACTAGTCACTATTCACTAATTACTAGTCACAAAATTCATTATCTTAGCCACGTGATAGAACTCGTAAAGCAAAAATTTAAAAGCAATAAAGAATCCTTTCAGTTATACTTAGGTAGCAGTATTATAAGTGTATTTAATTTTTTAAGTATTGCATTGCTTTCTCATTTTCTAATTCCTGCAGAGTACGGTTCTTTTCGGTACATCTTATTATTTGTAAGTATTGCAGTGGCTGTGGGTTCTATGGGTTTCGCTCAATCTATTTACTTTTATTTGCAGAAATCTGAAAATGCACAGCAAGGGTATAACTACATAAATGCACTTCGAGTGGGTATGTTGTTAAGTACTATTGCTGTTGTTTTATTGATGTTCGGCTACCAACTATTATTTACTGGAACCAGTACTTTTTTAGATTGGAATAAGTATAATATATGGATTATTTTACTCATCATTCCGGGAGTATTTCAATCGGTAGAACTCAATATTTTTTTAAGCATCCGCAAAATGGGAGTGTACTTTGTAAATACACTCAGCATGCTTACCATTAAGCTTGCGCTAATAGTTATTGCTTATACCGTTAAAGCATCCTTAATACATTATGTGTTTTTATTAAGCATTACAGGTCTACTACCAAGTTTATTTAACAATGTATACCTAGAGCGTTATTTTAAAAACGAAAAGTTTCAGTTGCATCTAAATTATTTAAAAGAAATTTGGAAGTACGGCTTGCCTATTGGTGTAGGCTTGTTGTTTGGCATTATAATGTCGCAAACAGATAAAATTATTTTAAGTTATTTATTTAATAATCCCGAATCTATTGCCATAGTTAGCAATGGTAATTTTGAGGTACCCTTAATTACAGTGTTTTACACTTCATTTTCTGCTATTGCTTTCCCTTATATGCTTAAAGCATATCAACAAAATAATATTGCAGAACTTATAGCCATTCGTAAAAATTACCAAAAAGAAGTAATACTTATTTTATTTCCAATAGTAATATCGCTTATTGCTTGGGCGCCTAGTTTTATTAGCCTTGCATTTGGTTCTTATTACGAGCAAAGTGCAACTTTATTTGCGGTATATGCGCTTAGTTTTTTTTTAAGGTTCAACTCTTATCATGATATTTTTCTGATTACCAATAAAACTAAATACATAAGCCTCATACAAGGGGTAGAAATGGTATTCCATATTGTGCTTACATTTATATTGATAAAAATTTACGGTATGCTAGGAGCGAGCTTGGCAGCTGTAATAACCAATGTAGTATATGCGTTCGTATGTATTTACCTTTCCAAAATTATATTAAAAGTTAGAATGATAGACGTGGTTCCATTTTGGTATTTATATAAAATCGCTTTTATTGCAGCAGCCATTATGTTTCCTTTTTATTTTTTAAGTTTGGTATTTGATGCACATTTTTTGAAGTTATTACTGGCAGCCATATATGTGCCCGTATGTATATTAGTTTTATATAAAATTGAAGCGCCTAAAAAAACAATTTTGTAAATATGAGTTCAATTTTTTTGCGATTACCAGCTTCCAGTGCTTACACCAATATTAGTTTACCAACCGAACTTAATTCTGCACATAAATACTTAATTGTAGCAAACTCTTTAGCTAAGGAGTTAAGCTTTAATCATCAGGATGTACATTTAAAATTAAGTCCTAAAACGCAAGATATACGACCTTTTTTATGGAACAACTTTATCGCAATTAAAAGATACACCTACCTAGTTGAGCTCAGTGAACTTACCGAAACCTACCTTCAAACTATACCTGAATATAAAAAATGGCAACATTTACAGGTAGTAGAAGAGCCTTTGAGCGACGCTTACATTAAACATCATGTTCAGTTTTTAAGAAACAAAGTAAACTCAAAACGACTTCGAGTAATTGAAAAAGATTTGATTCAAAATCGTTCATTATTAAATGCACTAAGTATTAAAAATGAGGTGGGAGAATTACTGGCACAAATGCTATTTAACCACCAAGATAAAAATGCCGAGCAATTATTTTATATGGATGAGAGTACTTTTAAACGTAATAGGGGCGGGGTATTTGCTCAATATGCTTTTATGTGGTATTTTAAAAATAAGTGCTATGCTCAATTCGATTTTTGTGGGGCGAACATTAAAAACATTGCCCATTATAAAAGCAGATTCCCTGGTAAGTTGCATTCATTTTATGAGCTATGGCATCACCAAAATAAATTAAAAAACTTTGCTCGTAAATTTTTATTTCATCAAATATAATTTACCAAAGCCACTGTTAAAATATTGGTCGCCACTGGTGCTGCGTTTCTCAAAATCGTTTGTATTTTTTAGTACAACTCGGTACAAATAAACTCCGTTTGCTAATCTATCGCCAAACTCATCGGTACCGTTCCATTTATAATCGGTAATGTTATGTCCTATTTTTATAATGCCCAGTTCTGCCTTCGTAATTTCTCTAACTACCTTACCACTCACGGTCATTATTTGTATTTTCAAATCCTCTGGAACTACTTCTCCTGTTAGGGTAAACACAAATTGGGTATGCGTGGTAAAAGGGTTTGGGTACGGGAAAAAGTGAGTAATACTCGAGGCATTTACTACCTCAAAATCTATGGTATAGGCCGTATTTGCAAAAGTATTATTGCTCGCATCTTTTACTTTAACTCGCAAGCTATACATGCCATCGTCTTTAAAATAAGGTTGGTATTGTATGTTCAACTCATTATTATTTGTATTTGTAGCCGGTGTAAAACTCATCTCGGTATTTTGGTAGCTAATAGTTTGGTAGCTGCTCGCATTTGGTTTCTTGAGTTCAACTATTACATAACTACTATCGCTTAAAAGTAAATAGGGGTTTTCGTCTTTTAATTTTATGTTGATGAGTGGGCGTGGCGAAATTAAATCGTTTTGCATCGGAATTTTTCCATCAATAGTTACCTTTAATTGTGGCGCTTTTTGGTCGCGAGTTACCACTAATTTACTTTCGTATACATTATTAAAACTACTGCTTTCTGTTTTATTTACAGCACTTACACTGCTTATTAGTTTTAATTCGCCTAATAAACTGCGAGTGTTTATTTTGTATTTTTTTAAAAGGGTATCGGTTGCAGCAAAGTTTAATACGGTATCTTGAAATAGCGGTACAATTGTTCTATCTGTATATTCTATGCTTAAATTTAACTTCGTACTGTCTATGTTTTCTTCGCCTAAGTTTACAAACGCAATATTATAATTTACACTATCACCTTGTTGTGTTTGCGTCGGACTTAGCAAGTAGTTATGTTGCGGAAATACACTCAACTCTACGGGTAAACTATAATTAGCAGCCCAATAATTAAACTTCGCAGGATTATAATTTACAGAATCTTTAAAATTTACCTTTAGTTGTAAATAGGGGTATTGTTTAGCATTTACTGCACTTAAGTTTATACTATCTATCGGGTTAGTATGCTTACTTAAAATGCTCTGATTTCCGTTTGTATCAATGGCATTTAGTTCAAGTTCAAATTCATCTGTTAGTTGTTTCGTAAAATTCCACGAGATAGATTTCCAACTATTGGCAGGACCTATTCTTTCGGAGCGAATGTTACCTCGATCCCAA
Organism: Sphingobacterium thalpophilum; assembly: GCA_943371425.1. Lineage (GTDB taxonomy): Bacteria > Bacteroidota > Bacteroidia > Sphingobacteriales > Sphingobacteriaceae > CAJBVG01. The sequence continues at coordinate 81,663 of CALRUR010000002.1, forward strand.
GTACCAACATGGGTATAGTTTAAACGTATAAACTGATTTATAGGATCGATGCCTATGCTTGGCTCAGCGGTTTTTTCTGCAGCAGTACCAATGCTGGCACCTTTGTAGCCAACAAAAGCATAAGGTTCACCGTTTGGTATAGTTCTTACTTTTGCTAAGCCTAAGCCTTCTAAGGCTTGTAAAATAGTTTCTGGCAAGGTGCTAAGGTTCGCATTTAATCCGTTGTAACCACCTACTACATAACCTGCAGGTATAGAATTTAGGTAATGTAATAATGAGTCTCGATCTGTAGCAGAGTTGGTATTAAATACAAACACTCCAGAAAATCGGTACTTATCAAAAGGATAATCGGGGGTATTAGCGGCTAAATTATACCCGCTAGCATAACTAAATCTTTTTAAACTTTTTGGTTCTAATGCTAATAAACAAATGCCAGTAATGCCAGATCCTACAAATACCGGTGCATTATTATTTAGGCGCATCCTTCTCTCTACAGAATCGGTACGAGCATTATCGCCACGTGTATTTATGGCAAACTCTACACTGTTATCGATAAAAGATAAGTGGTTGTTTTCTACTTTTACATTATTTAACAATTCAGCATTCAGAGAGCTCACTCGGTTTTGTATCCATTTACTTTCATAATTAGGTAAATATATGAGTTCATGCACAAGCCAATCAGATGTTTCGCTGCTGTTTTTAATATTTACACGTACGTAAACACTTGTATTTATAGCTAAATTGTTAAGTGTAATTTTTTTCATTAATACTTGTTGCTCTACCCATTTAAATGTTTTTTTATAGGCAGAGTTAAAGTTTGCATTGGTATCTATCTCTACATTATATTCCACATCTTTCGCCAATAAATCACTGCATTGTACCACTAAGTTCAATGTATTTGTTTTTAAAATTGAAGAATTGCGGGGTTGTATAATAAGCGGAGTAAAACTCGAAAGGTAAAATTCTTTATCGATGCTATTGTTTAATTCATTCAGCTCCTCAATTTTTTGTTCGGGGTCTATTAGTAATTTTATTTTATTGGTTCCGCTAAAGGTTTTATTTTTTTCTACGGTATAATACAAAGTATCGGTATTGAGCAATGCATCGCGCTTAAGTAATGGGTAGGTTACGGTATTATTATTTACACTTCGCTCAATAGAATAACTTACACTATCGGCAATGGCTTTGCCTGTATTACGTAGAATAAAGGCGAGTTCTACCGAATCGTTGTTTGCAAATTTTTTATCGCTTACAAAAAAACCATTGGGGCTTACAGAGTAATCGGCTTTGGTAGGGGAGAAGAGTTTATAACTTGGGTCGCCTTGGTAAACCATTTGCCTGGTATGCAAAATATTTATAGAATCAGTTGCCTTCACAAATTCTGCAAGCGTAGCTTTTTGTATTTCGCCAATACTTTTGCCATAGTTTTTGGAAAACGCATTTTCATAAAACAATCGGTGATACTCGGTAAGGTAAGAGGTAAAGCCTAAATCGCTACTGGCCAACCAGCCAATGGCCCCGCGGTTTTTGGCGTGTATGTAATTTTCGCCCATCGAATTATCGTTTGCAAAATTACCTACCGAACAACCACTTAAATAATAAACTGGGTATTTGCCTCGGTTATTTAAAGCTTCGGGTTCGCCAAAGTTTATTTCTACAAAATAATTCGCACCATGACCGTAATAACTCAGTAAACTTATCCCGGCATCCGTAAGTTCTACAATTTTCTCTCGGTAATTATCGCTTATCGGCTCGTTTACTTTTTTGTTGAAATTAATAACCCTTGCACCCATAAAAGGTTGCACAGCTATGTCTTCACATGCTTTTAATGCTGCAGAAAAAGAAGTATTCTCGCCTATGGTTCTTCCACCTGTGGCATGTATAATATTTTTGCGCCAAAGCCCATCATCGGTATTTGCTTCTTGGTCTTTTAGCTTGTCTAAGTAATCTAACACTTCTTGGTTGCTCTCCACCGCAATTCTGCCCACACCTATTTTGGGTACTAATACCGAAAAATCTAAACTACTTACATATAATACATCCGATGCTGGTATGCCTATGCTTGGCACAAAATCTCGCTTTGCAAAATTGGGGTTTGCATATAAATTGCTTTGTATACCTTTGCCTATAATAAATAAATTAAGCGGAATACTTTTAGCAGTACCTAAATAGGCATCTACAAATTTCTTAATGGCAATAGGGTGGTGGTACCCAAAACTGTAGGTATTATATAAATCTTCGGCATACACTACATAGCTTGCTTGGCCTTTCTGTGTTTTATATTGAGCATATTGTTGCGCTCCATTTTCAAAAGCTTTGCTCGTTACAATAATTAATTCATTTTCCTCATTGCTAAAATCAAACTCTTTTAACACTGCTTTTTCTAATCTAAAATTGCTCAGCAAATTTGCCGATTTTATGGAGGCTATTACGTAGGCTCCTTTGGTAACTGCCCCATCAACATTAAAATAAATACTATCGTTGGCAATGTTTGCGCTGTAATAAGTTCGTGTTTGTAGGTTCCAAAGCAAGGTGCTATCTAAAGGCAGGCCATTAAAGTACAAGTTGGTATTAGTTACACTTGCATGCCTAAAAGCTAAATACGTTTGCCCTGTTAAATTCGTTTTCTGTTTAAAATTTAGTTTGAGGTAAGGGCTAGAATTAAAATCGCTTTGCGCACCCAAATCGTTAATACTCAAAAACTGTAAACTATTACTTGTGCTGAAAAGTGTATTACTCAAATAGAACTTTTTGCGTACACATTCATATCCTTTGTACGTAGTATCTAACAAAAGCGTATTGCCATTGCCTTGCAAATTTAGTTGGATGTGGTGGTTAAAATTTGGGTTGGCAGATACCGCATCAGATTGACCAGAAACATAACACTCTAGTTCTACTGTACTCGCATTTGCCAAAGTTGGTAAGTTGAAATTACGAGTTTGACCGCCACCTATACTCCACAATGCACCAGAGTATCCTTCGCCCATAGTGTACTCAGATTGGGTTGCGCCCGATCCATAGTTTTTACCTAGAAAATAGTTTTCTGCAAATACGAATACTTTTTCTACTTCTACCTCATCTGTAAAATTAGCATTGGTTGTATTTGTTTTATGGCGGTAATATAAACCCTCCGCGCTCTCCTCCATGTATAAAAAATAAACAGATGTATCTGTATAAATGGAGTAATAAGGGTTAAGCGCAGCGCCGGCTTTTGCATACAATTCCTTATCTAAATGCCCGTCGTTTTTTTCAGCATAAAAATACAAGGCATTGCCGTTGGCCCAATTGCTCGTGGTATCGGCAATTAAGTACGAAATTTCTTTCCCGTTTTTAAATAAATGAAAAAAACGAGGGTTCTTATTTGTATACTCTGGGTAAATATTATTTAGGCTATTGGCCTCTAGTTTTATAATTCCAGTAGCGTTAGATTTTATTTTGATAATGGCTCTATCTGCCGAAAAAGATAGGCTGTGTATAAATATAAAGAATAGGCAGATGAGGGCGCTTCGAGTCATTTTCATGATGTACGAATATAATCGATATTTCGTTCTGAATTAAAATTATTGCATTTTTAAGGCATGAGATTAATAAGATATTCGTGGACAGATTACCTGCAACAACATTTACCAAGCAGCGAAGGGCTTTTTAACTCAGATGCTTTTTTAAGCAGTATTGCCAAGGCCTATCAGAAAGATATTTGTGTATATACGGTTTACGACAAGGAGAAGCCACAACTCTCTTTGCCAGTTTTACATAATGGGAGAGATGCTAGGCTATGCACTCATTTTTTTTACCAATCTATCATCCTGCACAATGAATTTAGCGAACGCAGTTTTATCAATATTTGGGAATTAATTATTTTAGAACTGAAGAAAGATTTTGATGCCGTAGATCTAAAATTGGCTCCTTATGCCGAAGACATTAGGCCTTTTACTTGGGCAGCTTGGGGGCATAAAATATATTATACCGCTACCATAGATCTTACAAAGGAGTTCAACTATTCTGAAAACATTCGCCGTTCTATTAAAAAAGGGGTAAAGGCTGGGCTTAGTGTTAAAACCCACGCATATTCGCAAAGCATTACCGATGCGCAGCTTGCAGATATGCAGCAAAATGGACTCTCTAAAGCAGAGCTACCCAAAGTTCAACAATGGTTAAAAGACCTAGCAGGCTTGCAAAACGTAGTTCAGTTTGAGTTGTTAGATGCAGAGCAGCATTGCATAGGTTCGAGTATATATTTAGTTGATCAGAAACAAGCCTACCTTATATCTGTAATGGGTGGAACAGAAGAAACCGGCGGGCAAGCCTATTTGTACGATCAAGTTTTTAGCTATTTCAAAACGAAGGGTATTTTAGAAATCGATTTGTTGGGAGCAAACATTCCGAACATTGCCATTTACAAATCTAAACTTGGTGGAGAAACTAAATCCTATACCATCATCAGCTATCGAAAGTACTTTTTACTGTCCTTCCTAAGCCAATTCATCAAACTAACCCTAAAAAAACTGTTGAAATCCACCAGAATTATCAACAAATAAGGTATTAAACAATCTAATTGTTAATTTTGCGACATCAAAAAAAGCATGTCTTGGAAAATACACAATTAACAACCCTCGAAACAGCCAAAGAACTTGGTTTACGTCCCGAAGAATTCGATAGAATTAAAGAAATTTTAGGTCGCGTGCCTAATTTCACCGAATTGAGTATTTTCTCCGTAATGTGGAGTGAGCATTGCTCATATAAAAACTCTATTGTTTGGTTAAAAACCTTACCTAAAGAGGGCCCACGTATGTTGGCAAAAGCTGGTGAAGAGAACGCTGGCTTGGTAGACATTGGCGATGGCATTGCTTGTGCATTTAAAATAGAATCTCATAACCACCCATCGGCATTGGAGCCTTACCAAGGAGCTGCAACAGGTGTGGGCGGTATAAACCGCGATATTTTTACCATGGGCGCTCGCCCAATTGCTCAGTTAAACTCGCTTCGTTTTGGCGATATTAACCAAGAGCGTACCAAATGGTTAATTAAAGGAGTAGTAAAAGGTATTGGCGATTATGGCAATGCTTTCGGTATCCCAACGGTTGGTGGTGAAGTGTTTTTTGATGAGTGTTATAATATTAACCCCTTGGTAAATGCCATGAGTGCTGGTATTGTAAATGTTGGCGAAACCATTTCGGCAACTTCTTACGGTGTGGGTAACCCGGTTTACATTGTGGGTTCGGCAACGGGTAAGGATGGAATACACGGAGCGGCATTTGCTTCAAAAGACATCACCGAAGATTCGGTAAACGACTTACCTGCAGTGCAAGTAGGTGATCCATTTCAAGAGAAACTTTTACTAGAGGCTACTCTAGAAGTAATAAAAACAGGTGCTGTAATTGGCATGCAAGACATGGGTGCTGCGGGCATTATTTGCTCTAACTCCGAAATGTCTGCCAAAGGCGAACACGGTATGGTAATTTATTTAGATAAGGTGCCAACTCGCCAAGCAAACATGAAACCGTACGAAATCCTCCTTTCAGAATCGCAAGAGCGTATGCTTATTGTGGTGGAAAAAGGTAGAGAGAAAGAAGTGGAAGCCGTGTTTGATAAATGGGATTTAAACTGCGCTATTATTGGCGAAGTTACCGATACCAAGCGTTTACATTATTACATGAACGGCGAATTAGTAGCCGATGTACCGGCAGACGATTTAGTATTAGGTGGCGGTGCACCAGTGTACCACAGAGAGTTTAAAGAACCCGCATACTTTGCTGAAAATAAGAAATTTAACATAGATGATGTAAAGCAAGAGTCGAATCTAAAAAAGGTAATGATGCACTTGGTAAATCATCCGAATATTGCCTCTAAGCGTTGGGTTATTAACCAATACGATAGCATGGTGGGCACCATTAACATGAGTACCAACGAACCTTCAGATTCTGCAGTGGTAAACATTAAAGGTACCGATAAAGCCATTAATTTAACTGTAGATTGTAACTCACGTTATGTATATGCCGACCCAGAAGTGGGTTGCGCCATTGCAGTGGCCGAGGCTGCTCGTAACATTACCTGCACAGGTGGCGAACCGGTAGCCATTACCAATTGTTTGAACTTTGGTAACCCTTACAACCCAGAAGTGTATTGGCAGTTTGTTGGTGCCATTAAAGGCATGGGTGCGGCTTGTACCAAGTTCGAAACCCCTGTTACAGGCGGTAATGTGAGCTTTTACAACCAATCTTCAGACGAAGGTCCGGTATTCCCGACCCCAACCATTGGTATGTTAGGAGTAATGGATTCTAAAGAGTTACGCATGACGCTTAATTTTAAAGAAGCAGGGCATTTAATATACCTAATTGGCGAATCTAAGAACGACATTAGCTCTTCGGAGTATTTAGCTTCTTACCACGGCATTAAAGCCTCACCAGCGCCCTTTTTCGATTTAGAGAAGGAATATGAAACGCACCAAGTAATTAAAGGATTAATCCGCAATAAGCTAGTTCAATCTGCCCATGATGTGTCTGACGGTGGATTGTTTGTTACTTTAATGGAATCTGCCATGGTGAAGAACCTTGGCTTTAACATAGAAACCGACGATACCATACGTACCGATGCCTTTTTATTTGGCGAAGCACAAGGTCGTATAGTAGTTTCTATTACACCAGAACAACAAGAAGCATTTGTAGAATATATGTCGCTTAATAACATAGATTACAGTTATTTAGGTGATGTTACTTCTAGTGAAATTTTGATAGATAATGAGTCGTATGGCGAGGTAGCAGAATACAAACATCGCTACGAACACTCTTTAGAAGAAATTATAGAAAAGCAATAATTTGAGCAACAAAGCCTTTCAGTTTAAGCAGTTTAAAGTAGAACAAGATCGGTGCGCGATGAAAATCGGCACCGATGCTGTTTTAATGGGCGCCTTATTAACCATCGATTCTAAGTTTAAAACCGCCTTAGAAATTGGTTCTGGCACTGGGGTAATATCCTTGATGATTGCCCAGCGGACTAAAAAATTACAGATACAAAGTATTGAAATAGATGCCGATGCGAGTGCTCAGTGCAAGCAAAATTTCGCTGGATCCCCATGGGCAGATAGGTTAGAAAGTATACATGTCGATTTGCTTCAAAGCACAGAATTGGGCAAATACGACCTCATTTTTAGCAATCCACCATATTTCAGTCAGTCCTTACTTTCCGAATCGGAAACGCGCAACTTAGCTAGGCATATTAACCAAGATCAGTTTCTTTTATGGTTGGAGCATATGTATGAATTATTGAATGATAAGGGAACGTTGGCATTTGTAATTCCGGCAGAAAGTGTAGAATTTGTATCATCTGTGTTTGAAGGCCGCATGCGCATAGAATCGAACATCTTCATCCGCTCTTTTCCAGAAACGGAGGTAATACGCAACATCATCTCTTTCCGTAAAACCCAAGACTTAACCAGTTTTGCACTTAAATCATTAAGTATATACGAAGCAAAAGATAGATATTCGGCAGAGTATGAAGAAGCTTTGAAGCACTATTTAACCATTTTCTAACATCAACCTAAATGAAAATAGGCTTACTTTCCGATACTCATTCGCATTTCCCCGAGGAAATATACAAGTACTTTGCAGACTGTGATGAGATATGGCATGCCGGCGATATTGGCTCTATGGAAGTGGTAGAAAAGCTACGAGCATTTAAACCATTACGTGCAGTTTGGGGCAATATAGATGGACAAGAAATTCGCAAAGAGTTCCCCTTAGACCTTACCGTGCAAGTAAACGGAATGAAAATATGGATGACCCACATAGGTGGTTACCCTGGCAAATACGCCGAGCGAATAAAAAAACACTTAGAAATTACTCGTCCACAATTGTTTATTTGCGGACATTCCCATATATTGAAAGTTATTCCCGATAAAAAATTAAATTTGCTTCACTTAAATCCTGGAGCGGCGGGTAAAGAGGGTTTTCATCAAATTAGAACCTTAATGAGGTTTAAGATTGAAGAAGCCAAAGTAAAGGATTTAGAGGTAATAGAAATAGGGCCTCGCAGTAATAAAGTTTAAAACAATAAGCAAAACAATACCATACTAACAAACAAATAAGCAAAGATCAAATGTCACATGTAACTACACTAGGCCAATTTATAATAGAGAAGCAGGCCGATTTCCCCTTTGCAAAGGGAGGTTTTTCCAGATTAATTAGAGACTTGGCCATAGCCGGTAAAATCGTAAACCGCGAGGTAAACAAAGCGGGCTTGGTAAATATATTAGGCGAAACGGGCGACACCAATGTACAAGGTGAGCAAGTAAAAAAGTTAGATGTATACGCTAACGATCAGTTTATTGCAGCCTTAAAAGCAGGCGGAGAGTGTTGCATGATAGTTTCTGAAGAGAACGACGATGTAATTCCTATTAACTCAACCATCTCACAAGAAGCCAAATACATTGTATGTATAGATCCATTAGATGGTTCTTCTAACATAGACGTAAACGTATCGGTAGGTACCATTTTTGCCATTTACCGTCGCATCAGCGAAACAGGCGAATGTAAATCTGAAGAAGCTTTACAATCGGGTAGAGAAATGGTGGCAGCGGGTTATATCATTTACGGATCTTCTACCATGTTTGTATATTCAACGGGTAAAGGGGTTAACGGATTTACCTTAGACCCTACCATTGGCGAGTTTTGTTTATCGCACCCGAATATGAAAATACCAGAGAATGGTAAAATGTACTCTATCAACGAAGGTAACTACATCCATTTTCCGGATGGTGTTAAAAAATACTTGAAATATTGCCAAGAGATAGACGATGCAACTAAGCGCCCATATACCTCAAGATACATAGGTTCTATGGTGGCCGATTTTCATCGCAATTTATTAAAAGGGGGAATTTTCATTTACCCATCATCATACGGAGCACCTTCTGGTAAATTGAGATTAATTTACGAGTGCAACCCAATGAGTTATCTTATTGAGCAAGCGGGTGGTAAAGCAAGCGATGGCTTAAACAGAATTTTGGATTTACCGGTAACAGATTTGCACCAACGTTCGCCAATTTTTATTGGATCTAAGAACATGGTAGAAAAAGCCGAAGAGTTTATGGCTCAGTTCTCAGCTGTCGAAAAGCTGGTCTGAGTTCTTCTCATCTTCGTAGGCTTGATCTATTAATAAGTCTTTTTGTTCTGCTGCGGCCACTGCTAATTGGTCGCAGCGTTCGTTTTCGACATGGCCGTTATGGCCTTTAATCCATTGAAATTTCACTTTGTGCTGACGGTAAATGTTTACAAAACGAATCCAGAGGTCTTTGTTCTTTTTGTTTTTAAAACCAATTTTTATCCAATTCCAAAGCCAACCTTTTTCTACCGCCTCTACTACATACTTAGAGTCTGATACTACAAGCACTTCCGAGCCTTTGGTTTTAATGGCTTCTAATCCTTTTATTACGGCAAGCAATTCCATACGGTTATTGGTAGTAAGCCTAAATCCTTCCGAAAGCTCTTTCATATGTGGTCCGGATTTTAAAATGGCCCCGTAACCACCTCTTCCAGGGTTTCCTTTGGCAGCACCATCGGTATATAAATATATCAACATCTCTATTCTTCTTCTTCGCTAATGGGGGTATTCAAATAATTTTTTATTCTGATGAAATATAACAGCCACATTAAACCCGTAAACAAGGCAATAACGCGGGTAGGTTCAAACATCCACTGTTGTTTTACGAACTTATTTTCGCCCCAAGCCCAAAATAAATTGATGGCATGTAAAAGGCTAATCATTAAAAAATAAGGCCACTCTTTAGGGTCTGCAGATAGTAAGTAAGCAGAAAATATAAACATCGGGAATAAATAACGTTCGTGCATTTCGGGTAATAGCATAAAATAACTGAAACAGTATAAGCTAAGCAAGGCCATAATCTTCATTTCTTGCTTGCGGTATTTTACTACTTGTACTAATATCCATGCAAACACCATGCTAAACAGGGCATAGGCTAGTATCTTTCTGCTTATGAGCCCGAATACCAGCGCATCATTAGATGGAAATTTTAATTGCATTTTTAAGGCAAAATCTGCCCAAATGGCCCAATAAAAATTAAAGGCATTTACGCTAATAAAGTTGTACCTGCCTGCGGCACTAATGTGTGGGTTTATACTGTCCATTGGGTTTGGAGCCCAAAGTATAAAAGGTAGGTTAGGTATAATAAACACCACTATAAGTAAGAGTACCGAAAGTATTTTTTCTTTAATACTGTTTTTACTGAACAAAAAGAGTAAACCGAAAATGGGTAAAAAAAGCAAGGTTTGTGTTTTAAGACTTAGGCTAATGCCTATAATAATAGCAGTTTTGTATAATTTATGTTGAAGTATGAAATAGAAGCCCAAGAACATTAGAATGCTATAGAAAATATCTATTTGGCCCCAGCCATAAGTATTAATAATAGTAGCGGGTGAAAGGAGCATAGCAGCTAAAAAAACTTTGTTCTTGGTTTTGCGGTAAAAGAAAAACAAGAAGGCAAATTCGGCCAAGAGATTAAACAGTTTTAAGAAACTATCGTAAAACTGAGTATGCATGTCCCATTGCATAGCATCAAAAAGGTAAGCGATGGGTGTAATAAGGTAGAGGTAAAGTGGGGGGTAATCACACTCAAATCTATCTACTTTAATAGAATATATATTGGTAAAGCCTTGGTTTACGATGCGTTCGCCCCAATGCTCAAAAAAATCGAAATCGGAATTATGTCCGTCTGATATAAAAAAAAGGATGCGAATACCAATGCAAGCCAGCACAAAGTAGCGCCATTGTTTGGCATTATTTAAAATGCTGCTAGGGTATGCTTGGTAGTCGAATAGATTTTTCAAAAAATTCATTTTCAAAAATAAGATAAATATTGAGTATAAAATTTCAATTTTTAGTTGGGAAATATGGTTTTTATGCTATTTTTGCAGTCCCAAGTAATAAGGCTTGGCAAAATGGTAGATGTAGCTCAGTCGGTTAGAGCATCGGTTTGTGGTACCGAGGGTCGTGGGTTCGAGCCCCATCTTCTACCCAGAAAAAAAAGGAATGAAGGGAACTTCGTTCCTTTTTTGTTTTTAGCTCACAAAGGATATAAAGTTCACACAAAGGTACATGAAGAAACATTGTGCCCTTTGTGTGTACATAGTGTACTTTGTGAGCTTTTTTTTGTAAATTCAATTTATGAAAAACATTTCCCTTCTCATTCTGCTTGCTCTTAGCTTAAGCAGCTGCACGCATTATTACTATATGCCAGCGGTTAAAAATGTTCCCTTGTTCAAAGAGAAAAATGAATACCGCTTAAGTGGAGCTCTAGCTACAAGTCAAGAAATAGATGCTAAAGAAATCCAGGCAGCTTATTCTATTTCTAATCGGTTTGCGATAATGACAAATTACATGAATGCCAGTGGCGGAAATTTAAATTCGAACGATTGGGGGAAAGGCCAGTATTTAGAAGGCGCATTTGGATATTATAATAACTACAAAAAGAATAAAGTGTTCCAAGTATTTGCGGGCATGGGCATCGGCAATCAGCAGCATAAATACCAAGAATCTTCTTATTCTTTTATGGGTAGAGGTGCAATTTATTACGATATTGGAAGTTCCGATTTATCATTCAGAAAATATTTTATACAACCCAGTATCGGCTATACAAATAAGATTGTCGACATTGCTTTTACCAGTGGACTGGGTATGCTTTCGTTTTATAATATAAATAATAATATTCAGTCGGATCGTCAGCCATATTTAGACCTTGATGCCATAGCCAAAAATAGAAATCGCTTTCAGTTAGAAAATGCATTAACCTTGAGATTAGGCTGGAACTATGTTAAAGTTCAGTTTCAACTACAAACTTCGCATCAATTAGCCAAGCCATCTTTAAAGTTCGAGCAAGGTGCTGCAAGCATGGGCTTGAGTTTTGCCTTTGCAGATCGGTTCAAGTGATTAGTTTAGGTGTTTCAGGCAAAGAAGCAAAGGAGCTAAGTTAACTTTGCTTCTTTGCTCCTTTGCTTCTTTGCGTGAAATAAAAAATGCAATATTTACTATTCAATCGTGCTTACCTTCATAGCCATGTTTAACAACAACTTTATCATCTTTATTGGCAAATCTTTACTAGCATTTATTCTGAATATTTTCATTCGCTTTCGTTCTCCGATTTCTAATTTAGGATGATACATTTTATGCCCCTCTACAAATAAAATATAAGGCTCCTCGGTTTTTTTATCTGTCCATAAATAACACATTGCTTTATTCTTATAACAGAAACATGGCATCCCATATTTGGTAGTTTCTGATAGGTTTACATCATGTGCCAATAGGATGCTGCGTAAAGCAAGCAAGCAACTTTTATTAGGTTCTGTTTTATTTAAATAGAATGTAGACATTATATATACTAAGGTAAGTTTTTCTCATTAGATGTTTAATTAGTTTTTTGGAATTCTATATTCATGCACTATATTTGCATACATTTTAAGCACAACTCATGTAATAGAACATTTCTTTCAGTCCTTTAAAGCAGGTATATAGATAACGAATCTACCTAATCATAAAACTTTAATAGAAAGAAATCATGCTTAATTTACAAAACATCAAATACATACATCCTAATAAAAATCTATTATTCGATTCTATTTCATTAAGTCTAAATACCTGCGAAAAAGTAGCATTAATAGGCAAAAATGGCTCAGGTAAATCGAGTTTGTTGAAAATTATAACCGGTCATTTAAAGGCTTCGGAAGGCGAGCTATTGATTCAGGTAGAACCGTATTATGTACCACAAATTTATGGTCAGTTTAACCATTTTACTATTGCTCAAGCCTTAGGAGTTGATAAAAAAATAGAAGCACTAACTGCAATTCTTAAAGGTGATTTATCAGAATTGAATTATACTATTTTAACCGACGATTGGACAATTGAAGAGCGATGTATGATGGCTTTAAAGGAGTGGAAATTGGATGATCTGAATTTAAATCAAAAATTAGAAAGCTTAAGTGGTGGTCAGAAAACAAAAGTATTCCTTGCTGGAATGACTATTCATCAATCAAAATTCATTTTGCTCGATGAGCCAAGTAATCATTTAGATATTGAAGGCAGAGAATTACTTTATCAATTTATAAAAAACACTTCTGCCACCTTATTAATAGTTAGCCATGATCGCAAATTATTGAACCTTTTGGAGAAGGTATTAGAATTGAATTCGGAGGGAATAGAGGTTTATGGTGGTAATTATGATTTTTACTTAGAACAAAAAGAGATAAGAAGGAATGCGCTTGAAAGCAATTTATTCCATCAAGAAAAGGAATTAAGAAAAGCAAAAGAAAAAGAGAGAGAAAGCTTGGAACGTAAGCAGAAGTTAGATAATAGAGGTAAAGCAAAACACGAAAAAGCTGGTGTTGCTAGAATAATGTTAAATACCCTTAAAAATAAAGCAGAAAATAGTAGTTCGAAATTAAAAGAAGTGCATTCAGAAAGAATAGCTGGAATAAATAAAGATTTATATGAGCTAAGAGCTCAATTACCTGAGAACGATAAAATGAAAGTTAACTTTCATCAATCTTCAATACATAAAGGAAAAATTCTTGTTGAAGCAAAAAAATTGAACATAAAATTTTCAGAAGAGTTTCTATGGTCACATGATTTGGATTTTCATATTAGAAGTGCTGAGCGTATTGTTTTAACAGGATTAAATGGTTCAGGGAAAACAAGTTTAATTCACATAATTACGAACAAACTAAAGCCAAGTAAAGGTAGTTTGCAGCTTGTAAATTTTTCGAAAATATACATTGATCAAGATTATTCTATTTTGAATAATAAGTTAAGTGTGTATGATCAAGCTCAATATTTTAATGATTCTGCCTTATTGGAGCACGAAGTAAAAATAAGATTGCATCGTTTTTTGTTTGATAAAAATGAATGGGATGAATCGGTAAATGTGCTAAGTGGAGGCGAGAAAATGCGTTTGACTTTATGTTGTTTATCCTTGTCGAAACAAGCTCCTGACTTAATAATATTAGACGAACCAACCAATAATTTGGACATACAGAATGTAGGAATTTTAACAAGAGCAATAAAAGAATATGAAGGCACTTTAATAGTGGTTTCGCATGATGAAGTTTTTTTGAACGAAATAAAAATTGATAGAAGTATCGAATTGCCGAATCTTCGATAATTTGATTCTTCGATACATATCCTTATCATTGTTTATGATAAATAATTATTATCCAAGTGCTTCGTTTTATTTTACGATTACAATAAATGAGGAACATGAGCAACTCTCTAATTCCTTTCAGGAAGTAAGTGGGATAGATGTTAATTTAGAAATAGAGGAACTAAACGACCCCAATCAATTCAAATACAAATTACCGAATATAGCAAAGTATGATAATTTAGTATTAAAGCGAGGCATAGTATCTAAAAATTCTAAGCTATTAGCTTGGTGTAATAATACTCTTATAAATAGTTTAAGTGCAAGCATTCGAACAAAAAATATAGAAGTAAAATTGTTAAATGAAAAGGGGGAGCCAATAGCTAGTTGGAAGTTCACCAATGCTTGGCCTGTTAACATGGATTCTAACAAGCAATATACAACTAATGAAGAGTATCTGATTGAAAACCTTGAGTTCGCTTATTCAACTTTTACTAGAATATTGTAGCCTAAAACATAATTCTATAATCGTTAAGAGATACAGAATGCCCAATCGATTTGTATCTAAAAATGGTGTATTAATGCAGATCCATTTCAATTCATATTATATTTTCAATGTAATAGAAGGAACTGCTTTAGCTAATCGTCTAAGTTTTTAACGAAACTGGTAATGTTGCCTTTCGATAAAATAAATTAAATAAATGATTAGATTTCTTTTAGTATGCTTATTGATACCTGTTTTTTCTATAGCACAAAATAATACGCAAAATGTTCGTGGTGTAATAATAGACAAGCTGTCCCAGACTCCCTTGGTGGGAGTAACATTACAAATAGTTTCATTACAAAAAGCTACTGCTACAGATGCAAATGGACAGTATAACTTTACAAATATAGCACCCGACCGTTATGAAATAAAAGTAACTTACCTTGGTTATAAAAGTATTACCATACCTAATGTGGTAGTAACTTCTGGGAAGGAAGTGCTTTTAGATATTACCATGGAGGAGTCATTTTCGCAATTAGCTGAAGTGGTAGTTAAAGCAAACGCAAAAGAAGGGACTACCAATAAATTAGCAAGTGTAAGTGCCAGAACCTTTTCTATGGAAGAGGTAAATAGATATGCAGGTGGACGAAGTGATCCGGCACGATTAGTAGCAAACTTTGCAGGGGTGAGTGCACCGGATGATAGCCGAAACGATATCGTAATTCGCGGTAATTCACCCGTTGGAGTATTATGGAGAATAGATGGAATGAATGTTACCAATCCAAATCATTTCGCATCTGTGGGTACTACAGGTGGAGCTGTAAGCGCTTTAAATACAAACCTCTTAAAGAATTCTGATTTTTTTACTTCCGCTTTTCCTGCTGAATATGGCAATGCTACTTCAGGAGTATTTGATTTAGGTTTGAGAAATGGCAATAATAAAAAAAGAGAGACTACCTTACAAATGGGTGTAATTACAGGTTTAGAGTTTACTACAGAAGGCCCATTCAGTAAGAATAGCGATGCATCATATTTAATTGGTTATAGGTATGCTCTAGCAGGTGTTGCCCAAAATTTAGGTGTCGATATAGGCACAACCGCCACGCCATCCTATCAAGATTTATCTTTTAAACTGAATGGTAACACTTCAAAAATTGGCAAGTTTTCTGTTTTTGGAATTTTAGCAAGCAGTACCATCGAAATAGATGGAAGCAACTCTAATACTCTGTATGGTAATGGAAACCAAGTAGATTTTGCAAGTAAAATTGGGATTGTTGGACTAAATCATTTTAAACAACTAACTAAAAAATCTTTCATTACTACAACTATTGGAATTAATTATGCTAGTACAGATCAATCTGGGTATTCAACTGACAGACCTACAAATACCGATTTCATTAAAGAAGAAAACATTGTAACTAAAAACAGTTATTCATTTAGTAGTTCTTATAATATTAAAGTTGACGCTCGTTTATTTTATAAAGTCGGTGTTGAAAATGAAGTTATTGGCTTAGATCTATATTATAGATCAAAAGAAAATATTAACGATGATTATTTACAAATTTGGGATTACAAAAGCAGTACTAATTTATCACAGTTCTATACACAATTAAAATACAGCATTACCGAAAAATTAATTTTGAATGCAGGTATTCATACACAGCATTTTTTCTTAAATAATTCTACAGCCGTTGAACCTCGTATGGGTTTAATTTATTACACTTCAAATACAAGCTCTTTTAATTTCGGTTATGGTTTACATTCGCAATTACAACCTATTAATGTATATTTTTTACAAAGTGTAGATGCCAATGGCAACACCATATATAATAATAAAGAACTCGATTTTACCAAAAGTCACCATTTTGTGCTAGGTTATAATATTCAACCATTCAACGATTGGCGAATTAAAACAGAAGTATATTATCAATCAATAGTTAATGTACCTGTTAATACCTTTTCTAGTAGTTATTCAATGTTGAATACAGGTTCAACTTTTAAAACCGATTTAGAAGATAGCTTAAGCAACGCAGGTACTGGCAAAAACTATGGAATAGAACTTACCATCGAAAAGTTTTTTAGCCAAGGATACTATGGGCTATTTACTTCAACCATTTATAGTTCAAAATATACAGGCAGCGATGGGGTAGAGAGAAACACTGCATTTAATGGAAGGTATGTATTTAATATTTTAGGTGGTAAAGAGTGGAAGGTTGGGAAGGGAAGTAGGAATAAAATTTCAGTAGATCTAAAATTTACCAATGCAGGTGGCAGAGCCTATACTCCCATTAATCTTACAGAATCTAATGCAATCGGTAGAGAGCAGCTCTCTACTGATGCATACTCTAGTTATTATGATACTTATTATAGATTTGATGTTAAAGCTGGTTTTACTTTAAACAGTGGCAAACGAAAAATGGCACAAACATTTGCATTGGATTTACAAAATGTAACCAATCATGATAATGTTTTTTCTCAAAGTTATGATGATAGATCTCAAAGTATTAGTACTACCTACCAGCTTGGTTTTTTTCCAAATGTTGTATATAAGTTGCAATTCTAATTATAAGACTTTATCTTAACTTATATCTTCATTAAATCTAAAACAAGTTAATGTTCAAAAAAATCCAATTATTGCTCATTGTTTGCCTCTTGAATGTTCAAGTAATGGCCCAAAGCAAACAAATCTCCGTTCGCTTCATTGGCAACTGCGGCTTGCATCTTACAGATGGTACAACTAATTTCTACATAGATTTTCCTTACAAATCGGGTGCACATAGCTACATGGAATACGATGCCAAAGAGCTTGCAAATATTAAGCCCAATGCTATTTTTATTTTTACTCATAGACATGCCGATCATTATTCTAAGAAGCTATGGAAGAAACACCGCGGACAAAAATTCGACCCTTATAATACCGAGGAGCTTGAAAAACTGAGCAGCCAAATTCCAGAATTCAGCATTCAATCTTATAGAACTCCACATAAAGTATTTGGTATTTCCTTTAAACATTATTCGTACCTCATTACTTGGCATGGTAAAAAAATATACCTTTCTGGCGATACCGAAACATCTGATACCTTTGCCAAACAAGAGAATTTAGATTATGCCTTTGTACCCGTTTGGTTATTATTAGATGCACAAGAGAAAGGTGTTAAACACAGAACCATTAGTAAACAAATTTACATTTATCATATTGGTCCGAAGGATAGCATAACCATAAACCCAAATGACGAACAGCTGAAGTTGTTGAATAAACAAGGGGAAGTGATTGAATTATGAATTACAAATTACGAATTACGAATTATGCGTTGTAGATTGCAATTAGCGAATTTTAGAAATTAGAATTTGAAATTTAGTAGTTTAATAATGTTTTATTTCACGCAAAGCGCGCAAAGTTTTTCGCAAAGGGCGCAAAACAATAATCTCAGAGTTAATTTTACAATTTTAAATATGAGACAAGAAGAACTAAAATCCTTAAGCAATGAAGAATTGCAGGCTGAGGAGAAGAAAATGAAATCCTTTTCCATTAATAATGCATTTATTATAGGTTTTTTAATTGGAATAGTAGTTTATAGTTTGATTAAAAACTCATTTGGTTTTTTAATGCTAATTCCATTATATTTAATTTATAAATTAATAAACGACCCTAAGAGCAAAAGTCTAAAGATGATAGAAGAAGAGTTGAAGGATAGAAAAGCGTAATTTTTTTACATCAAACACAAAGAGCTTCCCTTTCTGCGCCTCTGCCTTCTCTGCGCCTCTGCGTCATTAAATATCATGAAAAAACGAAATATTATGTTAATACTACTTATACTTCTCGCTTTAATTTTAATCTTAAGCAGAACGAGTTTTGAAATTAGAGAAGAGGTAGAAATAAATGCTTCTACCAATAAGGTTTGGAAAGCGGTTATAGATTTCGATAATTATAAGAAATGGAATTCTCAGCTGAGCTATTTAGGAGGAGAGGTAAAGGCAAACGGAAGCTTGCATTTAAAACTTGCAGCTGAAGGAGCAGCACCGTATGAATTTAAACCAAAAATCTCTTATTTTGAAAATGAGAAACGATTTGCATGGCTGGCTATAACAGGAATGCCCAGAGTGTTTGATGGGGAACATTTCTTCGAGCTTAAAGATTTGGGTAATAATAAAACATTGGTAATAAATAGAGAAGAGTATCGTGGTGTTTTATCAATGATATTTAAACAATTACCCATGATGAAAAACGCACCAAACGGATTCAAAAAAATGAATGCCGAATTGAAAATGTATGTTGAAGGCTTGGAATAACTTTGTTTTCGTTTTCGTTCACGCAATGTGCGCAAAGTTTTTCGCAAAGAGCGCAAAGTGCCCAAATTAGCAATTCCGCAACCGTCTCATGTCTCATAGCGCAGCGGTCTCATGTCTAAATACTAACGACTAACATCTAACATCTAGAAAATATGTACCACTTCTCCTACTTCAAAGAAAAAGAAAAACAAGTAATTCTCGATTTTATGCAGCAACATCCCTTTGCATTTTTAACAGGGAGTTTTACATCGGGCAAACAAGTTGCCACCCAAGTTCCAATATTAATAGAAGAACGCGAGGGCGAATTGTACCTACATGGGCATATTATGCGTAATACCGACCATCACAAAGCTTTGGTCGAAAATCCTCAAGCATTGCTAGTGTTTACAGGGCCTAGCTGTTATGTTAGCGCCTCTTGGTACAGCAATCCACAAATAGGTTCTACTTGGAATTACATGAGTGTGCATTGCGCTGGTGAAGTAAAATTTATGTCGGATGCAGAGCTCATTACATTTATGCGGAATTTAACTTTAACTTTTGAAAAAGGCAATACCGAATCCTTAACTTTTTACGATAATTTACCTGAAACGTTTTTAAGTAAAATGATGCCCGCCATTGTAGGCTTCGAAATTAAAGTGGAGAAATTAGAAAATGTATTTAAACTTAGTCAGAACCGCGACGAAAAAAGTTATATAAACATCATCTCAGAACTAGAAAAAATAGGAGGAGAGAGTGCACTAATTGCCGACATTATGAAAGCAAGGAAAGACGCATTGTTCCCTGCGGGGGAAGTGTGGGATGCTGGTAAGTTTGATTCATAATTGTACAATGTAAGTTGTACAATGTACACCGTACAACTTACATTGTACAAATAGGAAAGTAAAATGGAAATAAGGAAACTAAACAGCGAGGAAACATTAGCTTTCAGAGCATTGGTAGAAATATTTACTGAGGTGTTTGAAATGGAAAATCTACTACCAAGTAATGAGCACTTGCATAGTTTATTGCTGAACAAATATTTTTTGGTGGTAGCGGTGTTAGATAATGGGAAAGTAATTGGAGGACTTACCATTTATGTATTACATAGGTATTATAGTGAAAACCCCATAGCTTATATTTACGATGTAGGCATAAGTCCTGCGTACCAAGGTAAAGGAATTGGTAAAAAATTAATGGAAGAAACTTGCAAATTGTTCAAATCGATGGGGTTTGAAGAGGCTTATGTGGAGGCAGAAAGCGACGATATAGATGCGGTGGAGTTTTATAGAATAACGAAGTATAGTAGCGAGTTGGAGGCAAGGCACTTTACCTATGTATTAGAAAAGCCGAAAGGCCGATAATTCGAAAGGTCGAATTGTCGAAAATTCGAATTCATCTCCGTATGGAGAGGACTAGCAATTAGAGTTTAGAATTTATATATTAGTAAATATCTAATATCTAAATACTAATATCTAATATTTATATGATTGCAAGGCCTAATATTTTGGTGGTTTGTGGGAGGAATAAAAAACGCAGTAGAACTGCTGAACATATTTTCAAAAATGATAACCGCTTTAGTATTCGCTCTGCTGGTTTAAGTCCAAGTAGCGAACGAAAAATTTCTGAAAAGGATTTAAATTGGGCGGATTTAGTTTTTGTAATGGAAAATTCTCAGCGCTCAAAAATTAAAGACATTTATAAGCATGTAAGTTTGCCTAAGATTGAAGTATTGCAAATCCCCGACGATTATGAATTTATGGATAATGAATTAGTGGAAATATTACTAGTGAAAATTAATGAAGGCTTAAGTGTTAAATTTAACATATAAGTGCTGAAATTTTTCAACTAATTAATAGTTTTTTTGGTGGTTGAAAGAGATACTAACTGGCCTTACGAATTTATAGTTAAGTAAAAGTCAAGAGGCTCTAGAGTTTAAGAGTGAACTCAACGAAGAGTAATTAATAGACATAATACCATTATTTTGGTTATTTTAGTGTAAAGTTACATTAGAGATTATATTGTTTTGAGAAGTGTTTTCTTGATTTTGTGTGCATTGTTTTGTAATTATTGTTTGGCTCAAACGTATATTACATCCTATTCTGCCGATCTCCCTTTAAAGGATAGTTTTGTCTTGGAACAAATAAACATTGAAAAAAGTAACTTTCCTTTTTATTATAGAATATACCTAAACGGTCAAATTATTAATGTATATAAAGATTCAACTAATAATTTTAAAGCGGAGGTTGTAAATTTTATAAAAAGTTATTACTACCAAAAAGTAAATGGAGAGTATAGTTTAAAAGCAAACAAGTTACATACTGAAAGAATTACGATTGATAATATATTGGCAGATTCAATTGGAAATTTACTAGTAAAATCTAACCAAATATACATTCCGCATTCAGACACATTAATAAAACATTGGGATCGCTGGTATTTACATTGTGGTAATTTAGATTTTGAAATAAAATCAGATCAACTATTCAAAAAACAATCTTTCCATTGTCCATGGAATCAACCAGATTCAGTAGCATTTAAAGATATTATTTTATTTAATTATATGTTGCTAAAGAAAGAATTTAGACTCGATAGTGTTTATAATTCCTTTTGGTTGAGTTTACCAAAAGGTGCATATTATTCGAACTCTGGTTACGGCATGACTTATAAAATGACAGATAAGCAGGAAGAGCAATGGAAAAATGACAAACCACGTAGAGATTACCTAAAGTCTATAAAGGATACCATTGATATATATATAAATTCCGAACTAGCTCGAATTAAACCTACCTATAAAAACTATCCGGATAATTGTTATGAAACTTTCTATTTAACATTTTCCAAAAAAGGGCGACTTCGAAAAATTAAAACACACTCAATGAACAGGGCCACATTTGCTTTAGGCATGATGTTTTATTTAGAAGATGTATATGAAATGTATAAATGTAAAAGCCAAATCAGAAAAGTTTTTCGTAAAATGAAGCTAAAATCTTTTGATTTACGTTATGAATTTAGAAGAAGTTTTAATTTTAACTCTGGTGATGAATGGACATTAACGGATGATACAATATATTAATTTTTCTTATGATAAAAAATCTAATCTTATTGGTTTTACTATGCTTAGCTGAATTTACTTATTGTCAATTCCCTCCAATAGATACTTATTATTTCCCTCTGAATAAATGTGTGGAAATAGAAACATGGGAGTTTAAAATTGACGAACGAACTAAACAATATTCTGATAGTACCTTAATTAATTTAAGGAGGTACGATAAAAATCATAATTTAATTGAGTATAAGAGTTATGTTAACAGGGATACAACTAATTATGATAGTGAAACTTATATATATAATACATATAATAAATTAACCAATATAACATATACGTTTGCAGAACGCAATAGTAATTGTGCATTTAGAACAACTTTACCATACAAGAAAATAGAGATTGCAAATGAAAAAGGCCAATTAAAAGAGTTGATTAAAATAGAAAACAAAGAAGATTCAGAAAAGAAAGATAGTTTAATGTATAAATTTGAGTATGATGAAAATGATTTATTGATTTTGGTTAGACAGTATTATCTTAAATACCATGATGCTGATTTTATGTTGAAGTATAAATTTTATGATTAGATTTTTTATAATAAACCTTTATGCCAATTATCGAACTAACTACAGAAATAAACGCTAGCCTAGAAATCTGTTTTGATCTATCAAGAAGCATCGACCTGCATAAAATATCGACTCAAAGAACCAATGAAAAAGCGATTGCAGGGAGAACTACTGGACTAATTGGTTCGAACGAAACCGTTACTTGGCAAGCCACTCATTTCAGGATACAACAAAAACTAACTTCAAAAATTACTGCGTTTAATAGACCCTTTAGTTTTACAGATGAACAAGTAAAGGGAATATTTAAAGTATTCCACCACGAACATCGATTTATTCAAGCTGATAATAAAGTATTGATGATAGATATATTGAAGTTTCAATCGCCATTCGGAATTGTTGGAAAAGTATTTGATAAACTTATTTTAACAGATTATTTAAAACGATTTTTAATAAAAAGAAATACTATCATAAAAGAATTTGCAGAAAGTGATAAGTGGAAGAAAGTATTAGATCTCTCTTAACATTTTACAAATCTGCCTCCTCCGCGTCTCTGCCTCCTCTGCGTCTCACCTTTTATATATTAAATAAATCAGAAAATTCCCGATATTCGTAACAGTATACATACATCATGCTTGACTTCCTCCATCAACTAAAAAACCGCAACGATACCTTGTTTTACTTTGGTCTTGTTTGTCTTGTTTTTTCAATGTTATTTTTAATACTTGCCAAAACTACCAGTACGCAAGTGTTTGGGGTTAATGCTTGGTACAAGCCTTTTAAATTTGCTTTTTCTACCTTAACATTTTCTTGGGCAATGGCTTGGTATTGCTACTATCTCCCCGATTTTAACATCCGATTATTTAACTGGTCGATTATAATTTTACTAGGTTTCGAAATTGTGTACATCGCTATCCAAGCAAGTAAAGGTCAATTGTCGCATTTCAATATTAGTACATCTTTTTATTCTGCCTTGTACTCGCTTATGGCAATAGCCGCAAGCTTGGTTACTATTTATACAGCATATGTGGGCTACCTTTTTTTTAAACACTCTTTCCTAGAGTTGCCTATTTATTATGTATGGGCCATACGCTTGGGAATTGTAATTTTTGTATTGTTTGCTTTTCAAGGATTTGCCATGGGCTCCAGATTAAATCATAGTGTAGGAGCTTTAAATGATAATTCGAATTGGTTTATTGTAGGTTGGAGTACTACCGTTGGCGATTTACGTGTGGCGCATTTTATTGGAATGCATGCCCTGCAAGTATTGCCTTTGCTTGCTTATTATTTATTGAAGAATACTTCACTTACTATTGCTGTTTCCATTATGTATTTGCTTTTAGCTGTCTATACACTTGTACAAGCATTTCAAGGTAAACCATTAATGAAAATATAGTTCGCGAATAATTACTATATTTTATTGAGATATAAATCATGATAACAAATAATCCAGCAATTACACTTCGTCCAACTGTACTAAGCGATTTAGAAATTTTATTTGAATTTCAAACCGATGTAGAAGCCGGCTACCTTGCTGCATTTATGCCGAAGAATCCAAACGATAAAGAAGCATACATTAGTAAATACACAAAGTTGTTAGCAGACCCTAGTATAAACAATCAAACCATTTTACTAAACCAGCGCATTGTAGGGAGCATTGCCAAGTTTGTAATGCAAGGAGATACCGAAATTACTTATTGGATTGATAAGCCTTATTGGAGGAAGGGCATTGCCAGGAAAGCATTAGCGATGTTTCTTGAAATAGTAACTATGAGACCAATTTATGCCAGAGTAGCCTTTGATAATGTAGGTTCGCAAAAAGTATTAGAAAAAGGTGGTTTTCTAAAAATTGGTACCGACAGAGGTTTTGCAAATGCAAGGCAAATGGAAATTGAAGAATTTATTTATAAATTGGAGGGATGATTGCAACAGAAATAATTTACAGAAAAGCGAATCTTACAGATGTAAACAAACTTTCTATTCTACTAAAACAAGTGTACATCCAAACTTATGGAACAGAAGGAGTGTCGGATGAATTTGCAAATTTTATTTTGATGAAATTTGATCCAGAACGTTTGCATAGCTTGATTGCTAAAGATCCGGATCTGTTTATAGTTGCCGAATACAAAGAAAACTTGGTAGGTGCATTAGAGATTGAGTACGTTGCAAAATGCCAACTTAATAATAAAACAGCACCCGAAATTAGTAAATTATATATTCTAGAATGGTTCTGTGGAAAGGGGATAGGCTATCGGTTAATTACAGAAGCCGAAGAACTGATAAAATTGAAAGGTTACCAATCGGTTTGGCTATGGGTACTGGATTCTAACGAAAGAGCCATCGCATTTTATGAACGCCAGCATTACCAATGGATAGGCAATGCTCCTTTTCAGATGGAAAAGAATTTGTATGATAATAAGGTGATGTGGAAGGATTTGTATTAGAAATTTTAAAAAACTCAACATGGAAAATATTATCTATTAAATTTCACGCAAAGATGCAAAGGAGCAAAGAAACAAAGTGTTAAAAGTTTTTAGTATAAAAAGATAAATTTATTTTTGACTTTGCATCTTTGCGTGAACCCTATAAAAATGACAGCAATCTCTTACAACGACTTCGAAAAAATAGACATCCGCGTGGGTACCATCCTCCATGCAGAAATATTTAAAGAAGCCAAAAAACCTGCCTATAAAATTACCATCGACTTTGGCGAATTAGGCATCAAAAAAACATCGGCACAAATCACAAAGCTCTATACACCCGAAGAGATTATAGGGAAGCAAGTTATCGCAGTGGTAAATTTCCCAACCAAACAAATTGCTAACATACAAAGCGAATGCCTTATTTTAGGGGCAGTGGATAGTGATGAAATAACGCTACTTACAACAGATAAAGTAGTTAAAAATGGATTACGCATTGCATAGAAAAATGAAAATCCGAAAGACCGAAAATGCGAGAGTTCACTGAGTTTTTTTTAATTGCAATAATTTTTTTGCAATTTACGTTAGCTCAATTTTTAACAACTACATACATGAAAACTATAATTCTAACATTCGCTCTAACCATAATTATTTATAATACCCAAGCACAAGTATTAAAGAGCATTGGTCTAAAAGGAGGGATGTCTTTAGCAAATCAGAGTTTTGAATATAAAACAGATAATTCTAATTTAGATTTTGATTATAAACTCGGAGTATACAATGCCCTAACTGCAGAGTTTTTTAATACAAAACATGTTAGTTTAGTTACCGATTTAGGTTTTGTACAAAAGGGAAAGCAAATTGATGTTCAAAAAACAACACTTGAAATGCCCGAAGGTACCGGCGAGTTTGAAACATGGAAAAGTACTCTTAATTACCTAACATTTTCGCCCATGTTGAAAGGTTTTTACAACATTAATAAGTTTACAGGTTATGCTTTTATTGGTCCACGTATAGATTATAGATTGAGTTATGATTCTAAATATTATGCCCCACTTTACGAAGATTCGAAGAAACAAATTTTCGGTTTAAATTATGGTGTAGGGCTCGCTTACCATTTAAACAAAATTAGCTTATCAACGGAATTCATGGCCCAGCCAGATCTTACTCCCATGTTGGATACAGAACCAAGTGTTAGTAATATTGGATTAAAAGTTAAAAGCAATGCCTATGTGTTTAATGTGGGAGTTGGTTACCGTTTTAGATGAGAGAGCAAATAGCAGGGAGCATGGAGCTAGGAGCAGGGTGGGCTTCATAATCAAGTTAGCTTCTCTATCCATCTCCTCTATCTAAATAAGGGTACTAGCCTATCCCAGCTGTCATCAAAAAAAAGCTTTATGAAAACACACATCATCAACATCTGCTTATTAAGCATCGCAATTTTCATTAGTTCATGTAGCAAGGAGGAGCAAAACCTCGCCGATGGTACGTATAAAGGAAATTTCAAAGTCACTTACAATTCAGCCGTACAAACTGGTATAACGAGCATCGAAATTAAAGACGGTAAATTTACCTGTACTGCCAATGCAAACCGAATACCTGCGGGCGGTTCTGGAACCTTTACATTTAGCAATAACAAAATCACCTTTAACGAACAAAATTTCTATACTGCCGATTTCGATTGGAACCTAATTCTAAGCGGAACATACAATTATACTTTCAACGGAAAAACTTTGAGGATTTTTGCAAGTAAAAATGGGGTGGGAGTTTATGAATACGAACTGCTGAAACAGTAAATTCGAGAGACCGAAAGACCGAAAACCAGAAAATACGAGAAACCGAAAGGATGAAATTTCTCTGAGTGCTCTAGCTATCTGAGTCTTTGTGTGTGGGCTTTTTCCTAAACACAGAGCCACAGAGACGCAGAGTACACAGAGTTTTTGCAACTTTGTTGCACCTTTCATTATTCATCTGCTCCCCGCACAACCCTCGCTTAATTCACAATTCACAATTCGCAATTCATATTTAAGTCCACTTACACTCAGTCTATGCTCAGTCTATGCTCAGTCTACACTTTGTCTACAAACAGTCTATACTTAGTCTACAAAACCACTATTTTTCACCTTAATTTTACTTAATTTCAGTCTGTATTTTGTCCTTACTTCAGAACTCCTACAGAACTCCCGCGTAATCTCTGTGCTTATGTTTAGCCCTTTGTTTACTTATGTTTCGCCTATAAACCGGAATTTTATCCCACCTGCAAAAATCGACAAAAAGACCAAAAATCGACAAAACGACCAAATTCTACCATTTTCGGCAAAAAGCGGCAAAAAACGACAAAATGACCACAAGATTTTTTTATTAGTTGTTTTTCATTCACTTTTGTTTCGTCGATAGACATTTGAGTAATGAACAAAAATTTTTAAACAATTTTATTTTTAAATTAACAGACACAATCCTTCTTCAATGAAATTAATTTTTATCCTTTTAATAAATATTTTTTACTTTTCTCACATTTCTTTTGGGCAATCAAACGCTGAGGTAGATTTTTCTAGGGTTGATACCGTGATGGATAAACTACCCGATTCCTTGAGTGGATCGAGTTCTAATATTTCCAACTACATATTGGGTAACTTCACTAAAAATGATGATAAAATTAGAGCTGTATTTTATTGGCTTTGCAACAATATTGAATACGATGTACAGAAAGTAAATGATAAAAATATTATTGAAAATGATGAAGAGTATATAGAGAAAACACTAACTAATAAAAAAGGAATTTGTGCAGATTACGCTAGCTTATTTACAGATTTATGTACTAGGCTAGGCATTAAATCGTATGTTGTAGAAGGATATACTCTAAAGTATAACTCATTAGATTATACATCTCATGCCTGGAATACTGCTTATATTGATAGTGCTTGGTATTTATTCGACCCCACCTGGGCTGCAGGATATATAAAAAATAAAAAGTTTGTTAAGCAATTTAACAATACCTATTACAAAGTTAAGCCGAGCGATCTAATTAAAACGCATATGCCTTTTAATTATACATTTCAGCTCGATAATTATCCAATAAGCCATAAAGAATTTATTGAAAGGAAAAGGATTGAAATTACCAGTAAGGCTTATTTTAATTTCATAGATTCAATTTCTATTTATGCAAATGAGAGTAGACATGACCGTTATATTTCTGAACAAAATTGTTTGATAGATTACCTTGGCAATAACACTATTATTTTAGATCGATTATTTGAGTTAAAAAAGAATATTGAGGTTGATAAGAAAAATAGGTTGGTATTTACCTATAATACATCAGTAATTGATTATAATGATGGGATTAAAGCCTATAATAAATTTATAAAATACAGAAACGATCTTTTTCTACCCATTAAATCCGACAAAGAGATTCAACGCTTGTTAACTTCTGTAAAAATAAAATTCGACGATGCTCATGAAAAGTTGTTATCTATTAACAATTCAGATCAGAATTTTGAGAATTTAGTAAATAAACAATTAACTAAAGTGGTTGAAGCCCAAAAGTTAGTTAAAGATCAACAAGATTGGTTGAATTTGTATTTTAGTAAAAATCCTAAGGAGAGAAGGTTGATGTTTTATGCTAGATAATGTTTTAATGGGTGGGATGGAGTGCTAATTGAAGAAGATGTTTGCAAAATATAATAAAAAATAGCTCACAGAGTTTCTCAAAGTATGCACAAAAATTAACATACATTCTTAATTATTCCTTATCTTAGTATATAATTCCAAACCATATGATGTCTATTAAACATCTACTCTATTTATTCGTATTAAGCTTATTTGCTTCTTGCATTTTTTTTGATCAGCTTATTCCGAATGGTTATATAGATAAATGGACGGGTATTTACGAAGGCGAACTAATTACATATAATGGGGCAGGTTCAGGTACTGGTTATGTTGGTGGTTACGATACTTTTTTTGTTGCGATAATGGTGAGCAAGAACGATAATGATACAAGCATCAATTTAATTGATACTTTAGGTAATCGTATTAATTGGAAAGATTTACCAATAAGCAAAAAAGGTAAATGCAAAAATCCTTTCAACGATGGTTTTTTGGAAATATCTTTCGAAAATAATTTTTTAAGCATAATTTACGACGCTTCTACAAAAAATACCCAAGATCGGAAATCTGCGAAGTTAATTAAGAGGTAATGATTTAACCCAACAATAAGAAGCGGGAGACCTTATTTCAAATTATATAAAATAGCTCACAAAGTTACTCAAAGTAAGCACAGAGTTTCACAGTTAAACTTTGTGCTACTCTGTGCTTACTTTGAGTAACTCTGTGAGCTATGATTAAATTACTTCCTGTTTCTTATCCATAACTGCAACAACACCATATTTACCAAAAGACTAATAAATGCTGGCACTACCGAGCTTTCTCCTTGATACAGTCCATTTCCAAGTGCCGAATCTGAACTTCGAAAATCTAAATATGTATATACACTGGTTATTAAAAATAGTAATAGAGTAATTAATTGTTGTTTCTTGGGATCAGTTACTGCATATCCTAGTAGGAATATCAGTATTCCCAGCACAATCATGTGTACATAAACCCAAAGAATAGCATCATAATAATGCGGAGAATTTAACACCTCGGTAGGTACATTAAATTCTGCCATGCTTAGCATAAGTCCTTTGGCAAATAAACTTAATGATAAAAAGATGAACAAAATACCAATGCCCATCAGTACATTTTTGTAGTTTTTCATTTGTTTAAATTTAATTACTCTACCTCTGGCCAACGCCCCGGAGTATAAGGTGCTCCATTCAACTCCAACTCTTTCTCTAATCGTTTTATTTTTTCATCGAGTTTTTTCATATCCGCTAGCATTGCTTTAAACTGCTTATAAGCTATTGCAAACGATTCTTGATACATAGCAGGTATTGGAGCGGTTGAGTTCCATACAGATCCTTGTATGCCGTAAATACGATCGTTTATACTTGGGGCTACTTCAAACTCGCGGCGGCGGCGAGTATCGTCGCCAAAAAGTTGGTGACCTATTGCTTGTAAATCTTTTCTTAAAGCATGTGATTTTGCTAAGAGATCTTTAGCAGGTGCTGGCATGTCAACAATGGCAAGATCAATATTTTTTACACGCGTTTGCATAGTGCCCACTAAATCATTTGCAGCATCAGCGGCTTTACGTAAGTCGGTAACTTTTGCATAAAAGGCAACGTTCGCATTCATATCACTTTGAATGGAACTTTGCTCTAATAATTTCACGCTAATGTTTTGCGGGCCTGCCATCGGGCTCAATACTCCATCTTCGTATTTCGATAACGTAACTTGGTACATCCCTGGTGCAACCATAGCTCCTTCCTCTGCTCCTCCAAATAATTGATCGGGTGCAGGTACATATCTGTTGCCAACTGGCTCGGGTGTATTCTGTCTGAAATCCCATACAATTTTTTGCAAGCCCTTACTCGGATTTGCTTTTATGTGGCGAACTACTTTGCCTGCTGCATCTGTAATGGTAAATAAGAAATACGGATCTACCTGTGCATCTTCTAATCGTAAACTATCTAAACTTGGGTAAGCAATGGCTTGCTTCTTTTCGAGCTTTGCTTTTTCGGCTTCTTGGCGTTTTTCTTTTAATGTTTTTACCTCTTCTTTTACATAATAAGAAATTACCGCACCAACCGCTGGGTTAGGAGTGCTGAAATAACTACTGCCCATATGCCCCTTATCTCTTAAGCCTAATGGGTAGCGTTTGTTAAACATCAAACTTTCTTTAACTGGAAAAATAATGGCTGCTTTATCTTGATCTTCTTTTTTGAAAGTTCTTAACAAAGAATAATCATCTAATACATAAAATCCTCTACCAAAAGTAGCCAATACTAAATCGTTTTCTCGGCGTTGTATTTCAATATCGCGCACTGCAATAGTAGGCAAGCCCGATTTTAATTGTATCCAATTAGTACCTCCATTATTTGTAAAAAATAATCCGAATTCAGTTCCAACAAATAACAAATTCGGATTTACATGATCTTCTGCAATGCTGTACACGCTTCCTTTTGCAGGCAAATTACTTTGTATGGCTTTCCATGTTTTACCCGCATCGCTGGTTTTTAACACATACGGTTTAAAGTCGCCATAGCGGTGGTGATTAAAACATACATATGCAGTATTTTTATCGTGTACAGATGCTATAATCTGGTGCACATAACTCATGGCTGGCACACCTGGTAAATTATCAAACTTTGTCCAGCTTTTACCACTATTGGTACTCAAATGTATTAAGCCATCGTCTGTACCTACCCATAAAATATTTTCATTGAGTTTAGATTCTGCTATGGTGGTAGTTTGTCCGAAAATATCGGTACTACCATTTTTTGCAATGGCATCTACCGACCAAATTTTGCCCATCACTTCCATTTTATTTCTATCAACCTGTCGGCTTAAATCTGGGCTTATAACCGTCCAGCTATTTCCTTTATCGTCTGTTCTAAAAACTTTATTGGCACCAAAATATAAACGCGAATTGTTGTGATGGCTAATAAATAAAGGAGCATCCCAATTCCAACGGTATGCATCTTCGCCTTCTTTTTCGATGGGTTTAATTGGTAAGTACTCTCCATTTTTTCGATCGTAACGTACTAAACCTCCGTACTGACTTTGTGCATATATAATGTTTGGATTGCTTTGGTCTACTTGCGTTTCGAAGCCATCGCCTTGTGAGGTTACATACCAATCGGCATTTACAATTCCGTTGGCAGAAGTAGTGCGACTAGGGCCTCCGAGACTTAAATTATCTTGTGTACCACCGTGTATTCCGTAGAATGGATAATCGTTGTCGGTACTTACTTTATAAAATTGAGTAATAGGTAAATTTTCTTTGAAATGCCAAGAGCCAGCATGGTCGTAAGTTTCGTACACACCACCATCGCAACCAACTAATAAGTGGTTGGTATTTTTAGGGTCGATCCAAATGCAGTGGTTATCTATGTGTTTATTTATTTCACCTAAATTAGAAACCGACTTACCACCATCAACACTCACTTTAAAATAAGTATCGGTAATAAAAATTTTATTAGGGTTTACAGGGTCGCAAATAATTTCTTGGTAATAATTTCCGGAGGTATAAAAACCATTTCGTTTTTCCCAACTAGCGCCTTGGTTAGTGGTTCTATAAATTCCGCCTTTATCATCTTTTGCTTCTACCACAGTGTACAGGATGTCTGGATTTACAGGGCTTATAGCCAATCCCATTCTACCAATATCACCACTTGGTAAACCGCCTTCTACTTTTTTCCAAGTAGCACCAGCATCTGTTGATTTATAAATTGCAGATTCCGGTCCGCCGCCAATATAAGTAAACACTTTACGCATGCGTTGGTGGAAAGCAGCATATAAAACATTTGGGTTGCGCGGATCCATTACTAAATCGTTTGCACCTGTGTATGGGCTTACCGCTTTTACACATGTCCAGGTAGCACCACCATCTGTAGATTTATATATACCACGCTCGCCGCCTTCGCTCCATACAGGGCCATAGGCTGCTACGTAAATGATGTTAGGATCTGTAGGGTGAATTACAATCTCTGCAATATGCTCAGAGGATTTTAGTCCCATGTTTTTCCAAGTCTTACCGCCGTCTTCACTTTTATAAACGCCATCGCCATAAGCAACAGATCGTTGGTTATTATTTTCGCCACTGCCTACCCAAACAATGTTGGGGTTAGAAGGAGCGAGGCTCACGCAACCAATAGAATACGAACCTTGCCCGTCGAAAATTGGAGAATAAGTAATACCAGCATTTGTTGTTTTCCATACGCCACCAGAAGAGCTAGCAACATAGTATTCGCTTTGGTTATTGGGGTTTACAGCAAAGTCGGAAATACGACCCGAAGTTA
Source organism: Sphingobacterium thalpophilum (assembly GCA_943371425.1). Taxonomy (GTDB): domain Bacteria; phylum Bacteroidota; class Bacteroidia; order Sphingobacteriales; family Sphingobacteriaceae; genus CAJBVG01. The sequence goes on from CALRUR010000002.1 coordinate 114,477, forward strand.
CAGCCGGCCCAACAGAACGAAAACGTAGGGATGAAAAAGTTTCGGATGTAAAATTATTGTTATCGGTTGGAGCAGGAGATTTTTTCTGCGCGAAAGCAAATGAAATTAGAAAATAGGAAATAAGAAAAAAGGAGTAAACGGACTTTTTCATGGTGTTAGGGTTAATTTTTATCAATATAGAGGTTTTTTTTTAGCTCACAAAGTTGCACAAAGTACGCACAGAGTTTCACAGTTAAACTTTGTGCGACTCTGTGCGTACTTTGGGCAACTTTGTGAGCTAAATTTTTATATTTGAACCACCATGACCATCGTACCTCACATCCACAATCAGCAAAACATTGCCGAATTGCAATCATCCAAATTAATTATAAATAATGCTGAAGATGCATTAGCCCTTTTAGGCGATTTGTACTATCAGGGCTTTCATAAAATCCTATTGTATGAGAATAATATTACGCCAGATTTTTTTGAATTGAAAAACGGAATGGCAGGGGAGATTCTTCAGAAATTTTCGAATTATAAAATGCAATTAAGCATCATTGGCGATTTTGAAAAGTATGAGAGTAAAAGCTTAAATGAGTTTATTTATGAAAGTAATAAAGGAAAACTAGTTAGTTTTGTGGATAATTTAACAAAGGCGATACAAGTGTAATATTATTATTGTTCACGCAAACAAACCATTTACCATGAAAAGAATATTTTTATTAATCAGCATACTAGCAGTTTTACTGGGCAGCACAGGCTGTACTAAAGAATGCAAAGAATGGTACAGCAGTGTAAATTTTAAGAGCGTAAGCAAAACACCAAATAATAACAATAATTACAACGGTTGGTATGAAATTGATTATTTAGTGAATGAGCTTAATTTTTATGCAAGGTATATCAATAGTGCCGACGGATATGAGGAATGTAAAACCAAAGAAAGAATACACGAACCTTTAAAAGCTGATATTAAAATATATTGTTCGGGAACCATGATTATTGGCAACGATACTTTGCCTCCGAATACAAACTTGTTTGGTTATTTTAATTTTTATGAAAAATTCGAAGGTCCGGATGTCTTCGAATACAACAAAGCAACGCATCCCTTTCCAAAGTTCAAATCGGTATTAAATAATTTTAAAATAGAAATACCCATGAGTGATGGGCAGGTGCTAGTGGGAACCCAAGTAGTGTCGGTTAATTAAAAAGGTTTCACGCAAAGATGCAAAGGAGCAAAGTGCACATTGTAAAATATTCTTTGCGCCTTTGCTCCTTTGTAACTTTGCGTGAAACAATTTAAATGAAATTATGAAAACAAAACTCCTCTTCCTCCTTGCGCTCATCGGCTCCTTCATGCTCGGTTTAGCCTTTAGCAACATCAACCTAAAACCAAAAAGCCCCGAACCCTTAAAACGAGTTACTGGCATTGGCGGTATTTTTTTTAAATGTAAAGAACCTAAAAAAGTTCGTGAGTGGTACCAAAAACATTTAGGCTTAAAAACCAATCAATACGGTGCTGTGTTTGAGTTTTACCAAGGTGCAGATAGTACGAAAAAAGGTTTTAGTCAATGGAGCCCTTTTAACGAGAAAACAAAATACTTTGAACCATCTACAAAGGAGTTTATGATTAACTACCGTGTAGCGGATTTAACGAGCTTAGTAGAAGCACTAAAACAGGAAGGTGTAAATGTATTAGATACTATTGAAAGTTATGAGTACGGAAAGTTCGTACACATTATGGATATAGAAGGTAATAAGATAGAGCTGTGGCAACCGAATGATGTGGAGTTTGAGAAGTTGGGAAAGCAACTTGGAGCGACTACAGTAAAGTGAATTTTTTTTGGGTCACAAAGGGCTCCAAGTACGCGCAAAGTTTCACAAAGAAAATCTCTGTGCGACTTTGTGCGTACTTGGAGCCCTTTGTGACCTAATAATATTCATATTTTATATTTTAAAAATAAACTTAAAATTGCTACTTTCAGTAAAAATAGTGCATCTTATCAACTAAAATATTCATCTAGGTTTCATTCACTTTTTCCTTCATCTTTATCATTATAAAAACTGATAAAAATGAAGCTCAAAAATAAAACAATTTTAATAACCGGCGGTAGCAGTGGCATTGGTTTAGAATTTGTAAAACAGTTACACCAATTGGGTGCAACACTTATTATAACGGGTAGAAACGAAGAGAAGCTTAATGAAGTAAAAGCATTGTTCTCTAATGTACACACCATAGTGAGTGATATGGGAAACACACAAGATATTGTGCAATTGCAGCAAACCCTGTTAGCAAAACATCCGCAGCTCGATATGGTAATTAACAATGCAGGCATTATGCATAAAATTAGTTTACAACAAGAGGATTTATCACTAGATGAACTTACTTCCGAAATTGAAGTAAACTTGAATGGAATCATCAAATTAAATCATCTGTTAATTCCGCATTTAAAAACAAAAACAGAAGCGGCAATAGTAAATATAAGTTCGGGATTGGCCTTTGTACCATTCCTTGCATCGCCCATTTACAGTGTGGCTAAAGCAGGCTTACATGCTTATACAAAACTATTACGGTTAGAACTTAAAAGCACCTCTATAAAAGTATTTGAAATTGCACCACCAAGCACTAATACTTCGCTTATCAGCGCATTTAACAATCCAAACAAACCTACTAAAACCATGAGCCCAGAGCAATTGGTTTCCATCGCTCTTAAAAGCATCACTAAAAATAAGTACGAAATAATTCCAGGACTTGCTACATTTTTGTACGTGATAAGTAGGGTGGCTCCTGGAATGGCGTTGAGAATGGTGAATAGTAACTAGCGACAGGTGACTGGTGACTAGTGACTAGTGAATGGTAGTGTTCGTCGGATACAGACTTCTGATTTGATGAGGTTTTCTTTAGATTATTCAATAATAAAATAATTGCATAAATTTGAATTGCTCATAACTCACAATTCACAACTCACAATTCAATATGGACCTCCCAACTCTCCAACAACACCTCCAAGCCAACTACCAATCCTTTACCAATTTTATTGGCAAAATTAGCGATGAAGATTTTATAAAAAGTATAAATAGTAAATGGACTCCGGGGCAACAGCTAGAACATATTTATTTAAGTATAAAACCATTACGAATGGCCTTAAGCCTGCCAAAGTTTATGTTGACACTTATTTGGGGAAAAGCCAATCGGAAATCGAAAACATACGAAGAATTAGTAGCTAAATACCAGCACAAACTAGCGCAAGGTGGGAAGGCAACTGCTAGGTTTGTACCTAAAGCTGTTAACTTAAACCAACGAGAAACCTTGTTAAAATCGGTACTCTTGGAAATAACCTCCATCAATAAAAAACTAACCAAATTTACCGAAGAAGAATTGGATTTGTACATTTTACCGCATCCTTTATTAGGAAAATTAACCCTTAGAGAAATGATGTACTTTACAATTTACCACGCAGAGCACCACCAAAAACAATTATGAATTATGAATAGTGGTTAGATTCTACTTTAAAGCGTTTATTCTGCACTTAGCGTTTAATAATTTAAACATAAACTTACCTAATTAATCTAAAATTGCCGACGCCAGACATAATTCGTAATTCGTAATTCGTAATTCGTAATTCATTTCACCCCTGACATACCCTTGTCACTCCATCCCTTACCTTTGCAGAAACCAAACAAAAAATTATATGCAAAATCAATTTATTTCAGAGTATCAAACCATCATTAAATCGCCATTAGAGAAAGTATGGGACGCGCTAACCAACCCTGCAATGGTGAATAAGTATTTCTATGGATCGCAATTAGAAACTACTTGGGAGGTAGGAACAGAAATTTTATGGACAGGCGAGTTTGATGGCAAACCCTATTTAGATAAAGGAACTGTGCTAGAATTTATTCCGAACCAACAATTAAGTTTTTCGTATTTAAGCAATTGGTCGGGGATGGAAGATAAGCCCGATAATTATTTGAAAATAGACTATAAAGTAATAGCTTTAAATAATGAAACAGAGCTTCGCATTACACAAACAAATTACGACGAAGAAAAATTAAAACACTCTGAAGAAAGTTGGGCTAATGTGATAGACATGCTTAAAAATTTGATTGAATAATGGCGAAAAAGCTAAACGAAAAACAAGAGCCCGAATTATTCTATCCGAAAAGCACCAAAGAGTGGCGTAAATGGTTAGAGAAAAACCATGAGAAGAAAGATGCTGTATGGCTTATGTATTATAAGAAAGCAACAGGCAAACCAAGCATCACATGGTCGGAATCTGTAGACCAGGCTTTGTGTTTCGGATGGATAGACAGTAAGCATGTTGGCATAGACCATGAAAGCTCTAAACAATATTTTTGCAAACGAAAAGCAAAAAGTACTTGGTCTAAAATTAATAAACAGAAAATAGAAAAACTAAGTGCCGAAGGCTTAATAGCTGAAGCAGGTTTTAAGAGTATTGAAATAGCCAAAGCCAATGGCTCTTGGACATTGTTAGACGATATAGATAATTTAGTAATTCCACCTGATTTAGCCTTACTATTTAAACAAAAAAAATCAGCCAAAGAACGTTTCGAAAAACTAAGTGAATCCGCTAAAAAAGTTTTCCTCTACAAACTGAAAACTGCCAAACGCCCCGAAACGAGAAAGAAAGTGCTAGACGAACTAGCGAATTAACGAACTAACGAATTTGCGAACTAACGACTATGCGATTATACGACTATACGACTATACGAAGAGAAATTTATCAAACTAGCAATATGAAACAAAGATCGATCATTCATAATTCATAATTCATAATTCATAATTCAAATAAATGTTACTCAAAGAACTTTACTCCCCTCAATTCTACCAACAATTCTGCAAAGTACTACAAGTGGTGCTTCCTTCTTTAGATCAAAAGAAATTTATCAAGGCTATTTTTTGTAAAACTTGGGAGCAAATGGAGCTTAAGGCGCGGATGAAACATACTGGAACGGTATTACATTCGGTGCTGCCATCCAACTTTAAAGAAGCTGCACCATTGTTAAAAGAATTGGTAATTGAATTGCAAAAAAGTCCATTGCATAGGCATAGCTTGGAGTGCATGTTTATACCCGATTATATAGAGCGTTATGGAATCGACGATTTTGAACGCTCGGTTAAATTATTTGAACACGTAACTCCATTTACCAGTTGCGAATTTGCGGTGAGGCCCTTTATTGTAAAGTATGAAGAACGAATGCTTCAGCAAATGCTAACATGGAGCAATCATAAAAACCATCATGTACGTAGGTTGGCCAGCGAAGGTGCTCGTCCGCGTTTACCTTGGGCCATGGCATTGCCTGCATTGAAGAAAGACCCTGCGGCAATTATACCCATCTTAGAAAATTTAAAAGCAGATGAATCTGAATACGTGCGCAGGAGTGTGGCTAATAATTTAAACGATATAGCAAAAGACAATCCGCAAATAGTAATACACATCGCAAAAAAATGGAAAGGCCAAAGTAAAGATACGGATGCTATAATTAAACATGCTTCTAGAACCCTTTTAAAACAAGGTAATGCAGATATCTTAAAACATTTTGGCTTAGCAAATAATGCAAAAGTAGAATTACATAAATTTAACATCCTCCACAAAAAAATAAAAATTGGCGAGTACTTAGAATTTGATTTTGTACTTCATAATACTGATAAAAAAACTCAGGACTTACGTTTAGAATACGCCATCCATTACCTTCGCAACAATGGAACTCACTCTAAAAAAGTATTCAAAATTAGCGAACGAAAAATAGCACCTAATGAAGAACTTGTTATAACAAAAAAACAAAGTTTTAAAATAATTACTACTAGGCAATTTTATGTAGGTAAGCAGTACGTGTCTATTATAGTTAATGGGCATGAACGAGCGAAGGATGAATTTGATTTGATAGAGAAAATGAAAGGCCGATAGTCCGAAAATCCGATATTCCGAAAATCCGAAAGACCGAAAATTCGAAAAGGTACCATTCTGCTTTTCGGCCTTTCGGATTTACGGTCTTTCTGCTATCTTTAGACATGCAACGTATTCTCCTAACCTTACTACTATCGCTGTATAGCATCCTTCTATCGGCTCAAGCTATTAATCGTATTGATGGTAGTACTTATACACCTGATAGTTTAAATACAAGGATAGAGTACTTAATGCAAAATGCAAAAGTTTCGGGATTGGCTATCGCAGTTTTTAACGATAACAAACCTGTATTTGCAAAAACGTATGGGTATGCGAATGTTCCAGAGGGCATAGCTTTTACAGATACTTCGGTGATGTATGCTGCATCGTTTGCGAAAACAGTTTTTGCATACATAGCAGCCTTGTACGTACAAGAAAAAGTAATCGATTTGGATAAACCTTTGCAAGAATATCTTTCTAAACCATTGCCCGAATATGTAATTAAAGGTTGGCGTAGGGGTTACCAGGATTTGGCAAACGATGATCGGTATAAAAAAATAACAGCACGCATGTGTTTAACACATACAGCTGGTTTTCCTAATTGGCGTTGGTTTGAAGCCGATAAAAAGTTGAAGTTTTTGAATGATCCTGGTATTCGTTATAATTACTCGGGCGAAGGTCTGTATTTATTGCAATTTGTACTCGAACAAATAACAGGAAAAGATTATGAAAGTATTGTACAGGAAAGAGTTTGTAAACCCTTCAACATGCCAAACACAAGTCATGTTTGGCAAGCGAAATTTGAAAAGAATATCTGTTACGGACACAACGAAAAGGGAGAGATTTATGAACTAATGAAATGGAAAGAAGCGAGTGCATCGGGCAGCATGAGCACTAACTTCAAAGATTTTATCAATTTTTATACAGCATTAATAAATGCTAAGGGCTTAACAAAAAAAACTTTTCTACAAACTACCTCAGCACAAGTACGCATACGCTCTAAACAACAATTCGGACCCGACTCAAGAATTGATGTAATTGATAACGATGATATTGAATTAAGTTATGGTTTAGGACTAGGTGTATTTAAAACTCCATATGGAAGGGCATATTTCAAAGAAGGTCACGACGAAGGCTGGGGGCATTATTCAATTGCTTATCCTGATAAAAAAATAGCGGTGGTAATAATGACGAATAACGACAAAGGCGAAAGCATCTTCAAAGAACTCTTAGCCTACAGCATTGGCGATGTATACACACCTTGCAACTGGGAAGGATGGTGAGAGATAGTATGCTAGTGAGTTAGTTTGCTAGTATGCTAATGTGCTAATTGCTGTAAATTGCCGACGCCAATCTAATTCATAATTCATAATTCATAATTCATAATTCATAATTCATAATTCACTCTCATATTCCTTCCAATTTTTCACCCTATAAATATTCTCTCCAAAATATTTCAATATCGGGTTAATATCTTTGGGAGTTAAATAACCTGGAACCACGGTGAGTAAATTCATGTTTTCATCTAAAAACACTGTTGATGGATAGCTCATTTGTCCGTTAAGTAAACTTACGGCGAGTTCGTTTGCTTTATATTCAGTTTTAAACTTAAATACTTTGTCTTTATACACAATCTCTTCTTTTTGCTCTGCATTAAAGCGTACGAGGTAATAATTCGTTTCTAAATTTTTTATCACGCTCTCATCTGTGTACGTGTATTTGTCCATTTTTTTACACCAACCGCACCAATCAGTATACACATCAATTAATATTTTGCGTGGTTCTTTGGCTTGGAGTGCAACAGCTTCTTCAAAACTTATCCATTTAAGTGTACTTGATACACTATTTTTACTAAAACTGCCAAATAGCAGCGGAATTAATACTAAAATTATGGTGTTTTTTATATTGATGTGTCTCATTATCAGTAGTTAAAAATATTTTATTATTTATTTGCAATTTAAGTTTTTATTTCTAGTTTTGAATTACCCGAAAGGGTATGTTTTTCATAGGTAGATGTAGGGTCGAACAGAGCAATCTTTCGGCCCTTTTTTTATTTAGTATATTTACATCAAACATCTTGCCTAAATTCTAGTTTGTACTTCATGAAACGTAAAATAATTGTTGGTATTACCGGAGCCAGTGGTTCCATTTACTCTAAAGTGTTGCTCGATAAGCTTTCCTTATTACAAAACGACCTAGAAAAAGTGGGTGTGGTAATGTCTGATAATGCAAAGCAGGTATGGGAATATGAGCTACACAACAGCGATTATACCAAGTACAATTTCGATTTTTACGATAAGAATAATTTTATGGCACCTTTTGCCTCTGGTTCGGCGAAATATGATACCATGATTATTGCACCTTGCAGCATGGGTACCCTTGCCCGCATAGCCACAGGAGTGTCTAACGATTTAATGACTCGTGCAGCCGATGTAATTTTAAAAGAACGCCGTAAACTGATTATGGTGGTACGCGATACGCCTTTCAGTTTAATACACATCAACAATATGAAAACCGTAACGGAAGCTGGTGGCATTATTTGCCCAGCAAATCCTTCGTTTTACTCTCTACCTAAATCTTTTGAAGAATTGGCAGCTACGGTAGTGGATAGAACCTTAGATTTAGCGGGGTTTGAGTTACCAAGCTATAGATGGTCAGAGTAGCTGTAATAGAGATTTTTTATATTTCACGCAAAGAGGCAAAGCAGCAAAGAGGCAAAGATTTTTACTTGGCTACTTTGCTCCTTTGCCTCTTTGCGTGAAACGAAGCTATTCCACAATTGTGGATACACATTCTTCTTCGCCCGCTTGTTTAATTGACAAAAAGCAATAAATTTGGCTAATCTACCCTCTATTTTTTGGGGTATTGATTATGAACTAATTGTTAATTAAAACGTTCAAATTGAAACCAACCGACATTAAAGACCCAGAATACTACCACAAGGTGGTAGATTGCCAACACGCTTGTCCGGCGCATACCCCAGTTCCAGAATACATACGTTTAATAGCCGCTCAAAAATATACCGAAGCCTATATGGTGAATTGGGAATCGAATGTATTCCCGGGTATTCTTGGTCGTACTTGCGACAGGCCTTGCGAACCGGCATGCCGACGTGGACGTGTAGAAGAAGAACCAGTAGCAATTTGTCGCTTAAAGCGCGTAGCGGCCGATAATAAAGAAGATGTAAAATCATTAATGCCTCGTGCCCCTTTCCCATCTAACGGAAAACGAGTGGCCTTAATTGGTGGAGGTCCTGCTTCTTTAACAGTAGCAAGAGATTTAGCGCCTTTGGGTTATGAAATTCATTTGTTCGACGATCAAGATCGTGGGGGTGGAATGATGCGCAGTCAAATCCCTTCGTTCCGTTTGCCAGAACATGTAATAAACGAAGAAGTAGGTTTTATTCTCGACATGGGTATACATACTCATTTTAAAACTCGCGTAAATAGTTTAAAAGAAGTAGTAGAACAAAACTACGATGCAGTTTTTGTGGGTACAGGCGCTCCAAAAGGAAGAGATTTATACGATTTACCTGGCCGCCAAGAAGGTGATGCCAACATACACATAGGCATTGAATGGCTTGCCAGCGTTGCCTTTGAGCATACTGATAAAATTGGAAAGAAAGTAATTGTACTCGGTGGTGGTAACACTGCCATGGACTGCTGCCGTACCTCTCGCCGTTTAGGTGGAACAGAAGTAAAAGTAGTAGTGCGCAGTCCCTTTAACGAAATGCGTGCTTCTCCATGGGAAATAGAAGATGCCATGCATGAAGACATTCCAATTATAGATTGCCATGTACCAAAAAGTTTTGTGGTAGAAAATGGTACTCTAAAAGGAATGATGTTTGAAAAAGTTGAAGCTAAGTATAATGCTGATGGTACTAGAGAGCTTGTAAATGCTGGAGTAGAGGATGTGTTTATTGAAGCAGATGAAGTATTAATTGCCATCGGCCAATCGACCAGTTTTACGTGGATAGAACGCGATTTAGGATTAGAGTTTAATAAGCATAACATGCCAGTGGTTGATGAAGTAACTTTTCAATCAACTTTACCAAAAGTTTTCTTTGGTGGCGATGCCGCCTTCGGACCGAAGAACGTTATTACCGCTGTAGCACAAGGCCACCAAGCAGCTATATCGATCGACTTGTTTTGCCAAGGCGATTCGTTAAGCAACAGACCTTCGCCTTATGTAAATTTGGTGAGCCAGAAAATGGGAATACACGAATGGAGTTACGATAGTTTCGTAGAAACAGATAACCGCTACATCGTGCCATTGGTTGATAAAGAATTGGCATTAAGCAATCGTAAAGTAGAAGTAGAATTAGGCTTCGACCATCTGCATGGTTTCAAAGAAGCACAACGTTGTTTGAATTGCGATGTGCAAACGGTTTTCAGCGAAAATAAATGTATAGAATGCGATGCTTGTGTGGATATTTGCCCTACGGCATGCATTACTTTTATACCAAATGAAGAAGATGAAAATGTATTAAGAAGTAAATTAAATGTACCGGCAAATAATCACGATCAAGCAATTTTAGTATCGGATATTTTAGCAGGCACAAAACGTGTGATGGTGAAAGATGAAGACGTTTGTTTGCACTGTGGCTTATGCGCAGAACGTTGCCCAACATCGGCTTGGGATATGCAAAAATTCTTTTATAGTGTTACAAAAGCAGGGAATCAATGTCAGATCGCAGTAAAATAAATGATTTTGTAGTTCGCTTTGCGAACGTTAATGGAACAGGTTCCGCTTCGGCCAATTTATTGTTTGCCAAAGCAATTTTTAGAATGGGAATTTTTGTTACTCCAAAAAATATTTTTCCATCCAACATACAAGGCTTACCAACATGGTATGATGTACGTGTGAGTGAAAAAGGATACCTCGGACGTAGAGAAGGCGTAGATTTAATGGTGTGTGTAAACCCACAAAGTATGCGCAAAGATGTAGAGAGTGTGAAACCAGGTGGTTACTTTTTATACGATAGTACCAAAGGATTAAATCCGGAATTTATTCGCGATGATGTAAATTACATTGGTGTACCATTAATGGAAATGTGCATCCGCGAGTTTCAAGATCCTCGCCAACGACAGTTGTTCAAAAACATTATTTATGTTGGAGCACTATCTGCTTTATTAAATATTGAAATGCAAGTGTTGGAAGAGTTATTGGCAGAGCAATTTCAAGGGAAAGAAAAATTAATTGCACCCAATATTAAGGCACTAGAATTAGGCATCAATTTTATAAAAGAAAATTACGAATACCCATTAAACATTCGTTTAGAGCGTAGAGATTTAGTAGGCGATTCTATCATGTTAGATGGTAACTCTGCATGTGGCTTAGGTGCTGTATATGCAGGCGCTACAGTAGCAAGTTGGTACCCTATTACTCCATCAACATCAGTAGTAGAAGCGTTTATAGATTATTGTAAAAAATACAGAGTTGATCCTGTAACGGGTAAAAATTTATATGCCATTGTACAAGCCGAAGATGAATTAGCAGCAGTAGGTATGGCCATAGGTGCAAACTGGAATGGCTCGCGTGCATTTACTGCTACCAGCGGACCTGGTGTTTCTCTTATGAGTGAGTTTTTAGGTTTAGCCTACTTCGCAGAAATTCCATTGGTATTAATAGACGTGCAACGCAGTGGCCCATCAACCGGTATGCCTACGCGTACACAACAATCGGATATTATTGCAGCGGCATATGCATCGCATGGCGATACTAAAAATTTATTAGTATTTCCATCTACACCAACCGAATGTTTTGAAATGACTGCCGAAGCATTTGAGTTGGCAGAATTTTTCCAAACACCTGTTATCATGCTTACCGATTTAGATTTAGGGATGAACGACCATGTGTGTGCTCCCTTAAAATGGAACGATGCAAAAGCAATGAACCGTGGGAAAGTTTTAGATGCAAATGACTTAGAAAAAATAGAAAAGTGGGGGCGTTATTTAGACGTAGATGGTGATGGTGTTCCATACAGAACCTACCCAGGTACACATCCAACAAAAGGTTCGTACTTTACACGTGGTACTTCGAGAGATGAGTTTGCAGTATATACTGAAGATAGTGATGCTTATGTACGCAACATGCAACGCCTAGAGTTGAAATGGGAAACCATGAAAGGTAGAGTTCCAGCTCCGGAATTTTATCAATCTAAAAACGAAAACGAATTCGGATTAATTTTCTTCGGAACTTCTATTTATGCAGCCAAAGAAGCAACAGATTTATTAGCAGCCGAAGGATTGAAATTTGATACCATGCGTTTGCGTTCTTTCCCTTTTAACCAAGAAGTAGACGATTTTATTAATGCACATAAAAAAGTATTTTTAATTGAGCAAAATAGAGATGCACAAATGAAATCATTATTAGTAAACGAATTGCAAATAAATCCGAAAAACATCATTTCAATTTTAAATTACGATGGAATGCCAATTACAGCAGATCATATTATGGCTACCATTAAATCTAAAATGAGTGTGCAATTAATTTAAATTCTTAAGCAAAAAACAACATGACCTATATACGTCCAAAATTTCGTCACCCCGATTTAAAAACCAACGAGCTTGGCTATACTAAAACAGTTTACGAAGGTTCGCTATCTACACTATGTGCAGGCTGTGGGCACGATTCTATATCGGCTGCCGTGGTGCAATCGTGTTTCGAATTATCTATTGAGCCACATCGTTTAGCAAAACTTTCGGGTATTGGTTGTTCCTCAAAAACTCCGGCTTATTTTTTAAGTCAGAGCCACGGATTTAACTCTGTACACGGGCGTATGCCATCGGTTGCTACTGGAGCAAACTTGGCTAATAAAGAATTAATTTATTTTGGAGTTTCGGGCGATGGTGATACCGCATCAATTGGTATGGGTCAGTTTGTGCATGTAATACGTCGTAACCTAAACATGGTGTACATTGTAATGAACAATGGATGCTACGGATTAACCAAGGGCCAAGATTCTGCAACTGCAGATGAAGGATCGAAGAGCAAGGCAGGATCGGTAAATATGTTTAACGCCATAGATTTACCAAGCTTAGCTTTAGAGTTAGGTGCAGGTTTTGTTGCACAAAGTTTTTCGGGAGATAAAGCACAATTAATTCCATTAATTAAAGCTGCTATTAAACATCCGGGCTTTGCCTTAATCAATGTAATCTCACCTTGTGTAACTTTTAATAATAATCCGGGTTCTACAAAATCTTACGATTATGTAAGAGAACATATAGAGTTAACGTCTACGGTTGATTTCGTTCCTTTCCAGGAAGAAATTACCACTTCATATGCAGAAGGAACTGATAAAGACATAACTCTGCACGACGGTTCGCATTTGCAATTACATAAATTAGAAAGCGAATGGAATCCAGAAGATAGAATGTCGGCAATTAATGCATTACAAAAAACAAAAATAAACGGCGAAATTCTAACAGGTTTAATTTACATCGAACCAGAGTCGAGAGATTTACATCATTTACTTAATACAGTAGATACTCCATTGAATCAGTTAGGAGCGAAGGAGCTTTGTCCGGGTAATGCTGCATTGCAGGAGTTGAATGCGGAGCTAAGGTAGATTTATTTCACGCAAAGATGCAAAGGAGCAAAGAAGCGAAGATTAAACTTAGCCACTTTGCTCCTTTGCATCTTTGCGTGAAACCTAAAGAATGATGAAAAATTAATAACTTAGTAACCAAACAACAATTTATTCAACATTCAAATATGAAGCCTTTCCTAACCAAGTTAATTATTAATGCTGTTTTAGGAGAAAGCAAAACCAAGAAGGAATACTCCAACTTCGTGCTGGTGAAGGGTTTCAGAGCCCTTAAGATTTTGTTTCTGCGTTATGTAAAGGATGTTATTTTAGTTGTAACCGGAATATTTTCTGCTGCATTTGGGTTCAAAGGCTTTTTATTAACCAATAATTTTATTGATGGTGGCGCTACAGGAATTTCCTTGCTTACTTCGGCTTTAACAGGAATACCACTCTACCTATTAGTAATACTGGTAAATTTACCTTTCATTTTTTTAGGCTATAAAGTATTGGGCAAAGGCTTTGCTATTAAAACAGCCATGGCCATTACGGGTTTAGCTTTAGTACTAGCATTTGTACATTTTCCGAATGTAACCAACGATAATTTATTAGTAGCAGTATTCGGTGGTTTCTTTTTGGGCGTAGGTATAGGCCTATCGGTTAGAGGTGGTGCAGTTATAGATGGTACCGAGGTACTTGCCATTTTTCTGAGCAGGAAATTAGGCATAACCATTGGCGATGTAATTGTTTGCATCAATATTATTATTTTTTCGGTGGCCGCTTATTTCTTGTCAATTGAAATTGCATTGTACTCCATGATAACTTATTTAGTAGCTTCGCGCTCTCTCGATTTTATAATTGAGGGTATTGATGAATACATTGGGGTAACCATAATCTCTAATCATACCGAAGAAATTCGAACCATGATTATTAAGGAAATGGGACGAGGAGTTACTATTTACAACGGAAAACGTGGCTATAGCAATGATGGTACTCCCGGCGATATAGAAATTGTATACACTGTAATAACACGATTAGAATTGAACAGATTAAATACTGAAATACTTAAAATAGATACCAACGCCTTTGTAGTAATGACCAATGTAAAAGATACCAAGGGCGGGATGATAAAGAAAAGACCAATGCACTGATGAATTATGAATTATGAATGTTGAATTATGAATTGTTTTCTAATTTCAGAATGCTTGCTTTATAATTCATCTTCCTAACACATTTCTTTAATTCATATTAATAAAAGCATTTACATAACTAATTAGCGAAATTCATAATTCATAATTTAACATTCATAATTTAGCAAAATGCGCTTAAACAAATTCATTGCCGAATCCGGCCTGTGCTCTCGAAGAGAAGCCGATAGATACATAGAACGTGGACACGTATTCTTAAATGGTAAACGTGCGCAAGTAGGCGACCAGGTAGGGCCGGGAGATAAGGTGCGTGTAAATGGAAATGAATTGGAACCTTTGCAAGAAGAAGATGTAATTTTTATTGCACTTAATAAACCGCCTGGAATTACTTCCACCACCGAGCAAAGTGTACGCGATAACATTGTGCAATTTGTAAACCATAGTACCAGGATTTTTCCGATTGGGAGGTTAGATAAAGATTCGCAAGGATTAATTTTCCTCACGAATAATGGCGACATGGTGAACAAAATTTTACGAGCAGGAAATAAGCACGAAAAAGAATACATCGTAACAGTGAACAAGCCCTTAACTACCGAAGCCATAGAAGGCATGGCAGCAGGTGTGCCTATGTTGGGGGTAATGACCAAGAAATGCAAGGTAGTACAAGAATCAGCTAACACATTTAGAATAGTGTTGATACAAGGATTGAACCGCCAAATACGCAGAATGTGCGAGTACTATGAGTACGAAGTAGTGAAGTTGGAGCGTGTACGCATTATGAACATTAGCCTGAAAGGATTGCCTTTAGGCGATTGGCGCGATTTGGAACCAGAAGAAATGGCTATTATTTATAAAATGATAAAAGGCTCTTCTTCTACCAAAAGTGAAAACCCAGAGAAACGCGACAAGAAAAAATCTAAACCAAACTCCGAAAATAAAATAGTAGAAACACTCTCACGCAATAACCCTGATAACCGCAACCGCCGCCCAGCAGGGAACAAACGTGCAAGCGGTAAAGGAGTAACTGTAAACGCAGCTAATGCGAAGAAAGCACCGAAACGAAAATACTAGTGTTGAATTATGAATTATGAATTATGAATGAGGTGATTAGTCACTCATTACATTAAATATAAACTAATTAGTAAATAAACTTTTCTGATTATACCAAAATAACTAATATCCGAAATTCATAATTCATAATTCATAATTCATAATTTTTATTAAAAATACACCCCATGAAACCTTACCCCATCCACTCTGTTTAACTCCAACGTAGGCGCAGGTATTTTAATTCTATTCAAAGCGTCTAACAAAGTACGAACTCCAGAGTACCTGCTTTTAATTTTCGTTAAATCAACATCAACCGAAAATAAAAATTGCCTGTAACGTTCGAACTCTGGTATTGGGTTGCCATTGTAGGTAGTAGCATTTTCGAACTCCCCAATCATTCCGTTGGCACTGTAGCCAACAGCAAAGTTCAACCAATTCGGAACTTTTTGGGTAAACAATACTTTTTGTGCAGGGAAACTCAACCAATAGGTATGTGCATTGTAATCTAAAAAGAAACTTTGTGCTGCAGTTTCGCCTAACCTGTCGGGGTGATATTTTCTATAGGGCGATGGAGAAAAAGAGAATTTAGGTTTAATAATTTGCTCGTTCCAAAACACCTCTTGCAAAGTAAATACTGCCGAACCTGTAAAATTCGCAATCATATCATTCGTAGAAAACCCATAGCCATCATACATCGCATCAAACACTTCAATAGGAGTTTGTAAAATTAATCCCATAGGTGCTCCAATTAGTAAAGCGGTTTTTTTAGAAACACCCGCCCAGCGTAAAGATTGGTAAGCGATTAAACTTTCTTGATAGGCACCAAAACCATGTCCGAGTTTATCGATCTGTAAATATCCTTTTGCATCGGTAGTGTAAAAATGAAAGCCTAGCTTTTCTCTACCATCATACCAAACATAATTTAACCAAGCCATGCCTCCAAATAAAACAGTTGCTTGAGCGCCGAGCGCAGTATAGAGTCGGGGTTTATTAAGCTTGGTGCTGTCTTGTGCATGTAACTTATTGCCAAAGCAAAGTAACAGGAGTATGACAATTATTTTCTTCATAATAAATTACAAAATACATTAAATTTGCAATACTTGAAAAACCATTTTCTATATTCTATTTTCTTTTTTTTATTACTAGGGATGAGAGCAAATGCTCAAGATCCAAGTATATTGGCAGCTGCATCTCCCGGTTGGAGCTTGTTAGCCTCTGCACCTAAGGGTAATTTTGATACTCTAAAAATCCCCTTAAAACGTGCCGATAATTTGTTATTAATAGAAGCCGAAGTGGACGGCGTACGTGGTAATTTTATTTATGATACCGGTGCTCCTGGGTTAGTGCTAAACACTGCATATTACCGACAAGAAGCCATTAAAAAAAACAGAAGCAGTGTGGGTGTTGCAGGCTCAAGTGCAGAAGTGTACGAAACACAAGTTAAACAATTAAGAATAAAAGAGCTGTATTTCGAAAACATTTTAGTAGAACTTACAGAGCTCAGTCATATAGAAAATAATAAAGGGGTAAAAATTTTAGGCTTATTAGGCAATGCCTTATTCGAAGAGTTTATTGTTAAAATTGATCTGCGTAAAAGTGTAATGTATGTTGTAAAACCGACTAAAATAACCACAAAAGAAATTCCAACAGGAAATACCATCAGCTTAAATTTAAGTTACAGTAATAATACCATTTTTATACCCATGAAAATTGATGGCAAAAGTTTGAATGTTTGTTTTGATACAGGCGCAGAGCTTATGGTGCTCGATAATTATTTGCCAAAATCTGTAATGAAAAATGTGCAACTAACAAAACGATTAAACTTAAGAGGCACTGGCGGACAAAAAGTTGAAGTATGGTCGGGTAAGCTGAGTAAGCTTCAATTACAAAAATACAGTTTCCCAGAAACACCCATTATTATATCTAGTTTGCAGCAATTATCGGAGGCTTATGGGCAACCCTTAGATGCAATTATTGGCTATAATTTACTGGAAAAAGGCATAGTAGAGATTAATGTTAGAAAAAAACAATTCAGGTTGTATCTTTATGAGGAGAATAACAATGAGTAATTATTTTAAAATACTGATTACATTATTGCTAACCTTATTTACAACAGTAGGTAAGGCGCAGAACTACGACATTTTAAGAATGGAAGAGGGTAGGATGATTTTGCGCATAAGTACCAACATTACTCAACAAAAACTAGATTCTGTATTAAAGCATATAAACATGATGCGAATACAAATGGATTCTATACGTTCCAACTATTTATCGCAAACCTATTTAGCCGAGGGTTGGCAAATTAGTAAACAAGGAAAAGATTTTGTAGAGCTCAGCAAAAATATTCAAAGTGCATACGGTAAGTACGAGTTTATGCAGCTAGAGATAAACAGCGACAGTGTTTTTTATGGCAAAGAAATTAATACATTTTACCCTAAAGCAGATTTCGGAGTAAATACATTTAAAAATAGAATGTCGGTAGTGAAATTAAACAACGGACGAACTCGTTTTTTACTTTACCAAAAGCTAAATGCCAATAAAATATACCTTTCTGGAAGTTTTAATGCATGGGCAATAGAAGAGTTGCAGATGTTTAAAACAGATACCGCTTGGTATTGCGACATCGATTTAAAACCAGGAAAACACTTGTACAAATTTATTGTAGACGGGGATTGGATGAACGACCCAGAGAATAAACAAAAAGAAAGCGATACTTATAGCGGGTACAATTCTGTTTATTTTGAATGTAATTATGTGTTTAAATTAAACGGATACAGCTCAGCAAAAAAAGTGATTTTAGCAGGTTCATTTAATAACTGGGAGGAGAGAGAGTTGAACATGCAAAAAATTAATGGAATGTGGCAATTGCCAGTATACATTAAAGATGGAACGCATGCCTATAAATTTATTGTAGATAGAAATTGGATTACCGACCCCGCAAATTCCGATAACCGAGACGATGGTTTTGGCAACATCAATTCTTTTATCAGCATAGGGAAGCCTACCTATTTTACCTTAAAAGGATTTGAAAATGCTCGTAACATTTACCTAGCCGGAGAGTTTAATGAGTGGCGAGCAACCGAAATAAAACTTCAGAAAAATGCCGAGCAAGATTGGCAATGCGCGTATGTATTGGCTCCCGGAAATTATCAGTATAAATATGTAATAGATGGTAATTGGTATGTGGATGGTGCTAATAGTTTAAAAGTAGTAGAACCCAATTATACTTTTAGGTTAAAAGGATTTCAAAATGCCAAGGATGTACGGATTTCGGGCTCCTTTTTAAATTGGCCAGATCCAGGAATTATGATGACTAAATCTGATTCTGATTGGTATATTCATGTATATTTACCAGAAGGAAAACATTTGTATAAATACATTATTGATGGGCAATGGATTATAGACCCAACGAATCCATTGTTCGAACAAAATGAACATAATACAGGGAACTCTTTTATTTGGGTGAAGTAGCAAGGAGCATAGAGCAAGGAGCTTGAAGCCGAGAGCAACTCTGTGAAACTTTGTGTGTACTTTGTGAAACTCTGTGAGCTAATTTTATGAATAAAATGTCGAAATTTAAACTAATAATTGCCGCACTCGTATTGTTGAGTGCTTGCAAATCCGAAACGGAAAGCATTCTTCCATTAAAGAAAGACATACACGAAGCAGTTTATGCTTCGGGGAATATTTATCCTGCGAAAGAATACAAAGTTTTTTCGAATGCTGATGGTAATGTATTGGAATTATTAGTGGAAGAAGGAGATACCGTAGCGCTTAACCAAATTTTAATGCGTGTAGATAGAGATGTGCAAATGGCCAGGGCCGAAGGATCGGAACAAATTTACAACATCGCAAATAAAAATATTTCAACAAATTCTCCTGTACTTATAGAATACGAAGCGGCTTTGCAAACCATTGCCTTGAAATACAAAAACGATTCTACCAATTTCGCTCGCTACCAGAATTTATACAAACAAGAAGCCACCTCGAAAGTTGAGTTAGAGCGTGCACAATTAAATTACATGGCTTCTAAAAATGAATACAATGCTAAGAAAAAAGGATTAGAGCGATTAAAAAATCAATTAAAAGTAGAATTTGAAAATGCACAAACTCAGTATAAATTAAACGCAAAAGATGCTGATAATTATGTATTAAAAAGCATGATGAATGGTAGAGTTTATGAGCTTTTAAAGGAGCAAGGAGAGATGGTTCGCAAAAATGAAGCTGTAGCATTAATTGGTGATTTAGGAGTGCCTATGGTTCGCTTAACAGTAGATGAACTAGACCTACCTAAAATCAAAACGGGTCAGGAAGTAATCATACACATTGATATGTTTAGCGACCGAATGTTTAAAGCAAAAGTTTCAAAAATTTATCCTAAGCTCAATCGCCTCGACCAATCGTTTAGAGTAGATGCCATATTTATGGATACAGACATCCCGAATTTATATGGATTAAGTTTAGAAGCGAATATTTTGGTATCCGAAAAGAAAAATGCGTTATGTATACCCAAAACATATTTGGTTTCTAAAGATAGTTTGTGGGTAGAAGTAAATGGAGAAAAATCATTACAAAAAATTAAAACAGGTATTTCTGATTTTGATTTTGTAGAAATTACCGAAGGCATTAGCGAACAAAGCATCATCTACAAACCATAATGTCGGTAAAATTAAACCTCAATATTGCAAAAACACATTTGTTTGCTAAAAAAAAGCAAACCATTGTAGCCTCTTTAGGGGTAACTTTTGGAATTGCTATGTTTATAGTGATGATAAGTTTTATGACCGGGGTAAACAAATTATTGGAAGATACCACCCTCAACAATTCTCCACACATTAGAATTTACCACGACATTGATAATAAAAGAGCAAATGTAATTGACAGATTATTTGAGGAAGAACAACATTGGAATGTAGTGCACCACCAAAAACCAAAACAAGAACAAGTAAACCTTAAAAATGGGATGTTAATGGCGAAACAAATTGCCAAAGACCCTAATGTTTTGGGCGTTTCGCCACAATTAACTACTCAAGTGTTTTATAACTATGGGCCAACGCCAATACCAGGCCAAGTTGTTGGAGTTGATATTTTGCAAGAAGATAAGCTTTACCAAATTCGCGATAAAATGAAAATGGGTAATATGGACGATTTGCTAAGTAGCAAAGACGGAATATTAATGGGTAAAGGTTTAGCAGATAAAATGAACTTAACACTCGGCGATCATGTTGGAGTAACTACCCCACAAGGTAATTCCATGCTGCTAAAAATTGTTGGTATTTTTAAAACGAATATTGGAGCAATTGATAACCTTCGTTCCTATGCAAACATTAGCACCGTACAAACTATTTTAGGTAGAGATAACTATTACATTACCGATATTCAAATTAAATTAAAAGACATCAACCTTGCGAAGCAATATGCTGCTCGATATAAAAGTTTGTATGGATATAAGGCAGAAGATTGGGAAGAAGCAAACGCCACCATTTTAGCATCCTTCATCATCAGAAATGTATTAACAATGGTGGTAGTAAGTACACTATTAATTGTTGCAGGTTTTGGAATTTACAACATCATGAACATGACTATTTATGATAAGATGAAAGACATTGCCATTTTAAAAGCAACAGGTTTTGAACGAAAAGATATTGTGCAGGTATTTCTGTTTCAGGCGGTATTTATTGGTATTATGGGAGGTATTGTAGGCTTAACTTTAGGTTTTGGCATTTCTTACTTATTATCTATCACTCCGTTTGATGCAGGAGAATTTTTAAGTGTAGAAACTTTTCCGGTAAATATGGATGTTAAATTTTATGTATTCGGATTACTGTTCGGAATATTAACCACCATTTTTGCAGGATATTTTCCTGCACGTAAAGCAAGTAAAATAGATCCAGTAAATATTTTGAGAGGCTAATGGATACTATATTAGAAGCAAGTAATGTAAACAAGTACTTTTATGAACCCGAAAAATTTCAGGTACTTAAGGACCTAAATTTTAGTGTGCAAAGAGGAGAGTTTCTTTCTATTATTGGCAAGTCGGGTTGTGGCAAATCTACTCTACTTTACATACTTTCTACCATGGATACCGATTATGAAGGGAGTTTAAAAATGAATGGAGAAGAGCTAAAAGGGAAAACACAAAACGAATTAGCTCAGTTCAGAAATGCACACATTGGCTTTGTGTTTCAGTTCCATTTTTTATTGCCAGAATTTACAGTATTGCAAAACGTAATGATACCAGGATTGAAATTAAATCGTTACTCCAAAGAAGAAGTAGAGCAACGAGCCATGGATAAATTGAATTTGTTGGGATTGAATGATCAGGCTTTGAAAGCAGCTAATAAACTTTCGGGCGGACAACAACAACGTGTAGCCATTGCCAGAGCTTTAATAAACGACCCAGCTTTAATAATGGGCGATGAGCCTACAGGTAATTTAGATAGAGCCAACTCTGGTTTGGTATTCGATATTTTAAAAGATTTGTCGACCACCCGCCAACAAAGCATAATTACGGTAACACATGATCCGGAGTTTGCGAAGAATTGTGATAGGGTGATAGAGATGAGCGATGGGAGGATAATTAGTTGAATTATGAATTATGAATTATGAATGGGGTTACTTAAATACTAAAATCTAATATCTAAAATCTAATATCTAAATAAATGAAGAAAGGATTGTTGCTAATAATGGCGATTTGCCTAGTAAGTTTTGCTTGGGCGCAGAATAAGAACTTGCCGAAGAAAAAAGTGGTATCGCAAATAGCAAAAATTGGGGTTGATAAACAATTTGATTATGGAGAGACCTTTAGAACCTTTAGCATTACACAAGTAAATTTTGAAAATGCAAAAGCTAAATTCATAAAACAATTAAGTAAGCCAAGTACTAATACCTTAGGTACTTTACAATGGAAAAATATAAACCTACCAGAAATAGGAGAGAACCTAACTCTTACCTTGCAAGATGGTGTTGTAGATATTGAACCTGGTGATGTTAGTTACATGATATTTACTGATAAGAAAATAAAAGTAAAAGAATTGCAAAACCTATCGGCTACAAAGTTCAGAGTGTTAAGATTCAACATTACCAATGCTGAAAAAATTAATGTAATTAGGAATAATAACTTAGAAGCAGAAGCAATGAAATTTTTGGAAAATCTAAAATTATAAACTAGTCTTTAGTCCTTAGTATTTAGTTTTTAGATATTGTGCCACTTCGCCGTCTAATTACTAACAGCGAAGCGGTCTAATATCTAGTAGCGAAGCAGTCTAATTAAAATCTATCTGCATTCATTACTTTGTTCCAAGCAGCAACAAAATCATGTACGAATTTATCTTTTCCATCTTCGCAAGCGTATACTTCTGCAATGGCTCTTAGCTCAGAGTTCGATCCGAAAATCAAATCAACTCTTGTACCTGTCCATTTTACTGCACCAGTTTTACGGTCGCTTCCTTCAAATACATCTTTATGGTCTGAAACTGCTTTCCAAGTGGTACCTAAGTCTAATAAATTAGTAAAGTAATCATTTGTTAAAACTCCCGAATTATTAGTAAATACTCCGTGTTTAGAACCATCATAATTAGTATTTAATACTCTTAAACCACCCACTAAAACAGTAAGTTCTGGAGCAGTAAGCGTTAATAACTGAGCTTTATCAATTAACATTTCTTCGGCAACCATTGCGTATTTTCCTTTTGCATAATTTCTGAAACCATCTGCTTTAGGTTCTAAAGCTGCAAACGAATCTACATCTGTTTGTTCTTGACTAGCATCTGTTCTGCCAGCAGTAAATGGAACTGAAATAGAATGACCAGCATCCTTAGCGGCTTTCTCTATACCAGCATTTCCTGCCAATACAATTAAATCAGCCATCGATACTTTTTTATCTGAATTAGCAGCATTAAATTCTTTCTGAATTTTTTCTAAGGCATCTAATACTTTCGCTAATTGCGATGGGTTATTTGCTTCCCAATATTTTTGAGGAGCTAAACGTACACGAGCTCCGTTTGCACCTCCACGTTTATCTGATCCTCTGAAAGTAGAAGCCGATGCCCAAGCAGTGCTTACCATTTCTGATACGCTTAAGCCTGAAGCTAAAATAGCTGATTTCAATTTCTCTACATCAGCAACATCAATCATTTTATAATCTGCAGCAGGAATTGGGTCTTGCCAAATTAACTCTTCTTTCGGAACTTCTGGCCCTAAGTAACGAGCAATAGGTCCCATATCTCTATGCGTTAATTTAAACCAAGCACGAGCAAACGCATCTGCAAGTTCAGCTGGATTTTCAAAAAATCTACGCGATATTTTTTCGTAAGCAGGATCCACACGTAATGCTAAGTCGGTAGTAAGCATTATAGGTGTATGTGTTTTAGATGGGTCGTGTGCATCTGGCACAGTACCTTCGCCAGCACCTCCTTTAGGTTTCCATTGATGTGCACCTGCTGGGCTCTTTGTTAATTCCCATTCGTAACCAAACAAGTTTTCGAAATAGTTATTACTCCATTTTGTAGGAGTGGTTGTCCAAGCACCTTCTAAACCACTTGTAATAGTGTCGCCACCTTTACCCGTGTTAAAAGTATTTTTCCAACCCATGCTTTGCTCTTCAATACTAGCACCAGCAGGCTCTTTGCCTACATACTTGCCAGGATCTGCAGCTCCGTGTGTTTTACCGAAAGTATGTCCACCTGCAATTAATGCAACCGTTTCTTCATCATTCATAGCCATACGTCCAAAGGTTTCGCGAATGTCGCGTGCCGATGCCAATGGATCTGGGTTTGAGTTAGGGCCTTCTGGGTTTACATAAATTAATCCCATTTGCACAGCAGCTAAAGGATTCTCTAAATCTCTATCACCTGTATAACGTTTATCGCCTAACCAAGTATCTTCAGAACCCCAGTAAATATCTTGTTCTGGTTCCCAAATATCTTCTCTACCACCTGCAAAACCAAAGGTTTTGAAGCCCATAGATTCTAACGCGCAATTACCAGTTAATACCATTAAATCTGCCCAAGATATTTTCTTGCCATACTTTTGTTTAATAGGCCATAACAATAAACGAGCCTTGTCTAAATTTGTATTATCTGGCCAGCTGTTAAGAGGAGCGAAGCGTTGAGATCCTGATCCAGCACCACCTCTTCCATCGCCTATACGATAAGTACCAGCACTGTGCCAAGCCATACGGATAAAAAACGGACCGTAATGACCGTAATCTGCAGGCCACCAATCTTGTGAAGTAGTCATTAACTCATAGATTTCATTTTTTAATGTTTTTAAATCGATAGAGTTGAATTCTTTCGCATAATTAAAATCAGTACCCATTGGGTTTGATAATTCTGAATTCTGACGAAGGATGTTAAGCTTTAATTGATTAGGCCACCAATCGCGGTTGCCCGTTCCTGCACCTGCACTCTGCTTGTGTGTGCCGCCTGTAAAAGGGCACTTACCTTGAGATGTGTTATTTTCCATTATATGTTCTATTTTTTTATTTCTATTTGGCTTCTAAATTACGAATTAAACAGAAATAGGGAGGGTTTGTTCGAAACTTATTCGAAATTTCGTTTTTCGACCATTCGACTATTCGACCATTCGAAAAATCGATATTGTTAACAAGTGCATAACATTTCGTTGATTCAAACCTCATTGCTTCTTAACTTTCTTATAATTAACCTATTATTCACCCTTAATAATTAAAAAATTATGAAAAATTTAGGAATGATTGGTAAAATTCTGTTCTGTGTACCATTTTTAGCATTCGGAATTTTCCACTTTATGAACGCCAACCAAATGGCCGGTATGATTCCGAGCTATTTACCTGGAGGCGCTATTTGGGTTTACATTTCTGGTGCAGCATTACTTCTGGCTGCCATCAGTATATTAACTGGGCGGAACACTAAATTGGCAACCTTGCTGCTCGGCGTTATGTTAATATTATTTGTATTGATGTTGCATGCTCCAAACTTAGGTAACGCCGACCCAATGATGGCGCAAATGGCCATGTCGGGTATGCTTAAAGACTTAGGTTTAGCAGGAGCAGCTTTTATGCTTTCGGCTAATTCTAATTCTTAATAGATTTTATTTCTATACACCCAATGGCGCGTGTTGTAAAGATGTTACACCTTTGCAACACGCTTTTTTTTACCTTTATCTACCAAAACAACCTTTATGAAAACCATACTCTCAGTATTACTGCTTACCATATTCTTTTCATCAAGCAAATTATATGCACAATTTTCTAATAACGTTTATATAGAAAGTAGCAGTAATAACTATGCGCGTAAAATACAAACCCTAGATGCTAACCGAGATGGGAAAAAAGATATTTTAATTCTCAATCAAGGTGTAAATTTTGATTATATAAATTTGTACTTACAAGACAGTTTGAATCAATTTCAGAAAACGAATTTCCCTAATTTTAGCAATCTAAATAGCAAGTATTTTAAAACAGCCAAAATAGATAAGGATATTTTTGACGATATAATTACGGTACAAGGTAACCATTACGAGTTAGCTTGGTTTAAAAATGAAAGCAATGGCTTCTCTCAGAAAATTTTAATAAATGATACAACCAACAGACCATCGGAAATTTATGTAGCCGATATTGATAAAGATGGGAACCAAGATTTGTTGGTATTACAACATACAGAAGTAGTAATTTATTGGCAAGATAACGCTAATAATTTTTCTGCACCACAAGTAATACATAGCGGTACAGAATTTTACAGTATTTGTTTAGTTGATATTAACAATGATGGATATGAGGATGTATTGGCTGGAAGTGGGGGTTTTGAAATTTTACTAAACAACAAAAATCGAAGCTTTGCATTGCAAACTCAACATTGGGGCAACAGTTTAAATTTTAATATAGAAGCTGCAGATGTAGATAATGATGGCGACCAAGATGTTTTTACTTGGGAAACTTTGCAAGGAATTTATTGCTATTTTAACAACGGCACTGGCTTAAACTTTCATCGCGATACCGTTTATAAATCCACGGAAAATTTCAAATCAATACAAGTTATAAAATCGGTAGAAAATAGGTCGTACGTTGCCACCACCTTGGGCCAGCTTGGTAAAATAATTACCATTACCTCGTACCCTCAAACTGGTTTCAGAGAATACATAGATCATCACCAAGAAACAGGCGCATTGTTGTATACCATGATGGCCGACGATTTAAATAATGATGGCATAGATGACTTAATTTGGGGGGAAAGAAAAGCAGGCGTGTTGTATGGAGAAACAGCAGTGTTGGGGATCTCAACAATAAACAAAAGCAATATAAATGTTTATCCGAACCCAAGTAATGGAGAGGTAATGTTGGAAAATAATGAAGGAAAGAATTTAAGCATAAAAGTTTTTGATTTGTATGGAAGATTAGTAACATCAGTTTCAGTTCCGGCCCATACTAAAGAGAATCTTTTAATTACAAATTCAGGTATCTATTTTTTGCAATATATAGATGAAAAGAATATTTTGCACTCAGAAAAATTAATCATAAAATAAAAATGTTGCAAAAGATTAGAAACCTAGAGAATACTCATATTTTGTTATGGTTAATTAAAGATACTTGTTGGGTATTAGAATATAAACTCCTTGGAGTATTCATGATTTTCCCGACCGTAGCTGTTGCATTTTACTTAACTTATTTGTCGCGCTCAGATCGTAAAGAATTGCTCCATAATTTGGCCGTTTCTTGTTGGATCTTGGCCAACTCTACCTGGATGATCGGTGAATTTTATTTGAACGATAGCACCAGACCTGTTGCTGCTGCTTTCTTTATATTAGGGTTAACGTTTGTGGGCGTGTATTATATAGGGAAAAAGCGACAAGAGACATGAGACCGCTACGCTATGAGACATGAGACAATTCTCAAATTAGCAATACCTCTGCCAAATTCATAATTCATAATTCATAATTCAACATTCAGTAATGTTTAAATTACAAAATAACACCCTCTCCATCGGCATACTCCCAACAGGCGCTGAACTCCGTTCTGTTATAAACAAACATACTGGCAAAGAGTACATATGGCAAGCAGATGCGAGCGTTTGGAACCGAAGTTCGCCAGTGCTTTTTCCGTTTGTAGGGCGATTAAAAAACGATTCATATGTTTATCAGAATAAAACATACAGCTTACCTCAACACGGCTTTGCTCGTAATTTTGATTTTGAACTTATTAAACAAACTGATAGTTTATTATGCTTTGAATTAAAAAGCAATGAACAAACCTTAGAAAATTATCCTTTTCCTTTTTCATTACAACTGAGTTATGAGTTAACAGAAAATGAATTGACATTAAGTTACAGAGTAGAAAACACTGGAGCCGACATAATGTATTTTTCCTTAGGCGCGCATCCGGCCTTTAATTTAGAGGATGAAATATCAACCTATAGGTTAGAATTTGATAGTGAAGAAAATTATGCTCGACATTTATTAGAAGCCGGCTTGCAAATTCATAAAACCGAAGAGGTGGCAATGCAAGGCAATCGACTTCAACTAAATGAAAACTATTTTGAAACAGATGCCATAGTGCTGAAAGGTATGCAGGCAAATGAGATTAGCCTCCTCAACAAAAACAATAAAAAAGAACTGAGTTTAAAAGCAGAGGGCTTTCCTTATTATGGAATTTGGGCAAAAAAGTCTTACCCATTTTTATGTTTAGAACCTTGGCATGGAATTGCTGATAGTATTACTAGTTCAGGTAAAATTGAGGAGAAAGAAGGCATTAAAAAGTTAGCTTCATCGGAAGTATTTTTTAGCCGAATTACTTTCTGTTTCTTCTGATCGGGTTTGGTTTTCGCTTAGTTCTTGCTCTAAGTCGCTCAACACGATATCAAGTGATACTACTGATAAATGTATTTCTCTTATCGATAAATACAAGGAAGCCAGCATTAACAATAAACTTAAACCGAAAGCATATTGCCCAGCAATGTATTCGTTATTAAACAACAAGAACATTGTAAGTACGCAGCCGAACATGCAAAATACGCCAAGCATTTGCATGAGGCGAATGAGCTTAACCCTACGTCGTAAATTATGCAGTTGAAATAAAATTTTTTCATTGTGTTCTGTTTCCCATAAATCTCTCAAACTTCTTATTCTGCTGGCAATAACGTTAAAGCGGTTAGTATAAGCGAGTAACAATAAACTCATAGCTGGAAAAAGGAGTGCAGGAGTGTTAATTGTGAAATCCATAAAACTCTATTTGAAATTAGTTGTTAAAAATAGACAAAACCTTTAAAAGAATCTTTTAAAATCGTATTCATTTAATTAAGTTTGCGACGCCAATACATAAAACATTAAGCAAAATGTCAGAAATAGCAGAAATCACACTAGACGGGAAAAAATATGAATTCCCAGTAATTACAGGTACCGAAGGCGAAAAAGCCATTGATATTTCAAAACTACGCGACGAAACAGGGTATGTTACCTTAGACACTGGTTATAAAAACACCGGTGCTACTAAGAGTGCCATTACTTTTTTAGACGGTGAAGCGGGTATTTTGAAGTACCGTGGATACCCAATTGAACAAATTGCTGAGAAATCTACCTTCATAGAAGTTGCCTATTTGTTGATATATGGCGATTTGCCAACTAAATCTGAGTTAGATGCGTTTAACCACGAAATTTCTCGTCATACTCTTATACATGAGGATATGAAGAAGTTTTTTGATGGGTATCCTTCAAAAGCACATCCAATGGGTCAGTTAGTTTCATTGGTTTGTTCATTATCATCTTTCTACCCAGAGTCGTTAAACTCTAACCCTTCTGCAGAAGAACAAAATTTAACAATTATAAAGTTATTGGCTAAAATGAGTACCATCGTTTCTTGGATTCACAAGAAATCTCTTGGTCACCCTTTAATTTACCCACAAAATAAATTAGACTATGTTTCTAATTTCTTGAACATGACTTTTGCAAACCGCACAGAAGACTATACTGTAGATCCTGTTGTGGTTGATGCCATGAACAAGTTATTGATATTGCATGCAGACCACGAGCAAAATTGCTCAACCTCTACAGTTCGTATTGTAGGCTCGTCTGATGCAAACTTATACGCATCTGTAGCTTCTGGTATCTCAGCTCTATGGGGGCCATTACACGGAGGCGCTAACCAAGCAGTAATAGAAATGTTAGAAGCTATTAAAGCGGATGGTGGCGATGCCGACAAATGGTTAGCAAAAGCAAAAGATAAAAACGATCCTTTCCGTTTAATGGGATTTGGTCATCGTGTTTACAAAAACTTCGACCCACGTGCTACCATCATAAAAGAAGCATGTGATAATGTATTGAATAAATTAGGTGTACACGATCCGATTTTAGACATTGCTAAGAAATTAGAACAATCGGCATTAAACGATCCGTACTTTGTAGAAAGAAAATTATACCCTAACGTAGATTTCTACTCAGGAATCATATACAGAGCAATAGGTTTCCCTACAGAAATGTTTACTGTACTTTTCGCCCTAGGTCGTTTACCAGGTTGGATTGCACAATGGAAAGAAATGCACGAAAATAAAGAACCTATTGGTCGCCCACGTCAAATTTACGTTGGTAAAACAAACCGCGACTACGAAATCATCGCAAAACGCTAAGTTAGAGTGCTAGTATGCTAGTGTGCTAATAAAAAAGGGTCCTTTGAAATTTCAATGGACCCTTTTTTGTAAGGTATTATTTTTTAATTCCAGATGAATCAACAATCTTACTCTCTTTGGTCATTCTAATTACTAACGACTAATGACTTATTTAATATTTTAATTCTCACAATTACTTTCCTAACCTGATACTGTACCTTCATTTTTATCCCCAGCGCATGGGTCCCCGAACGTAGCGAAGCGAAGTTGAGGGGTATTCATAATTTGATATTTGCCTTAATATTTTAATTCTCACAATTACTCTTCTAACCTGAAACCGTACCTTCTTTTTTATCCCCAGCGCATGGGTCCCCGAACGTAGCGAAGCGAAGTTGAGGGGCAGTCATAATATGATGATGTTCCCCGAATCCCACAAGAACGGGACAATACTCTTGAGGGGTAAAGCTAATTGGATAATTAGCTAATTAAAAAAGGGTCCTTTGAAATTTCAAAGGACCCTTTTTTGTACCAGTCACTAGTCACTATTCACTAGTCACCTATTGCTATTTCGATAACACTTCTTTTACTAAGTCCGCTGCATCCTGCAACGCAATTGCCGAGAACACCTTCAATCCAGAATCGTCTATTAATTTCTTAGCTTCTACCGCATTAGTTCCTTGTAAACGAACGATAATAGGCACTGGAATGTTTCCGATGTTGTTATAAGCATCAATAACACCTTGAGCCACACGGTCGCAACGTACTATACCACCGAAAATATTGATTAATATCGCTTTTACGTTTGGATCTTTTAAAATGATATGGAAAGCAGCTTCAACTGTTTTAGCATTAGCAGTTCCACCCACGTCTAAGAAGTTAGCAGGATCGCCACCAGATAATTTAATAATATCCATTGTAGCCATTGCTAAACCAGCACCGTTTACCATACAACCAACGTTACCATCAAGCTTTACGTAGTTTAAGTTAGATTTACCAGCTTCAACTTCTGTAGGATCTTCTTCAGAAGTATCGCGCATTTCTTTATAATCCGGATGACGGTATAAAGCGTTATCGTCTAAACTTACTTTAGCATCAACAGCTAATATTTTATTGTCGGATGTTTTTAACACTGGGTTAATTTCGAACATTGCCGAGTCTGTATGCTCATATGCTTTGTATAAAGCAGCAATAAACTTCGTCATGTCTTTAAACGCATCACCTTCTAAACCAAGGTTGAAAGCAATTTTACGAGTTTGAAATGCTTGTAAACCTACTTTAGGATCTATTTCTTCTTTGAAAATTAAATGTGGAGTATGTTCTGCCACCTCTTCAATGTCCATACCACCTTCTGTAGAATACATAATAATATTTCTACCAGTATTACGGTTTAACAAAACACTCATGTAGTATTCTTTAGTTTCCGAAACACCTGGGTAATAAACGTCTTGAGCAATTAATACTTTGCTAACTTTTTTACCTTCGGCACTTGTTTGAGGAGTAATTAATTGCATTCCAATAATTTGTTCTGCACGTTCTTTAACCTCATCAAGGTTTTTAGCCAATTTCACACCACCACCTTTTCCACGTCCGCCTGCATGAATTTGTGCTTTTACTACCCACCATCCGGTGCCAGTTTCTGCATGTAATTGCTTTGCAGCTTCTACTGCTTGTTCAGGAGTTTCAGCAACAATACCTTCTTGTATACGTACTCCGAATGATTTTAAAATTGATTTTCCTTGATATTCGTGAATGTTCATTTTAATTTAATTTGCGGTAAAAGTATGCAATTACAACCAAATTGAAAAGATGTTTATTTAAAAACATAATTGTTACATAGCTTTTATATCGCTTTGGCACAATCTTGGTAGTTTTGCGCTGCTATAATTACAACCACACCCTAACCTTAATGCGCTTACTTTTATCTGTTTTTCTATTTTCTTTTTTTCTAAACAACTTTGCCTTTTCGCAAACAGATAAGCGTATGCTTAATGCTCAGCGAATTACAAAAGCACCCAAAATTGATGGCGATATAAATGAAGAGGTTTGGCAAAAACTAGAGCGTGCTAGTAAATTCACTCAGATAGAACCCTATCCAAATAAACCGAGTACCCAAGAAACGGAGGTGATGATTGCCTACGACGATGAAGCAATTTACATTGCCGCTTTTTTGTATGATAAGCATGCCGATAGTATTTTGAAAGAACTCAGTATACGCGATAATTATGGCAATACCGATTGGCTTAGCATCCATTTTGATACCTTCCACGATTTGCAAAACCGTTTTGAATTTGGGGTAACAGCTGCTGGAGTTCAGTTTGATGAAAAAACAGGTGCCGAAACATTTGATGTGGTGTGGGACAGTGATGTGAAAATTACAGAACAAGGTTGGGGAGTGGAAATGAAAATTCCATACGCAGCCCTTCGTTTCCCCGAAAAAGATATACAAACTTGGGGCTTACAAATAACACGCAACATTCGCCGAAATAGAGAAATTTCTAAATGGCAATACATTGCACCAGATATACAAAACGTAGTTTCGTATTACGGCACTTTGCAAGGCATCGAAAAAATTAAATCGCCCATTCGTTTGTCTTTAACTCCTTATGTAGGGTTAAATCAAAGTCATTACCCATTTAACATAGATGGTAAAAGCAATTGGTCTACTTCTTATAATGCGGGACTCGATTTAAAATATGGTATTAATGAAAGTTTTACTTTAGACATGACCCTTGCGCCAGACTTCGGACAAGTACAATCAGATAATAAAATTTTAAACTTAAGTGCATTCGAACAAGAGTTCCAAGAGTTTCGCCCGTTTTTTATTGAAGGTACTGAGCTTTTTAATTTAAACAGATTGTTTTATGCACGTAGAATTGGAGGCACACCCAAAGGTTACTATGCAGTAGAACAAATGAACGACTCGCTGAGAACAGTAATTAGTAATCCACAGCAAGTTCAACTAATAAATGCAACTAAAATTACTGGCAGAACTCCTTCGGCATTAGGCATTGGTTTTCTAAATGCCGTAACTGCAGAAACAAATGCAGTAATTAAAAATATTGATGGGAGCGAAGAGCGAATCCAAACAGAACCACTTACTAATTACAACATTATATCGCTAAACCAAACCCTAAAAAATAACAGTTTCGTGGGCTTTATGAATACCAATGTGACACGTGCCGGTACTACCAATAATGCAAACGTAAGTGCCATGAATTTTGCCCTTGGCGATAAAAAGGACAGGTACAGAGTTTCTGGTTTTGCAGCCTATAATTTAAAGACTTTCCCAGACTCTAGTAGCGATGGATATACCTACAACCTAGCCATAGCAAAGGTGAGCGGTAATTTTAAGTTTTATGTAAACAGAAATGTAGAAAGTAATACGTACAACCCAAACGATTTAGGATTATTGTTTAGCGCCAATGAAGTGTCGCATGTATTCGAAATTTCTTACAATGAATTTAAACCCGGTAGATACTTTTTAAACTGGGGAGGGAATACAAATGTGTATTATTCTAACACCTACATTGGAAACAAATTTCAAGAGGTACAATTAAATTTTAACTACTGGCACACTTGGAAAAACTGGTTAACACAATGGGCTTATGTTGGCATTATGCCAGTTGGTAAACACGATTATTTTGAACCACGCCAAGAAGGTAGAGTATTTATTGGGCCCAATTGGTATGGTGCAAATACAGGTATATCTAGCGATTATAGAAAAAAGATTGCAATAGATGCAAGCATTGCGCACTTTAGAGATTTTACAGCTGGTGGTATTTTTAGAGAGTACAGTATTGGTCCGATAATTCGTTTTTCTGATAAAGTAAAATTGACGTATGCTTATACCTATTCGCAAGATTACAGAAACCAAGGATATTCTACCACTCAAGGTGAACATATTTACATGGCATTTAGAGAAGTTAAAAACAATGTAAATACCTTAAACATGAGTTACATTATGAATAAGAATACTTCTTTAACTTTCCGTGCGCGCCACTATTGGAGTACTGTAGAAATTTTGGAATATAAGTTATTGCAAATGGATGGTAATTTAGGGGTTGACACTACCAATTACCAAGGGAATAATAATTTCAATGTTAACTTTTTTAACATCGATTTAATTTACCGGTGGAGGTTTGCGCCAGGTAGCGATTTGATTATTGTGTGGAAAAATTACATCGAAACCTTCGATAGAGATTTGAGTGTAAAACGACATACAGGCTCAAGGGTTATTGATAGTTTTGTGAACACAGTTACCAGTAACCAAACCAATACCATCAATATAAAAGTATTGTATTTCTTAGATTATTTAACCGTATTTAAGCCACGCAGAGTTTAAACTAAATTGCCATCGCGCATGTGTATAACACGGTCGGCTAATTTCGCTAAACCCTCGTTGTGCGTAACAATTACAAAGGTTTGGTTTAGTTCTTTCTTCAATTCTAAAAAAAGTTTATTTACTTCTTCGGCATTACTCGAATCTAAATTACCAGTAGGCTCATCTGCAAAAATGATACTCGGTTTATTCATTAAGGCACGAGCAATGGCAACACGCTGTTGCTCCCCACCCGATAATTCTGAAGGCTTATGTTCAGCACGATTACCTAATCCCATGCGTTCTAATAATTCCATGGCACGTATGGTGCTTTGTTTTTTACTGGTATTAGCAATCCATGCAGGTATGCAAATGTTTTCGATGGCAGTAAATTCTGGCAGTAAATGGTGGAATTGAAAAATAAACCCAAAGGTTTTATTTCTTAAATTATTTAATTCGTTTTTACTTAATTTACTTAATGCTTTGTTTTTAAAATATACTTCCCCTTTATCAATGGTATCGAGGGTGCTTAATAAGTGTAGTAGAGTACTCTTACCTGCTCCCGAAGCCCCAACAATTGCTACCATCTCGCCTTCATTAATACCCATGCTTACCCCTTTAAGCACTTCTAAATTTCCGTAATGTTTATGTATGTTTTCTGCTTTTAAAATCATGTTAATTTCTTTTTAATTCTTCTAAAGCTTCTTGTGTAGGTACTTCATATAATTTTAATCCATTATAAGTAAGTATTTTTTTGCCAATAGAAGGTAATTCAACTTTTTCTTTTACTTCATAGGTACTAATTAATCGCGAAAGTTTAGGAGCATCTCTAAAACTTAAGTAATATACATGTTCGTAATTTCTGATGTCGTATTTATGCAAGGCATAAGGCAATGTATACTCATAATCGTTAGCATGGTTCATAGTAAAATAGAAACCAATTGCTTCGTCGATTATTAAATTTTTCTTTTTAGTATGATGTTGCATCGAATTTTCCAACCAGCTGTACACCTTGTATTCATTTCGTTCGGGCCATTGTTTAAAGGTATAATAATGGCGAATTCCAAAGGGAATAGCAATAATGAATAATAGCGCAAACATCAAACTTAATTGAACTTTATTACCAGTTTTTAAACTGAATTTTAAATTGCCAAACAATGAAAAAATACGTTGCATTAAATAAGGTAAATGCAAAAACATTAAAAACGTTAAAATAGAAGTGTATCTGTAAAAAGGAGCGAGGGTAAAAAACCAAAACAAACTTGTTAATAAATACGACCATTCTAATAGTTGATTTCGTGGATTCCATCTAAATATAATACTGTACAAACAACTTACATGCATTATTATATTGATGAGAAGCATATAAGGTTGATACTTATAAATTGGCAAAAAACGCTCTATAAAATGTAAGTAAAAAATATTTCCTTGCACCACCGTTTGGTCGTGCTCTTGCCCATGCATTACTAATTGTTGGTAGATGTTTTGAAAATTAAAATCGGCAAGTATTAAATATATTATTGGAAAGAACCCTATAGATACGATATACTGTACTCTTTTTAGTATAGATGCTTTTTTGGTTAGTAAATTCAAACTAAAAATTAAGCCAATAGGATATAAACCAGGGTGAGCAATTAATAATAATGAAATAAGTACTGCTTGTATACTCGGTCTTTTATTTCTGATGGATAAATAAAAGAGCGCACTCATAATGGCTATGGCAGGCAGTTCTACTCGACCGTTGCGCAAAGAGTTATTAATGCCTTCATCTAACACAAATACACAAATTATAAAATAGATGATGGCCTCCACGGTCATGTACCTAGCCACAATATATTTAAACATATATATGCAGGTAATGCCTAAAAATAGGAGCCAAAGTAAACGAGTATAAAATAATTCGGCTGGGAAAAGGCTTAAATCTATAAAATGAATAAAGGAGCTAAGAGGCAAATAGGCTAAAAAAACACTTTCTGCACCTGTATGAGGCCACATTTTCCCTATAAAACCATTGCCTTGCAAGTATTGCCATGCGGGTTCTATGTTCATTATTTCATCTATCCAGGCAATAGGTACTTTGTTGAGGTTCAATAACATTGTAGCAAATAGCACCGTTAGAATAATAATGAAAGGTGTTTTTTTTAAAGTCATCTTTTAATATTGGTGTTTTTTCTGATAAGAATTTCCCTAAAACTAACTATATTTCATCGTTTATTAAATACATATGTTCAAATCGAGTAAACAAACCATATTAGTGCTAGCTCCACATACAGATGATGGAGAATTAGGTTGTGGGGGTAGTATCAGTAAGTTTCTGGAACAAGGGCACGATGTTTATTATGCAGCATTCTCTGCCTGCGAAATATCTGTACCATCGCATTTACCTTCGGATATATTAATAAAAGAGGTGAAAAGCGCCACACAAGTGTTGGGTATAAAGCCCGAGAATTTAATTTTATATAATTACGAAGTCCGAACCTTTAGCTATCATCGTCAGCTAATATTGCAAGACATGATTGATCTGAAAAACAGAATTAATCCGGATCTAGTGATGGTGCCGAGTTTAACAGATTTGCATCAAGACCATGGAACCATTTCTCAGGAAGCGCTAAGAGCCTTTAAAACAACTTCAATTTTATCATACGAATTGCCCTGGAATAACATCAGTTTTAATACTACTTGTTTTATTCCTTTAGAGAATGAACATGTAGTTAAAAAAGCGGAAGCATTGGCTAAATATGAAAGTCAGAAGCACCGCCCATATGCCAATGAAGAATTTATTAGAGGATTAGCACGAACACGTGGAGTGCAAATTTCTGAACGTTACGCAGAAGTATTTGAAGTAGTACGATGGATTATGTAGAAAAAATAGTGGTGTTAATGACTGGTGCTGGAGCGCCAGGAGCTGCGGGCATTATTAAATGTTTAAAGCAAGACAAAAACATACACTTAATATTGGCAGATGCTGCCGAAGAACCTGTAGGTAAATACTTGAACGGGAATTTTTATCAAATACCTACTGCAAGCGACCCCGATTTTATTCCGGCAGTACGTTCCATTTGTTTAAAGGAACAAGTAAAAATTATAATGCCATTAGTAACTCGAGAGCTTTTTGCTTTTTCTGAATATAAAGATGAGTTCCGTACCATTGGTGTACATGTATTAGTTTCTGATGAGAGCGCTTTATCTATTGCAAATGATAAAGGCAGGTTATACCAACATTTAGAACAAGCGAGGCTTAAGGTGCCGAAATATAAAATTGTAAATACATGGTTGGAGTTTGAAGAAGCATTGGAGTATTTAGATTATCCGAACCAAAAAGTATGCTTCAAACCATGTGTTTCTAATGGTTCTAGAGGATTTAGAATTATAGATCCGGCAATAGATGAATTTCATTTATTATTTAAAGAGAAACCAAACCATACCTTTATTTCTATTGAAAAACTGAAAAGTATATTAGAAAATCAAGCATTTCCAACCTTATTAGTTTCCGAATATTTACCTGGCCCCGAGTTTTCGGTAGATTGTATTGCGAAAAATGGGCAGCCTATTGTGGTTGTACCTAGAGTTCGAAGCCGCATGAAAGAAGGCATTAGTGTGGCAGGAGAATTTATTCAGCATAAAGAAATAATTAAATATTGCGAAGACATTATTAAATCTTTGCATTTGCACGGAAACATTGGCATACAAGTAAAGCAAGCAGAAGATGGAGGGTATAAGATTTTAGAAATTAATCCGCGTGTACAAGGAACCATTTCTGCAGGACTTGGTGCAGGAATTAACTTACCCTTACTAGCCATTCATCAAGAATTAAACCTAACCATTGATGAACATGATATGCAAGTAATTTGGGGAACAAAATTTATTCGTTTTTGGGAAGAAGTATTTTACAATTAATATGTTATTCGACAAATTAGTAGAGCAAAAAAAAGCATTCGTTTTCGATTTAGATAATACCCTTTACCCAGAGAAGGATTATTTATTTCAAGTATATTATATGGTTGGTCAGTTTATAGAATACCAAGAAACATACGACCACCAGATTATTACGAAGTATTTAATAGATGAGTTTGAAAAAAATGGACGAGCGCATATTTTTGATAAGTTAATAGAACAATTTAACTTGAAAAAAGAATATGTTGATAATTGCATCCGCTTGCTAAGAACAGCACGCTTGCCCTTAAAACTATTGTTATTTAAAGAAGCAGAATGGATGTTAAATGAATTGGTAGCTAAACAGAAACCAATTTTTATTTTAACCAACGGCACAACCGATCAGCAATACAATAAAATTACACAGATAGAATGGAACGGATTGCAGAAACATATTAAATGTTATTATGCACATGAAATTGCCCCGAAACCAGCACCAGATGGATTATTGAAAATCATGCAAGATCATGAGCTTGAGCCCAAGGACCTCGTATTTATTGGCGATGCCGACATCGACGAGAATTGTGCAAAAGCCGCAGGAGTGGAGTTTGTGTATATTGAGTCTTTAGTCTCTAGTAGCTAGTCTTTAGACCCCCTCGAACCTAGCTCCATACTAATTACTAATTACTAACGACTAAATAAAAAAATGAAAACATTAAAAACAATCCTACTAACTCTACTTTGCATCATTGCTTTGTTATTTGTGATTTCTGTTTTTCTACCATCAGTAAATAAGGTGGAGAGAAGCATTAGCTTTAAAGGTAACGCCGATTCTGTTTTTAAAAATATAAATACCTTGAAGAGCTGGAATAAATGGAGCTATTGGCAACTAATAGAACCTACCATGCAAATACAATACTTAGGCCCGGAGGCGGGCATAGGGGCAACGCAAACTTGGACAGGTAAAGATGGAAAAGGTAAATTAACTATTGTAGAAAGTGTGGCGCCACGGTTGGTTGCCTACCAATTACAATTTGAAGATTTTACACCTATGAATGGTTATTTTGAAATAGATGCCAATTCAGATTCGACTGTTACTGTAAATTGGATAATGCAAGCAGATGCTGGCAACAATCCATTAATGAAATATTTCGGATTGATGATGGATCGAATGATGGGCCCAGATTTTGAAGCGGGTTTGAAAAATCTATCGACCTTAAAATAATTTTAATTGAATTTAATTTTTTTAGATGAAAACTTTTAAAAAGACACTTTTTTATGTATTAAGTATTAGTGCAATACTTTTTGCACTATCATTTGCACTACCAAAACAAGGAGTTGTAGAACGTAGTATAACTGTAAAAGCGAATGCCGACAGTGTTTTCGAGCAGATAAATACGATTAAAAATTGGAAGAATTGGGCAGATTGGTTTAGTAAAAAAGATACTGTATTTGTAAAGTATGAAGGGGAGCATGAAGGCATAGGGGCCACTCAAACTTGGGATAATTCTTTTGGAATTGGTAAGGTAATAATAATAGAGAGCACGAAACCAACTTCCATAAAATATGCTATGCGCTTATACAAGTACGCACCTTATATGGGTACTATTGTAATTACACCAAATCCAGATGCTACCATTACTATTAATTGGAAGGTAACACTAGATGCTGGTAAAAATCCGGTTAAAAAATATTTTTGCTTTTTACTCGATCCAATCCTCGGTGCAGGAATGGAGAGGAGCTTGGAAAGGCTGGGAAAAACAAGTAGTTAGATATTAGTCGTTAGTCGTTAGAGTTTGCTTATGAAAACCATTTTGATAATTGCATCCATTGCATTGCTATCCTTTATTTATCCTAAAGACGAATTAATTTTGTGGGGCACTCGTTCTATAGAATGGTCAGATTTTAAAGCGAAACCTAATAAATCTCAAAAAACTGCTGCGCTCACTGCTAGCACCATCACCCTAAATTCTAAATATGATGACAATAAGCAACTGGTTATACTAATAGAGAATTTTTTTATTACGAATAGATCTTGGACAAGCACCACCGATTCTATTGTATTAGAACATGAACGTAGGCATTTCGATTTATCGGAAGTTTATGCTCGGAAAATCAGAAAAGCATTGAAAGAAAAAAAGTTTAATACAAAAAAATTGAACGAAGAGGTGAATGCGATTTTTGTAAAGTACAACAAAGAATTATCAAATGAACAAAAGTTGTACGACGCAGAAACCAATCATTCAATCAATAAAACCAAACAAAAACAATGGTCGGCACGCATCCAATCTGAATTGGATAAATTGGAAGAACATAGCTCCATAGAATGCCCAGTTCGTTAGTTCGTGCGCTCATTTGCTCGTTTGCTCATGGGTGCACCATAGTTAGTAAATTGCACCCATGAGCAAACGAGCAAATGAGCACATGAATTAACGAGCTACTGCTCCGCCTTCATACACCTGCTTAATGTATTTGCGAGATGGCGAAGGAATCATCGGGCCGAGGCCTAGTTTATCCCACATGGCATCAATTTGATCAATTACTTCTGGAGTGTTGGCTAAAATATTCGGCCAATCGCGGGTAAAGCCATCGAGCTCTTTTGTTTTACGAGTTCCATCAAAACCAACGTGTGAAATTTCATCATCAGAAAAAGCATTTACTGTAAAAGCATCACGTTTTGGATCCACGTTGTTAGAAAATCTCCAAACGGCATCTGCTAAATCGCTTATATCAATAGTATGTTCTAAGAATATAATTACTTTCACTTGCTTAAAACCTTCGTGTTCAAAAAGTGCTTTATTTAGCTCAGCAATATGTCCTTTTCTGTTTTTTTCTACAGAAACTACTACCAATGAAACGCCTAATTGTAAAAGCGAATCGTTAATGTCTTTTATCTCTGTATATTTCGATTTTATTTCTTCTTTATTTATTTTGATATGTGCAGTGTTTACAATACTTTCCGAGCGTTTTTCTTCTGGGAATTTCTTGGTTGCATCAATCCCCATTTTGCCACCAAATGCTGCTTTAGAACACGAGTGGTCTAACACATCCATTGGTCCGTTTGAATAAATAATATCGTTTTGTGGATCTACGTTTTCTGAAATATATTGAGCAACTGCTAAGTTATCATGTATGTTTACATCACCATCAACCACCACCATCATTTTTGTAAACATCATTTGCCCGGCACCCCACATAGAGTTCATTACTTTTAATGCTTGCCCTGCATAATCCTTTTTAATTTTAACGATTACCAAATTATGAAACACTCCTTCCATTGGCAATACCATGTCTATGATCTCTGGCACCATGGTCATTTTTATAGGGGCTAAAAATATACGCTCTGTAGCTTTGCCAATCCATGCATCTTCTTGAGGCGGAATGCCTACAATGGTTGCAGGGAATACAGCATTTTTACGGTGTGTAATACAGGTGATGTGAAAACGTGGATACCAATCTGCTAAAGAGTAATAACCGGTATGGTCGCCAAAAGGGCCTTCCCAAATCCAATCTTCTGCTGGGTCTACATAACCTTCAATTATAATATCTGCATCGGCTGGTACTTGTATATCTTGTGTTAAACATTGTACTAGCTCCACTTTTTTCTTGCGTAAAAATCCAGCTAACATGTATTCATCAATACCATCTGGTAATGGGGCAGTAGCTGCATAAGTATAAACAGGGTCGCCACCTAATGCAACAGCAACAGGCATTTTCTGACCAAGTTTTTTGTATTCATTATAATGTCTTGCCGAAACTTTATGTTTATGCCAATGCATCCCTGTCATGGTTGGTTCGAACACTTGCATGCGGTACATGCCTACATTTCTAATTCCGGTATTTGGGTCTTTGGTATGTATAACTGGGAGGGTAATAAAAGGGCCACCATCTTCTGGCCAACAAGTAAGTACTGGAAACTTCGTAATATCAGGGTTCTTCATTACTACTTCTTGGCACTCACCTTTGCCTGAAACAACTTTAGGCATCCATGAAGAAATTTGCCCAAGCTTAGGCAACATTTTGAGTTTATCTAAAATAGAATCCTTAGGGCCAGTAAGCATTTTAAATAGGCCTTCAATTTCTTTACTTATATCATCCATGTTTTCCACGCCTAATGCCATGCACATGCGTTTATAATTACCCATCGAATTAATGAGTACAGGAAAATCTGTTCCGGTATTTTCAAACAATAAAGCAGGGCCATATTGTTTAGAAACACGGTCGGTAATTTCAGTAATCTGAAGTTTAGGATCTACAAATTCTTTGATGCGTACAAGTTCGCCAGCTTCTTCTAAGCGTTGAATAAAATGTTGAAGATTTTTATATGCCATTTATCGTTAAAACTTTGTTCCAAATGTAAGCACAACGGAGTTCACTTGGTGATTGTTTTTGATAATTGGATTTAATTCTGAATTAGCTAAACTGTACGGAGTATATTGGCTGGTATATTGTTGATTTACAAATGAAAGATCTACATAATATTGTTCATATCTGTAACCCAAACCTCCTGTAATAAAAGTTCTAGAGCCATCTACTGCCGAGCTTTTAAAGGGGTCGCCATAGTTTGCATAGCCAGCTCTTATAGAAATGGGTCCGGCTTTTACCTCTGCACCAAACCTTGTATTTATAGCACTTTGATAGATGTTTTCAATCACTGCATTTTCTGTTGAACCAAAATCACTAAACTCTCCACCTGCACTTAGTCTGTTATTTGCATAATCGAGCATCTCTACATCCGCAGAAATTAAGCCAATTTTATTGAAGAAAAAGGCAACTCCTCCTTGGTACCTGAACGGTGTTTTTAATTTATATTGAAATAAATATTCAAGTGGGGTATAGGTGTTTGATCCATTAAAGGCTACCGTACTTAAATCGGTAATAAATCCTTCATCAAAACTATAATAATCTGGTGTTTGTAAACTTAAGCCTATTCTTATAAAATCAACTGGTCGTACAATTGCACCTACTTTTAAATTAACAGAGCTTCCACTTACGTTTAATTTTTCATTCACATTTATTTCTGATAAATTATAGGCAGGGTCGTTTATGCCACTCTCTGTAAATTTACTCGTTCTATTGTAACGCAATGAGCCAATGCTCAAAGATGCCCCTAAATAAAGGGTGTTCGAGTAGTTTGCTCCAACTGCAAAGGTCCATTCGTTTTTATATCCTTCTATTCTATCGGTTTGTTTTTGGTTATTATTTCCGTTTGTAACTGGTACAAAAGAATTACTCGTTGTATCGTAATCTATTACATACCCAAACCAAGCCATGTCTTCTAATGAAGTAATGTTAGTGTCGGGGAAACTCAAGGCATCTCTTCCATTGGCAAGTTCTGCATAATATTGTGCGATAGAACTTTTATCATTTACTCCAGAAAAATACCTGTTCTCATAAAAATTGTTTACCCTGTTCATTCCAAAACCAAAAGTGTAAGAAACCCAACCATTTTGTACTTCTCCACCAGAGTAATCTTGGCTTAGCTGAGTTACTGTAAAGCCCAAGCTTCCTAAATTTATGCGGTCTCTGCCTTCGGTAAAGGTTTTGCCAAAGGCTGTGCTTTCTGTATTGCTAAAACGCAAATTCGGACTTAAACTAAAATCGTTTCTTCTGTAAAAGCCAAGTCCTGCGGGGTTCCCAGCCAATGAGCTAATATCTGCACCCAATGCATTTTGAGCACTTGCCATGCCTTGCATGCGTGCGGTACCCGATAAAAACGATTGAGAAAAAGTAAGTGCATCTTGAGCATATTGTGCCTGGGCAACAATGCTGCTAAAGAGTATTGAGGAAATTATTAATATCTTTTTCATGAGCATTTATCTAGGTCGTGGACGAGATGCTGGAGCAGAGTTACCACCAGAGCTGCTTCTAGAAGGAGCAGGGCTTGGTGAAGAACTTCTGCTTGGTGCAGTGTACCTCGGTTGCGAAGGTTGCGAACTTTCTGTTCTACGTGGCGATGGTTGTACTCTTGCCGGTGCAGGACTACTTGTTCTAGTATTTTCGTTTGAATTGTTACGAGTACCACTAAAGTTAGGATTAACACGTACTGGTGTTGGGTTTGCACTAGGGCTTGTTACTCTAACAGGGCTAGTTGTTCTAGTAGGAACATTATCCGAATTTCTAATAGGAGTACTGTTGTTGTTTGGCAAACGCGGTGGTACATAACCATTAGGCGTTGTATTAGGAACTGGTCTGCTCTCTGCAGCATTAGTATTACTTGCAGGTGCAACGTTATTTGGTAAATTTCTAGATGGTGGCAATGCTCTTACATTTTCGGTACCGCTTGTTGCGTTTGGCGATGCTTCTCTGCTTGGTACTGCTCTGCCACCGGCAGTGCTTACTGTTCCACCACGCGATGGGCGAGGGCCTCTAATAACAGTATTTCTACTACCTCCTCTTCCATAACCACCGTTGTTCCAATATCCACCATCATTTCTGCCATCCCAATAGCCATCTCTATAACCCCAGT
The DNA here is from genome assembly GCA_943371425.1 of Sphingobacterium thalpophilum. Classification (GTDB taxonomy): domain Bacteria; phylum Bacteroidota; class Bacteroidia; order Sphingobacteriales; family Sphingobacteriaceae; genus CAJBVG01. The sequence goes on from CALRUR010000002.1 coordinate 159,324, forward strand.
TGTATGCATTATTGCCCCATCCACCAAATCCGTAATAAGGAGAATAATAGGGGTTAAACCAAGGATTAAAAAACGGATCGTAATAACCGTAACCCATTCCTATTCCCCAGCCATAGCCTATGTTCCAGCTAGGTCCAAATCCATTGTTAAATCCAAATCCAACGTTCCATCCCGAATTCCAAAAAGGGTCGTTGTAAAAACCGCAATAGGCAGGTGAGTAATAACCAAAACCTCCGTAAGGTCTGTGGAATCTTTGTATACGCGTGCTGTAATATCCAGCGTCGTCTTCGTACACATCTCCATAATAATTATTTACAACCGTTCTGCCATTTTCATCTACGTAACTTTCCTGTGTTGGTTGAGAGTAATTTGGGTTTTGATTATTGTTGTACGAATCGTTCGTTGGAGTATATGTTGAATAGTTTCCTGAAGAGTTTTGTTGATCTTGCTCTGTATAAGTGTTGGTATTGGCTCCACTCATGTCTTGCACCTTCACTTCTTCGTTGTATACAGGAACATCTGAGCGTGCGTCGTTCTTCGAATAATAAAGATCGTCTTCGCTTGTGCCATAAGTATTTATCGTATAGCTACTGCATGATGATAGAATGATACTACTCATGCTGATAATGGTTAGAATGCTTTTCATAAGTCCTCCTTTTATGGAATTTTGACGTAATTATTCGTATAACGTTTAAAATTATACAATTGTTATCAAATTATTTCTTTATTTCGTGTCATATTTTGGTGATAAAAACACCTTCTTACGTTTAACAATATTAATACCACAAATTTAGAATGAGCAAAGGAATTACGAGCAGAAGTACAGATTATTCTGCATGGTACAATGAATTGGTAACAAAAGCTGACCTCGCGGAGCATTCTGATGTTCGCGGATGTATGGTAATTAAACCCTATGGTTATTCTATATGGGAAAAAATGCAGCAAGTATTAGATCAAATGTTTAAAGAAACAGGACATTCGAATGCATATTTCCCCTTATTTATACCGAAATCTTTTTTTAGCAAAGAAGCATCTCATGTGGATGGGTTTGCGAAAGAGTGTGCTGTGGTTACCCATTATCGTTTAAAAGACGATGGTAATGGTGGAATAATGGTAGATCCTGATGCGAAATTAGAAGAAGAATTAATAGTGCGCCCAACATCTGAAACCATTATATGGAATACATACAGAGGTTGGATTCAATCTTACCGCGATTTACCCATTTTAGTAAACCAATGGGCAAACGTAGTGCGTTGGGAAATGCGTACACGCTTGTTTTTACGTACCTCAGAATTTTTATGGCAAGAGGGGCATACCGCACATGCAAGTGCCGAAGAAGCCATTGCAGAAACCAAGCAAATGTTAGAAGTGTACGCAAATTTTTCAGAAAATTGGATGGGAGTGCCTGTTATTAAAGGATTGAAATCGCCAAACGAACGTTTTGCAGGAGCTTTAGATACCTATTGCATTGAAGCCTTAATGCAAGATGGTAAAGCCCTACAAGCTGGAACATCACATTTCTTAGGTCAAAATTTTGCGAAAGCATTTGATGTAAAATTTACAAACAAAGAAGGTAAACAAGATTTTGTATGGGCAACTTCTTGGGGGGTTTCCACTCGTTTAATTGGCGCCTTAATTATGGCTCATTCGGATGACGAAGGTTTGGTACTTCCTCCGAAATTAGCACCTATACAAGTGGTAATTGTGCCAATTTATAATTCTGAAGAATCGTTTGAAACCATTACCAATAAGGTCAATGAACTGATGCCAAAATTAAGAGCAAAAGGCATAAGTGTTAAATACGATAACAGAGATACTCAACGCCCTGGATTTAAATTTGCAGAGTGGGAAATGAAAGGCGTGCCCGTACGTATTGCCATTGGTCCACGCGATTTGGAGAACGGAACTGTAGAAGTAGCGCGTAGAGATACTAAAGAAAAGAAAGTTTATCAATTAGAAAATATTGAAGCAGATATCGAACTATTATTAAACGATATACAAACAGCTATTTACAAAAAAGCATTCGATTTTAGAGAAGCAAACATTACCAATGCAGATACATACGAAGAGTTTGTAAGTATATTAGATGGTAAAGCGGGTTTTGTAGCTGCGCATTGGGATGGTACTCCAGAAACAGAAGAAAAAATTAAAGAACAAACGAAAGCAACCATACGTTGTATTCCTTTAAACAATAAACAAGAAGAAGGCAAATGTATACTCACCGGCAAACCATCGAGCCAGAGAGTGTTGTTTGCAAGAGCATACTAAATAAATTATGAATTATAAATTATGAATTATGAATGGGGGACTCGTAATTCATAATTCATAATTCAAAATTCATAATTCAAAAAAATGGGTACCACAGAATACGAACAACTTGTAGAAAAATTGAAGACTCACTCTTCGATGAAGCAATACATACATCGTAATACGATGATGCAAATTGCGGCAATAAAAAAAGAGATGATGACATTGGCGCATGGCTTAACCAAAGATGTTACGAGCGTTGATAAAAATGTTGAAATTATTTTTACTGATAGAGGAGATTTTGAAGCGGAGTTAAAATTCTCTGGCGATTCATTAGTGTTTGCTATGCACACCAATACCTTTACGTTTGCCGACGATCATCCAATCCATCAATTACCTTATGTACAAGAAGATCCAAAGCGTGCGTATTGCGGGTTAATACAGATTTATAATTTTTTATCAGACTCTATTAAATACAACCGTTTACACGATTATGGATATTTAATTGGTAGAATATTTGTGAACTCAGAAAACAAATTTTTTATTGATGGTAGAGAGAACATGGGGTATAATATGATTGATTTTAAAGATCAAGAATTACGCCCAGAAATTATTCAAAAAGTAATTGCAGATTCAATGCTGTATTGCATCGACTTTGAGTTGCAAACACCACCATTCGAACAAAGCAGCATCATCACCCTAGAAGAAAAACACTTTAACCATACCGCCTCAGGAATGAACACCGGCAAGCGCATTGGCTTTGAGTTTAGTAGCAAAGAGCCTGGAGCAAGTAGCTAAAAGCTAGCAGCTAGGAGCAGGGAGCTAATAGCAACTGGAGTATAAGTAGCACCAATAATTCATAATTCATAATTCATAATTCATAATTCAATAAGATGAAGTTCGGAACAAAAGCAATACATGCAGGGCAGGAGCCCGACCCAACAACAGGAGCCATCATGACTCCTATATTTCAAACCTCTACCTATGTACAAGCCTCTCCAGGCAAGCACAAAGGCTATGCATATGCAAGAGGTAAAAACCCTACGCGTACAGCATTAGAAGATTGCATTGCTGCCTTAGAAAATGCAACACATGGTTTGTGTTTTTCGAGTGGAATGGGAGCAACAGATGCAGTAATAAAAATGCTTCGCCCAGGCGATGAAGTAATAACTGGTAACGATTTGTACGGCGGTTCTTACCGTATGTTTACAAAGGTTTTCGCAAACTATGGCATTAAGTTTCATTTTATTGATTTGAGCGATCCAGCTAATATTAACAATTACATTAACGCAAATACAAAATTGCTTTGGGTAGAAACTCCAACTAACCCAACAATGCAAATTGTCGACATTGAAGCCTGCTCTGTAATTGCTAAAGCAAACAAGTTGATTTTTGCTGTAGATAATACATTTGCATCGCCCTATTTACAAAATCCATTAGATTTAGGTGCCGACATTGTAATGCATTCGGTTACTAAATATTTAGGTGGGCACTCTGATGTTATAATGGGAGCATTGTTAACCAGCGATGATAAAATATATGAGCAGTTGGCTTTTATACACAATTCATGTGGTGCAACTCCAGGGCCTATGGATTCTTTTTTGGTGCTGAGAGGTATTAAAACATTACACTTGCGAATGAAAGCACATTGTGAAAACGGAAGAGCTATTGCACATTTCTTAAAAGCACACCCTAAAGTAGATAAAATATACTGGCCAGGTTTTGAATCGCATCCGAATCACGAAATTGCTAAAAAACAAATGCGCGATTTTGGTGGAATGATATCCTTTAGTGTAAAAGGTGCCGACCTCGAAAAAACATTTAAACTGGCCTCTTCATTTAAAGTGTTCTCATTAGCAGAATCATTAGGCGGTGTTGAATCATTAATTAATCACCCTGCTAGCATGACACATGCCTCTATTCCAAAAGCAGATAGAGAAGCTGCAGGTGTAGTAGATGGCTTACTTCGCTTAAGTGTAGGTGTAGAAGATGTAGAGGATTTATTGGCGGATTTGGAGCAAGCATTGGAGAGAATTTAGTCGTTAGTCTTTAGTCGTTAGTAGCCTTTCTAGTTACTAACGACTAATGACTAGAGACATATTAAAATAATATGGTACAATCCGAATTGAAGCATGTACTCGACACCTTGCACTTAAAGTACAACCGTGTAGAATTTATTGAGAACGATCCTATTTCTGTACCACATTTATTTACAAAGAAACAAGACATAGAAATAGCTGCATTTTTTGCAGCTATTTTTTCATGGGGACAACGCAAAACAATCATAAATAAAAGCAAAGAATTGTTAATGCGGATGGATATGGATCCTCATCAGTTTATATTGCATCATAATGAATCGGATTTAAAGAGAATTCTAAATTTTAAGCATAGAACTTTTAATGATACTGATGCGCTATATTTTATTAGCTTCTTCAAACATCATTACCAGAAACATGATAGTTTAGAAGCTGCTTTTTTGCAAAATGTATCCACCACAAATACTATCATCGAGCAGCATTTAATTCAGTTCAGAACTTATTTTTTTAGTTTAGAAGAAAGTGTTCAACGAACCAAAAAACACATTAGTAGCCCTCACAATAATGCTACTTGTAAAAGATTATGTATGTTCTTAAGATGGATGGTGAGAGCAGATAAACAAGGTGTTGATTTTGGAATTTGGAAAGCAATAAAACCTTCGCAATTAATATGCCCTATTGATGTGCATGTACACAATACCTCTATGCAATTAGGAATATTGAAAAACGAAAAAGTGAATTGGAATACTGCATTGAAATTAACAGAATACCTTAGAGCATTAGATGCCAAAGATCCAGTGAAATACGATTATGCACTTTTTGGTTTAGGGATTGAACAAAAGAAAAATAGTTGAGTTTATGCTTTAGGTAATTTAACAGTAAACTTGCTACCCCCATGTTCATTTGGCATATAACTAATTCTGCCATTCATCATTTCTGTTAGCTCTTTTACAATGTATAAACCTAATCCAATACTCTCTTCTCCATTTAGCCCTGTTCTAGAAGCTTCACTGTATTTTTTAAATAATTGTTGCTGATCTATTTCTGCAATGCCTATGCCCTCATCAATAACCTCAATTACATGGTGCGATTCTTCGCTGTATAAATTAAGGTAAATCTTTTTTTCTATTGGTGTGAATTTTACAGCATTACTTAGTAAATTGTTCAGAATTCTCTTCAGTTTTTCTTTATAAATTCTTGCGAACATTTCATTATTTGCAATGTTGAGATTTATTCTTCGGTTAAAATTATTAGCGCTAAAATCAGAATGTATTTTACTTATAATTTCGTTTAAAAGTATTATCTCTATTGGGTCTGAGGTGTTTTTTATTTTTGATAAGGTAATAATATCATTAATAATCGATTCTGCATTTTGGCAACTAGTATTTATTAATTCTACTAATGATGCCTTCTCTTCAGCAGGTGTTTTATCATCAGAAATTAATTCAGACATGTATTTGATATTATGAATTGGTCCTCTTAAATCATGCGCCACAATAGCCAATACCTCGTCTTTTTGTTGCAATGCATTTTTAAGGGTAAAATTTACAGATTCTGTTAATCGTAATTGTTTGAAATATTTATAGGCACTGTGAAAGATCCTTCTATTTACTATAAAAGAAAGGATATAAATATTCACTATTGCCGAAAAGTTTAGTGCAAATGAAACTTCGGATGCTTGCCAAATGAAGAACAATGAAGAGAAGAATATAATGCCACATATATAAACAAATAAACTCTCTTTTATACTAAACCGAAACAGTGCAGATACTGTAATGGCACCTATTAAAATAGGAGTTAAATTATTTTTAGGATCATTAGAGATTACATAAGAGTTTATACTACTTAGAAACAATATACTAATGCTTATAATCATAATAACACCTTGCGAAACAAATTCTCTCCTTAAAAATTCTGAATGCTCATAAAAATAATTATATATGATGTTTAGTATAGCAATAATAGCTGCTATCCGTATATTGTTTGAGAAGTATTTTTCTTGTGGGAAATTTCTACTTAGTTCTAAATAATACCAAATGGTATGCAACATCAAATACATGCATAATATTGCCACAGACAGGTAGATACTATTGTCTCGGTTATGTTGTATGCTTTTTTTACGAAAAGAGATGTATTCAACCTCATTTTGAAGGCTGAAATTAAATATCTTGGGGAACATTATTGTTGTTTGTTTGTTGCTCTTTGTCAAAGTAACAATAAAAAATCTATATGTAGAATTTATTTATTAAAAACAAGTACTTATATCACCTTTTACTTAATTTTATTTCGATAATTTTGCTGCGCAATTAAACCTAAAACAATGTTAACAATAAAAGAATATTACACATATGATGCTTTCTTTCAGTGGACTGGAGAGTTAGCCGCTAAATTTGCAACTTCAGGCCTAGATCAATCCGAAGAACATAAAAAGTTTACCCAACTGAATTATAAAAGAATGGAGCGTTGGAATAAAACATTCATTATAAATGATCAATTGCTAAGTGTTTTGCAAAAACTATCCACCAAACAAACATGGGTGCTAATTACCGAAACATGGTGCGGAGATTCTGCACAATTGCTTCCGGGTATTGCTAAAATTGCGGCTACTTCTGATGAGGCAATTAGTCTTAAAATTATTTTAAGGGACGACAACCCAGACTGGATCAATGCTTACTTAACTAATGGCACCAAATCTATTCCAAAGCTTATATCTTTTGATGAAAATGGAACCGAACTTTTTGTATGGGGACCTCGCCCACAAGGAGCAATTGATATACATGCTCAATGGAAAGCCAACCCAGACAAAATTGATAAAGAACTGTTCCATGTAAATTTACATACATGGTATGGTAAAGATAAAGGAGCAGGTTTACAACATGAGTTCGAGAAATTATTAACGAATCTTTAATTTATTATTGAACGATTAATTTTTTACTTGTTACTCCTTCATTCGTTATTATTTGCAACTGGTAAATTCCAGTTGATAAATCTTCAATTTTAAAGAGTTTATTATTTATTTTTTCTGATCGAATAAGTTTACCTAATGCATCATAAATGTGTAGGTTGAAATTTGAAATAGATGATGATTCGATGCTTACGCTACCATTGCTAGGATTTGGGTATACTTCGAAGTCATTCTGAAGTGTGTTGTTGTTTAAGCCTGTACTGCTTTCAAAAGGGTTAAATAAAATACTTTGATATACTTCTTTCGTGTTTAAGTTTTGTACAAAAGCTACAATTCTTAATTCTTGTAAATCTTTAAAGTTTTCTACAGTCCATGTAAAAGGAATCGACTCTTCTTCGTTCATCGCTTTTTTTGTTAAGGCATAACCATTTACGTTTGTCATAAATTTACGCATCACATAAGAGTAATAGGTTTCTGTATTGTTCCCAGGCGATGCTTTATAATCACTTTTCTCTACTCGTTTTTCAACCACCACAATAAATGCGGCTAAATTATCTGTTGTATTATTACTTAAAGAGCTAAATTTTATAGAACCGGTTAAACTTCTATTTATCAAACTAATGTTGTTTTTGCTTATAGAGTAGCTTGAGTTTATAGATGCTCTGTTGTTTACGGTATTGTTTATCGCATTTAAAAGATTTGCAGAATTATTTCGATAATAATTGCCATCTAGAATACTATATGGAACACCAAAACTTCCATAAAAATCTACACGAGCATCAGATTCTGTTGGATTTTCATAATACATAGAATCTAAATAGGGGAAAGCAGTATGGTATACAATAGCCGCTATTTTAGCAGGGTTTGTATCAACATAATTTAAAATGGGAGGGGTAGAACTGGCACATGGAGGGCATCCAGAATTACTAAATTGTTCAAGTAACACTACTCTTGTTTGTGCATTTGTTGAAATTACAAACAGTGTAAAGATCAAAAAGGTTGTTAATTTTTTCATGTTCGATGTATTTAATTATATATCAAATTTATGTCTATATGGTTTTGAAATTTGTCGTGTAGGCGACATAGCTCAATTATTTTCTAATAGAAGGTAGATTTTATAAAATACTGATTGATATTTTTTACTTTTGTGACATGTTAAAAGTCACTAAAATATTCCGTTTCGAAACTGCTCATGCCATACACGGTTATGAAGGCTTGTGTAAAAACATACACGGGCATTCTTACATCCTCCATGTTACGGTAGGTATACCCAATCAAAACGACGAATATTTGCCAAGCACAGGTTTTATTATCGACTTTAAAGATCTAAAGAAAATAATAAACGAAGCGGTGGTGAAGCCTTTTGACCATGCCTTGATTCTCTCTGAAGCGTTTTTAGAACTCCACCCCGATATGAAAAAGATGGATAACCTACATATTTGGAAAATGGAGCCAAGCGTGGAAAATATCCTGATCTACATAAAAAACAAAATAATAGACAAATTTCCAGATAAGGTTACATTGTGTAACTTGAAATTATACGAAACAAGCGATTCATACGCAGAATTATAAGCTTCCTATATTTGGCATACTTTTTGGCTTTGCGTAGCCGAACTAACCAATTTTAATGAAAAAGCTATACATCACGCTATTCTTAGCATTTGCTTTTATCGTTAACCATACATACGCCGACCATTTTGTGGGGTATGATATGTGTATGATAAATGTTAAAAATACAAATGGATCACCTACAGATTTGTACAAATTCAGATTAAGAATTTTTAGAGATGTTTTAGGTATCCCGATTCCAACATCGGCTACTTTTACCATTTATAAAAACAGTAACAACGCCGCTATTGGTACATTTACCGCTACAAAAATTAACCCACAAACATTTTTATCTTACCCTCCAGAAGAGTGCCCACCTGCACAAGCTCAATTACGTGTGGAGTTAGGTATTTATGAAAGCCCTGAAATAAATTACGCCACCTTAACAGACCCTGCTGGTTATTATGTAAGCTCTACCTCTTGTTGTAGAAATGCTGGTATAGTAAATGTTGAAGGTAATTCGTGGTCATATGGAGTTACCTTTACCATGGATTTTCCGCGTATTGGCACAGGTACAATTACAAGATATAATTCATCACCAGAATATAAAAAAGTGCCCTTAACATTTTTCTGTGTAGGAAAACCATATACATTAGATTGGAACGTAGTAGATCCGGATGGCGATTCATTGGTTTATTCTTTAGAGATTCCATTAGACGATGATGGTACAAAGCCTTTCACCTTAATTCCTTATGCTGCAGGGTATAACTTTTATTATAATATTTTAGATGGAGTACCAGATTTATCTATTAACTCCAAAACTGGTATTATCAATTTTATACCTACACGAGCCGGTAAATATTTAGTGGCATTTAAGGTTGAAGAGTTTCGGAAAATTGCAGGAGTGCCCACCAAAATTGGTGAAATACGGCGAGAGTACCAATTAGAAACTGTGCTTTGCCCAGAGGCTCCACCTGTTACCGAAAATCAAAATAACCAGAAGAAAATAATTGTTGATACCATAAATTATCCGAACGATTTTGAGATGACCTTTACCTCTCGAGATTCACCTACTGATTCGCTATTTATGTACATGCTGCCTAATATTGCACCAGGAGAGAACGTATTAGATCCAAGTTCCTTAAATGGTAAATGGGGAGAGGTTGGGTTTTTAGTAGGTGGGGCAGATGCTCAAAACCTAATAATTGAAGGCCAGGCACAAGTAATTGGCCAGTTTAAATGGAGTCCTCGTTGTACACATGTTAGGTCTAAACCCTATCAGTTTACAGTGGTGGTGCGCGACAAAACTTGTCCATCGCCTTTTTATGATTCGACCTTTGTAACACTTTATGTAAATAAGAACGACAATGTGGAGCCAATATTTACCAATAGATATTTGAGCAATCCCGATACCATTAAATCAACCACTGCATCAAACAAAAAAGTTAAAAAATATTTTGTTAAAGCAGGTGATACCTTCCAGTTAACAGGCGACTCTATTATTAAAACATATGATAGAGATTCGGCACAGGTGGTAAATATTAGCATGGATCCAGACCCAAACAATGGGGCTGTAATTAGCAAATTTGTGTTTAGTGCAAACCCACAAGTTGTACATTCTACCGCAAGTTTTAGTTGGAAAACAGAATGCGAAGATAATAGAGAGCTTCCCTATAAAATCAGGTTTTATGCATATGATAATGATTGTAAAAAGCCTGACTCTGTTTATTTTGATGTAGAAATTTACATACGAGACCAACCCAATAAGAAAGTGGAGATAAGCGCTAAAACTCCCAATACGATTCGTATTCCGGAAGGTAAAACAGATAGTTTTTTTGTTTATTTATACGATACAACAGAAGTAAACATCAATAAATATAAAAACATAACCTTACAACCCGACCTTTCTGATTTTGCTGCAGTTGCAGCTGTTGGAGGTGCAAATATATTGTACACAAATTTAAATGGTACCGATAGTTTAAAAGTTAAATTCACTTGGACCCCAACTTGTGCCAATGTACGTTTAGAGCCATACCGATTAATTTTGAGAACCTTTGATGAAGGATGCCCTCAAATAAATAATTACGATACCGTATTTGTGTATGCTGATGGGCCTTTTAACTCTGCACCAGAATTTAGAACACCTACTAATGCTACCATCAATGTAATAGATACTACCATTTATGGAGGAGATTTATTTAACTATTCAGTGTTTGCAGTTGATACCAATACCCGATTTGATTCTGTGTATTTAAGTTTAGATTATACCACTGATATTACAAACCCTGCTGTGGTTTCTAACATTGCTTATTTATTACCAAGCATGGGTAAAGATTCTGCCAGAGCTAATTTAATATGGCAAAGTACCTGTGCCGATATTCGCACAGGCTCTTATACAGCAAGAGTTATTGCAAAAGATAATGAATGTGTGAACCCAGAAGTTAGTCAGTTGGTTTTTAACATTACCGTTTTAGAACGACCAAACAGCATACCTTATTTTAGTTTTGCAAATACATTGGAAACGGTTGATACTATTTATGCTGGCCAAACGTATAACTTCTTATTATCATCTGTAGATACCAGTGCAACTGAAATAATTACTATTGACACTGTTTATACAAATATTCCATTTAATTTACCAAAGCCAATAATACCGAGAGCTATAGGGCTAGGAGTGGATACTGTAAAAACAATTATAAATTGGTTTGCAGATTGTAGTTTAATAAGAGAGGAGCCTTATATTTTGAAGTTTGCAACATGGGATGAAGCATGTAGAAATCCGAAAGATTCTTCGCGACATGTATTTAAATTATACATAAAACGTAACCCATTATTGCAACCAAGTTTTGTAAATGCAGAAAATAAAACCATAGAATTAGTTGCCGGCGAAAGTTTCACACTCGAATTGAATTCTCAGAGCGCTTTACAAAGTGATTCTATACAAATTTTATCTACAGGCGATGTATATGCTGGTATACCGGGCAACCATGCTACTTTCGAAAATACTACTGTAGGCAATGCTGTATTTAAATGGGTAACCTCTTGCGATCAAATACGCGACAGTGCATATACAGTATTCTTTACTACCTCTAACCCACCTTGTAAAACGGACGAAGAAGGTTTTAACATTAAATTTAAAGTAATACCAAACACAGATGTAATAAGCCCAATTCCAAATGTGTTTAGCCCTAATGAAGATGGTAAAAACGATGTATACAAAATCATCGATCAGTACAAAGTATATTGCGATCCAGGGTTTAAATTCACCATTTTTAATAGGTATGGAAAAGTGCTATTCGAATCAAACAATCCAGAGTTTGAGTGGAAAGCAGATGGATTGGGTTCTGGTACGTATTTCTACACTTTAGAGTCGAGGGCGAGGTCGCAGAGTGGAACGATAGATATTATTAAATAGACTTTAGTAGTTAGTAGTTAGTCTTTAGTAGTTAGAATCGTTTCTAACGACTAACTACTAAAGACTAACTACTTATTATTTAATTCCAATTTCATCTACAAAAATAAACGCATCGCCGCCGGCGCCCTGGTGCCACTCGGGTAATAAACCAAAGTTTATGGCTTTAATTTTTATATATCGTGCTTTTACATCTTGCAGCTTAGCTTCAAAATCTTTTACCTGCACAGCATAATCTGTTGCGGGTACTTTATTATAAATGGTAGTGTTTAGCCTGAATATATTTCCATCATTAGATGTCCAAATTTCTACTTGCCTTGGCATTAAAATCCATGAGCGAGTATCTTGTAAAAAACCAATGGATACTTGTTTAATTTCAGTTTCTGTTTTTAAATCAACGTTGGCTTCAAAATCTTGCGATTGGTAACCTTGCCATCCGCCCATCCGCCAATCTGTATTCCCTCTTAAACCATCTATTATACCGTTCGGTCCATCTGCTGAGTATTGTTTATTATAAGTACTTCTGAGTTGTACTTCCCAATCGTTTTTAATTTGATGAAATTTAGTGCTTGTGAAATTGCTAATTGCTCCGTTTCGTTTTGCATACGCATAAACAGTGCAAGAGCGATTTACGAAAAAAGGGCCTCTGTATTTTTGAGCAAATTTAATACTTGGCGAATCTACACTGTAATATAATTCTATGGTAGAATCGAGTGCTCTGTCTGGGAGTGATAATTCAACATTACTGAAATCTTTAAACACATGTTTAATAGATGAAATAACAGGAGCTGTAAGTTTAATATTCTCTATAGGCTTAATGCCGTTTTCTTGATAAATCTTCTTTTCATTATCTTCATACTTTAAACTCCATCCAAGTTCTATAATATTATGTGATAGTTTTTTATATGCAAAGCCTGGTTCAGATCTTAATGGGCCTGCGGCTCTTGCAACAGTTGGATAAGAAGTTTTTCCAGAGCTATTATCTACTACATCAAAATAATTATTTGGAGAGTTATGTATTTTAACTTGCCTAAACAACGGAACTCCAAATTCATATTCTGCTTTACCTGGGCAAACCGGGTAAAAGCCCATCGCACTAAATACGTACCAAGCACTCATTTGTCCGCAATCGTCGTTTCCGCACAAACCATCGGGTGCAGGAGAGTAAAGGCTATCTAAAATTTGGCGTATGTATTTTTGTTTATCATTATGTTCTAGTAAATATGCGTAGTTGTGGCTAGGTTCATTTCCATGTGCATATTGCCCAACTAATCCCGTAATATCACTTTGTGTTCTGCCTGTAGTTTTGCTATCGGCTTCAAAAAGTTTTAAAACATTTTTTGGTTTTTCTGTTGAGTGAGGGATGAAGAAAGAGTATTGCCAAGCATTCGCTTCAGTGTAATGATTGTTTACTTCTGTAGGGTTAAATGGCTTTAGCCAATCGCCATTTTTACGAGGCCGCATATAACCTGTGTTTACATCGTACACATTGCGCCATGCTTGCGTAAAAGTGCCAAAATATTCTGCATCTTTAGTTTGTCCGAGAGCTTTTGCGATTTCAGACACACACCACATATCATAACAATACTCCAGCGTTTTACTTACACTTTCGCTGGCATCGTCTATTTGTAAATAACCGCGTGCTCTAAACTTGTCGAGTGCAAATCTGTCGCTCATGGCTTCTGCTTTTACTGCAGGGTAGAGCTCTGCTAATATTTTTTTATCAATTACATTTTTAACATAAGCATCTAGTATCACACTTACCGAATGGAAGCCAATCATACAATTGGTTTCGTTGTTCCAAAGTTCCCACATGGGTAATCTTCTGCTTTGATTGTACTGAGCCAAAAAACTCAACATAAAATCTTTGCTGCGGGGCTTATCAATAATATTCAATAATGGATGTAAAGCACGATGCGTATCCCAAAGAGAATACAAAGTGTAATAATTACTAAGGCTTAGGTGTATTTTACCATCTCGCCCACGGTACCTTTTGTCAACATCACTCAATACATTGGGGTGTATCATGCAATGGTAAAGGGCGGTGTAAAAAGTAATTTTGTTTACTTCATTAGGATCTATCACCTCAATTTTTTTCAATTCTTTTTCCCATGAGGAAATGGCCTGCTGATGTACTAGGTTAAAATCCCAATGTGGAATTTCTGTTTGTACATTTAGTTCGGCATTATTTTCATCAACACTAGAGATGCCCGTTTTTACAATGATCTCATCGCCCTTTTTTACATGATAGTATAAAAACAAAACGTCATCGGTAGTGGAACTACCAGTTTTATAACTACGTGCTACAAATGCATTTTTAGAAACTTCGAATGCATAATAAACTAATTGATCTTCTGCCCATGCTTTAGACCTCCTGTAACCTCTGTATTTGCTAGCATTTACGCGTTCTATTTTGCTATCAATCAATTGATCGCGGTGCCCTAAATTTAAACTGATGCAGCCAATTCCATCTTTCTGGAAAGTATATTTTTGCATTCCAGCTCTTGTAGTGGCTGTTAATTCTACATTAATATTTTCAATTGCCACCGCATAATATCCAGCACTTGCTTTTTCATTTTTATGTTTAAAAGAAGCTACAAAATTTTGTGGTCTACGGGTATTGTTTTTATCAAAATCATTTTCATCTGCATAACCTGGCATAAAGGCTATATCACCATAATCGCTACAACCAGTTCCACTTAAATGAGTATGCGAAAAACCATAAATTAAACTATCCGAATAATGGTAACCGCTGCAACCATCCCAAGATCCATCTATACGGGTATCCGGACTTAATTGCACCATGCCGAAAGGAGTAGTAGCTCCCGGAAAGGTATGCCCATGTGCATCTGTTCCAACAAAGGGGTTTACGTATTTATGAAGGGTTTGAGCATAGGAACTGCTTTCTAGACTAATAAGTATGCTTAAGGTTAGAATAATGGGTTTCATACACTAAGATAGGGTTAAATTGTGAATTGTGAATTATGAATTGTGAGTTGTGAATTATTGGAAATTAGTTAACAAGGCCCTATTATGAGCATACGAGTACACTATCACACGAGCACACGAACTTGGTATAGTTATTGTTTATCCAATTATAACTACAACCAACCATATGAAAATACTACTTCTTTTGCTGCTGCTAAGTGTAGCTAGCCTTAGTGCTTTATATGCCGACCATTTTGTAGGACATGATGCCGCCATTATAAACATAAAAGACCAAAATGGATTGGCTACCAATAATTATAAAATCAGGGTTAAGCTCTATCATGACCAAGTGGGTATAGGAATTTCTGGATCTATAACTGGCTATGTTTATCATAAAGCTTTTAACACCTTAGATTCAACATTAACACTTACTAAAGTTGGGCTAACCACTAACGTTACGTACTCAAAAGAAGATTGCTATTTAGCATCAGCAGATTTTAGATTAAGATACAGTATTTTTGAAAGTGCAGTTTTTCATAGCTCTGCATTTCCTGGCCCCAGCGATTATTATTTTGTATCAGGTTCTGATCCTATCATCACTACTAATTTAACAAATATTGCAAGTGTTAATGCTGATCATGCCATATACATGGAGTTTAAAGGTTTTACAAATACCTTTAAAAATAATACGGTAGAATTTAAAAAACATCCTGCAGATATTTACTGTGTAGGGAAGGTGTATAATATAAATTGGGATATAATAGAGCCCGATGGCGACTCTTTAGTATACTCAATTGCACCTACCATTTATTTAAATACAAGTTATCCATTTCCTACGGTACCTTTTAAATCTGGGTATGGAATTAATTTAAATGTGATGGACGGTAGTCCGGATATATCTATTTCTGGCAATGGAATTATAAATTTTATGCCAACAATTATTGGCAATTATTTAATTACGATTAAAGTATATGAGTATAGAAAAATTAGCGGAGTGCCAACCAAAATTTCGGAGATAAGAAGAGATCTAATTTTTAGTACAATTGTTTGTGATATCCGTCCGCCTACGCTTACCAATAATTTAAATAATCAGAAGGGCATTATTGTAGATACTCTTTATATTGATAAAGATTACCTTGTTAATTTTACAGCGAATGATACGCCAATCGACTCCTTACGAACTTTTATACTTCCTAATATCTCCTTGGGAGAAAATATACTCGACCCTAATATGTTTGGGGCTCAGTGGGGTGCGCCAGGCCAATTGTTAAGTGGTGGAAGCGCTATGAACCTAGTTATTGCTGGTGTTGGAAGCACTCAAGCGCAATTTAAATGGAAACCTAGGTGTGCACATGTACGCCCAGCACCTTATACTTTTACCATTGTAACACGTGATAACAATTGTCCCGAGCCTTATTACGATTCTACCAAAGTGTTTTTGTATGTAAAGAAAAAGGAAAATAAAGCACCAATGTTTACTTCGCCTGCGCTCATCAAAAAAAATGATAATACGGTGTTGAGGTATAATTTAGCTAACAACGAAGTATTTAGTTTTAGTGGTAATACTGCGATCAAAACCTATGATGCAGACAGTGCACAAACGGTAGTGATTAACATGATTCCCGACCCTAATAACGGAGCCGATTTTAATAATTCGATTTTTTATACAGTAAACAATGCACAAATAATTTCTACGGCAAGTTTTTCTATAAACTCACTTTGTAAATACAATAGAACTGCACCTTATATAATTTATTTTGAAGCAATAGATAACGATTGTTATAAACGAGATACTACTAGGTTTACTCTGGAGTTGTACATAAATGAAAATGTGTTAACACCACCAAGTATTTGTGCAATTAGTGTCGATTTTTCTAGCACCTATAATACCTTGTATTGGAACGATATTCAGAATGTAGATTTAAGTCATTATACTATTTACCGACAAAACTCAAACACCGGAAGCTACGATTCTATTGCGCGTGTGGAGAAGGCTGCAAATTTAAAATACAACGATTATGGTTTCACCAATGCCAAACCATCATTATATAAAATTGCGGCAAGTTCACATTGTGGAGTTAAAACAGTATTGAGTGCTGTACACAGTAATGTGGTGTTGAAAATACAGAAAGTGAATAACAACATTAATTTGCTAAGCTGGAACTCCACGCAGGGTGCTGTTCCGCTGAATCAGAAATTATACAGAAGTATTAACAATGGAGCTTTTAGTTTAATTGCAGAGTTGCCAAATACTACTACTAGTTTTTTAGATACGGTTTCTACTATTGGTACAGCAGAATATCTTTTAGAAATTGTTAGAAACGAAATTTGTTACTCGGCATCGGCAAACCCTGTGTTTTCTGTGTATTCTAATTCTGTTACCACGCTTATTACTTCTATTGATGTTGAAAAACCATCGTCCTTTAATTTATATCCGAATCCTACGAGTGATTTCATCCACATAAAAAATAGTAATAATAAAAATGTTGAATATGTATTGATGGATGTAAACGGAAAAATCATACAACTCGGAACATTTACTCGCCAAACGAAACTATCTATACATGATCTCGCCAATGGAATGTACTTGCTGCGAATTAATGCTGATGGTGAAAGTAGGAACTTTAAGATATTAAAGGACTGAGTTATGAGGTATGAGTTATGAGTTATGAGGTAAAGCAAAGCACCTACCTCATACCTCATAACTCATATTTCATACCTCAATTAACAATTCCTTCTCATTTAGCTAACCTAATCATAAAGCTCTCTTAACTCTGTATTGAATTTAGAATGGGTACTTCGTACTCGTAAATCTATTCGATATATGAAACTAAAATTACTTCTTTTAACAGGCATAACCACGGCCTTGTTTAGTGTAATGGGCCATGAAACCCAAGCACAAATTAACCCACAACTCATAGGGAGATTTTCTACAGGTGTATATAATAATACCGCTGCAGAAATTTCTGCTTTCGATGCAAAATCGAAACGTATGTTTGTGAACTCTGGTGTGGATACTTCTATTAAAGTAGTAGACATTAGCAATCCCGCAAACCCAACGCAGATAAGTGTAATCTCGCTTAAACCTTATGGTAGCGATATTACTTCTATAGCTAGTAAAAATGGAATTATAGCAGCTGCAATTATCGATTCTTTAGGTAAAACGGAGAACGGTAAAGTAGTATTTTTTAATGCTACCACACTTGCCTACATTTCTCAAGTAGATGTGGGTGCTAACCCAGATATGCTAACCTTTACTCCAGATGGTAAACGTGTATTGGTTGCCAATGAAGGCGAACCGAACGATGGTTATACCATTGATAGAGAAGGTTCAGTAAGCATCATCAATATTTCTAACGGTGTAAATAACCTTACACAAGCAAATGTACAAACGGCTGGTTTTACTCAATTCAACAACCAACCAATCGACAAGAGAATTAAAATTACAGGTCGCATACAACAAGGCGGTGTGTTTTTACGCAACTCAACTGTTGCCGAAGATTTAGAACCTGAGTACATTGCAGTATCAGAAAATTCGCAAAAAGCATGGGCAACTTGCCAAGAAAATAACTGCATTGCCGAAATTGATATTGCTACTGCAACCGTTACAAAATTAATTCCATTAGGTTATAAAAATCATAATTTACCAGGTAATGGTATTGATGCAAGTGATAACGGAAGTGTAATAAACATTGCAAACTATCCAGTATTTGGAATGTATCAGCCAGATGCAATTTCTTACATGAAAGTGGGTACAACAGATTATTTAATTTCTGCAAACGAAGGTGATGTGCGTGCAGATTGGGGTTCGGCTAATAACGAAGAAGTTCGTTTTGGAAATGCTTCTTATGCAGTAGATACTGCAAAGTTTGGCGGAGCAGCAATGGTTACAGCTATGAAAGTAAATACGGCAATGGGCCGCTTAAACGTAACCAACAAGTATGGCGATTTTAATAACGATGGTAAATTCGATTCTGTATTTTGCTACGGAGCTCGTTCATTTACCATTTGGAATGCAAACACTGGTACATTGGTGTGGGATAGTAAAGATGATTTCGAACAACGT
This sequence comes from Sphingobacterium thalpophilum, assembly GCA_943371425.1. Classification (GTDB taxonomy): domain Bacteria; phylum Bacteroidota; class Bacteroidia; order Sphingobacteriales; family Sphingobacteriaceae; genus CAJBVG01. Next base: position 178,466 of record CALRUR010000002.1, read on the forward strand.
ACTGCTCTTTTATTCCCAAATAATTTTAACGCAAGTAACTCTAACAATACTAAAGACAATAGAAGTGATGATAAAGGTCCGGAACCCGAAGCAATTACTGTTGGAAAAATTTTAGATTCAACTTATGCTTTTATTGGTTTAGAAAGAGTAGGTGGTGTAATGATTTATAACATTACTAATCCTGCGAATCCTTATTTTATAAACTACATAAATACTCGTAATTTTTCAGTAACACCAGGTGCTGGAACAGTATCAACTGTTGGTGATTTAGGCCCAGAAGGAATTGTATTTGTGCCCGCTGCACAAAGCCCTAACGGAAAAGATATGTTACTTTTATCTAATGAAATTTCTGGTACGGTTGCACTTATACAATTAAACAACAGATCGGCATTTCAAATGCAAATCTTACACTCATCAGACATGGAGAGTAGTGTAGCAGCAGTAGTAGATGCACCTAATTATGCAGCTATTGTTGATAAGTTAGAAGATGAACACACTAACACCTTAATACTTTCATCGGGTGACAATACCTTGCCTGGCCCATTTTTATCGGCTGGCGAAGATCCATCAGTACAAACAGCTTTACGTAATACCGCAGCTAGCTATTACGCAGGTACGCAAGCAGTGCGTCCAGCAATTGGTCGCCCCGACATTGCAATTATGAACATCATTGGTTTTAATGCATCGGCATTAGGAAACCATGAATTCGATTTAGGAACATCAGAATTAAACGGACAAATTGGAGTAGATATTAGAAGTAACGGTGCAGACAAACGTTGGATCGGTGCACAATTCCCATATGTAAGTGCAAACTTAGATTTTAGCAACGATGTAAATTTAAACTACTTATTTACCAATCAGATTTTAAGAGATACCGCTTTTAAAACATCAGTAAACATTACTGCTAACGCACAAAAGAAAGGTCTTGCACCATCAATAGTAATAGAACGTAATGGCGAAAGAATTGGAGTAGTGGGAGCAACTACACAAGTATTGGCAAAAATTTCATCTCCTGGTGCAACTACGGTTAAAGGTCCGCAGGTAGATGATATGCCAGCACTTGCTGCAATTTTACAACCGGTAATAGATTCTTTAATTGCAAAAGAAAACATCAACAAAGTAATTTTATTAGCTCACTTACAACAATTGGCTAACGAAAAAGCATTAGCACCTTTGTTGAGAAATGTTGACATTATTATTTCTGGTGGTAACCACGCTTATACTGCAGATGGTAACGACCGTTTAATTGATGGACACGTAGCTACAGAAAAATATCCTATAAGAACTACAAGCAATACAGGCCAACCAATGGTAATTTTAAACACAACTAGTGAGTGGAAATACGTTGGTAGATTTGTATGTGATTTTGATGCAAACGGTGTATTAATTACTTCGGCATTAGACTCTAATATAAATGGAGTATATGCAAGCGATACCGCAATGGTTACTGCATTATACGGTACCTATGCAAATGCATTTACACCAGGTACCAAAGGTGCTAATGTAAGAGCAATTTGTTCGGCTATTGGTTCTGTAATTGTTTCTAAAGATGGTACCATTGTTGGTAAGAGTAAAGTGTTTTTAGAAGGACGTAGAAACCTCGTAAGAACAGAAGAAACGAACTTAGGTAACCTATCATCGGATGCAAACTTATGGTACGCTAAAAAGTACGATCCGCAAGTAGTAGTATCTATTAAAAATGGTGGTGGTATACGTTCGGCAGTTGGATTTGTAAATTCTGTTGGTAGCAATGTAATCTTAGAACCAACACAAGCTAACCCAAGTGCAAATAAATTAAAAGGTGATGTTTCTCGTTTAGACATCGAGAATTCATTACGTTTCAACAATCGTTTAGTAATAGTATCTACCAATGCTTCGGGCTTAAAAAGATTATTAGAGCACGGTATTGCAGCTACTAAACCAAATGCAACTCCTGGTCAGTTCCCACAAATTGGCGGGGTAGCATTTACTTACGATACTACCAAAACAGTTGGAAATAAAATTAAATCGATGGTATTAATCGATTCATTAGGAAATAAAATAGACACTATTTTACGTAATGGAAAATTAGTGGGCGATACTACTAAAGTGTACAAAGTAGTTACCTTAAATTTCTTAGCAAATGCATCGGGTCCGGGTTCGCAAGTTGGAGGCGACGGTTATCCTTTCCCTGCAGTAGTTACAGCGCGAGTTGATTTGGATACGGCAATTAAAACACCGGGTGCAAGTACATTTGCAGTAATAGGTTCGGAGCAAGATGCCTTTGCAGAATACATGTTAGCAAAACATAATTCGAATGCAAGTGCATACAACGTAAGAGATACAAGCATTGTAGGCGATACTAGAATTCAATTATTAAACGCACGTGCCGATGGAATTTTCCCTCCGTTATCTGCTTTCAGTTTAGTAGGCCCAGTTACCAATACCAGATTAACGGTTAAAGACAACGATACTACGAAAGTTCAAATTACTTGGCAAAGATCTACTTCAGCGGTTAATTACAAATGGTTAGCAGATTTACCAGGTGGCGATTTCTCTTTCCCGATAGTAGAGTTAGAAGCTGATAATAATGGAAAAGATAATAAGTTAACGGTTACCAAAGCTGCCATTAGTACTTTATTAGGTTCTTTAGGTGTACCAGCAGGCGATTCAACTCAAATTATCTGGACCGTAAGAGCAAGCACAGAAGATGTTGCCGAGAATTTATTAGCAACTAGTCCGTTCAATTTAAAAATTGTTCGTTTGTTAAATGTTGGTATACAAAACTCAAGTTTACAAGAGTTTATTAAAGTATATCCAAACCCAACAAATGCTGATGTTTACATCGAAAATTCGCTTACAACATCTTCAGAATTTATATTGATGGATGTAAACGGAAAAATATTGAAACAAGAAACATTTGTAGGAAATGTTAAAGTAGAACTTCAAGACCTAAGCGCAGGAGTGTACTTTATTAAAGTTAATAATGAAGAGGGCAGTGTGAATTATAAGGTTATAAAACAATAAATTTTAATTACGAGTTACGAATTACGAATTACGAATTACGAATTCATTCTCATAGTTGCAAGATTAAACGGCCCCGCATTGCGGGGTTTCGTTTTTTAGAACAGTGCCGAATTAAGCTCTAATCCATAAAAACATACCTACTAGTGCTAAATTTAATGATGATTATTTTATTTATATTTACCCTATAATATTAATTTAGATTCGAAGCACAAATTCGTAATTCGTAACTCATAATTCAAAATTCATAATTCAAAATGTATGCTATTATCGACATCGAAACCACTGGAGGCAGTCCTCATAACAGTAAGATAACCGAGATAGCAATTATTAAACACGATGGAGAAAGGGTAGTGGAGGAATACAGTACCTTAATAAATCCGGAGTGTTATATTCCTTATCAAATAACCCAACTAACCGGTATAAGTAATGAGATGGTGCGAGATGCACCCCCATTTTACGAGGTAGCTAAAAAAATTATTGAGCTAACAGAAGATGCTGTATTTGTAGCACACAATGTAAATTTCGATTACAGCTTTGTACGGGCAGCGTTTAAAGATTTAGGTTATACTTACCATCGTAAAACACTTTGTACAGTACGCATGAGCAGGCATGCCTTCCCGGGCTTCCCATCATATAGTCTAGGCAAAATATGCGATGCATTAGATATACGCATAGAAAATAGGCATCGTGCCATGGGCGATGCAAAAGCAACTGCTATTTTATTCGATAAAATATTAAAAAGCAATGCCAGCATTATTGATGACATTAAAAATGCAGCTATTGCCATTCCTAAAAATTTACCGCCACAATTAAAAGACGATGCACTTAGTAAAATACCTTTAGGAATTACAGGTGTTTATTATTTCCACAATACTCTTGGCGATGTAATATACGTTGGCAAAAGCAACGATATTAAGAAAAGAATTTTACAACATTTTGCTACAGGCAAAACAAAAAAGTCTGAACGCATGCTGAATGATATGGCAAGCATCAGCATAGAAAATACAGGTTCAGAATTAATTGCCTTGCTCTTAGAATCCGTCGAAATAAAAAAACTAAAACCCATTTATAATACTTCACAAAAGAGAACAAGTGCAGTACCTTTTTACAGTATTTATGAAAAACTAGACGATGCGGGTTATGTAAATTTATATGTAGACAGGCACCAAGAAGGCCTAGAATCCTTAACCACGGTAGATTCTGGCATGGAGGCCAAAAAAATATTCGAGCGAGTAGTAGAGAAATATAATTTGTGTTTAGCCAAATGCGAATTGCATAATTTTAAAGGAGCTTGTTTCAACTATCAAATAAAAAAATGTAAGGGAGCTTGTGTAGGATCAGAAAATCCGGAGGAGTATAATGCACGCGTAGAGCAAGCCATTAAAAGTTTTAGTTTCCAAAACCAAAGTTTTTTCCTCATTGGCAAAGGCCGAGAAGAAGGAGAGAAGTCGGTAGTATGCATAGAACGCGGGCATTACAAAGGCTTCGGATATTTTGATGCAAACTTTGGTTACCCAACAGTAGAAGACCTACGCAACCAAATAAAATCATATAGTCATAACAGAGATATACAGATGATATTGAGTAAGTTTATGAAAAAGTCGATAATTATGAATTATGAATTATAAATTACTTGCCCCGAATGAAGCGAAGTGGAATTGAGGGCTGAGTTATGAAGTGACTTTATAAAACTTATTCATGGCCAATACATGAGGTAGGCTGATGCAGGAGATGAAAATGAAAAACGAACTAATCCAAGTGCTATCAAAATTCAATAATACAATGCCAAATAAAAACCAGGCGCCTAAGTTATAGGGTAATGCTTTTTTAAATAAATGCAGGTTGTTAACTTTAAAATTATTCTTTAAATGTACCCAACCGGTAATGCTATGTTGGCCTATAAAATACAAACCAAATGCAGTTAGTAAAGGTAAGTACAAAGCAAGCATCAAAGTAATAGAAATTAAGAGCATAGCAGTTTTGCGCTGGTATAATGCCCATATACATCCTAAGAATAAGGCTATAAGTGCAAAGTAAAATCCATCTGCAGAATTAAGGGGTATTGTAAATACATTCAGGCTGTTTAATACATTATTTGTTTCTTCTACGTGGCCAACTAACATGCTACTTAATACAATGCTTCCCCAAAGCAAACTTTCTAAATCGGTACTGCCTTTCGCCTTCCATTCTTCCATATCTGCTTGTCCGAAATGCAAGGCTGAATACAGTAAAAAAAGAATTAAGGCAATACTTGGTTCTAGGAACCAAATTATAGAATACAAACTTGCTTTAAATAAATATTGAAGGATAAATTTTAGTTTGATTCCATTGTTTACATCGCCGCTTTCTACAATGTTATCAAGCGCTCCATGAGGTATGCCAACTAAAAATAGTCCTAGTGCAAAAAAGGTAAATTGTATAAAATTAAAATAAAAGGGAATAGTGTTTTGTAAGCCTATCAACAAAAAAGTAAAAAGTAAAAGAGTTATAGGTTGATTAATTTTTTTCAACCTATAACTCGTATCAAAAAACAGGGCTTTTAAAAAAGGTAAAATGGGTAAGGATGTTAATATTTTTATATCGTTTACAAGACTTGTTTTTTCTTCAATAAAGCCTAACACATTTACTGCTTTATTTTTTTTGAATAATGTTTCAAAAATTGGTTTCCCCATTTCTGCTTCATTTTTCAAAATCAATAACAATAATCTATCGTAAAAGGTAAATCTGTTTGTAGATTGTTTGATGTTGGGTTTTTGTTGATGTTTTAATTTATCGGCAATAAATTCTGCTTGTGTAAACATGTTCTTGAAAGCATAGCCTGTGCTGGCTTTTATAGCTCCTGCACGTGCACCAATAGGAATTACATTTGTTATTTCTTCAATATCAATTTCTGCATTACTCATGGGTATACAACCTGTTTCAATATCAACTAAAGTATAATTGCCAAAATGCAATTGTATGTATTCTTTTAAGATGGGTTCAGCCTCAGTTAGGCTTAGTATTTTAGAGCCAAAACGAGTTAATTCTACCAATGCATTGTTTGCATCAAAAGGCAACACATACATAAATTGTGTGTAGCCTTGTTGTGCCACTTCAAAATCCATTAAACGCAAACAATCATTTTTAACTATTGGTTTTTCTGTTCTTATTACATATCCAATAAACGATTGTGCAAGATGAGATTCGTTTGCTTGTGGGGCTTTATATTTCGGCGGCCTACTATCGAATACAAATTTAGCTTGATAAGGTTGTTGCTTTGTACTTATAATTGTTTCATCGCTTGTATGTTCTATTTTAATTACAGAATCGTGTATACGAGTGATGTTGTATGTTTGAATGATCCGCCTGAGTTCTTGGTAAACATCAGATCCAGAAACATGTGAGTATTCTAAGGGAGAAATGGATTCTTGAACTTCCTTGTTCAATAGTATGTTGTTCCACTTATAACTAATGAGCTTATCGCAATTTAGAGCGATAGCATCATCGGGCTTAGCCCAAAAACAATAGGTTTTGTCGTTTTTTAATTTTTCATCGGGATCAATAATTAATACCGATTTGTTTTGTAATAATCCTCGTCTTTCCAAACTCATTAACAGCAAAGTGGTAGATGCTCCCGCACCTGCAAATGCATAATCGTATAATGGAGTATGGTGTGTTGGCAACATGGTTTTTTCTGCTTAATTAAAAGGGCTTCTAAAAATGAAGCCCTTTTATATTCAATATGTATTAGTCTTCGCTTCTGCTTAGTGCATAAATTACTAAACCGAAACCAATTTTATTTACAGCATCACCAATGTTATAAATGATGTCCATGTTTAAATTTAAATTACCGAAGAAAGAGTACCACTGACCTTCTGCAGTACCAACTAAATATCCTAATGGGTAAATACCCCAACCTATCACTACGAATAATAATAAAGAGTTAATTGCTTTTTGTACAGCAGGGCTACTAGCTTTAGATAATTTTGCTACTTCGCCTTTCCATACTGCCCAAACAATCCAGAAGTATGCTAAGCCAGATAATAAACCCCAGAAAGCTGCTTGGTTGGGTACCACTGCTTCTCCCCAGTATCCTGTTACAAGCATTACCAAAGAAGCGAAAATTAACTTCCATAATAAGCTTTGTTTTGCACCCGCTTTTTTAGTGATTAAGTAAAACTCAACACACATCAAAGGCACGGTTAACAACCAATCTACATAACGGAAAAATGTAGGTGATTCGCCTGTTTCTAAATTATAACCTCTCATGTAGTAGTAATGTACTGCTGCAATAAAAGTAATAATACCAGAAACTAAAACTGATGTTCTCCATTTTTGTGAGGTATTGCTCAATTCAAAAAAGAAGAAAACAGATGCGGCCATCATAGCCATGGTTCCGATAAAAAACGTAAAGGCTACATAATTGTCGGTTGCAATTTTTAAATGTTCCATAATTTTGTTTGTTTATTTTTTTTAGGTTAAAAACTATGTAACATGATGTTTACAAAATTTGTTTCGATATTATTGATTACAAGGAGTTTAAAAGGATAAATTGAAAGAATTAATGTTGATAAAAAAATGAAAATTTCCTTAATTTAGATACTTTCTTAATAATGTTTGTGAGTTTGAATATCTTAAAACATCGATTCACTCATATTGAATGTTTAAACATTTTTCACATTATTTTTTTTCAACCTGTGAATAATTATTTGAAAATAATTTTAAAATGAAAAAAAATCTGAATCATTTCCGTACCCTTAACTCACAACTCACAATTCACAACTCACAACTTATTTCAGTTTCCAAACAATATCACTTGCTTTCTTCCTACTTGCTTCTACATCCACAATAGGGTAAGGATAGTCTTTTCCGATTTCACATTGGTAGAGTTGTTGTTCGATGAGGCTCAATTTATGTGGTTCGTGCACAAGGTGTGCGGGGATATGTTTTAATTCAGGAATCCATTTTTTAATGAACAAACCTTCCGGATCGTGGCTTTCGGAGTTTTTAACGGCGTTGTAAATACGGATAGTATTATGGATGGTGGTACCACTTTGCATTTGCAATTGAGGGTAATGGATGCCAGGTTCGTAATCTAAAAACATGCGAGCAAGAAAATGCAATTCGCGCCAATCTTGCCAAAGGTTAAAGCAGAAAAAAGAAACTACCATGGCTCGCATTCTGAAATTGAGGTAGCCTGTTTCTACAAGGCAGCGCATACAAGCATCTACAATAGGTACGCCGGTTTTGCCACTTTGCCAAGCTAAAATAAAAGCTTCGTTTCTTGGTTTTTGAAGTGCATCGTAATTCCGATTTATGTTTTCAAATTCGATGTTGCAATGGCTTTCAAACTTCTGTATAAAATGGCAATGCCAATGTAAGCGTGAAATAAAGTTAGAAAGGGCGCGCTTGTTTTTAGAACGATCGTAATGCGACATGGTATATTGGTACACCATGCGCATGCTTATGTTGCCATAACTTATATAAGGAGATAAGCGGCTGCAACTTTTCCTGCTCAACAGCGGACTGCTAATATGTTTGTTATAATTTAAGTAACGTTCTTCTATAAAATTTTGAAGGTAGCGCCAAGCCCAATGTTCACCACCGTGTTGGAAGTTTGGATGGTGAGTGCGAATGTTTTCAGATAGTTCCTCTCCTTTATGTTGCTCATACCATTTTGTTGGCAAGTTGGTAAACGACATTAAACTTAAATCAGCCGTTTTAATATTGCTTCTCATTTTAGTTTCCCAACGTTCGCTCCAATCTTTTTTAGACTTTAATCCTCGGAATACCCCATTGTGCTGGTGTTCTAGCCATTTAATATTATTTTTTTTTAAGAACATAGCCATCGCTTTATCGCGGGCATAAGTAAGATGATTGCCTGTTTCTTCGTAAGAATACACTCCATCGATGGTATAAAGAGCTGCAAGTTTTTCGAACACAACTGTTGCTTCTTCATGGAAAATATGAATTTGAGTATGGGATGCTTTGAGCTTTTCATTCAACTCTTTTATCGACTCGTACACAAAACGCCAATGCCGCACATCGCTATCCGCATAAGCCATAACAGAAGGCTCAAACAAGTAAATTAACAAAGTTGGAATGTTTGCTTGTTGAGCATAATAAAGCGGCTCCTGATCAATCAATCTCAAATCGCGCTTAAACCAAACGATGTTTATTTTTTCTTTGAACACGAAGGGGTAACAAGTGGTGGAGGGAAAAGTTTAGGGGATACAGAGTACATTGTACAGTGTACATTGTACTTTGTAATGGAAGGGTAGTGCAAACTCGATTCCGTTCCTATTCTAACGACTAAAGACTAACGACTAACGACTAATTATAAACAAGATTCGATTTCCGTACCCTTAAATTCCCAAGATTTAAATGTATTTCCGCGGTAACAGTAGATTGGTATTTATTGATATTGGAGTGGAGGCTAAATTCTATGCTGCTTAGGCCGGTAAAAATATGTTGAACACCCATTTTTAAAGCAAGTCCTTCAAATTTCCTATTCAAGCGATTCGTTTCATATTCGCCCCAAGGCATTTTTGTGTATTGTATGTAAGATTGACTATTGAAACTAGGTCCTGCTTCCACAGTATATCGCTGCTTTTTATTTAGGCCAAAATTAAATGCTCTAATAATTCTGATGTTCTGAGCATCTAAAAAAATATTGGGTGCAGAATTTCCAAAGAAACCATCATTAGAATAATCAGCGGGAACATTCGGATCATTTTCAAAAAAATCTTGTTTATTTATGGAGATGCCCCATTTTTCTTTGTATAAATAGTTGATGCCATAGCTATGATTAAAAATTGGCATTATACTAATAGTTTGATCTCCACTAGACCATACTGCTAGTCCACCATTAAGGTAAATAGTATGTATGGTTGTTGGGATGGAGTATTGAGCCTTAGCAGCAAATGATAAACCAACAAACATTAGAAGTACTAGAATGTGCTTTTTCATATACGTTTTGGTAGGTGTTATATAAAGATAAGGATTTTGGATTTAGAAATTAGTGTTTAGTCGTTAGTCTTTAGAACAACTTACCTCATCCCAAATCTGTTCCCACTCTAAGGACTAGAGACTAGCTTATAGAATCTACTTCCCTATACATGATACAATAATGAAAGGCAACTCTCTAAACCCTTGTGGGCTGGACTTTTCAGGAAATTGACGAGCAACAAATGCGCAACTACTGTCTAAATTTGCAATCTCTTGCGCTACACATAAGCAACAACAACGATTGATAAACAAGTGTAGGAAATAGTTTTTAATTATGCAAAAAATAGGAGAGATGGATGTTGTTTTTTATCTTTAGTTTACCAATCAAAATTGGAGCTTTTTTACTATGGAAAGTAGAATAAATATATATCAAATGTACATTCTCAACAATTGTAAATTTGGTTTTTTTGTACGTAAGAACTCGTGGAGCCCAGATAAGTTTGCAAAAGTAATTGCTATACAATGGGTAGAAGAAGGTAAACCAATAAAAGGAGAGCCGCCATATTACGGAGGGTTTAAAAATCCACCCGAGCATCCAAGAGCTGGTAAAATAATGGGACCCAGAAAAATAGTTCTTGCAGCTGATTGGTTGGATGAATATTATTTAATAACTGATGGTGGCAATTATTCTTACTCACAAGTTTATCCGAAAAATATTAAATAAATATGTTAGGTGAAAGGTTTAAAGAAGTTTTGATAAACAATAAAGGGCCACAAGACTTTAATCAAACTCTATATAAATATAGAAATTGGAGAACGGATGAAAAGAATAACATTGAACATCAAAGTGTATTTTATAAACCAGAACTTTATCTATCATCTATAATAAATTTTGCTGATAATGAAGATTTCCAATTTTATTTAAGGTATGATTTGTTATCTTTTAATCAATTAGTACAAAAATATTATAATGTATTATTAACGGAATTTAATTATGCTATTGATGATTTTACAAAAGCAATAAAAAATAACGAATTGCACAATTTAGAGAAGTTTAGACAAATAATAGATTCAGGTCGACCTTTGCTAAATGATTTTTATTTACGTTTTGAAAAAGCATTAAAAATCGCATCTGAGAAATTTGAAAGATATAAAGATTATCAAAATGTGTTAGACGATAACCAACTTTTTTTTCGAGATCCAACTAAAATGAAGTTCGGCATTTGTAGTTTATGTACTAAGCCTAATATAAAAAGAATGTGGGATCAATATTCTAATTCTTTTAGTGGTTATTGTATAGGTTTTAAAGCTGAATATTTTAATATGATTAGTCGTTTTCCAATTTTATTTCCAGTTATTTATTATAAAGAATATCCGATTATATTACCATTGAATGGCACTAATGAAAATACAAAAAGTTTAGATGAATTATATTTATCAGCTTGTTTAAAGAATGAAACATTTGAATATGAAAGTGAATTTAGAATTGTAGTTCATAACGGAGTTTATGAAAAAATTGAAATACCTCAAAAATTTGTATCTGAAGTATATATTGGGTATAAAATGCTAAAGAATGACCAAGCAGAGATAATCCAATATTCACAAAGATATTATCCAGAAGCAAAATTATACCTTGTGAAGGATATTGGAGGTCAATTAGAAATTTTACGAATTATTGATTAAAAATCTCTATCATTTTGATTATTATTTTGAGCAGATAATGTTTGGAAATATCCGAATACTAACTATAGCTAATTGAATACCTAAGCTACACAGAATGTTAAAAAACAGCTCGAAATATTTTAAAAGAAAAAACCCTCCAAGTGTGCATCATAGAGAGGCATGGAAGGTGTATTCTTATGTAGTTTGAGTTATTTCAAAAATACCATCCTCTGGTATCATTTCTTGAACATTTAAAGTTGGAATCATATACTTAGAGAAAATGGTTCCCTCAGTTTTTGCAAATAAAATTCCTCTAGATGTACCAGTTGTAATCATTGCTAAATGAGCTAAGAAACCTTTTGGTATTATAACTCGATTGTTTTCAGTGTCATTAAAGGTTGCCCATGCCTTATCATCAATACCGAAGTGACAGCTAATGATTAATTTTATAAATACATTATTGTTTTGTTTGAATTGAAAATGTAGAAACACTCCAACTTTTTTATTTAGATGATCAATCATAAACTGTAATTCAGTTGCCAATTCAGATTCTAACGTATCTGTATGGTGTTCTTGAATTACGGCAAACTGTTCAATTTTAATACCTTCCAGTATAAAACCTACTTCTATTTTTTTATTTTCCATTAACCAACATTTTGAAATTGTTGATGCTTTTCATATTTAACTTCAGATGATTTAGATGGCATTACATTACTGTAATTTGGATTTACAAACATATTGTGTTTTGTAATACCTATAGTTCCAAAATTAAATGCCAATGCTTTTGAAATATCTTCTTGTTTTTTAGTTTCTAGTATGCATATATCTATAATCTCTTGTAATTTTACAATTGTTTCAAGTGTTAAATTTTCTTTTCCACTTACCAATTTGTTCACTTGCTGTGGACTTACACCTAGTTTGTTAGCTAGTGTTTTTTGAGTCCATTTTAATTCGTCAAGTCTGAACAATACTTTCATCGCAATTTTCTGAGATTCTCTCAACATTGCTCTGTTTTTTACCCTTTCACTAATTCTCTCTAATGTCCCAGTTTTCTCATCCGAAACTAATAGCATGAATTTCTCTTTGTTTGTCATAATTTTATTGATTTAAAAATTCAAAAAAAGAATCTTTATCAAATGTTACATTTTCCATTAAATGTTTTTTCGCTCGTATAAGCTTTTTATACTCTTCCTCAGTGTCTGGATGCTCCTGCATAGTTTGACTCATTTTTATAGCGCCACCTGTAATTAAAAAGCAATCATCGTCTATTCTAATAGCATAAATTCTTAATGAATTATTTTTGAGCTTACCTTTTTGAAGTGATAGATTTATCACTCTCATTTCAGAATCAAATAACGGTCTAAAGAAAGTCTCAAGTGGTTCTTTAGATTCCTTTATTTCCATTAAAATATCTTCAAAAATTTCAGCTTCTTTCAGTCTATCATCTATAAACTGCTCAATATCTTCAACATTATTCTTTTTCGCATAATCCATTAGATAAGAAACGTCCGTCCAAATATCTAATAACCGCTCATATTCGTTGAAATCCTCATTTTCGTAATGAAATGAGAATAATCTTTCAGCAAATATAGAAACGATTTTCATATAATCAACTTATAGGTTTATTTTTCATCAAAAATATTACAATTTTCCAACAAATCAAGAGCAATTTTCATAGATTTTGTGATTCTTAATACTCTAGCTTAATTCTTATTATTTACTCATTTTTTAACATAAATCAAAAGCCTTCATTTCAGTGTTATTTTTTTAAATTTAATGTACTATTTACTCAACTTATTGCCCCAATAGACAAACCGAACTATTGTCACTACAAAAAAAGTAATAGTATTCGCCACATAATAATTCACCAAATACACCCAGCTCATTGGATTCTTCAGTCTAATAATATAGATGTAAATATCAAATATCTTCATCGAAATAACTTTCCTGATTGGATAAAAAGGCTGAAGCGAATGATAGCTCCGACGAATTGGATGTGTTGTCTTCCCTTTGAAGTAAATATATATTAGAAATTGGTCTTTAGTATTTATAACCACATTACTTTTATCTATTTCGTAACACGTCTAACTATCAAAGACAATCTACTAACATCTCATTTGCCTATTAATGATATAATAAATAAAGATATCTACCTGAAACCCTTATGTGCTGTATTTTTCAGAAATTTGTCGAGAAATAAATGTGCTAAAGTGTCTATTTTCGCAATGTTTTGAGCCTCAAATAAGCAAAAACGATGATTAATAAACAAGCATTTGAAAAATTCTTTTCAAATGCTTGTTTATTTCTTTTAATATAGGAAATTTCGATCTAAATAAGTTGTAAATTTTATTACAATATTCTAATAATCAATATTTTATTAGTATTTTAAGATAAAATATGAAAATTATGTATATTTGATTTATTGAAAAGGGTAGCCATAATATTAATCTTTTTACAAATCGTAACCAACAATGCTTTTGCAGAAGAGTTGATTAAGATGCCTAGGCTGTTTACACATTACTTTCATCATTCAACCGAACATTCAGACACCAAAGATTTTTTCGACTTTCTACACAATCATTATTCTGATCATCATGAAAAAGATAACCATTCAAAAAAACACAGCGATGAGGATAATGATTGTCAATTGCCATTTAAACATTGTGGAGGTTGCTGCTTAATTATTCATATACCTGCCATTGGGTTTGTTCCTACTTTACTAAATACAGATTATACATATTACCAAGTAAAAGATACAGGGTTTTCGGCTCAAAACGACCGTATAGAAAGTCTTGATATTTGTACCATTTGGCAACCCCCAAAGATTTCTTAAATCTAAAGCAGTTTTTCATGCTGATCTCTATTGGATAATTTCCAATCAATCCATTTTATTATTAATCAATGTAAACATTGCTTCTGCTGTTGTTTACTTAATCATTTATAAACTATGTTAGATAAGGTCATACACTTTTCTATAAAAAACAAAATGATAATAGGCATGCTTACTTTTGCTCTTATCATTTGGGGTAGCTACTCGTTAACAAGGCTCCCTATTGATGCCGTGCCCGACATCACAAACAATCAGGTACAAGTAATAACAGTTTCGCCATCATTGGCAGCTGAGGATATTGAACGCTTAGTAACCTTTCCTGTAGAGCAAACAATGGCAAACATACCAGGTATTGAAGAAGTGCGTTCTTTTTCACGCTTCGGTTTATCAGTGGTAACCATTGTATTTAAAGACGAGATTGATGTGTACTGGGCTCGTCAGCAAGTTAATGAAAGGCTGAACGAAGCCAAAACTATTATTCCGCAAGGTATTGGTATTCCTGAATTAGCCCCTGTTACAACAGGCTTGGGTGAAATTTACCAATACGTTATTCATACCAAAAAAGGTTATGAGAAAAAATACACGCCTATGGAATTGCGAACAATTCAGGATTGGATTGTTCGTAGACAGCTATTAGGTACAGAAGGTGTGGCAGATGTGAGCAGTTTTGGTGGTTATTTAAAGCAATATGAAATCGCTTTAAATCCCGATAAACTTCGCAGCATGAACATTAGTATTAACGATGTGTTTACAGCTTTGCAAAAGAATAATCAAAATACTGGAGGTGCTTACATTGATAAAAAACCAAATGCTTATTTTATCAGAAGTGAAGGTTTAATTGGCACAAAAGGAGACATTGAAAAAATTGTAGTGAAAGTTAATCCGAATGGCATTCCTGTTTTGATTCGCAATGTTGCGACTGTAGGTTTCGGTCATGCAACCCGCTATGGGGCAATGACACGTAATGATGAGGGTGAAGTTGTTGGTGCAATTGTAATGATGCTGAAAGGAGCTAACTCTTCGGAAGTAATTTCCAATGTAAAGGAGCGTATTGTACAAATAGAAAAAAATCTACCTGAAGGAGTTGTAATTGAACCATTCCTTGACAGAACTAAATTAGTGAACAACGCAATTGGTACTGTTACTAAAAACCTTGCAGAAGGAGCATTGATTGTGATTTTTGTGTTGGTATTGCTACTTGGAAATTTCAGAGCTGGATTAATTGTTGCATCAGTTATTCCTTTAGCCATGTTGTTTGCTATTGCTTTAATGAATTTATTTGGTGTTTCTGGTAACCTTATGAGTTTGGGTGCTATAGACTTTGGTTTAATTGTAGACGGAGCTGTAATTATTGTAGAAGCCACGCTCCATCACCTAACTGGTAGATCTTTATTGCAAAAATTTGGGGGCAGAAGATTAAGCCAAGATGAAATGAATCTTGAAGTTTACAAGTCGGCTTCTAAAATAAGAAGTTCTGCAGCATTTGGTGAGTTAATTATTTTAATAGTTTATTTGCCAATTCTAGCTTTGGTTGGTGTTGAAGGTAAAATGTTTAAGCCAATGGCACAAACGGTTACATTTGCCATTCTTGGTGCATTTATTCTTTCTTTAACCTATGTGCCAATGGCAGCGGCATTATTCTTAAACAAGAACACTGTTCACAAAAGAAATATCTCTGATCGCATTATGGATTTCTTTCAAAGAATTTATAAGCCGATGATTTATTACGCATTAAAACGAAAAGTGGTTGTATTAATAACTGCTGTTCTAATGTTTTTTGTTAGCGTTGGTGTATTTATGAATATGGGCGGAGAGTTTATTCCGACTTTAGATGAGGGCGACTTTGCAGTTGAAACTAGAGTGTTACAAGGAAGTTCAATTTCACAAACGATTGAAGCTGCATTAAGAGCCGCTAAAATATTAAAAGCGAAATTTCCTGAAGTAAAAGAAGTTATCGGAAAAGTTGGATCAAGTGAAATTCCTACTGACCCAATGCCTGTTGAGGCTTGCGACTTAATGATTATTTTAAAAGATAAATCGGAATGGACAAGTGCTGAAACAAGAGATGAGTTAGCAGAAAAAATGGCAGAAGCCTTGGAAGTTATACCTGGAGTAACTTTTGGATTTCAGCAACCAATTCAAATGCGCTTTAATGAATTAATGACAGGTGCAAGGCAAGATGTTGTGATTAAAGTATATGGCGAAGATCTGAATACCTTAACCGATTACGCAAATAAGCTTGGGGAAATTGCATCTACTATTGATGGTGCGCAGGATGTTTTTGTAGAACAAGTAACTGGTCAATCCCAAATTGTTGTAAAGTTCGACAGAGAAAAAATTGCGCAGTTTGGATTAAACATTGAAGATGTAAATCAAGTAATCAAAGCAGGATTTGCAGGCGACTTTGCAGGTTTTGTTTACGAGGGCGAAAAACGATTTGATATGGTGGTTCGATTAGAGAAAGAAAACAGACAGGGTTTAGAAGATATTAAAAATCTGTTTGTTACTGCCCCTAATGGGAATCAAATTCCTGTTTCACAGTTAGCTGAAGTTGAATTGAAAATAAGTCCGAACCAAATACAACGTGACGATGCCAAACGAAGAATTACAGTTGGATTTAATGTGCGTGGAAAAGATGTTGAATCGGTTGTAAAAGAAATGCAAAGCAAGGTAGATAAAGAGGTTAAATTTAGTGCAGGTTATTATCCTACATATGGTGGCACATTTAAAAATTTGATAGAAGCTCGTCAGCGTTTATCCATTGCTGTTCCTGTAGCATTGCTTTTAATTTTTATGCTTTTGTATTTTACATTCCATTCATTTAAACAAAGTATTCTCATTTTCACGGCCATTCCGCTTTCTGCAATAGGAGGAGTATTTGCGCTTTGGTTAAGAGACATGCCTTTCAGTATTTCGGCAGGTGTTGGATTTATAGCATTGTTTGGGGTAGCTGTATTGAATGGAATTGTTTTGATAACAGAGTTTAATAGATTAAAAACAGAAGGGATGACAGATATAAAAGAAATCATTTTGAAAGGAACTTCGGTGCGTTTGCGACCTGTGATTATGACGGCCTTAGTTGCCTCATTGGGCTTTTTACCAATGGCACTTTCGCACGGATCAGGTGCGGAGGTTCAAAAGCCCTTAGCAACAGTTGTAATTGGTGGTTTATTAACTGCTACATTATTAACGCTATTAGTATTACCTATACTTTATTGGTTCTTTGAGAAAATGGGAAAATCAAAAACAAATTTTACTGCGAGTGCTTCTGCAATAATATTATTACTATTTATACCTGTATTTAGTAATGCACAAACTACAAAGGGTATTAGTTTGCAACAATCTATTGACGTCGCATTAAAGAACAATGCTAGTGTAAAAGCAGGAAACTTTGAAATTGATTATAGTAAAGCTTTAAAGAAAACATCAACGGATATTGGCAAAACCAATGTGACTCTAATTAAAGGTCAGTATAATTCAATTAATACCGATAATAATATTTCTGTTTCTCAAAGCATTCCTTTTCCAACATTGATTAGTAGTCAAAATCAATTGAGCAAAGCCAATATTAAGGGAAGTGAATTAAAGTTGCAAATAACTCAAAACGAATTGGTAAATCAGATAAAATCAGTATATCATTATTTGGTGTATCTACAAGCAGAAAGGAGTTTGTTTTTGAGCCAGGACAGCATTTACACTTCATTTGCTAATGCATCTAACAGTCGTTTCAAAGCAGGTGAAAACACATTACTCGAAAAAACAACAGCAGAAACACAGTTAATGGAAGTAAAAAATTTATTAGCGCAAAACCAAACTAATGTTTTGATTTACCAATCGCAGTTGCAAGCTTTAATTAATAGTGATGTGCCTGTGCAAATTGAACAAAAGCAAATTGCTAAACTTGAACTGGACCTCCCCTTAGATAGCACTGCATATGTTCAAAATCCGTATTTGCTGTTTATGAAACAACAAATTGAGATTAGTAAAACACAAAAGAAAGTTGAAAAAGCAAAAGTGTTTCCTGAATTTACTTTAGGGTATTTCAATCAGTCTTTAATCGGTTATCAGAATACCAATGGAATAGATACCTATTACGGCGATTTAAAACGCTTTACAGGATTTCAAATTGGTGTTTCAATTCCACTTTGGATTGTTCCTCAAACAGCTAAAGTAAAAGCTGCGGGATTAAATCAAAAAGTAATGGAGAGCAATTTTGAGCAATTCCAAATCAATATGCAAAATCAATATTCTCAATATTTGCAGGAATATTTGCAGGATAAAAATACATTAGAATATTATGAAAAAAGTGCAAACCCCAATGCTGAATTAATCATTAAGCAAGCAGACAAAGGATTTAAAAACGGAGAAATTGGTTATGTAGAGTATTTGCAAAGCATTAGAACAGCATTGACAATTAAATCAAACTACTTGTCAAAATTAAATCAATACAACCAAAGCATTATAAAACTCGAATTTTTGTTTGGTAATAAATAATATTAATCTAAAAATATGAAAAAGACTATCATAATTAAAACGCTTTCACTTCTTTTCACCGCAATAATTTTTACATCGTGCGGAAGCAAAACAGAAGAAACTAAGCAAGAAGAACATCACGAGGAAGAAGCAAGTGTTGTGGAATTAACGCAGGAACAGGTGAAAATTATAAACCTGAAATTAGGTAAAATAGTAATGAAAGATCTAAGCGGTGCCATCAAAGTAAACGGTATGTTGGATGTTCCTCCTCAAAATTTAGTGAATATTTCTGCACCAATGGGTGGTTTTGTAAAAAAAACAGAATTGCTACAAGGCATGAAAGTAAGCAAGGGGCAATCCATAGTGATAATGCAGCATCCTGATTACATTCAAATGCAACAAGATTTTTTGGAATCAAAAAGCCAATTGGATTATTTGGAATTGGAGTATAAAAGGCAACAGGAATTATCAAAAGATAATGTGAACTCTCAAAAAACATTGCAGCAAGCAAAATCACAATACGAAAGCATGCTTGCTAAAAATGCGGGATTAAAAGCTAAACTATTGATGTTGGGAATAAATGGAGATAAACTAACAAGCCAAACTATTCAAAACACGATTTCGATTAATTCTCCTATAAGTGGGTACGTTACACACGTAAATGTAAACATTGGTATGTTTGTGAATCCAACTGATGTAATGTTTAAAATTGTAGATACAGAACATCTCCACGCAGAGTTAACTGTGTTCGAAAAAGATGCCCCAAAAATAAAAATAGGACAAAAAGTGCGTTTTACATTAGCAAACGAAACAGACGAACGTACAGCAACAGTTTATTTAATTGGAAGAGAAATTAGTGAAGATAGAACAGTTCGAATTCATTGCCATTTAGATAAAGAAGATTTGGATTTACTGCCAGGAATGTACTTAAAGGCTTATGTTGAAGCAGGAACTAAAAGGTTACCTGCAATTCCAAACGAAGCGATTGTTAATTTTGAAGGTAAAGATTTCATTTTTGTTGCAGAAAAAGAAGCGAATCACTTCAAAATGTTAGAAGTAACAAAAGGTATAAGTGAATTAGGATTTACAGAAGTAGAAATGAAGGAAGGCTTGAATATTGAATCTTTAATAGTAATAAGTGGAGCCTACGACATACTTGCTAAAATAAAGAACAGCGAAGAAGAAGGAGGACACGCACATTAAAATATTATGGGCAGAGGATTGGTCTCTTTTAAGTTTGATAAAGACTTTTTCATAACCAAGTTCTTCCACCCACCAAATTAAAAAACTTTGATAATGATAAACACCGATCCAAACCATAAACACACTCACGATACGCAAGGCAAAATAACTTGTTGCTCATTAGAGGATAATATCTATGCGAAAGCAGAAGAACATTCGCATGAAGGATTTGGTCCAGACCACGAAGAAGAATCTGCATGGAAGGAATATCTGCCTGCTATAATTAGCTTTATAGTTTTGATGTCGGGTATTGTGTTTGATAATTTTGTTAAACCAGATTTTTTTAAAAACTATATCCGTCTCGCTTGGTACATTGTAGCATATATTCCTGTTGGGATTCCTGTGATTAAAGATGCAGTGAAGTCAATAGCAAAAGGAGCCTTTTTTTCCGAGTTCTTCTTAATGAGCATTGCCACCATAGGCGCATTCTTTATTGGCGAGTATTCAGAAGGTGTTGCTGTAATGCTGTTTTATGCAGTTGGTGAGATATTTCAATCGGCAGCGGTAAAACGTGCAAAACGAAGTATCAAAGCATTACTGGATGTTCGACCTGATACAGTTAACGTAGTTCGAAAGGGATTAATAGCAACAATTTCACCAAGTGAAGTGAAAGTTGGAGAAACCATTCAAGTAAAATCGGGAGAAAAAGTAGCATTGGATGGTGTACTGATTTCTGATATATCTTCATTTAATACTGCTGCTCTTACTGGCGAAAGTAAACCTGATACAAAACGAAAGGGAGAACAAGTATTAGCAGGAATGATAAATTTGAATACTGTTTCCGAAATAAAAGTAACTGCACTTTTCAAAGACAGTAAACTTTCAAGAATCTTGGAATTGGTACAAGAAGCTACTGCACGAAAAGCACCAACACAATTATTCATTTCTAAATTCGCTAAAATATATACCCCTATTGTGGTTCTCTTGGCATTAGGCATTTGCTTAGCTCCAGCATTATTTATTGGGAATTATGTTTTCAATGATTGGCTTTACAGAGCGTTAGTTTTTCTTGTAATCTCTTGTCCCTGTGCTTTGGTAATTTCAATACCTTTAGGTTATTTTGGCGGCATTGGTTTAGCATCCCGAAACGGTATTTTATTTAAAGGTTCTAATTACTTAGATGTAATGACAAAAATCGATACTGTTGTAATGGATAAAACGGGGACATTAACCAAAGGTGTGTTCAAAGTTCAAAAAATTAAGACTGTTGGGATTGATGAAAAAGAATTGTTAAAGTTAACAGCAGTTATCGAAAGTAAATCAACGCATCCTATCGCATTAGCAATTGTGCAATACGCAGGAGATTCAATAAAAAGTACTAGTGTAGATAAAGTCGAAGAAATTTCAGGATACGGTTTAAAAGGCGTTATTAATGGCAAGGAAGTATTGGCAGGTAATTTAAAACTATTAAAGAAATTTAATATTGATTTTGATATAGAAATTGAGAATATTAATGAAACAATTGTTGTTGTTGCGATAAATAATAAATATGCTGGTTACATAACAATTGCTGATGAAATAAAAGAAGACGCTGTACAAGCCATTAAAGATATGCACAGCCTTAACATAAAAACAATCATGCTATCGGGCGATAAACAAAGCGTTGTAGAAAAAGTGGCTAAACTATTGAAAATCGATAATGCCTTTGGAAATTTGTTGCCTGAAAATAAAGTAGAAAAATTACAAGCCCTTAAAAACGAAAACAGAACAATTGCATTTGTAGGTGATGGTGTAAACGATGCGCCTGTAATTGCATTAGCTGATGTAGGAATTGCAATGGGTGGATTAGGAAGCGATGCAACTATTGAAACAGCAGACATTGTGATTCAAAATGATATGCCTTCAAAAATTGTAACAGCAATTAAGATAGGAAAGGTAACACGAACAATTGTTTGGCAAAATATTACTATGGCAATGGTGGTAAAAATAATTGTGCTGGCGTTGGGAGCAGGAGGGATAGCTACGCTATGGGAGGCTGTATTTGCCGATGTGGGAGTTGCATTAGTCGCAATTTTAAATGCAATCAGGATACAAAATACTAAATTTTATTAATTAAGTAGAATTTAGTAATTTGTTTGTATTAAAAATTTAATAATTGGAAATTATTTGATATGCAAAAAATCTCATTGATCCATTATTGAAAATTATAACATCTAGCAAAAATATATGAAATTACATTTTAGAATACCCAATGGTTTAAAAGAGCATATAAATGATGAAATTCTAAAGTCGAAGAAATCTTTCAAAGATGGTGAATTTCAAAAATCATGGCGACACCTTGAAAGAGCTCACATTCTCGGACAGGCTTATCCAATAGAACATACACAATCACATTGGCAAATGTTATTGTTCGCTTTCAGAGTAAAAAATACGAAGGAGATACTAGGTCAAATACCACGATTATTAATTGGCGGGGTTAAATTCTATGTTGGTCATATTCCCATTGGTAATTCGGGAGGTGCGAATGTACCTCCTTTAAAACCTATGGAAATACCTAAAGATTTATCAGAAATTCTTAATAAATACAAATAATAGTACTTGTTCATATGGGTTTTAATTCTCTTCAACCTGATTAATAATTCAATATTTTTATCTATTCTATTATTTTGTTGAATAGTTGAAAAGATATATCTTTGTCTTTGAAAACTATTTTAACATGTCCACATCTTCTTTAAAAGAACAAGTATACCAAGAACTATCAAGGGTAACACATGCCATTTCTAATCCAAAAAGAATGGAATTAATTGATGTGCTTTCTCAAAAAGCATATTCTGTAGAGGAACTTTCAAAGGAAATTTCTATGACTGTTGCTAGTACTTCTCAACATTTACAAGTTTTAAAATCGGCAAAGCTTGTAGATACGCAACGTAATGGGAATTTTATAATTTATAGGATATCAGACGATAGTGTTTTAAGACTTGTTTCTATTGTACGAGAATTAGGTTTTAGAAAGATTGCAGAAATAGAACGCCTTATTAAAGACTTTAAAAATGATAAGGATATTTTAGAGTCATTAACTATTGATGATTTATTGATAAGGTCTAAAAACGAGAAATTATTATTAATTGATGTGCGTCCATTTGAAGAGTATGAAGCGGGACATATTCCTAAAGCTGTTTCAATTCCATTAGATCAGTTAAAAAAACGAATGAAAGAATTACCTAAAGGCAAAACAATAATTGCCTATTGTCGAGGGCCATTATGTGTAATGTCAGCAGATGCAGTTAAAATTTTGCAATTAAATAAGATCAAGGCTATTCGAATGGAAGATGGATATGTAGAATGGAAATTGAAACAAAATAATCATGAAATTTAAAGTTAAAATTATATGAAAATTAGATTTAAAGTATTAATAGTACTAATAGTACTAATTGGTTTTATTGTATTTGCATTGCAATCATTTACTACAAAAGAAATAGGAAATCCTTGGAAAAAGGAACAATTAATGGAACCTTCTGAATTAGCAGCTATCATTAATAATCCAACTGTAAAAAAGCCAATCATTTATAGTATTGGACCAGGTGCAGATATAAGAGGATGTATTGAGTTGGGCGCAGCTCAAGAAAAAGAAAATCTTATTAAGTTAGCCACTGCGGTATCTAAGTTAAATAAAAATACTGAAATCGTATTGTTATGCGGATGCTGTCCGTTTGAACATTGTCCGAATATTCGTCCCTCTTTTGACTTGTTGACTAAAATGAAATTTACCAATCATAAACTACTTAACCTTTCTCACAATTTAAAAGTAGATTGGATTGATAAAGGTTATCCAATGAAGTAATTAATATTTGAAAGTGTTAATTAAAATTTTATAATAAATGTGAATTCATTTTTCATTTTCTCAGTTAAAGAGATCAAATAATTAAATTTGAAATCAAGTATGACATATCATTGAATATTTTATTCATCAATTCGAAAAATTATTCTTTTTTATAAGTAAAAATTAAATTTGAAATATTAGTACAATAAATATGGAAATAAAATTAGGCCTGAAAGAAAACTTAAATCAATTTATATTACTAATTATTGTAAACTCCTTTGTAGGTGGTATGGTAGGATTGGAGCGTTCCATTCTCCCTCAAATCGCAGAAGCCGAGTTTCACATTGCAGCTAAAACTGCTGTACTATCATTTATAGTTGTATTTGGTTTTGTAAAGGCAATTACAAATTATTATACAGGTGCATTGGCAAATAGATTTGGCAGAAAAAACTTATTGACCATTGGTTGGTTCTTCGCTATCCCAGTACCCATTATACTAATGATGGCTCCCAATTGGAATTGGATCATTGCTGCAAATGTATTGTTAGGGATAAATCAAGGTTTAACATGGAGTAGTACTGTGGTAATGAAGATCGATTTGGTTGGAGAAAAAGACCGAGGGTTTGCAATGGGCTTAAATGAGTTTGCGGGGTACTTAGCGGTAGCGGTAGTTGCCTTTGCAACAGGAATGGTTGCAAGTGAATTTGGTTTGAGACCTTATCCGTTCTATATTGGAATAGTATTATCCTTTGCAGGTCTTTTAACTTCATGGTTTCTTGTTAAAGACACTAAACATCATGTAGCAAAGGAAGCATCGATCAGCGGTGTAGTTAAATTAAAAAATGTTTTTTGGGATACTACTTTGTTTGATCGCAATCTTGGTTCTGTTACTCAAGCTGGTTTAATAAATAACCTTAATGATGGAATGGCTTGGGGTTTATTTCCGATACTTTTAGCACAAAAGAATTTCGCTATTTCAGAAATAGCAATTGTAACAGCTGTTTATCCTGCTGTTTGGGGTATTGGGCAATTATTCACTGGAAAAATGTCTGATTTATTCTGTAAAAAAAACATGCTGTTTTGGGGAATGTTTTTGCAGGGTGTTGCATTGTTGCTTTTTATATTTGCATCATCGTTTACACACTACATTATTTTAGCTTCTATTCTTGGATGGGGAACAGCAATGGTTTATCCAACATTCCTTTCCACAATAGCAGAAAATACAAATCCACACGACCGCCCGAAAAGTTTAGGTGTGTTCCGTTTATGGCGTGATATGGGATACGCTATTGGAGCAATTCTTACAGGGATTATTGCAGATGCATTTGGAATCAATGCATCTGTTATTGTAATCGGAGTTTTAACAGTGGCTTCTTCATTGATAATTCAAAATAGAATGCGTTGCAAATCAACTTCACCAAAACTTACAGATTGGCTTTTTAAAGGAAATAAACAAAATAAGAAACATGAAAACAACTATAACTCGTGCAGAACTGAAGCAATTGCGAATTAAAAACAACATCATGGTTATTGATGTAAGAGGAAAAGAGGAATACAACGAAAAACATATTCCCTTTGCAGGAAACTTACCGATAGAAATTATCGAAGCAGGAAACTTTATTCCTGAGCCAGGTAAAATAATTATTACGGCTTGTGGCAAAGGTGGTGGTCGCTCTGAAAGATCCGCAAAATATTTGAGAGAGAATAGTAATAACGAAGTGTACTTTTTAGAAGGTGGTACTTTTGGGTGGTTTGAAAACGAAAATTAATCATTAAAACTAAAAACTATGAAAATCTTAATTTAGTACTGTATGAAGAAAGGGGTACTTACTTTACAAATTTGAACATTACTCTATTGGGTATTTTTTAAAATGATGTTTAAACACATTTTAAAGTATTTCATATTTTTAAAAATTTGTGAGGTTAATATATAAAATAGAGTATAAAATATTGATAATCAATATTTTAAGTTATAAAGTGTAATTTAGTTATTCCTTAATGATTATTTTGTGGTTTATAAATGTAAATCTACTAAAGATTTTTTCTAAATTTAAAGCAATTTGTTATGACATAGTACGTTACTTTGTAAGTGAGAAAACTGCTAATATTTATTTTTTTGTTTTTATACTTGATACCAGTAATTGGTTTCAGTTATACACTTCATTATTGTGGTGGTGAAGTTTCATCTGTTTTGTTTTATACTTCCACAAGCGACAAATGTATTTGTGGAAGCAATAAAATGAAAATATCTTGCTGTGAAGATAAAACAGTTTCTATTAAAATTGAAGACGAGCAAGTAAATACACAAAACAACATTATAACTTTCCCAAATCTATTAGATATTGATGTTGATTTACCACAATCATTTAATCTTGAATATTATCATTTTCCTGTTTTAATTTTGGAAGATTACTTTCATCACCCACCTGATATTTTAAAACAACCCCTTTATATTCTAAACCAAGTTTTTCGCATTTGATTTTTTGCTAAATCTTAAGTTTGTCGACATATATAATATGCATCGGCTTTTTTGTATTCAAAAATTTCATTTTTTAAAAAAACTAAATGTCAATTTTAAATAAAACATTAACGATGCTTTGCATTGCATCTACTTCGCTTACAAGTTGTGAAGCTCAGGTAAAAAATGCTAAAATAGAGAACGTAAAAATTTACGGTAACTGTGGAATGTGTGAAAAAACAATTGAAACAGCTGGAAACTTAAAGAATATAGTAAAGTTGGATTGGGACAAAGACACCAAATTGGCTGTCATATCTTATGATAGCACAAAAACAAATCAGGATGAAATCTTGAAACGAGTTGCACTAGCAGGTTATGATAACGATAAATTTCTTGCACCTGATGATGTGTACAATAAACTTCAGGAATGTTGCCAGTATGAAAGATTAAACAAAAGTGCAATGGTTAAAACCAAAACAATTGAAGACCATTCTTCACATTATCATGAAGCAACATCAAAGAAAGCAACGGAAACACAACAAGAAGTAAGTCAGCTAAAAGTGATTTTTGATTCCTATTTCTTATTGAAAGATGCTTTGATAAAGTCGGATGGAAATTTAGCTTCAACAATTGCTAAAGATTTACTTTCAAATATTAATTCGGTAAAGATGGAAAAACTCACTAACGAAGTTAATGTTGTATGGATGAAAGTTTTAAAGGATATGATCTTTGATGCTGAACATATTGAAGAGACCAAAGATACAGGACATCAACGAGACCATTTCACTTCACTCTCAAAAAACATGTATGCTCTAATTAAAGTCGCTAAACAGAATGTTCCTATTTACTATCAAAACTGCCCAATGTATAATAATGGAAAAGGAGCTAATTGGTTGAGCAAAGAAAGTGTTATAAAAAACCCATATTATGGTGCTCAAATGCTAAGTTGTGGGAAAACGTTAGAAATAATTAAATAAATTTCAAAAATTTAAAAGATGAAAAATATATTTTTAAATGTAGTAATAATTACTGCAACAACTTTCGCATTCACCATTTCTTCATGTAATAAGAATGAGGTGCATCCTCCTGAACATACAATGTTGAACATCAATTATCCAGCATCATTTATTGTAAACGGTGCTTCTAACAATATTTCAGTCATAAAACTTTCTGACAATACTGTTTCGGAAACAATCAGTTTGAATGGTGCAACATTCCCGCATCACATTTATATTAATCCATCAAAAACCAAGTTAGCTATTGCAATTACTGCAACCGATCTAAGTGGCGGACATGCAGGACATGTTGGAGTAACCGCTGGTTTAAAAGTTCAGATAGTTGATGCTGTAACTGGAATGATTGACAAAGAAATTGCACTTTCAAAGATGCCACATAATGCAATTTTCAACAATTCAGGAACTGAATTATGGATTGGACAAATGGATACCATACAAAGTCAAGTCTTGGTTTACAAAACATCTGATTGGACACTTCAAAATACTATAAATGTAGGCAAAGGACTTTCAGAAGTGACTTTTTCAAACGATGGGACAATGGCATTTGCATGTAATACAATGGACGGAACGGTTAGTTTAATTGATGCAAATACAAAAATGATACATGCTACATTAAATGTTGGTATGGACCCAGTTGGTGCTTGGAGTGCAAGTAATGGGAAAATGTATGTCGATAACGAAATGAGTCAAACTATTTCAGAAATTTCTGTGTCGAATATGAGCGTTATTAGTACCATAAATTTAGGATTCAAACCTGGTTATGTAGCTTACCATCCAACAAATGGGGAACTTTGGGTTTCTGATGCTACGAATGGGAAAGCTGTTTATTATACTTTAGTTGGCAATATGTGGACTTTGCGGGGAACGATCTCAACTGGTGCAGATGCACACGCAATTGCTTTTAGCAGTGATGGTACAAAAGCATATGTTACCAACCAAGGGGCTGGCAATGTTTCGGTTATAGATGTTGCAACCCATACCGTTTCTCAAACAATTTCTGTTGGTTCAAAACCAAATGGCATAGTTATAAAGCAGTAAATGCAATTATACATCAAAAATATGGTGTGTAGTCGATGTAAATTAGTCGTTAAGTCTGAGTTAGAAAAACTTGGACTTAACCCTATTGCTGTTGAATTAGGCGAAGTAGAAATTCAAGAAAATACTATTGAAAATCAAAAAGAAAAATTGCTTATCAATTTACGATTGCTAAGATTTGATTTAATAGACGACAAAAAAAGTAAAACCATTGACAGAATAAAAACGCTGATTATTGACTTAGTTCACAACAAAAATAATGAACTAAATATTAATATGTTGGAATATTTGTCATACCATTTATCTCAAGAATACAGCATATTGAGCAATCTGTTTTCAGAAGTAGAAAACACAACCATTGAAAAATATTTCATCAATCAAAAAATAGAAAAAGTAAAAGAACTGTTAATGTACGAAGAGCTTACATTAAGTGAAATCGCGTACCAACTGAATTATAGTAGTGTAGGATATTTGAGTAATTAATTTTAAAAAATAACAGGATTTTCACCAACATTTTTTAAGCAATTAAAGGATAAAAAGCGAAGGCAGATTGAAGACTTTTAAATATTACAATATAAAACAATAATTACACAAATTAAAAGACTATTTCATTCCGACATTTATACCAAGAAAATTAACAAAACAAATCAGATAATGGTACATAAATATCAAGTTACAGGAATGACCTGTTCAAGTTGCGAAGCAAAAGTAAAATCATCTTTATTATTGTTAGATAATGTGGTAAGCGTTGAAGTTTCAAAAAATGAAAATTCAGCAACTATCACAATGGATAAGCATATTGCATTAGACATATTGCAAAAAGCCCTACCAGAAAAGTATAAAATTTCTGCCCTACATCACAACGAGATTGCTGAGCAAACAATAGGTTGGTTAGAAACATATAAACCAATTCTGTTTATCTTCTTTTACATCACTTTGGTAACAGTTTTAGTGCAACTTAGTAATAGTCATTTCGATGAAATGGTATGGATGCAACATTTTATGGCTGGTTTCTTTTTGGTATTTTCATTTTTCAAAATGCTCAACTTAAAACGTTTTGCCGAAGGTTATGTCATGTATGATGTATTGGCAAAGCGAATTCCTGCTTGGGCTTATGCATATGCTTTTGTTGAGTTAGGTTTAGCAGTTGCATATACCATTAATTTTAATCCGTTTATTACAAACTTAACTACTTTAATAGTGATGAGTATTAGCATTATTGGCGTTTTACAGAGTGTACTAAACAAAAAGAAAATCCAATGTGCTTGTTTGGGTGCTGTTTTCAATTTGCCAATGAGTACAGTTACCATTATTGAAGATGCATTGATGATTGCTATGAGTAGTTTTATGTTATTGCATCATATCTAACATTCTAAATAATTCAAATATGAAAAATATTTTGTTACTTCTTTTTGTGTTATTGTCATTTCAAAGCTTTGCCCAACACGTAAATCATAATAAAAAAACAGACAGTACTGCAAAGCCAAAAAGTCCACGCATTGTGGCCATGACTATAGTAGGTAATAACCATGTACATATTGATTATGGATCACCAAGTGTAAGGGGGCGTACCATTTGGAATGGATTAGTAGCTTATGGGCAAGTGTGGGCAACTGGTGCACACAAAGCCACCTGGATAGAATTTTCAGATGATGTTAAAATCGAATCACAAATTATTCCAAAAGGCAAATACGGATTCTTTACAATTCCAAACAAACAGGAGTGGACGCTTATTCTAAGTAAAGATTGGGATATGCACTTAGCGGATAATTATAATTATAAAAATGATGTAATAAGACTCAAAGTAACGCCAAAGAAAACAGATTCACTAGTCGAATCGCTAACATTTGAAGTAAAAGCAATAGATGATAAAAAAGGTCAAATCATTTTCTCTTGGGAACATCTGAATATAACTTTTGAGTTTGTAAATACTAATTTTTGAATCAATGGAACAAAAAAAATATACTCCAGCATTAGGTTACGATTTTTTAACAGCCTACTACGATATGGCAATAAAAATTACTATGCCTGAAATGAAATTCAGAAGAATTTTGGTTGAAGAGATCAACCCGAAAGCGAATGAAAGAATTTTAGAATTTGGCTTTGGTACAGGTCAAAATTTGCTTTTGTTACATAAGGCAAATCCGAATACAAAATTAATAGGTTTAGATATTGATCCTAAAGTGAAAGCTATCGCCGAATATAAATTGGCAAAAAATAACATTGAAATCCCTTTACACTTATACGATGGACATGTTCTACCATTTGAAGACAATAGTTTTGAAACAATATACAGTTGCTTAGTCTTTCATCAATTAGATGCAGAAACAAAACTGAATAGCCTAAAAGAATTACATCGTGTTATAAAACCCAACGGGAAACTCATCATTGCCGATTGGGGTAAGGCACAAAATAAATTAATGCGATTAACTTTTGGTATGGTTCAATTATTAGACGGTTTCAAAACTACCAACGATAATGTAAATGGATTGATGCCAACTTTTATTTCAAATGCAGGGTTTGAAGAAGTAACAATCACAAATTCTATCAATACATTAATTGGCACATTTTCTTATTTCACCTCATTTAAAAAATGAAATTTATCAAATGGATTATAAAAAAACTTTTTATAAAAAAGTGTTGCCAATAGTTGGCTTGCTATTTTTAAACACAAATATCTTTGCTCAAAAAGTAGTGCGCTACGATCTATATGTAAAAGATACTTTAGTGAATTTTGCAGGGAAAGAGAAAAGAGCAATTGCTGTAAATGGACAAATACCAATGCCAACTTTAACTTTTACCGAAGGCGACACAGCAGAAATTTATGTACATAATCGACTAAATGAAAGCACCTCACTTCATTGGCACGGCTTGTTCCTGCCAAATAAAGAAGATGGTGTGCCATACCTTACGCAAATGCCTATAAAACCAAATACAACACACGTTTATCGTTTTCCTATCATTCAAAACGGAACACATTGGTATCATTCGCATTCTGGTTTACAAGAACAAATTGGAATGTATGGGAACTTTGTGATGTTGAAAAGACAAAATAATCCAACATTTAGAAAAGGCATTGACGATTTACCAACTTTACCAATAGTGCTGAGCGAATGGACAAATATAAAGCCTGAGAACATTCACAGAATGTTACATAATGCTAACGATTACCCTGCACTAAAAAAAAATTCTGTTCAAAGTTATGGTGAAGCTATCAAAGCAGGACATTTCAAAACTAAACTCATAAATGAATGGAAACGAATGTTGGCGATGGATGTAAGCGATGTGTATTATGAAAAAATATTAATAAATGGGAAACCCAACATAGACCTAACAACCATAGACGATAAAAAATTAAACGCTGGCGATAAAGTCCGCCTTAGAATTTCAAACGGTGGAGCATCGTCGTACTTTTGGCTCACTTATGTGGGTGGAAGAATTACTGTAGTGGCCAACGATGGTAATGACGTTGAGCCAGTGGAAGTAGATAGGTTAATCATTGCAGTATCTGAAACCTATGATGTTATTGTAACCATACCTGCAGAGAACAGAGCCTATGAATTTTTAGTAACAACCGAGGACCGAACCAATTCAGCCTCTTTATATATTGGAAATGGAATAAAACAACTTCAATCGCCACTACCACGATTGAAATATTTTGAAGGAATGAAGATGATGAACGATATGATGAAAATGAATGGAAATCTTGATGACATGGGGATGCATATGAGCTTAAATCAAATGGATATGAATGTAGTAATGTATCCAGAAATTACAGGTGACTCAAAACCAAAACAAGCTAAAAATGACCCTAACCGTTACAATGCAAACACATTGGCTGATATTGTAACGTTAAATTATACAATGCTTAAATCGTCTACAAAAACCAAGCTTCCGAAAGATGCACCAGTAAGAGAATTACATTTTGAACTCTCAGGAAATATGAATCGTTATGTATGGAGTTTAGACAATAAAGTAGTTTCAGAAACCGACAAAATACTTATCAAAAAGGGGGAAAATATTAGAATTGTTATTTACAATGGTTCAATGATGCGACACCCAATGCACTTACACGGTCACGATTTTAGATTGCTTAATAGTCAAGGCGAAAATTCTCCACTAAAAAATATTGTTGATATAATGCCAATGGAAACAGACACGTTGGAATTTAACGCAAACATTGAAGGAGATTGGTTTTTTCATTGTCATATTTTATATCATATGATGAGTGGAATGGGTAGAGTTTTTACTTATGAAAATCAAGCCTCCAATCCATTAATAGCAAATCCAAAACTGGCACAAAGAAAACTCTTTGCTGATGATAGAAAAACACATCTTATGATAGAAAACGACGTTGCCACAAATGGTAATGACGGAATGTTAATGCTTCAAAACACACGTTGGAGCATTGGTACAGAATGGCGTTTAGGTTATCACAACATACACGGTTATGAAACTGAGACACATATTGGAAGATTTATTGGAAAAATGCAATGGGTTATGCCATTTATTGGATTTGATTGGCGTTATAGAAAATTAGGGCTTAAAGAAATTGAAAAAAATCTATTTGGGCAAACTAACACTAAAGACAATAGAACTCAGATAAGTTTAGGAGTAAACTACACCTTGCCAATGCTTATAATTGCTCAAGTAGAAGTGTATCAGGACGGAAATATTCGCTTACAACTTATGAGAGAGGATATACCTGTTACTAAAAGAATTCGATCAGGTTTTATGCTAAATACAGACCAGGAATTTATGGTTGATTTTAGTTATATTGTAAATAGAAATTTAGGATTAAGAACCCATTATGATAGCGATATGGGATTTGGAATAGGATTAACTTTGAATTATTAAAAAACTACAAAAAATGAATCCTTTAGAAAAATCTATAACAAATATTTAATTAAAGCTTAAAGAAAGGAGATTGAAACATCTAGCAGCAGGTTTTCCCTGTTTCTTGAATTGGTGGACATGGAACTGATCCATAACTACAATAAACACAACAATCGCCTGTTTTTGGTTTTAATCTGATTTTACAATTTTCACATTCATAAAAGAATTGACAAGAATCAGTTGGCATGATTTCTTCTCTTTGATGACCACAACTGGGACAAGTAATTACAGAATTTAATTTTATTGCTTTGTTTTTCATTAGAGAAAATAATTTTGTTTCATAATAATTTATGATACTACTTATCATTAAACCTATCATCCCGATATATATCATATTATAGCTTTCTGCATCATATAAATAGTTATAGAAAATTAAAAAAACACTAACAAGTGAGATAAAAAGAGAAAGGCGTTTCTTGTTGTATAAAAACGAAAAAATTGCTCCAACAAGTGATAAAACAACAAAGGCTAAAAATACATACATAGTTATCCCTCCAAATAGTTCAAATGAACCAAAGCCAATAGCTGGCAATACTATCCCAAACAAAGGGAAACAGCAAGGAGATGTAATAGCAGTTAATACAACACCAACAACTGCAATTTTTTCTATGTTAGAAGTATTTTTCATGTTGAAATTCTAAAGTTGATGTTAAGATACCTATAAAAAAATTAAAAATTTTCAAATGACATTATTTAACTACAATTTTCACTGGAGATAACCAATTAAAAATAGGATTTTATTTATTCATTTTACATTCAGTTATTAATCATTACTCAACTCATACAATATCAAAAGTCATACTTAGTTAAAAGTTAGATGCATTCTTCATTGTTATTGTAAAAACCGTCATACAAAATACCATTATTGACCTTAGAATCTAACCACTAAAATACACCAGTTGGTTCCATATGCTTAATTGAATTTATAAAATGAAAATTAATGTGGTATACAAATTACTATTTTTAGATTAATCTAAAAATAAATTTCAATAAGTATAAATTTATATGCAAATTTGTATCATATTTCTTGATTATGAACAAATTGATTGTATTTTGGATCCTACTCTTATTGGGAGTATTGATAGTTAGTTGCGAGAAAATACTACCATCTTCACCAAAAGACGAAGATGTATTAGATGGTGCTCTACATGGATTAAGTTCACAAGAACTTCGTCAATTTATTAAAGGAGATGTAGCCTTTAATGATGAGATATTTACTCCACAAACAGGCTTAGGCCCCTTATTTGTGGCTAACTCTTGCGGATCTTGTCACCCTGGCGATGGAAAAGGTCATCCATTTTCAACATTAACTCGTTTTGGACAAACTGATAGTAATGGGAATCTGTATTTTGCTGAAGGAGCCCCTCAACTTCAACATAGAGCAATTCCTGGATATAATCCTGAAAGTTTACCGAGTAATGTTTCATCTACAAAAATTCTTGCTCCTGCAAATACTGGATTAGGGTTTTTAGATGCTGTTTCAGATGCTGATATCCTTGCGATGGCGGACCCTTTTGATGCGGATGGAGATGGTATTTCTGGAGTACCCAACTGGATTAACGCTCCAAATTATATAGTACATCGAGCAAACGTAATATCTCAGAACAATAAGCATATCGGTCGATTCGGAAAAAAAGCATCGGCATACGATTTATTGCATCAAACTGCTAATGCTTACAATCAAGACATGGGTGTAAATACTATTTTTGAACCCTATGATACCTACTCGAAATTAGAAGTTGATCCTGAAGTAAGCAATGCAACAGTGTATGATGTAGTGTTCTACTTAAAAACATTAAAAGCTCCAATTCAAAGAAATGCCGACAATAGTGATGTTATATTAGGAAAACAAATCTTCGTAAACATCAACTGTAATAAATGTCATAAAGAAGAACTTAAAACCAGTTCATCGTTTATAGCGGCTTTGAGTTATCAAACATTCTATCCATATACAGATATGCTTTTACATGATATGGGGCCTGGTTTAGATGACAACTATACAGAAGGTGCTGCAAAGACTAATGAATGGAGAACCCCTGCTCTATGGGGATTAGGCTTGTCAACGAATTCACAAGGAGGTACTTATTTTTTAATGCACGACGGTAGAGCTCGTTCCTTAAAAGATGCAATATTATTACATGGTGGAGAATCTACTCAAAGTAAACAAGCATACGAAAGTTTATCAGAAAGCGACAAACAAAAATTAATTATCTTTTTAGAAAGTTTATAATGGAAAGAAGAGATTTTATTATAAGTTATGGTCTTACATGCGCTGGAGCATTAGGCTTGACTTGGATTTTACAAGCATGTAGCACTCAGAAATATATCAGCAACGCAAAAGTAGAAAACAATAAAATTACCATCAGCAAATCGGAATTTATAGTATTAAAAAAAGAGAAACAGATTGAGCAGAAGTTTATCATCATTAAAACTTTTTTAAAATATCCTATCGCATTATATAAAATTAGCGATAACGAATACCATGCTTTGTATTTACAGTGTACACATCAAGGATGTGAACTCAACCCTCATGAAACCATGATGGTTTGCCCATGTCATGGAGCAGAATTTACTCCCACGGGTAATGTAAGTCAAGGGCCAGCAGAAAAAAAATTAAAATCATTTATCACATCAAATGATAAAGAAAATATTTATATCCTATTGTAAGTATGAGAAAATATCTATACCTATTACCATTCTTATTATTTTATAATCTTGTATCTGCACAATCTGATAACAGTATAATCAACCTACTTAAGGAAGACAGTGTAAAACTACAACTCAATATGGATGCAGTGTACAATCGTCCGTTTTTACAATTTGGTAAAATGCCTATAACAATTGGAGGGTATGGAGAAGCAAACGTTCAATATGGAGTAACAGATGGCATTGATGAAGGCTATAAATTTCAGATGCGACGCTTAACTTTATTCTTTTCATCAAGCATACAACGCAACATTAAGTTTTTGTCTGAAATAGAATTTGAAGATGGCACTAAAGAAATAAATATAGAATTTGCTGCTATCGATATCCAATTCCATCCGTTATTAAATCTAAGAGGAGGTATAGTAATGAACCCGATTGGAGGGTTTAATCAAAATCACGATGGGCCTCGTTGGGAATTTATTGATCGCCCTATATCGGCAACACTGCTCTTACCATCAACCTTTAGTAATGTAGGTTTCGGACTATTTGGCAAAAGCTATAAACCCAACTTTGTGTGGGCTTATGAAATATATCTCACAAATGGGTTTAACGATAATATTATTACGAACACAGAAAATAAAACATTTTTACCTGCAACAAAATTAGATCCCAATCGATTTGAGGAAAGCTTCAATGGCATTCCTCTATTAAGTGTAAAAACATCATTAAGAATAAAAAAAGTTGGAGAACTTGGTCTCTCTTATTTGGGAGGAGTATATAATCAGTTTATTATCGACGGATTTACAATAGATAAAAAAAGAAGAGTGGATGTAGTTGCTCTCGATTATAACACTATAATACCAGTATCTAATACTAGCATAAATACAGAGTTTGCTTGGATAATGATAGACGTGCCACAAACATATTCGCAACAATTTGGCGATAAACAATACGGAGGTTTTATAGATATTGTTCAACCCATCTTGAAAAAGAGAATGTTCAATTTCGAAAATGCAACTATAAATCTTGCATTGAGAACAGAATTTGTTGATTGGAATAAAGGCACTTTTAGAGAGACTGGTAGTAATATCTATGATCATATATTTGCGATATCACCGGCAGTAAGTTTACGACCTTCATCGCAAACTGTACTTCGATTGAATTACAGATATCATGCTCAAAGTGATTTATTTGGGAATCCCACTACAAATACTGCAATAATTCAATTTGGATTTTCTAGTTATTTCTAGAAATATTAGATAAACTAAATATGTATTGCAAATACTAGTTAAATAGTCAGATTATTACATAATCGTAGATTTTAATTTTTGCTTTCATATATCTTGAATTACTATTAGGCTATTTCAGGACAAGACATTAAGTAATTTATTGGGTAATAAATTTGTTGAATTTTTACTAAATGATAAAACTTTGCCGTAATATTTTGGTAATTACCGCAATTTCTCGGGAATAAACCACAAAAAAAATTCCCGATTGGTAGTTAATCGGGAATTTGTTGGCAATAATTAGCTAAAAAACTCGGAATCTTTGAGTGATTCTAGTAAATCTCTGGAATTTTCGTCCCATTCGTACTCTAATAAGCCATCAAACTTGTCGTTTTCTTCGCTTTTATTCATCTCTAAAACAAATTTTGCTTCGTAAACCATCTTTTGTAAGTCGTCATAATAGAAATACTTGGTAGGGTCGATGTCGTAGATCTCACAATGCTTTTTAATCTTCTCAAATATTTCGGAGAGTTGTCTGATTTTCGCTTCGTAAATACTGGTTTTAATGTAGATGGGTTCGTAATCGTGTAGATCCAATTGAGCATTTTCTTCTTCCACCCAGTTTCGTAATTGCAAGTCTATCTTTTTCTCTTCAACTCTTCGTTGTTTACTCAAGTTGTCGTTCTCGATATATTTCAATTCCATTTCTCGAGCTTTGAGATTAAGCTCTTTTTCTAATAAATC
Source organism: Sphingobacterium thalpophilum (assembly GCA_943371425.1). Taxonomy (GTDB): domain Bacteria; phylum Bacteroidota; class Bacteroidia; order Sphingobacteriales; family Sphingobacteriaceae; genus CAJBVG01. The sequence continues at coordinate 216,387 of CALRUR010000002.1, forward strand.
TTGCTTTCGCATTTCAAGTTGATGGTCTAACTCAACTTTTTTAAGAGCAATTTCTCGCTCTAATTTGTACATCATGCTGTTTTCTTCTTCCATGTTGTTTGGTTTTAAATTGTTAATTGATTTTTATTATTAATGAAGGTTCATTTTTATATAGGCTGACTATTTGAACATTTGAGTATTTGAACATTTACATTTCTGGCAAATGTTCATTTGTTCAATTGCTCATATGTTCAGTACTAGCATTATTGAGTATTTTAGAATATTTACCCTGACCAACTCTGTTAAAGAGCTCACCGTTTAAATACCTAGTAAGGCTCGATTCCGATATGTTTAATGCATCTGCAATTGCTTTAGCTTCAGTTCTACTGAAATAGCTCGGTAGTCTCTCATACAGCTTATTTACTTTCGTCTGATTAGCTATTTGTTTACTACCATCTTTCATATCCGATAGTAACATGGTCGCATGGTAGAGTAGACTTATCGATAAATGCGAGGAGGTATTAAAATCTTTGGGATGAATACAAATTTTTCTTTCTTGCCTGCGATCATAATTCCCGAAATACCTAATCGTGCTAAGTATCATAGATATTCTCATGGTTATTAATCCTAAGCGATGCACAGTTCCTAAAATGGTTGTACCTGTTTGGTTATAGGTAATGTCATTCATGCTACTGAACTGTCTTACAAAATGCAATTCGTCTTCTTCACGCAAATAAAATTGAATGGGTGTTTCCAGTGCTTTTAAATACAGATACATTTCTAAGATAATTTCACCAAAGGCTAGAAACGATTTACCAGGGTCGTTGAAGTTCTTATCAAACACATTTCTAAACTTCGGATCGGCAGGGAAGGAGTAGTACATAAATCTGCTGAACAATCCGTTTTCTGCATTGGGTATTAATCTTAATAATTGACCCTTAGTACCTGTAAGTAAAACGGATAGTTGTGGCTTATTGATGAATAAATATTCTCTATTTAATCTTCTTTGTAAATCAATTTCTTCGTGATGAAAAGCACATCTCAATACATCACTAAAGTTGCCCCAATCTTGCGATAATGAATTGGCAAGCGTATCTGCTTCAGAACTAAATAAGATTCCTTTACCCTCGTTTTCATTGAGAGTTTGCACAATGGAGCTCGCACTATTATTGGCTGGTATAAATAGTAATTTGAAGAATGGTTCTGTTAAATTACTTAAGTCTGTGTCTTTCTGTTTTGCCTTTTCCTTTTTAGCCTGTTCGTATTTCTCTCTTGCTAAATTGGTTTCCTCTCTTAAGAATTGATGAATAGGAGAGCCCACTAATCTTGCCCAACGTAATACGCCTTTACCTGCGCCTGCTGGTGCTTCAATAAAAGCGAATAGGTTGGGATGTATCCAATTACGATCATAGTTCGCAATTACATTAGGCATACATCCAGAGAGCACCGTAAGCATACCAAGCAAAAGAATATCTTTCTCATACCTGTTTGATATCAAATCGAATAGCTCACTCATTTTTGGTGGTAGCTGAGAATAGATACTAGGATCAAACGGCCCTTCTAATTGTGATGTATAATCAGGCACAGCATAAATATCTTCTTCATGCTGTAGTTGGTATTTACCGAAATTCATACTATCGTTTTATTGGGTTGTTAGCCGTGTATGACTTCGCATCTCTTAAGATATCTCTATGATCTACATGCTTGCCTTTAGTTAGCCATTGCTCGAGCTCTGAGCGCTTGAATAGTATTTTCTTACCTTGCTTATAGAAAGGTATTTTTCGTTTGCTGGTAAGCGTGTAAAGGGTTTGTTTGGCAATGTGAAGTAATTGTGCAGCCTCATCTGCATCAATTACTTCATCTAACATGCCTTTAGGCTTTTCTTCAACAATTTGTTGGTTCGTTAAATTGTTGTTTTCAATTACTTCGCCTATGGCTTCTTGAATAAGTTCTTTAAAAAGAACATGTAGTTGAGAAAATTTATTTTCCATTTGTCTGGTTATTTATTTTCTCTTAGCTTCTCAAAAAAAAAGCCATGCCAATTTATTCTTGTTTATTTTTCTTTATCCTTTTCAATCTTTGATGATATTAACATTTGTGCTGTACTCTGGGCTATGCAGTAGCGTACAACTCGACATTTTTTTATCTCAATGAAATCCAAAATATATCGAGCTGTATTGTAAGAGTGTAGAAAAAATATTTTAACAATTTTTATCCACACATCGCTCTACTGCCAAGTAAATACTGACATTTCATGCCATTACTACAATTCTTTGTCATCATTTATTCCAATCTTTATTTTCTGCATGGCAGTAGTTTTCGTTGAATCAATTACTTTACCATAGATCTGCGTTGTGCTTACATTCTTATGTCCTAATAGTTTTGATAATGTATAGATATCAGTTCCTTCCGATAGTTGTAAGGTCGCAAATGTATGCCTGAAATTATGGAAGGTGATTGATTTTTTAATGCCTGCTTTTATGAGCCACTTCGAAAGTAAACTATAGTCTTTTTTGAATTCGTAATCACCAAAAATTTTATCATTGTCTTTACCTCTTTCACCTAAAAGCTCAGTTGCTTCTTGCGATATGGGCAAAGTTTCCATTCCTTTGGTTTTACGCTGTGTAAATCGAATAAAATGTCCGATGCTATCAGTGTATTGTAATTGTCCCCATTTCAAATTGGTAACATCGCCCATACGTAAGCCAGTTAAGGCTGAGAAGGTACAAGTACGTTTCAATAAATCAGATTCACAATCTGTTTTATATAAGGTGATGAGTTCTTCTTTGGTTAAATATTCTCGATACGATTCGGGTTGTTGAATTGTTTTTACTGCATCAAGCGGATTGTAATTAATAAACCCTGCGGCCATCGCTTCTTTTATGGCAGCTCTCAATTTATTGAAATAAGAGTAGGCAGAATTTTCGGATATTCTAGATAGAGGTGAATTTATCTTAGTCGCTTTTTTTAATAGAAACTCTCTGTATTCATTAATGAATTGTGGTTTCAAGTCACCAAAACTACATTGGTTATTACAGAATATCTTAAAGGTTTTAAAGGAGGCAATCCAGCCACCTTGGGTGTTTAAATTGCCATCGTGTTTTCTCATTATCTTTTCATAAAAGGGTAAGAAATCCTCATGCATTGATGATCGTGAAATTCCGAATTTACCTGCTATTCGGTTCAATTGCCTTTCAGCAGCAATGGTTCTAGCCAAGGTTTCAATATCCTTATTGTGTCTTTTTTCTACTTCGTCTCTAGGTGGATTATATAAAAACATATTCAGGTATTCCCACCTGGTAATATTTCCATTTTCAGGGTGAACAATAGGTGGGTAATGGTCTAGGTATAAACTTATCTTTCCTGTTTTTAACAGTCTTTTTCTTAAAGTAACTCTCATGTCTTTCTTATTTGATGTTTAAAATCTTGTCTATTTCAGTTCTTAGAATTAATCGCCTGCCCATGAACTTGATGGTTTTGATTTTACTTTTCTTTAGGTAGCGATTTACTGTCCACCGTGATACGCCTAATAGTGTACAGGCTTCCTCCATACTCAAAACCTCTCGGGCTTGAATGTTTTTGATGTCTGCCATTACCTTACTTCGTTCCTCTCGGTTGGTGGCAAGTAATTTCTCTTGTCTTTTGCCCTCTTTATAAGCACGTCTAGCACAAGGCAAAGAGCAGAATTTTGTAGTGCTTTTACGTGCTGTAAATACTTGCTGGCAGAAAACACAGTTTTTCGGGTAAGGGTGAATACTAGCAGTCATTGTTACCTCCCCTCGATGTTGCACCATGGTGCATGATGTTGCAGAATGGTGCAGTGTGTAGCACCTTTCGATTCGACTTTTTGTTTTTGTTGTTCATTTGTTTCTCGGTTATGTTGTGGTACATATGAGCAACAAAAAAGATGCAAAATGCCAAATTGGTCGGCAAAAGCTGACAATCTCTAAAAATGACAAAACCCTTACGTGGTAAGGGTTTTAGATAGATTTTCTTATTGTTCTTTATCGATGATTTTCGGGGCTTACTTCCCTATACAAAACTTACTAAAAATATTCTCCAACAAATCGTCAGTAGAAATGCTTCCTGTTATTTCTCCTAAATAATGTAAGGCTTCTTTTATGTCCATCGCTAAAAAGTCGGAGGTTACAGGGTTATGGATTCCGTTTAGCACTCGCTCTAAGGCTTCCTTGCAGCGCTGCAAGGCTTCAACATGACGAGCATTGGTGAGGATGGTTTCGTTGGCATGTTCTGTGTAATGGATCATGTCTAACAATTTTTGCTCTAACTCTTTTATGCCAATGCCCTGTAAGGCAGAGATGCTCATGCTTTCGGCCGGATTGCTCGAATTATTTTTATCAGATTTATTCGCCACTAATAATAATTGCGAATTATTTTTTTGAGTGATTGCTTGCAAGTCTTTTACAATGCTTGCTAAGTCTTCACCGTAGGTTTCGGCAGCATCAAATAAATACAAAATAATGGCACTCTGATTTATTTTTTCGAAAGTTCGTTCAACACCTTTGGCTTCAATAATATCTTCTGTATCTCTAATGCCTGCAGTATCTATAAACCTGAATTTTATTCCTTGTATACTAATTTCGTCTTCAATAGTATCGCGCGTAGTACCGGCAATGTCGGATACAATGGCTCGCTCTTCGTTCAACAACGCGTTTAGTAAAGTAGATTTGCCTACGTTGGGTTTGCCAGCAATTACTACCGGTACGCCTTGTTTTATTACATTTCCTAATTCGAAAGAGCGGATGAGTTTACTAAGAACCACTACAATTTTTTCGATGAGCGTTTGCATCGTATCTCTATTGGCAAACTCTACATCTTCTTCAGAAAAATCTAATTCTAATTCTACCAAAGAAGCGAAATGAATTAACTCTTCTCTCAATTTTTTCAACTCGTTAGAAAATCCTCCACGCATTTGTTGCATCGCTACTTTGTGCGATGCTTCCGAACTCGATGCTATTAAATCGGCTACGGCTTCTGCTTGCGATAAATCTAACTGTCCGTTTAAAAATGCACGCATGGTAAACTCACCTGGTTTCGCTGGTCGAGCGCCTTTGGTAATAAACAAGCGAATTAGTTTTTCTATAATATAAGAAGAACCATGGCAAGATATTTCTACTACATTCTCTCTGGTGTAGGAGCGAGGTGCTATAAACAAACTCACCAATACCTCGTCAATTATCTGCTCCCCATCTACAATGTTTCCGAAATGGATGGTATGCGTTGCTTGTGCTAATAAATCTTTTCCTTTAAATACAGAGTTTGCAATATTTATTGCATCGGTTCCCGATAAACGAATTACTCCAATAGCACCCGCACCTGTAGGTGTTGCCAATGCAACAATAGTATCCGATTGTTTATAATCTAACATAGCTCAAAAGTAAGGGAATAAAGGGATAAACAGAAGTGAAATAAATTAGGCGAAACGTTTTTCTACGCGCTCTAATTTTATCATCTCTGGGTAGGTAAGTCCGTGATACATCGCATTAGCCGTCATTGCGAGGCGCTTGGTGCGTGTTATTTCAGTTTTGGCAGCATTTATCCAATTAATGAAATACGAACGATGAGAGGGCAGCAATTTCATGAAATTATCAATCATCAATTTTTCTTCTCTCAACAATTGGTGCAAATCAGCGGGAATGTCTACTTTATAATCAATATCTTCTTCTAATTGGCAAGCAATTACATCGCCTACTTTTTTTCGAAGTTTAGTTCTTATAATTTCATTTAAGGAGATAATGAATTCGCCAGCACCAACAGGTAAAACAGCTAGGCCTTTTACCACGCAAGCATCGAACTTGCCTTTCACTCTAAAAGATTTTTTATTGCTGGGTTTTATTTGTTCCGCTAACTCTTTGTTCAGGCTGATATACGTCCATCCGGTTTTCTCGCCTTTCTTTCCGTATTTACATATCTCGGCACTGAACTTTGTTAGCATATAATTTAGTTGGGGGAATAAAGCTAATGATTATTTCAGAAAAACAAAATAATTTTTTCGAAATTTTATTTATCCCGCTTCACAACAATTTTAGTGTTCTTGTTGATTTTTATTTTTCGCAAATCTTGTTGCGCTTTATTTACTTGGTTTACATAATCGCTAACATCCTTTACTATATTGTCCATTTTTTTATTATTGTTGAACAATACAATGGTGGCAATTTTTCCTACATCATCAATAGTAAGCTTACTCGCTATTTCGTATCCTTTTTGAATAGATGAAAAAATTCCGGAATCAATTTTAGTAGCATGTTCGTATGTATAATCTAAGGAAGCAGACGCCAAAGTATTAACCGAATTGCAAAACAAAAAAAGAAAAAGAAGGGGTATTATTTTTTTCATTAAGCTAAAGATATAAAAATTTATTTTGATAAATTATTCTTTTTTGTACCTATAATATTTTGTACACACTTATTAATAAAAAATTAACAATAGGAATATGCTAATAAATACTATATAAAAACCTGTATTTATGCAGTTTTCTTAATCTAAAATTAAAATTATAACTTTTGATTATATATTTTTAAATCAAATTTAAGTATAAAAATTTAGTATTAGTTAACGATGAGTGTAAAGAAAAAAGATGACCGCCTTCACGATTTCTCAGCAATAATTAGAAGAAGACGTTTAGAATTAAAATACAACAGCGCCGAACTTTTTGCAAACGATCATGGAATTAATAGGTCAGTATACCAACGCTGGGAAAATGGAGAAGATTTAAACTTAACTAGCCTGCTTAAGCTTCTAGAAATACTAGAAATGAAAGGCTCTGAGTTTTTTGAAAAGTGGGAACACCGAAACGATCACATGCCACCAGTAAAGTACCACTTACAATTGGTAGCGGAAAATGAAGAGGATTACCCGAAGAAGAAGAAGGGTTAATTAGCTAATAAGCTGATGTGATAATTAGCTAATGAAGGCCAACGCAGTGTGAATAGTAGAAGAACTTCTTCTGTGGAAATGTCTATTTTATAGAATCAAAAGCCAATTTGCACATACGTGAGTTTTCATTAGCTAATTAGCTACTTTCGTTTGGAAATTTCGTCGCGGATGCGTGCTGCTTTCTCGTAGTTTTCTTCGGCCAAAGCTTTGTCGAGCATCTCACGTAGTTCGGTTTCGCTAAAACTTGCATAGCCCGATTTTACAGCGCCTTCTATGTTTACTTGCTCTGAATCGTCTGTAGGCTCTATGTTTTCTAAGAAAGCGAAATCAGAACCCTCAATCATTATACCTGCTGAGGCTAAGATAAATTCGTAAGTATAGATAGGACATTGGTAACGCACTGCCAATGCAATAGCATCAGAGGTGCGTGCATCAATTTCTGCAGTTTTTTTACCATCGTTGCAAATGAGTTTTGCGAAGAAAATACCGTCTACTAAATTGTAAATAATAACCTCTTCAATAACCACATTAAAATGCAAGGTTAAAGATTTAAAAAGGTCGTGAGTTAGTGGCCTGCTCGGACTCATTTTCTCAATTTCGATGGCAATTGCTTGCGCCTCAAAACCTCCAATAATAATGGGCAACCTACGTCGTCCACTAACTTCTCCCAATACCAATGCATATGCACCCGATTGTGTTTGACTGTATGATAAGCCTACGATATCTAACTTAATCTTCTTCATCGCAATGGTTAAAATATTATTATGCGTTTGCTTTAAACGCTTTTACTGCTTCAATTAATTTAGGTACTACTTCAAAAGCATCGCCTACAATTCCATAATCTGCAACCTTAAAGAATGGTGCTTCTGGATCTTTGTTTATTACAACAATTACTTTTGATGAACTTACTCCGGCTAAATGTTGGATCGCTCCAGAAATACCAATAGCAATATACAAATTCGGAGCTACTGCAATACCTGTTTGGCCTACGTGCTCAGAATGTGGTCTCCAACCAGAATCCGATACCGGTTTAGAACATGCCGTTGCTGCGCCTAATAAATTAGCCAACTCTTCTATCATTCCCCAATTCTCCGGCCCCTTTAATCCTCTACCCGCAGATACTACTAATTCTGCATCAGGTAAACTTACTTTATCCGTAGCACGAATAATTTCTTTTACCATGGTACGGAAATCTGTAGCCGCTGCTTCCGATTCTAAATTTTCTACCGTAGCAGTTTCGTTTTTCTCCACTACTTTATAAGCATTAGGGCTAAGTGTTAACACTTTTACGTTTGATGAGAGCTCTACCGTTGCAAATGCCTTACCAGAAAATGCACCACGTTTTACAGTTAATACATTTCCGTTTATGCTAGGTAATTCAATTACCGCATCTGCTAATCCTGCAGTTAATTTTACCGCTACTCTTGGCGCTAAACCTTTACCAGTAAAGCTATTTCCCATTACCACTACTGTTGCATTTGCTTTTGTAGCAGCGTTTGCAATAATAGATGCGTATGCTTGGTTTACAAACGATGCTAATTGAGCATTGTTCACATTCCAAACCGTTTTAGCTCCGTATTTTCCTAGTTCTGCTAATTGTGCTGCATCAACATTACCTATTGATAATGCAGTTAAACTACTGCCCATCATGTTTGCAATTTCTGCCGCATATGAAACTACTTCAAAAGTAGATTTCTTAAATTTTCCTTCAATATTTTCAACGTATACTAATACACTCATTTCCGTATTTCTTAGATGTTTAAAAATTAAATCACTTTTGCTTCTGCATTTAATGCTTCTACTAATTTCGCTGGATCTGCTGCATCAATTAATTTTACATTTCCTCTTGCTGCAGGCATTTCATATGTTGTAAAGGCCGACACTTTCTCTACTGCAATAGCTTCCACTACTTGCAAAGGCTTAGTACGTGCACTCATAATTCCACGCATGTTCGGAATCTTAGGCTCTGCCACACCTTCTGCTGTACTAACAACAAATGGAGTAGAAAGGTTTATTACTTCTTTTCCACCTTCAATCTCACGATCAATGGTAGCATCGTTTCCGTTTAATTCTAATTTTTTAATAATTGATACAGATGGGATGTCGAGTATTTCAGCAATCATAGATGGTACTTGTGCCGAATTATAATCTATCGACTCTCTTCCACACATTATCATATCATATCCACCATTTTTTGCTACTTCTGCTAGTTGTTTTGATACAAAATAAGCATCGCTTGGGGCAGCATTAACTCGTATTGCATCATCCGCTCCAATTGCTAATGCCTTACGTATAGTTGGCTCTGTATCTGCCAATCCCACATTTATAACAGTGGTAGTACCTTTACCGCCTTCTGTTAATTCAATTGCACGCGATAATGCAATTTCATCATAAGGATTTAAAATGTATTGAACACCATTTGTGTTAAATTCTGTATTATTGTTATTGAAACTTACTTTTGTAGTTGTGTCGGGCACATTGCTGATACAGACTAATATTTTCATATTGCGTTTTTTTTAGTTCTGCAAAAGTAATTAATTATCGATAAGATTAAAAATGAATACAAATAGACTCAATCGTCTTTTAGAAATGCGTACAGAAGATCCCAAAGATCCTTTTTTATTATACGCAATTGCAATGGAATATAACAATGGTAATGAAGCGCTTAAGGCCTTAGAGTACTATGAGTTATTGTTGAAAGAACATGAAGAATATGTTGGAACATATTATCATTTAGCTAAATTGTACGAAAATTTAGAAAAAAAAGCCGAAGCCGAAGAATGTTACAAAAAGGGGATGAGCATTGCCAGGAAATTAGGCGATAACCACGCTTACAACGAGTTACAATCTGCATTCGCTTCTTTTAATGGTTTAGGTGATGACGACGATGATTATTAAGAAACTTGGAAAATAAAAAGATAAAATTTTTATTGGATGTATTGAAGTTTAGCTTCACAGCTTTTGGAGGCCCTCAAGCCCATATTGCTATGATGTTAAAAGAGTTTGTAGAAAAGAAAAAATACGTAACCGAATCTGAACTCATACAATACAATGCACTCAGTCAAATGTTACCAGGCCCGTCTTCTACACAAACCTTAGTGGCCATTGCCTATAAATTAGGTGGAATTCGCCTAGCCATTTCTGCATTTTTCATATGGATATTACCATCCTCTATATTGATGTTAATTTTTTCTATTGCCTTTGTTCAAATGGGAGTAGGCAAAAGAACCGCCAATGTAATTTTTATGCTGAAGCCTATTGCCATTGGCTTTGTTGGGTATTCGGCATTTGTATTAATTAAAAAAGTGCTAAGCTCAAGGTTCTCTTATTTTTTAGCATTTGTATCCTTAAGCATCACCATCTTATTTCAAAATGCATACGCATTCCCGGCAGTAATAATTTTAGGCATAGTAGGTAGTATATTATTTGGCAAAGGCGAAATTGTGTACGAAAAAAATCCGGTGCCTTTTAACTGGAAAAAGTTGATTCCCTTTTTCGGTACCTTAATCCTTTTTGCATTACTCGGAGCTCTCATCAATAAAACTTCTTTCTTTAGTTTACCTGTTCGTTTGTTCGAAAACTTTTACCGTAATGGTATTATGATTTTTGGCGGCGGTCAAGTTCTCGTACCCCTTATGTACACTGAGTTTGTGGAGATGAAGCAATATTTAACCTCGCAAGAATTTTTAGCAGGTTTTGCTTTACAACAAGCCATTCCCGGACCCTTATTTTCATTCACCTCTTTCATCGGCAGCATGTCTATGCGGGAAGGTGGAATAATAGGGCAAACCTTGGGTTCTTTTGCGGCAGTTATGGGTATAAACATTCCGGGTTTATTATTTATTTTGATGATATTTCCGGCATGGGAGAAACTAAAAGTTCGTAAGTCCGTACAACGCGCCTTAGACGGTATTAATTCTGTATCTGTAGGCTTTGCCTGCGCCGCACTCTACATCATGTCTACCCAAGTAATAGACCAGTGGATTAGCATCGCCATTGTAATTGCAACTTTTCTGCTTTTACTCTGGGACAAGATTCCATCAACCTACTTAATACTTATAGGATTGTTAATTGGCTTGGTTATTTAGTTGTTGGGTTATTGGTTATTAGGTTATTGGTTATTCAGCAAGTAAGTTGCCTTATTTGCACATTTGCACATTTTCAAATTTGCACATTTACCGGTCAAACTTCATCAACATCTTCAAACCAGTTTCAAAATCTTTAGGGTAAGGAGCGTCAACTAATATTTTTTCGTCGTTCATTAATTTGAACTCTACTTGTTTTGCATGTAAGGCAAAACGTTTGAGTAGGGGTAATTCTTCTTGATCTTTAGAAAGTTTATAGCCTCTTTTTATTTTCGATAAATAAAAAGGTTTGCCACCGTATAAAGCATCGCCAGTTATAGAGGCACGCTGTGTGGCAAGGTGTATGCGTATTTGGTGCATTCTGCCGGTTCGTGGTTGGCACTCAATTAAGGTGTAATGATTAAATAATTGAATGGTATTGAACAAAGTATCGGCAGCTTTGCCTTCGGCTTTATCAATACGCACTACGCCTTTGTTTCCGATGCCTATAGGTAAATCAACTTCCATGTTATCAAAACGATGCTGCCCATCGGCAATAGCATGGTATATTTTTTTTACTTCGCGGTGTTCAAATTGCATCGACACGTTTCGGTAGGCCTCTGGATTCTTAGCAAATATTAATGCTCCCGAAGTTTCTCTATCTAATCTGTGGCAAATTTGTGCATCTTCATAAACCTGTTTTGCCAAACGAAGCATGTTAATGGTTTCCCCATTTCTATCATCCAAAGAACTAACAAAGGGAGGCTTATTTACCACCACCACGTCGTTGTTTTCGAAAAGTATCAGATCTTTAAAATTGGGAACTTTCATTTAAAATTATGAATTATGAATTATGAATTATGAATTATGAATTGTGTGGTATAAACCTATTGTGTTATTAGGTTATTAAGTTATTATGCGATGAAGGTGCTTCATTTGCACATTTGCACATTTTCGAATTTGCACATTTAACTCCTTTGGCGTACTGCCTCATATAACACCACCCCTGCAGCTACCGAAACATTTAAAGATTCGATTTCGCCCATTAATGGAATTTTTGCAAATCGATCTAGTATGCGCATAAGTTCGTTAGAGATACCATCTTCTTCAGAGCCTAATACAATGGCTGTTGGTACTTTATAATCCACAGTATACATGCTTTCATCATTTTTCTCCGAACAACCAATTACTTGTAAGCCCGATTCTTGCATGTATTCTACTGCTTTTTTTAATGAATGTACTCTGCAAACTGGAATTTTAAACAATGCTCCTGCAGAGGTTTTTATAGAGTCGGAGTGGATGGCTGCACTTTCTTTTAAAGGGATAATGATGCCATGAACCCCAGCACATTCGGCAGTTCTGGCAATGGCGCCAAAATTACGAACGTCTGTTATACGATCTAGTACTAACAACAATGGGGTTTCACCGTTCTCATAAATAAAAGGAATTAAATCTTCTACCTGATGGAAGGAAATAGGAGAGATGAAGGCAACCACACCCTGGTGATTTTTAGTAGTTAATCTATTTAATTTTTCAATAGGTACATATTGATATTTAATCTGATGTTTATCAATTAACTTACGTAACTCTCTAAATAAATCGCCCGAAATTCCTTTTTGAATAAACAAAGATTCAATTTCTTTTCCACTTTCAATCGCTTCCATTATCGCACGTATCCCGAAAACCTGCTGATTACTTTTACTATCCATTCTCTTGTATTTTCTACAAAACAACTATAATTTTTTGAATTAACATAGATACTAACAGGTTATTAACCTATTTTTTGTACTTATTAACATTTTTATTTGGTTTATTAACCTTAAGTGTTACTTTATCCACATTGTAAATTGTACTTTGTACATTGTACTTTGTACATTGTACTTTTTTTATCAGAGAAAAAACTACATTTGTTCGACAATGGAACAAGATCAAAATTCGGGAACAAGAACACGTACAAATCGCACAAAAACGGTAGGGAATCTTACTGGCCAAATGGGTAAATTACCACCACAGGCTGTAGATTTAGAGGAAGCAGTATTAGGAGCTTTAATGCTAGAAAAAGATGCATTGAGCTCAGTGATTGATATTTTGAAACCCGAAACTTTTTATGTTGATGCCAATCAAAAAATATTTCAGGCAATACAACATTTGTTCCAGCACTCTATGCCAGTAGATTTGCTTACGGTTACGAACCGATTAAGACAAACCGGCGAACTCGAACTAGTTGGCGGAGCTTATTACATCACCGAATTAACTAACCGAGTAGCATCTTCTGCAAACATTGAATTCCACGCGCGTATTATTTCAGAAAAATTTATACAACGATCTCTCATCAGGATATCGTCTGAAATTATTAGCAGCGCTTATGAAGATACTACCGATGTATTACAACTTTTAGACCAAGCGGAGAAAAACTTATTTGCTATTGCCGAAGGTAACTTGCGTAGAGAGTCGTATGACATGGGTTCTTTAATTACCAAATCGATTCAATTATTAGGCGAGTTAAAAGATAAGGTAGATGGTTTAACAGGTGTACCTTCTGGCTTTACAGAGTTAGATCGTTTAACATCTGGTTGGCAAAACTCCGATTTAGTAATTATTGCAGCTCGCCCTGCCATGGGTAAAACCGCATTTGTATTGAGTTTGGCGCGTAATGCAAGTTTAATTGGGAAGAAAAAAATTGCGATTTTCTCTTTAGAGATGGCAGCAGTACAATTAACCAATCGTTTAATAGCTGCCGAAGTAGAAATACCTGCAGAGAAATTAAAAAAGGGTGATTTAACCGATGCCGAATGGCAACAGTTATTAACAAAAGTAGGTCGCTTATCGGAGTCGGGAATTTTTATTGATGATACTCCATCACTTAATATCTTCGAATTGCGAGCAAAATGCCGTCGTTTAAAAGCGCAGCATGATATCGACATGATTATTATCGATTACCTTCAATTAATGGTAGGTTCTGGTGATAATAGAAGTGGAAATAGAGAGCAAGAAATTTCCGCAATATCAAGAGCATTAAAAAGTATTGCTAAAGAATTAAACGTTCCGGTACTCGCACTTTCTCAATTAAGTAGAGCCGTGGAAACCCGCGGTGGTGCTAAGAAACCGATGCTATCCGATTTACGTGAGTCGGGTTCCATAGAACAAGATGCCGACATGGTATTGTTTATTTACCGTCCGGAATATTATGGTTTCGAAGTGGATGAAGAAGGACGAAATACGAAAGGAACTGCAGAAATTATAATTGCCAAACATCGTAACGGTGCGGTAGGTTCTGTTACCTTAAGATACATTGGCGAATATGTAAAATTTGCCGATTACGATTCTACCGATTACAGCGGATCGCCAGTGTTTACCAACCTTACACCGAATTCGGGATTTGATAATAATCCGAACATTATTGTGAGGCCTAGTAGAATGAATGATGATAATGGAGATTTTCCATTCTAATAATCACACACTTAGTTATTACTTAAATTTCAAAAAACATCTCTTCGCAAATTCGAATAATTATCTATATTTGCGGCGGGTAAGTCTTATACGACCAGCTCCCTTTGAACTCCCCCAGGTTCGGAAGGAAGCAAGGGTAGAAGGTTGTAGCGGTGCGATATGAGGTGCTTACCCTTTTTTCTTTTTCAAATCTTCAAAACAACATAACCATGCAATTTTTTATCGACACAGCAAACTTAGCTCAAATTAAAGAAGCTCAGGATTTAGGTATTTTAGACGGTGTAACTACCAACCCATCGCTAATGGCTAAAGAAGGCATTGCTGGTGAAGCAAATGTGATGAAACATTACAAAGCAATTTGCGACATTGTAGAAGATAAAGTTAGTGCAGAAGTTATTGCAACCGATTATTACGGAATGATTGCTGAAGGTGAAAAATTGGCTGCCATAGACCCTAAAATTGTAGTAAAAATACCAATGATAAAAGATGGTATTAAAGCATTGAAATATTTTTCTGAAAAAGGAATTCGTACCAATTGTACCTTAATATTTTCTGCAGGCCAAGCTTTATTAGCTGCAAAAGCAGGCGCTACTTACGTTTCACCTTTTGTAGGTCGTTTAGATGATATCTCTTCTGATGGAATGATTTTAATTGAAGACATCCGCCAGATATTCGATAACTACGGTTTCGAAACTCAAATTTTAGCAGCTTCTGTTCGTCACCCTTTACATATTATACAATGTGCTAAGTTAGGTGCCGATGTAATGACAGGTCCTTTATCTGCTATCTTACAATTGCTTAAGCACCCATTAACGGATAACGGATTGGCGCAGTTTTTAGCAGACCACGCGAAAGCGAACGCGTAATACGCTTTTACGACCATACGATTATACGATTTTTCGACTATACAAAAGCTTGGTTTCTTAAGTGTTAGTTAATATCATTTCCAAAAAGTGTATTATTAGAAATTTTGCATCCATTAACTTTCGTACAGTCGTAAAATCGAATAGTCGTAAAAAAGTGTTTAAAAAATTAGTATGAAAAAACTCTCCATGTCCGAGCTCAACAGGCTTAGTCCAGAAGAATTTAAGCAAGCTCAAAAAGCTCCGATTGTTGTAATACTTGATAATGTAAGAAGCATGCACAACGTGGGTTCTATATTCAGAACTTCGGATGCATTTGCCATCGAAAAACTATACTTATGTGGCATTACCGCTCGTCCGCCGCACCGCGACATTGAAAAGGCTGCACTCGGTGCCACCGAAAGTGTAAATTGGGAATACGCAGCAGATACATTAGAACTAATAAATCAACTCAAAACAGATGGTTATACCATCCTTAGCATAGAACAAGCAGAGAATAGCATTTCACTCGAAAAATTCCAGACTAAACCTAATGAAAAATATGCCATTGTATTTGGCAATGAAGTGGATGGCGTGCAACAAGAAGTAATAAATGCAAGCCATGCATGTGTTGAAATTCCGCAGTTCGGAACCAAGCATTCATTCAATGTGAGTGTTACCGCGGCAATAGTGCTCTGGCACTTACGACAATGAGACTATACGATAATACGACCTTACGACTTTACGAAAGCTAATGAGTCGTATTATCGTATAGTCGTATAATCGTATTCATTCCTTCGCCAAGTAACCATCCCCCTCGCTATAACCCAATCCTACACTGTGTTTGTCGGCTATATGCATAGCCCCAGTAATTTCATTTTCTTCTAGTGTTTCATTAGCGTTTTGTTCACTTAAGTTTGGGTTGTATTGATGCCCAACCTTCTTCAACAATTTTGGCAAATCGTTATTGTCTTCAGATTGATTTCCCAGTTCGCCGTCGGCTGCAGAAAACGAAAAGCCAAAGCTTAATTTTTCGGAACTGTAAGATGCTTGATTTTGCTGGTGTAGAGGTCTGTCAGATTTCGCTCCGGCTCCCTCCAAATGATTAGTTTTCGACTTTTTCATACGGAAGAATTTGATTGCATAAGTTAACAATTTGAGCGCACAATTGCAAACAACAATGCGACTATACGACCATATGACTATACGAAAGCCACTGAGTCGTATAATCGCAAAGTCGTATAGTCGCAAAGTCGTATGGTCGTATAGTCGCATAATCGTATAATCGAGTAAGGGTGCTTCCTACTTAGCATTGTCATCCTCCAAAAAAAGCATCTATTATGAAAAAAATATTACTCTTATGTACATCGGTATGCATGCTTGGTCTTGTAAATGCACAAGATTTAAGTACTACTACACCAAAATCGGCCTTTAAAAATTACGAAACAGCTAAAAAGCAACAAGCTGCTTTAGCATCTACTCCGAGCGAAGCACATTTATGGTTTTGGGAGAAGGGTGCTTACTGGAGCCTTAAAAAAAGAGATCAATTTACCTACACTTCTGCAAATAAGGTTAAAACCCTAATTGTAAAAGATTCTATAGGTAATTTCATTTCAAGAGAAAACATGACGTATGAAAAAGACACCCTTCTTACGGAGAACCTAGTAGAGTCTTGGTTCAATAACGATTGGGTGAATACCTATCGTTTAAAAATTTGGTATAATAACGATGCTGAACCTATAAAAGAAATAGTACAAAGTTGGGAGAACAATGATTGGGTTACGTATTTCGGATTTTCTACCCATAAAACATTCGATCCATTATTGAACTTAGAAACTACCTTGGATAGTATGTATAATGGTAATAGTTTTGAACTTGTTCAGAAAATAGAACGATATTATAATCTAAATAAACAGGTGGATTCTGAAATCTTACACATGCCTTTATCTGGCAGTACTTTGGAGCCTTATTATAAACAAGCATTTTACTACACAAACAATGGATTAATGGATAGCGTGGTTCAATATATATGGGACAATGGTTGGAAAAACGACCGCTCTACAACTCGATTTTTGTATGATACTTTAAATCGTGTTTATAGCGTAATGAATAATGTTTGGGACGGTACACAATGGACAGTATATACGAATACCCTCACCAATTATTTGCCTTATAACAGTATCGAAACAGCCGATTACATTAAGCCTGGCGTTTCCTTTATTGAATACAAACGTCAGTTGATTTTAAATGATTCTTTATACAATCAAATAAAAATAAAGTACGATTCATGGGATGGAGTAAAATGGGTAACAGATATGCATGAAAGTACTAGTTATAAATATTTACCAGGTGGTATTATCCAAGAAAAATTAGTACAAATAGAGGATGAGTTTGGACAAATGCAAAATGAAACCAAACAAGTTTATTTCTTCAATTCTACAGGTACTAATTTTATTAAACATACAAACTTAAACGTATATCCAAACCCTTCTAAAGATGTATTAAATATTAGCGGATTAAATGCCGATGAAAATGCAAAAATTACGATTGTAGATTTGCAAGGAAAAGTATTGTTAACTAAAAACGCAATCGGCCAAACTGCAATGGATATTAGCACCTTGAAACCTGGTGTGTATGTGTTGAGAGTGGGAGCAACGGTTAAGAAAATAGTAGTTAGTCGTTAGTATTTAGTCATTAGAAAGGAGAGGTTAGTCTAAAGACTAAAATCTAATGACTAATGACTATATTAGTGCCATCTATATTATTAAACGGTGGCAAAAACAACAGAAACAAAGGAAACGCCTTTGATGAAACAATATAACCAGATTAAAGCTAAATATCCTGGTGCGTTATTGTTGTTTAGAGTAGGCGATTTTTATGAAACATTTGGAGAAGATGCCATAACAGCATCTACAATTTTAGGCATAGTATTAACAAAACGAGCAAATGGCTCGGCATCACATATTGAGTTAGCGGGATTTCCGCATCACTCCTTAGATTCTTATTTACCAAAATTGGTTAGGGCAGGCCAACGTGTAGCAATATGCGACCAGCTCGAAGATCCTAAAACAACCAAGACGATAGTAAAGCGTGGGGTAACCGAAATGGTTACTCCAGGCATATCGTATAATGATAACATCCTTCAACACAAAGCCAACAATTATTTAGCAGCCATTCATTACGCTGATAAAGATGAACTCGGAGTAGCCTTGTTAGATATTTCTACAGGAGAGTTTTTAGTGGCCGAAGGTAACTCAGCGTACATCGATAAATTATTTCAAAGTTTCCGCCCAGCAGAAATTCTTTGCACCCGAGGCAGAGCTAAACATTTTGTAAGTCAGTTTTCCGAAAACTATTACCACTACG
Source organism: Sphingobacterium thalpophilum (assembly GCA_943371425.1). Classification (GTDB taxonomy): domain Bacteria; phylum Bacteroidota; class Bacteroidia; order Sphingobacteriales; family Sphingobacteriaceae; genus CAJBVG01. The sequence goes on from CALRUR010000002.1 coordinate 234,985, forward strand.
CTTTAGAAGATTGGATTTTTGCATACGATTATGCATATGAAACGCTTACCAAACACTTCTCTACCTTAAGCTTAAAAGGCTTCGGCATAGAAGGTTTAAACAATGCCATTATTGCCGCAGGTGCTTGCCTACATTATGTGTATGATACACAACATCATGATATTAAACACATCAATTCTATTGCACGTATTGAAGAAGAACAGTACATGTGGTTAGATAAATTTACGCTCCGAAATTTAGAATTAGTACACTCCGTACATGAGCAAGCAACTACTTTGTTTGATGTATTAGATTATACTCATTCGCCAATGGGAGCAAGGCTTTTACGCAAATGGATACTTTTACCTTTAAAAGAAAAAGCACTTATTTTAGAACGCCAACACCTAGTTAAAGTATTTATAGAAAACACCAATTATTTTTATTTACTAGAAGAACAATTAAAAAATATAGGCGACCTAGAACGATTAATTTCTAAAGTTGCCTTACAAAAAGTAAATCCCCGAGAAATTGTACAACTCTCTAGAGCATTAAAAGCAATATTAAAAATTAAAGAAGATGCCGCAGACATTAGCGATGCTGCACTTACAGCAATTGTAGATCGTATAAATCCATGTTTAAGTTTAATCGATAAAATAGATTCTACCTTAAAAGCAGATCCTCCGGTATTAGTGCAAAAAGGAAATGTAATTGCCGATGGTATAAATGAAGAGTTAGATAACCTTCGTAAAATAGCTTTCCACGGTAAAGATTATTTACTCGATATACAAAAAAGAGAAAGTGAGCGCACTGGAATTAGCTCTTTAAAAGTTTCATTTAACAATGTGTTTGGATATTATTTAGAAGTTACGCATGTACATAAAGATAAAGTTCCTACAGAGTGGATACGTAAGCAAACACTAGTAAATGCAGAGCGTTACATAACTCCTGAGTTAAAAGAGTACGAAGAAAAAATATTGGGTGCCGAAGAAAAAATAAATGTAATAGAGGCGCAGTTATACCATGATTTGGTATTAAGCATTAGCGAATACATAAAACCTATACAAGTAAATGCGTACGTAGTGGCACAACTCGATGTGCTTTCTTCATTCGCTTTTGTATCATCCAGAAACGAATACAGCATGCCTGTAATTGTAGACGAAACAATTTTAGATATTCAAGCCGGCAGACATCCGATTATTGAACAACGCTTAGCAGTAGGCGATAGCTTCATTCCAAATGATGTATACCTAGATCAAGAAGAACAACAAATTATAATTATTACAGGCCCTAACATGTCGGGTAAATCTGCCATACTAAGGCAAACAGCACTCATCGTTATAATGGCTCAAATGGGTTGTTATGTACCTGCTAAATCGGCTAAAATTGGTATTGTTGATAAACTCTTTACAAGAGTGGGAGCAAGCGATAACCAATCGACGGGCGAATCTACCTTTATGGTGGAAATGAATGAAACCGCAAGCATCCTGAATAATTTATCGGATAAAAGTTTGGTATTGTTAGATGAAATTGGAAGAGGTACCAGTACATATGATGGTATTTCTATTGCTTGGGCAATTGCTGAGTTTATACACGACCATTCTAAATCGCGAGCGCGTACTTTATTTGCTACCCATTACCACGAGTTAAATGAAATGGCTACGCAAATGCCTCGCATAAAAAACTACAATGTATCCATAAAAGAACTCGATAATAAAATCATCTTTTTGCGTAAACTAGTACCAGGTGGAAGTGAGCACAGTTTTGGTATACACGTAGCAAAAATGGCTGGAATGCCCAATTTTGTTATCAAAAGAGGAAACGAAATTCTACATCAACTAGAAAAACAACGCTCCGATGATCCAAGTGCAAAAGGATTGCATAGGAAAAAAGGCAAAGCACCGGCATCAGAATTTCAATTAAACATGTTTAGTTTAGACGATCCTATTTTAATTAAAATAAGAGACAGTATAAAAGACCTAAACGTTAATGAACTTACACCTGTAGAGGCATTAATGAAATTAGACGATATACAACGTTTATTGAAATCGTAGATGAAAAAATTTAGAACCACTTTGCTACAATTTCTATCGAAGTTCGACGATTGGGAGTTGGTTCAAAATGTTCCATATACAAGCGTTTTCGATTTTTATTATTCGCCGAAACATAAGCTATACATACATTTGGTAGAATCTGATAAAAGATTAACAGCTCTTCCAATAAATTTTTTTCAAGAGATAAGTTTACATTGTTACCATCAAAAAATTAAATTAATACAGTTAAGAGAAGAGCAGTGGCTGGAGAAACAAGATTTTATTAAACATAGGCTGCATTCTATTTTCGAACAAAACAAAAAGTTTCATGCCAGGCAATGCAAAACAAAACGGATTGAAAAAAAAGAATACGACGATTTTTTAAATCAGAACCATTTATTGCTAACCGCCAGTACACGTTTTAAATATGGATTGTACAAAGGGGAGGAGTTATTAGCTGTAATGGGTATTAGCGCTGGCAGGTGGATGACAAAAGAAGGGGAACTGCGAAAATCGTTTGAAATTATACGCTTTGCTACTAAAACAAATTGTACAGTGGTAGGCGGTTTTTCTAAATTATTAATGCACATTGAACAAGAATTACAAGTGCAAGAATGGATGACTTATTACGACTTAGATTGGGTACAAAGTAATGTTTATAAGCGTTTAGGTTTTGAATTGAAACAGATTACCAAACCGCAACATCAATTAATTTCCGACTCAGAAAAAATAACCTATACTTCTGGGAACTTAAAATTTATAAAACGTGTTAGCTAATACAAATACAATTATCGGAGTTTTAGGTGCCACTGCATCTGGTAAAACTAAATATGCAGTACGTTTAGCTAAAGAGATAAATGCAGAAATTATAAGCATGGATTCTCGCCAGGTATATAAAGAGCTGAATTTGGGAGTAGGTAAAGATTTAGAGGAGTATGATGGGGTGGCCTATCATTTAATCGATATCATTAGCTTACACGATCAATACCATATTCATCAGTTTAAAAAAGATTTTCAGAAAGCTTATATTGATATTACCAGCAGAGGCAAGCGAGTAATAGCTTGTGGTGGAACGGGTTTATATTTTGATGTGTTATTAAACAACCGAATATATACTCAGGTACCAGTGAACGAAGCGTTGCGTGTAGAGCTATTGGAATTGCCTAAAAATGAATTGGTTCAAATCATAATTGATGAGAATACAAATAATATTTCATTCGATACCAGTACACATAAAAGATGCATCAGAGCCATTGAAATTATTAGGTATTTAAAAGATCATAAGTTGAAAGAGGACCTTAATTTTACCTATGAATGGGAATTATATGCCTTAAAATTAAGTGCAGAAAATCGTAAGCAAAAAATAGATCAACGCCTACAAAAAAGAATAGAGCAAGGTTTGTTTGAAGAAGTAGAGAACCTATTAAAAATGGGCTTTACGGAAGATAGGTTGGTGTATTTGGGCTTAGAGTATAAATTTATAACCGAGTATTTTAAAGGCTTATATTCTAAAGAAGAATGTATACAAAAACTGTCCATAGCCATTCATCAGTTTTCTAAAAGGCAACTCACTTTTTTTCGCAAAATTGAGAAAGACGGACATCTAATAAATTGGATAGAAGCATTTTAAAATATCTTTTTTTACTAAATTTGCGGAATAATTTACGAATCTCTCAAGATGAAAAACATTCTCAAAAAAGTAAGCCTATTAGGCATTGCTCTGCTATGCTTATTCTCTAATAAGTTATACGCTCAAGAAAATAAACAATACAAACTCGGACAAAAAGTAGAGGATTTCCATATGTTCGATTTCGATAGTAGGCGTTATACAACTAGAAGTGTTGAAAAACAAATTCTCGTATTGTTCTTTATTGGTAATACTTGCGAGAACACCGATTTAATTACCAATAAAATGAAAGCTTTACATTCCAAATACAAGCAACAAGTGGAGTTTTGGGCTGTAAACTCAAACCATCCTAATTTCAGTCCGGATGACTCTGAAGAAAAAATGAAAGAGTATGCTCGTAAGAACGAGTTGCCGTACCCGTACTTAGTAGATTTGGGTCAATTAATTGCAGCTGATTATAGCATTAAACAATACCCTATGGCTGTAATATTAAAAAGAGAAGGACCTTCATTTAAATTTGTGTACAGAGGTATAATTTTAGAGGGCACCCAAGACGGATCTCAAAACATCATCGAACGAAATATTAAAAATATTTTAGCAGGCAAACCAGCCGTTACGAGCCCGGCTAAGCAGAAACTGTGTGAAATTTTGTAAAATGTAAGTTGTACAGTGTACATAGTACGTTGTACAACTTACATAACCATTCGTATAAAGCTCGAAAGCTTCGCTTTCATCTCCTTTCGGTCTACAATAAAATCTAAGAATCCGTGTTCTAAAACGAATTCTGCAGTTTGAAAACCTTTTGGTAAATCTTTTTTAATAGTTTCTTTAATTACACGTGGGCCTGCGAAGCCAATCATGGCACCTGGTTCGGCAATGGTAATATCTCCAAGCATGGCATAAGAAGCCGTTACACCGCCCGTAGTAGGGTCGGTACACAAAGAGATGTATGGTAATTTATTTTGTGCTAGAAGCGCTAATTTTGCCGATGTTTTAGCCATTTGCATTAAAGAGAAGGCTGCTTCCATCATACGTGCACCACCCGATTTAGAAATAATCATAAATGGGTAGCGGTGTTCGATGCAATAATCAATACTTCTCGAAATTTTTTCGCCCACTACAGATCCCATAGATCCTCCAATAAAATTGAAGTCCATACAGCATATCACTAAATCTTTTCCGTTAATTTTTCCGTGGCCAGATTTTAAGGCGTCGTTTAAACCTGTTTTTTTAATAGTTTCTTTTAAACGATCTGGGTATTTTTTAGTGTCTTCAAATTCTAATGGGTCGCCAGAAAGTAGGTTCGGAAACAATTCTGTGTATACATTATCATCAAATAAAATTTGAAAATATTCTTTAGAGCCTATGCGTAAATGGTAATTACAATGACTGCAAACATATTGATGTGCTTCCAAATCTGGAGCATACAATGGTTTTTTACAAGAAGGGCACTTATTCCATAATCCTTCTGGAACATCCAATTTCTCTTCGGTACTTGTTAAAATACCTTCGTTTTTTCTTTTAAACCAAGCCATGTTTATTAGTTAAAATTTAAAGCGTTTAAAAATAATTACGCAATGGTAATGTCTTTTGATAAATAGATATCTTGAACTGCATTCAACAATTCGATACCTTCATTCATTGGGCGTTGAAAAGCTTTTCTTCCAAGAATTAAACCTTGTCCGCCTGCACGCTTATTAATTACAGCTGTTTTAACTGCGTCTGCAAAATCCGATGCTCCTTTAGATTCGCCACCAGAGTTAATTAAACCTATTCTACCTAAATAGCAGTTCAATACTTGGTATCTGCATAAATCTATTGGATTGTCTGATGATAATTCTGAATACATTTTAGGATGCGATTTTGCAAATTTGATATTGGTAAAACCTCCGTTGTTTTCAGGTAATTTTTGCTTAATAATATCTGCTTGTATAGTTACACCTAAATGGTTTGCTTGCGAAGTTAAATCGGCAGCCACATGGTAATCTACTCCATCTTTTTTAAAGGCATCGTTTCTGGTGTAGCACCATAAAACAGTTGCCATACCTAACTCGTGTGCTCTTTCAAAAGCTTGTGCTACTTCTACTATTTGGCGATTCGAGTTTTCTGAACCGAAATAAATAGTTGCTCCAACTGCACATGCTCCCAAATTCCAAGCATCTTCTACAGAACCAAACATTATTTGATCGTATTTATTTGGGTATGTCATTAACTCGTTATGGTTAAGTTTTACCATCATCGGAATTTTATGAGCGTATTTTCTAGAAACACTTCCTAACACACCGAATGTAGTGGCCACTGCATTACAGCCACCTTCAATAGCTAACTCAACAATTTTATCTGGATCGAAATAGATTGGGTTCGGTGAAAATGATGAACCTGCTGTATGCTCTATACCTTGGTCAACAGGTAATATCGATAAATAACCTGTGCCAGATAAACGGCCATGGTTATACATGCTCGCTAAGCTTCTTAATACTTGTGGGTTGCGGTTACTTTGAACAAACGATCGATCAATAAAATCGGCACCAGGCAAATGGATCAGATCTTTGCTTACTGTTTTAGAAGTATGGTTTAATAAAGTTTGGGCATCTGCACCTAGTAATTCCGTAATTTTATCAATAGTCATAGTTAATTGGATCTTATTTTTGCAATACTAATGAAAAAACAACTGATTTGAAATAGCTAAAAAGGCTATTTATCAGCAATTGCCTTAAAATCATCTAAATAAAGCTATAATCCTTTTCTAAAAGAAAATGGTTTAAAGGAACCAACTAGCCCCAATCCGTTGCTAACATTGGTATAAATTAAACTTGGCTCTGAGAATGGATCGTCGCCGCCATAATTCTGCAAACTCTTAAAATATTTGTAATAATGCTCATCTGTTTTTGTGAGCAACAACTCAAATCCAATATAGCCATTCCCAAAAATTTCGCCAGAGTATGCATAGGCTTCAATTGTTGCGGTCATCTGACCACCATTTTTTCCATCATCAGTTAAATATAAATTACTATAAAAATCGCTCATAGAAACCCTCATAGTATCGCCGTTCGAAGTTTTTTGCAACCCATACAACTCCACACAATAATAATTTTTTTCTGCACTTGGGTCGAGCCATTTCGCATACCCAAAATACGTAATGTAAAATCCTCCAAACGGATCTTCTTCTAACAAACTATCGAACTTTACTTCCGTAAAAACAGGTGCTAAGTTACTTACGGTATTAAAGGTAGAACTTACCGTTTTGCCATCATAAGTAGCGCTTACCGTATACTGTTTGTTAAACTCAATAGTCATGCTATCATCTAATAAAACATAAGCATTGTAGTTAAAATCATACCTAAAGTTTTTAGTGATGGTGCCGTCTGTTATTGTAATCGTTCCATTCGTAATCATGGTAGTATTATCAATATTACTTCCATCAAAAATTGGGTCGCTCATGTATAACGTTAGCAACTGTTGCTCTGCACCGGGTTCTAAAAAGGTGCTCAATACCAACTTCGGTTCTTGCGATGGAATTTCAATATCGGCATCGGTTTCGCATGCACTAAATACAATAGAAATTCCAAGTAAAATATATAATATCTTTTTCATCTGTTTAGAATTTATAGGTCCAACTTATTGATGGCATAATAGGGAAGAGTGATACTCTTTTTAATGCCCTTTGCGAACTATTTGTTTTATATCCTATATAATAAAAATAAGGGTTTCGGCGGTTATACACATTGTATACAGAAAGCTCAAATATGCGCTCAGATCGTTTTAATTTAGAATGAAATTGCATGCCTATATCCATTCGGTGATACGCTTCCATTCTGAAATTATTTTTACCATCATAATCATTTACATACATGGTTTGTACAAAGGCCGAACCTCCAGGTGAGTGACCTTGCGCTAGGTATTCTGCCCGAGGTAAGGTAATGGCATTACCCGTTCCGTATACCCAAGTAAAGGAAAATGTTAAGTCGTCTTTCGCTTTGTAAATTCCTACTACTGATACATCGTGTCGCCTATCATAACGTGCATAATATTTCTTGCCAAAATTTAATTCATCAAATTGTAATTGTGTCCATGATAAAGTATAACCTACCCAACCACTAAATTTCCCTTCGCTTTTTTTAACTAACAGCTCTACTCCATAACTCCATCCCTGTCCGCTCGTAACATTATCTTCCCATGATATTTTTTCGTCACTGCCAATATCATCAATGGCTAAAAAGCTTGCACCTTCTTTATACGCCACCACATTATCCATTTTTTTATAATAGCCTTCAAGACTTATATTGAAATTTTGTTTGATGAAATCTTTCGCTAAACCCACAGCCACTTGTTGCGAACTTTGCGATGGTATTTTAGAAGTAGAAGGAACCCATAAATCGGTTGGTAAACCTACACCTGTACCAGTAAGCAAATGTATGTATTGCCTCATGTAGGCATAAGACGTTTTAAAAGCTAAATCTTCCTTTATTTGGTAACTCGCACCAAACCTTGGCTCTACTGCTCCATAACTTTTTTTATCAACATAAAAATGAGAAATGCGTACACCCATATTGGTTTTAATGCGTGCACCGTACTGTGCTCTATCCTCAATGTATACAGCACTCTCCAAGGCATCTATGTTATTTCTTACATCGGTATTTCCTTCAGTAAACTGATCGTTTTTAATAGTAACCGCACTCGGTGTAAACCTGTGTTGTTGTACTTGAACTCCAGTTTTTATTAAGTGATTTTCTTTCCAAGCATAATCGAAATCATGTTTCAAACTTACATCACGTATACCCGAATACAATCGTATTAAAAACTGATCGCCATCGAACTTTTGCTGAATAGAAGTATTGAATCTATACTGACTGTAAATAAAAGAAGTATTAGAAAATAATTTAGCACTGTACACATGGTTCCAACGTACTGTTCCGGTTCCATTTCCCCAATACAAGCCAAACTTATTTTCAGAATTGCCTACACTGCTGTTGGCATAAAATTTATCGCGCCCAAAATATCCACTTACATAAATTTTATTTTTACGATCGATGTCGTAATTCACTTTTGCATTTAAATCATAAAAGTAATACCCTCCTTTGGTTTCATCAGGTAAGAAGGGATAAATTAAGGCATCTATATAGGTTCGTCTTGCAGAAATTAAAAACGACGATTTGTTTTTTTTGATGGGGCCTTCTAAGGTAAACCTAGAAGAGATAATACCTATACCTACTGAGCCTTTCATGCTTTCTTTGCTGCCATCTTTCATGTTCATTTCTAAAACAGATGAGAGCCTTCCTCCATATCGTGCAGGGAAGCCACCTTTGGTAAGCTCCACACTTTTTAATGCTTCACCATTGAATAAAGAAAAGAAACCGAATAGGTGAAAAGCATTGTAAACAGGAGCATCATCAAGGATAATTAAATTCTGATCGGGCCCACCACCGCGTACATACAAACCCGAATTTCCTTCGGAACCTTTTTGTACACCGGGTAATAATTGCAATACTTTTAACACATCTTTTTCCCCCAACAAGGCCGGAATCTCCTGTATTTGCTCTACAGATACTTTCATAATACTCATCTGTTGCTCTTCAGATATGCGTTCCATACGTTGGTCGGTTACCAATACCTCCGAAATGTTATTGCTGGCTTGCATCTCTACATCTAGCTCAATATCTTTGGTAAGAGCAAGTTTAAATATCATTCTTTGGTAGCCTACCATACTTATTAAAAGGTTCACACTATCGAGGTTGCTACTAATAGAATAAAATCCATAGTTATTGCTAACCGTGGCTTGGTTATTATTATTTAAGATGATGATGCTGGTTCCAATTAAGCTCTCTTTTGTTCCTTTTTCTTTAATAAAACCACTAATGGTGTATGATTTTTTTTGTGCAATTGAAACACTTGAAATACACAATAATACTAGCATTGCGAAGCTTAGTTTTTTCATTTGAATGGGGTTCGTATGTAATTTTTTAGATTGATTTTAGCTAGGATAGAAACAAAAACATAATTTTAAGCATTAATAAGACAACAAACTAATAATAAACCCCTATTAACGTGGAAATAATTGTAAAAAATATAATAGATAATAATATTTTAGAAGAGGCATTTAAAATCAGAAAAAAGGTTTTTGTAGAAGAACAAGAGGTAGATGAAAGTGAAGAATACGAGTTTGAAGAAGAATCAACCCACTTTATAGCAGAAATTAATGGTACGTATGTTGGCACTGCGCGTTGGCGTAAAACAGATAAAGGCGTAAAATTAGAACGCTTTGCTGTGTTAAAAGAATATCGCTCCATGGGAGTAGGGGCGGCATTAGTGCAAACTGTCATTCAGAACATTCCTCAAGAATTTACGTACTTATACTTACATGCTCAATTAACAGCGATGGATTTGTATGCAAAATTCGGATTTACTCAAGTAGGCCCGATGTTTGTGGAAGCTGATATTAAGCATTATAAAATGGAATTGAAACGATAGTATGTTTAGGTGGATTTCGCTCTTTTTAATAACTAGTATATTCTTATGTTCCGATGTGTTTGCTCAAGAAACCATTGTGAAGGGCCGTATAACGGACCAGTCAACCAACGAGGCGATTCCATTTGCCAACGTTAAATTTCCGGGTATTGTAACAGGAACCAGTGCAGATTTCGATGGGTATTATAGCTTAAAGACCTCGCAGCGAGTAGATTCTGTACGCGTTGATTATTTAGGTTATAAACCCAAATCAAAAAAAATAAAATACGGACAATCTCAAACGGTCAATTTTCAATTACAAGCAAATTCTTTTGGGATTAGAGAGGTTTTAGTAAAAGCTGGTGTGAATCCCGCCATTCAAGTTATAAAAGATGCGCAGAAAAACCGCGATACCTATGACAAGAATTCATTAAAATCGTACCAATATGAGAATTATGCCAAAATACAGATCGATGTGGATAACATTTCCGAAAATGTTAGAAAAAGAAAAATACTAAAACCGCTTACTTCCTTATTCGACAGTTTGGATGTTTCTGCCGGTGAAGATGCCAAGGCAAATTTGCCAATGTTTTATTCAGAAAATATTTCAGATGTTTATTTTAATAGTGATCCTGTAAAAAAGAAAAAGGAAATTATAAAAGCCTCAAAACTCAATGCAGTTGGGCTTCAAGATGGAATTTTAACCTCGCAATTTACGGGCAATTCTTTCGAAGAGTATAATTTTAATCAGAATAAACTTTTTGTATTCAACAAAGAATTTCAATCGCCAATTTCTGATAACGCCTTTCTGTTTTACGAATTTTATTTAACAGACACCGTTTATTTGAGCGGCTATCGCTGTTATCAAATTAAAGTAAAACCAAAAAACAACAAAGACTTATTGTTTACAGGCTTTATATGGATTACCGATTCTACTTGGGCCATTAAACAAGTAAACTTGGAAATACCCAAATACGTAAACATCAATTTTTTAGAACGCGTACAAGTACAACAAGAGTTAGAACCTACAAGTGCCGGAGCATGGTTGCCTGTAAAATCGAGGTTAATTGTAGACTTTGCCGACGTTACTAAAAAATCTATTGGCTTAGTGGCAAAAGTATACAATTCTATACGCTACATAAAAGTAAACGAACCAATGGAACGCAGCTTTTATGAATCTCCAATAAAATTAACCAAAGATGCACTCCTAAAAACAGACGAGTATTGGGCTGCCACGCGACACGAAAAATTAACTTCTGCAGATGTTAATGTGTACAGCATGATCGATACTATTAAAAGTATTCCGAGAGTTAAAACCGGAGTAAACCTTTTCTATACAATAGTTTCTGGGCATTACACTTGGAATAAAGTTGATATTGGACCATATCTAAATATTTTAACCTTTAATAATATTGAGGGATATAAATTACGATTAGGTGGCAGAACAAATATACAGTTTAGTAACCAATACATCTTTAGAGGCTACATTGCTTATGGTTTCCGCGATCAACGTTTTAAATACAACATACAAGCTGAGAAAATTATTTCGAGAGATTTATGGACAAAAGTGGGTGTGCAACGCCGCGAAGATATAGATCAAGTGGGCGTTACGTTTAGGTATGACGACAGTCCGATTTTTGGCGACGACCAAAGTTCTTTGTATGCTACTACTTCGCAAATTACACGCTTTGCCTTGTTCAATAGAAAAACAGAAAGCAGAGTTTGGATAGAGCGAGAATTGAAAAAAGGTATTACCACTCGTATTACTTTACAAAACATTGGCTATAAACATTACTTCGCCAATACGCTCGATTCTATTAATAACCTGGGGCTTTTACAAGAAGATTATACCACATCTGAAGCAGTTATAGAAACGCGTTTTGCATGGAATGAGTTGCAAGTATTAGACAATAACAGAAGGTATGTAGTAAGTGCGCCTCGTATACCAGTAGTTACACTTCAATATGTAAAAGGCATAAAAAATGTATTTAATTCTGATTTGAATTATAGCAGATTCAATGTGAAAATAAACCACCGTATGCGCTTAGGTTTCCTCGGCTACTCGAGGTATATTGTAAACGCTGGTAAAGTATTTTCGAATGCACCTTTTACTTTATTGCAAGTACACAGAGGGAACCAAACACCATTTTTTGCATACGCCACCTTCAATTTAATGAACTATAATGAGTTTATAAGTGATGAGTACATATCGCTAGATTATGTGCACCATTTCGAAGGATTATTTTTCAATAGGATACCATTAATAAGGCAATTAAAATGGAGAGAGCTTGTGTCGATGAGGGCTGTATATGGCACCCTAACTCCGAAAAATCAATCGACAGTAATTTCAAATTCATACAGTACCTTAACCAACAAGCCATACATAGAAGCAGGATTTGGGGTTACAAGTATTTTCAGAATTATAAGGGTTGATTTTATCTACAGACTGAGTTATACAAATGATGCTTATAAAAAACAATACGAGCAATTACAGAGAAATAACGGAGTAACCGACCCGTATACCATTAACAGATTTGGGGTTAAATTCTCTGCTCAGTTTAACTTTTAATCTATTTTTTGGGCTCGGTCGAGCATTTTCGTACCTTTGGTTCTTTATATGAAAAAAGTAGCTTTTTATACACTTGGTTGCAAGTTAAATTATTCTGAAACCTCCTCTATTGGCCGATTATTTATAGATAAGGGTTATGAGAAAGTAGATTTTCATGAAAAAGCCGACATCTATGTTATAAACACTTGTTCTGTAACCGACCATGCCGATAAAAAATGCAGGAAGGTTGTGAAAGAAGCTTTAAAACATTCGCCTGAAGCATACATTGCCATTATTGGATGTTATGCTCAATTAAAACCACAAGAAATTTCAGAAATACCAGGGGTAGATATTGTGTTGGGGGCATCAGAAAAATTTCAACTGATGGATTACATTGGTGAACTGCAAAAATCTGAAGGAAAGGCAAAAGTATTTCAGAAAACAATCGAAGAAGTAGACACATTTGTATCTAGTTTTTCTTACGGCGATAGAACCAGAACGTTTTTAAAAGTACAAGACGGTTGCGATTATTCCTGCACCTTTTGTACCATCCCATTAGCACGAGGAGCGAGTAGGAGCGATACCATTGAAAACGTAGTAGAGAATGCTAAACAAATAGCTTTAACGGGTACCAAAGAAATTGTATTAACGGGTGTAAACATTGGAGATTTTGGCGATAAAGGGAAATATAATTTTTACGATTTAGTGAAAGCCTTAGATGATGTGGAAGGCATTGATCGATTTAGAATTTCGTCGATAGAGCCTAATTTATTGAGCGATGAAATTATTGAATTTGTAGCACAGTCGAAACGTTTTGTACCGCACTTCCACATTCCATTACAATCTGGCTCCAATAAAATTTTGGCATTAATGCGCAGAAGGTATAAGAGAGAATTATATACTGATAGAGTTACAAAGATTAAATCCTTAATGCCCGATGCGTGTATTGGGGTAGATGTAATTGTAGGCTTCCCAGGAGAAACTCGTGAAGATTTTATTGAGACCTATAATTTTATTAATGAGATGGACATTTCCTATTTACATGTTTTTACTTATTCTGAAAGAGAAAATACAGTGGCAATTAACATGGAAGGCAGTGTACCCGGTTCATCACGTGCAGAACGAAATAAAATGCTGACAATTTTATCAGAAAAAAAACGCCGTAGTTTTTACGAAACACAATTAGGTAAAGAGGGTACGGTACTGTTCGAAGCAGATAGTAAAGATGGTTTTATGCACGGCTTTACCAGAAACTATGTAAAAGTAAAAGCCAAATACGATCCAATTTTAGTAAACGAATTAAAAGATATTAAACTAGTAAGCATTGCCTCAGACGGCGACGTTGAAATAACTGAGTCGTTAGTCTTTAGTCATTAGTTTTAGAAAGCAGTAGTTAGAAATTAGTAGTTAGTTTTAGAAAGCACCAATAATTCATAATTCATAATTCATAATTCATAATTCATAATTCATAATTCATAATTCATAATTCACAATTCATAATTCACAATGTATCCAACCCTATCCGATCTACTCCGCGACCTCCTAGGAATAAACATTCCACTTCCTATACAAATGTTTGGCTTTATGGTAGCCATTGCTTTTATCGTGGGCCACTATGTAATAGCTGCAGAGCTAAAGCGTAGAAAAGAATTAGGATATTTTACTGCGATTAAACGTGTTGAAATTACAGGACTTCCGGCTACTAGGAACGAAATTTTATTGAATGCACTTTTAGGTTTTTTGTTAGGGTTTAAATTAGTACACATTGCATTTAACTACACTTTATTTACACAAGATCCACCTTCGATGGTATTATCCATGCAAGGTAATTTTTTAGCAGGTATAATTGGAGCAATAGCTTTAGGATATTATACGTATTACGAAAAAGAAAAATCAAAATTAGAAAAACCTTTTAAAAAAGAGTTGATTTTATATCCTCATGATTTAATGGGTACCATTATTATAATTGCGGCGGTATTCGGATTGTTAGGAGCAAAAATTTTCCATAACCTCGAAAACTTCGACTATTTTTTACAGAACCCTGTTGATGCATTACTTTCTTTTTCGGGCTTAACTTTTTATGGAGGTTTAATTGTGGGCTTAGGTGCTGTATATTATTACGCAAAGAAAAACAATATTCCCTTTATTCATTTAATAGATTCTGCGGCACCAGGTTTAATTTTAGCCTATGCAATTGGTAGAGTGGGTTGCCAACTTTCTGGAGATGGCGATTGGGGAATTGTAAATACATTAGCAAAACCAGAAGCTTTATCCTTTTTACCAGATTGGGCTTGGGCATACAAATATCCACACAACGTATTAGGCGAAGGAGTTCCAATTGCTGGTTGTGTTGGTAAGCATTGTGCAGAATTACCTCAAGCAGTATTCCCAACACCATTATATGAATCTATAATGGGTTTTGCAATTTTTGGATTTCTATGGGCAATTCGCAAGCGTGTTGTTATTGCTGGAATGATGTTCTCTATTTATTTATTTTTAAATGGTATGGAACGTTTCTTTATCGAAAAAATCAGAGTAAATACTTTATATCATATTTCTAATTTCTCATTTACACAAGCTGAATTAATTTCATCTATTTTAATGATTTTAGGTTTAGTAGGAATATACCTGTCTTACAAAAAAGCTCGCAAATAATGGAAGTTCAAGAAGAGAAACCGGTACATATAAAACACCGTAAACATTTACGTGGCCGATTAAAATCTGCTTCTAAGCAGGCCATGCAATTAAAAGGAGTTCGTTATGTATTATCCGGTGGTATTGCAACAGGGGTTGATGTGTTGGCTTTTTTTGTGATGATAAATTATGTATTACACAAAACCGATTTAGTATTTAATCATGTACACATTAGTTCACACATTGCATCACTTTGTGTTTCCTTTAGTTTAGGGTTAATCACCAATTTCCTCATCACCAAATATTTTGTATTTAGCGATTCGAACATACGCGGACGCGAGCAATTTGTACGATACATTTTAGTAGCTGCCATTACCTTTGTAGGCAATTATTTTATGATGAAATTATTGGTAGAAGTATTTAACGTATGGCCAACCTTTGCTAGGTTAATTGCCGTAGGAACCATAGCGGTATTGAGTTTCAGACTGCACAAAGTTTTCACCTTTAAAATTAAATTGCCGAAATGAAAAATTATTTAAGCATCGCATTACAAGTAGAGGAATTATGTAAAGAAACAGGTGCTTATATTTTAGAACAAGCCAAACTTTTCGAAAGTGGTAAAATAGAATACAAAGGCAAAAACGATTTAGTTTCTTATGTTGATAAAACTGCCGAAACCCTATTAGTAAAAGGGCTTTCGGAGATATTACCTGAAGCTGGTTTTTTAACCGAAGAGCAAACCATCAAAACCGATCAAAAAGAATATACTTGGATCATCGACCCACTTGATGGTACTACCAATTTTATACACGGATTACCTATTTATGCAATTAGTATTGGTTTAGAATACCAGCAAAAAATTGTGGTAGGCATTGTGTATGAAATTAATAAAGATGAAATGTTTAGAGCCTCCAAAAATGATGGAGCATTTTTAAATGGTAAACCAATTAGTTGTACTAAAACAGAACATATAAACGATACGTTGTTGGCTACTGGTTTTCCTTATTATAATTTCGATTTGTTGCCAAACTACATCAATTTATTTTCTGCTTTAATGAAAGAAACACATGGTTTGCGTAGGTTAGGCAGTGCAGCGGTAGACCTAGCATATGTTGCATGTGGGAGGTTCGACGGTTATTTTGAATATAATTTAAATGCTTGGGATGTTGCAGGAGGTGCACTATTGGTAGAAGAAGCAGGAGGGCAATGCATCGATTTTAATGGTGGCGATGATTTTATTCATGGTCGCTCCATAATTGTAGGCAACGAACATGTTTGTCAAGCCATTTTAGCCGAAGCAAAAAAGCATGGTTTTTAGTTATAAATTTTATTAAATGGACAATTCTAAATTTACAAAATATCATATTTTTATCATCGCTATTTTAGCCATTACTGTATTTACGGTAGTGTTAGATTTTATGGTACTCTCGCCATTAGGCGCACAACTATTGCGTTTACTTAACATTAGTACAGGGCAGTTCGGATTAGTAGTATCGGTATATGCATTAAGCGCGGGAGCTTCGGGTTTGTTGGCTGCTGGTTTTGCAGATAAGTACGATCGTAAAAAATTATTACTCTTTTTTTATGCAGGGTTTATCCTTGGAACCTTAATGTGTGGCTTCGCCAACACCTATAATTTATTACTAGTTGCCAGAATTATAACAGGTATTTTTGGAGGCGTAATATCTTCCATTTCATTTGCCATAATTACCGATTTATTTCCTATAGAAAAACGAGGCAGAGTAATGGGCTTCGTACAATTATCATTTGCTGTTAGTCAGGTAATAGGTATACCAGTTGGTTTGTATTTAGCACATTTGTATGATTGGCATGCACCATTTATTGCCATAGTAATACTTAGCGTAGTTGTATTTTTTGCTATTTGGAAATGGATGCAGCCCATTAATAAACACATTGGCCTATATCAAGATAAAAATGCATTTGTACATTTATACCATACCATTACCAATAAGCAATATTTAAAAGGCTTTGGTGCTACAGCTTTACTCTCATTAGGAGGCTTTATGTTGATGCCTTTTTCAGCAGCATTTTTGGTTTATAACATAAAAATAACCGAAGCACAATTGCCCTTGGTATTTATGTTTACTGGTATTTGCACTATGATTGCCGGACCCTTAATAGGTAAATTCACCGATAGGTTTGGGAAGTTCAAGATGTTTACTTTCGGGACCATTATTTCAATTATTATGGTTTATGTTTATACCAACATGGTAGAAATGCCCATGTATCAAGTCATCATTATAAATTGTATTTTATTTATAGGCATTACCTCACGCATGATTTCTGGTTCGGCCTTAATGACGGCTGTGCCTGAGATGCCACATAGAGGTGCATTTATGGGCATCAACTCCTCAATACAACAAATTGCTGGAGGCATTGCAAGTTTATTCGCGGGCTTTATAGTAGTACAATCTGCCGATCAAACCTTACAACATTTTAATTGGCTCGGCCTTGTAGTTATTGTAACCATGATTATTTGCTTATGGATGATGTACATCGTACACACTTACGTAAAAACAAAACTAAAAACTGATATTTAAGTTTAATAAATCAGCTATATACAAAACTTATAGTGAAGCAGCCTTAATTCACAATTCACAGCTCACAATTCACAACTTATACAAACAAGGCCTTCAACTCCTTCGCATCATCTGGTTTCATTTTACCCGCTAATACCAAGCGTAATTGGCGACGACGAAGTGCTGCATCGTATAGTTTTTGTTCTTCTTCGTTAGATGGTTTTACCAATGGTACTGGTATTGGTCGCCCAGTTTGATCTACCGCTACAAAAGTGTAAAACGCTTCGTTACTTTTAGATTTGCTTCCAGATGGTATGTTTTCTGCCCAAACTTCTAAACGAATTTCCATAGAAGAGTTAAATGAGCGAGTAATATTGGCAATAATGGTAACTACATCACCTAATTTAATAGGTTCTTTAAACGATACATTATCAACAGATGCCGTAACTACTATTCTATTGCAATGCTTTTGTGCTGTTATAGCAGCAGCGATGTCCATTAAATGGAGCAAACGTCCGCCCATTAAGTTGTTCAATGTATTGGTGTCGTTTGGCAAAACCAATTCGTTCATAATGGTTTGCGACTCTGATGGTGCTTTAGATATCATTTTATATTTTATTCTAATGCAAATATAACATCAATACCATAGGAATATACTTTTTCAGCATGATAATTGTTATATTGTAGCATCTTTTACACATGAAAAAATTAACCCTAAGCTTAAGTATTCTGATACTCTTTGTATTGCCTTTGCAAGCACAAAAGGTAGGGTTGGTATTGAGTGGAGGGGCAGCCAAAGGCATTGCTCATATTGGCGTTTTAAAGGCTTTAGAAGAAAATAATGTGCCCATAGATTATATAACAGGCACCTCTATGGGTGGCTTAGTTGGCGGAATGTATGCCGCTGGTTATTCTCCTTCAGAAATGGAATACATTGTGCTCAGCAAAGATTTTCAGGAATGGGTAGGAGGCAATTTCGAAACAGATTACACTTATTATTATCAACGTAAAGCATTATCGGCTTCTATTATTTCATTGGGCTTGGGCATCGACTCTGGTTTCCAAGCAAGGTTGCGTTCTAATTTAATAAACGATATACCATTAAATTTTGCCTTGCTAGATTTAACAGCACAAGCAACTATAAATAGTAATTGGAATTTCGATAGTTTAATGATTCCATATAGATGTATGATTGCCGATGTGTTTTCTCAACAACAAATTGCGGTTAAAGATGGAAGTTTAGGCGAAGCCATGCGTGCAACCATGACAGTGCCTTATGTGTATCGCCCCATCAGAATAAACGGAAGGTATGTGTTTGATGGCGGTTTGTACAATAATTTTCCAATAGATGTAATGGAGCGCGATTTTAAGCCCGATGTATTAATTGGAGTAAATGTATCATCAAAAACTTTTAAAGAATATCCCTTTAAATCTGATGATGAAGTATTGAGTAAGTTATTTAACTATTTGTTACTCTCCAAATCTGATAGTACAACAGTTAAAGAAAATGGAATTTATATACAACCAGATGTTTCTGAAAGCAGTGTAGTAGACTTTAAGAATCCCGCATACCTAATGAAATTAGGCTATGACGCGGCCATGAGTAAAATGCCAGAGATAAAAGCTAAAATTTCCAGAGAGCAAACATCTGCACAAAAGAAAAAAATGCGAAGCGCATTTAAAGAACGAAAAGATCCAGTAATTTTTAACGCCTTAAGATTTACAGGTGTAAACAATAGGCAAAAAGTATATTTAAGAAGTGTAATAAAACAAGACTATAATCGCATTAGTTTATACAATGCAAAACAAGGTTATTATTTATTGGTATCCGACCCGAATTTCCGAACTGTTTTTCCACGAATTGTAAAAACTACGCAAAATTTATACGACTTTGAATTAGATGTAAAACCAGAACGTAATTTGCGCGCAGAAGTAGGAGGGAATATTAGCTCGAGGCCAATAAATGCAGTATATTTCGGGCTCGACTATTCGTATTTAAATGCGTATAATATTACCATAAGTTCCGATTTTTATTTAGGTAGATTTTATGAATCGGCAGCACTTTCTACTCGACTAGATTTTGCATGGAAACGCCCTGTATTTTTATCAACTAATTTTGTATACAATCATTGGAATTATTTTAAGAGTTCGAATTTAATTATACTAGAGCCCATCATTAATTTTGTAGATCAATCAGATAAACGTTTGGTGTTTACTCTCGGTACACCGGCAAAACATAATGGAAAATACATGTTAAAAGTTGGCGGACTAAATCACCGCGATTTGTTTAGTCAGACGAATATTTTCAAAGAAGGTGATCAGCTAGATCGTAGCACCTTCAATGCTTTTAAGTACAGTGCCGAATATGAAAACAATACTTTAGATTTAAAACAGTTTGCAACTGCTGGGCATAAAATGCGAATTAGTTTGCAATATATAAATGGGGTAGAAAGATACATACCCGGAACCGAATCTATATTAAACGCTAGAAGACATGAAATGAGTTGGGTACGCTTTTGTGTAGATTTTGAAAAGTATTATAATGTTACTGAAAAGTATAAAATTGCTTGGGTGTATGACATGGTAGTGTCTAACCAGCCATTGTTTAGCTCTTATCGATCGAGTATTATTAATGCCACTGCATTTTACCCAATGTTAGATAGTCGTACTATTTTATTAGAAAATTACAGAGCCTTTTCTTATGCTGCAACTGGTATGAAAAACGTATACATTATTAATAGAAATTTTCAGACCCGCCTAGAGTTATACTATTTCCAACCTTACCAAAAAATAATGAATTCTGCTACTCAAAAAGCAGAACTAGGACAACCATTAAGCCACAGATACCTTACAGGCATTGCCTCTATTGTATATAAAAGCCCCGTTGGCCCTATAAGTTTTAATACTTCTTATTATGATGAACCAAAAGACAAATGGTTCTTTTTATTTAACATGGGGTATCTGATTTTTCAGAGGAAAGCTTTGGAATAGATTTTAATTGGTCACAATGTGCACTAAGTACTCACAAAGGTTCACAATGTTTTTCTTTGTGTAACATAGTGTGCACTTAGTGCACTTTGTGACCTATAATTCTAATCTATAAAAATCAAGGAACTCGCTACTGCTTTCTCCGAAAAACCTGCTTTGGTAGCCGCCCAAATTCCTCTAAACAAACTAGAATTTCTGTAATGGTTTAAGTCTTCTTCGGAGTTCCAATGGCTATAGGTATAGTAAATATTCTCTGCATGTAAATCACGTAGCAATTGCATTTGTATACAACCTGGGTAAGTTCTTATTTTCTCTGCATTAGCATGAAATACTTCTAAAAAAGTTTCTACTTTTTCTGGAGCAAAAGTCATTTTTACAATTCGTGTAATCATAAGAAATTTATAATAATGGCTTCGCCTGTGTGTAAGCCAAGTAAACTTGCCGCTTCCCCTTTGTTTATGGCTATTTCCAAGTATCCGGTGATTCCGTATAAACACAATTTTTCGCCTTCGGGTACATCAGAATATTGTGTATGTATTACATCTAATGTTTCACTTCGTTTAAATAATATACTGAAATTTCTACCTGCTCTTGCGTTTTCAAAAATCTCACGTGTAATATTAGTGATAGCATTTTTAAATGAATCGACATATATAACGCTGCCCCTAATTTGATCTTTATTTATTACCGGTTGTATAATGGTGCGAACATTTAAGTGATTTATTTTTCTACCTAAAAATTCCATCGATCCACCCTTTGCTAAATGTACCGCAGATTTTACAAGAATATCCTTAATTGGAAAATGTTTATAATCATCTAAAATCCTCAAATTAATTTTTACAATTTTTTCGATGTCTGCTTCATTCAAAAACAATGAAAAAATTCCATTATCGGGCCCAATAAAATAATGACCTTTTGCTTTTACCGCCACAAATCGTGCATCTGCTTGGTAAGAATTATCAACACTTACCAAATGAACAGTGCCCTCTGGGAAGTAATGATAGGCGTTTCCGAGGATAAAAGCAGCTTGTGTAATGTTAAAAGAAGGGATTTGATGGGTAATGTCTACAATATTAGTATCGGGCAAATTGCTTAATATGAAGCCCTTAACAGCAGCAAGGTAAAAATCCTTGATACCTAAGTCTGTTGTTAGGGTTATTATTGGCATATGTTGGTAAAGAGTTAATAAGATTGCATCAAAAATAATTATTTTAGCATTAAGAGTTTTGTTTTTTTTATTTAGCTATAATTTCACTTGAACGAACGTACTATTACACTCGAAAATGTTAATCCTCCAGAATTTTGGGGATTAGAGAATGAGCAATTAAATGTTTTGAAGAAAGCATTCCCTAAACTTAGGTTAGTTGCACGCGGAAACGAATTAAAAGCAATAGGCGACGAGGAGATGCTCGACCTCTTGCAAAAGAAAATGGATAAAGCCATAGAACATTTCGAAAAGTACCATCAACTAAAAGAAGACGAATTAAAATCGATTCTCGGAAGTGTAACTACGGATAACGAACCAAAACATGTACATGTATCGTCAACTGGTTTAGATTCGGAACCATTGGTATTTGGCCCTAACGGAATTGTAGTAAAAGCAAGAACTGCCAACCAAAAGAAAATGGTAAAGTCTTGTGAGAAAAACGACATTATGTTTGCCATTGGCCCCGCAGGTACTGGTAAAACATATACCGCAGTTGCACTTGCCGTAAAAGCATTGAAAAATAAGGAAGTGAAGCGTATCATACTTACTCGCCCAGCCGTAGAAGCGGGAGAGAACTTAGGATTTTTACCAGGTGATTTAAAAGAAAAAATCGATCCGTATTTACGCCCATTATACGATGCTTTGGATGATATGATTCCGGCAGATAAACTAAAATTATATTTAGAAAATAGAACCATCGAAATTGCTCCACTCGCGTTTATGCGTGGTCGTACACTTGATAATGCTTTTGTAATTTTAGATGAAGCACAAAATGCGACCGATATGCAGTTGAAAATGTTTTTAACACGTATGGGCCCCACTGCAAAATTTATTTTAACTGGTGATGTAACTCAAATAGATTTACCAAAGAAAAGCATGTCGGGTTTATTTAATGCACTTAATATTTTAAAAGAAATACAAGGCATCGATATTATTTACTTAACCGGTGAAGATGTGGTGCGACATAAATTAGTAAAAAGAATTTTGGAAGCTTACGGAGATATTCAGTAATTCGTAGAAAAATTTAAATCATCAATACAAACAAAAAAAATGTCTCATTCTAAAACGGCAACCTTCCATTTCCCAATGCAAATGGGCTTTTACAGCGGTAAAGTGCGCGATGTGTACAATATCAATAATAAATATTTAGTAATGCATGCAAGCGATCGCATTTCTGCTTTCGATGTAATTTTACCAAGACCTATACCATATAAAGGCCAAGTGCTAAACCAAATTGCTGCACATTTTTTAGAAGCTACTAAAGATATAGTTCCTAATTGGGTATTGAGTGTACCAGATCCTTGTGTAACCATTGGCATACGTTGCGAAACCTATCCGGTAGAAATGGTTGTTAGAGGTTACCTAGCTGGGCATGCTGCCAGAGAGTATAAAGCTGGCCGTAAAACCATTTGCGGAGTTACCTTGTCCGATGGGCTGAATGAAAACGATAAGCTGCCACATCCCATTATTACGCCTACCACTAAGGCGCATGAGGGGCATGATGAAGATATAAGCCGAGAGGACATTATTGCTAAAGGCTTAGTTACTGAAGCAGAATATAAACAACTAGAAGAATATACACTTGCACTTTATAAAAAAGGGCAGGAGATGGCTGCAGAAAAAGGACTAATACTGGTTGATACTAAATACGAGTTCGGAAAAGCTGATGGTAAAATTATTTTAATTGATGAAATCCATACACCCGATTCTTCTCGTTATTTCTACGCAGAAGGGTATGAAGAACGCCAACAAAATAAACAAGAACAAAAGCAATTATCTAAGGAGTTTGTTCGCCAATGGCTCATAGAAAATGGCTTCCAAGGCAAAGAGGGTCAAGATGTTCCAGAAATGACGGATGTAAAAATTGCAGAAATCTCTGAGCGATACATCGAACTATTTGAGAAAATTACGGGGATGAAATTTGAAAAAGCAGCTGTTGAAAATATTAACGAGCGAATAGAAAAAAATGTAAACCAAGCTTTAGCTACCTTATTAAGCTAAATTTTTATAAATTAGTGCTATGAAATTTGAACTAGACAAACACGAAAAATACGTTTTAATAAAACCATTAGATATTGAAGAGCTTAACTCAGAAACAGCTCCAAAATTGAAATCGGAAATATTGTTAATACACACTGAAGGTATATACAACATTATTTTAGACCTAAGTAATGTGCATACAGTTGATGAATCTGGAGGTAGTGCATTATTGTCTGCCAACCGTTTATGCAGAAATTACCAAGGTACATTTGTGCTTACAGGTGTACATTCTGAAATTCAAAAATTACTTGGCTTATCAACCACCGAAAATTATTTCAACATAGTTCCTACCATTACAGAAGCGATTGATTTGGTATTTATGGAAGAAATTGAAAGAGATTTACGTAAGGAGATGGGCGACGAAGAAGTATAAAAAAACCAAAAGATAAATGAGCAAATTCGAGATTATTGTTTTAGGAAGTAGTTCTGCAACTCCCGCCTACAGCAGAAATCCGAGTGCTCAACTATTAAACATAAACGATAAGTTTTATTTAATTGATTGTGGCGAAGCCACGCAAAATCAACTCAATAAATTCAAACTCAAATCGTCGCGCATCGATTATATTTTTATTTCGCATTTGCATGGCGACCATTACCTTGGGCTCGTAGGCTTATTGTCTACTATGCATTTAAACGGACGAACAAAAGAGATTTATATTTTTGGGCCACCAGATTTAAAAGATATTATAGACCTGCAATTAAAAGTTTCGGAAACACAATTACGCTACGAAATAATTTTTCGTGCAACACATACAGATTATTCCGAACTCATTTTCGAAAACTCAGACCTCAGTGTAGAAACTATTATACTTAACCACCGTATTCCCACAACTGGTTTCATTATTAAAGAAAAACTACGCAAGCGTAAAATAAATACAGATAAAATGCAGGAGTACGACATTCCCTTGGAGTACATCCCATTGCTAAAAAATGGAATCGATTACTCTGATAAACATGGCAATACCATTGCA
This sequence comes from Sphingobacterium thalpophilum, assembly GCA_943371425.1. GTDB lineage: Bacteria > Bacteroidota > Bacteroidia > Sphingobacteriales > Sphingobacteriaceae > CAJBVG01. Next base: position 259,993 of record CALRUR010000002.1, read on the forward strand.
AACGCAGAGCTAACCTTCGATCCGCCTAAACCAAAATCGTTTGCCTATTGCTCCGATACTTTGTATAACGAAAACTTTTTGGAGCAAATTGAAGGGGTTGATTTTTTATACCACGAGGCTACCTTCTTGCATGAGCTACTAGATCGTGCCGTGGAAACTTTTCATACCACAGCCAAACAAGCCGGTATTATCGCAAAAAAAGCGAATGTGAAAAAGCTGATGATTGGCCATTTCTCTGCAAGGTATAAGGAGTTAGAACCCTTATTAGCCGAAGCTAAAACTGAATTTGAAAATACCGTTTTAGCCATCGAAGGAGAGCACTACACTATATAATTCTCCAATTCATACTTAACCCAAATGTTGAGTTTCTATTCCCATTTGCATTCTCGTAGAAATCTACAAGATACCTGTAATCTAAATCGAAGTTTAGGTTTTCAGTAAAAACTAAATTTACTCCAACACCAAACTTTAATTGAGCTGAAGTTTCTGCATAACCTTGTTTAAAATTTCCATAAGCTCCTTCTTGATAAGTTTCAAATGTATATTCTTGATTGCTTATACCAAATAGAAAACCTGCATAAGGGTTAATATCCTTATTTTTTAAAGGAGTAAAATCTGCACCAACATTTATGTCGATAATGTTCATTTTATCGTAAATGAGTTTTGAAGTATAAAATGCTGGAGGGAAAGTACTCCTAATTTCTTGGTAAACAGTATCTGCTGCGGGATTTAAGTTTGTATAATTAAAACTTAAATGGAATCGTGAATAATTATTAAAGCTCGTTTTGTAGCTAATCTCAAAGCCTACAGTACTTTTATGTGTTAACGAGATTGTTTTGCCAGGATTAAATTGAAATAAACCAAGACCTATATGTGCGCTGCTTATTCTAAACACTAAACATAATAGTAGAATACATAATAAGGTTTTTAGTTTCATTAAGTCTAAATGCTTACAATCTGTTCTTATATAATTATTAAATTATATTAATTTTTAAACGATTCAAAAATAAATCTATTATCTAAATCGACCGTTATTTAGTCGTGGCACCACTTAAGTGGTGCCACCAAAAATCAAGCACCAAAAATACTTTATGAAAATCTCCAAAATAAAAGACTTGACATATTAATTCCCAATAAAACCAAGCCTTTTGGATCGTTAATTTTCTAATATTTTTTTTAAAATGAGCATAAAAAAAGCCTCCTGAGTATTTTACTCAGGAGGCTTTTAAATTTTTATCTAATTTGTATTAGTCTTTTTTCTTACGAATAAAATCTACTACAATTGGAGTTGCAACGAATAATGAAGAGTATGTTCCGAAGATTACCCCGATTAACATCGCGAATGAGAATCCTCGTAAAATTTCGCCACCGAAAATAAACAAGATAATAAGTACGAACATGGTGGTTAAACCTGTTACCATGGTTCTGCTTAAGGTACTGTTTAAGGCGTTGTTAATTACTGGAGCTAATCCTTCGTTCTTTGTATGGTGTAAGTTCATGTACTCTCGCACACGGTCAAATACAACCACCGTATCGTTCATTGAGTAACCCATTACCGTTAATACCGCTGCAATAAATTGCTGATCGATGTCTAACGAGAACGGTAATATTCCATTGAAAATAGAGAACAGTGATAGTAAAATTAACACGTCGTGTAACAATGCCACCATTGCACCCATACCAAATTGCCATTTCTTAAATCTGATGTAGATGTAAATAAACACGGCCGCCAACGATAAGAAGATTGCCCATACGGCAGATTTCTTAATATCATTTGCAATAGTAGGACCTACTTTTTGTTGAGATAGGATTTGGCCTTTATTATTTTCAATTTTTGATAAACCAGCCATTAATTTGCTTTCTACCAATTTCTCAGCCTCATCTCCACCTTTATCAATTAAATAACTAGTGGTAATTTTTACTTGGTTGCCAGATCCAAAAGTTTTCACTTCTGGTGCTCCACCAAATTCTGCTGTTAAAGCCTCTCTAACCTCTGTGGTTGATACGCTTTGTTCAAAACGAATAACATACGTACGTCCACCTGTAAAGTCAACACCGAAGCTTAAACCTCTTACAAATAATGAGATAATACCGGCAACGATAATGAATGTAGAGATTGCATAAAATATCTTTCTACGACTTAAGAAATCGAAGTCGGCATTTTTAAAGAATCCTTGTGTGAATTTATTTGAGAAAGAAACCACTTTATCTTTTGCAATTTGTCCTTCAAAAATAATTCTTGATATAAATATTGCTGCAAATAATGAAGTTACGATACCAATTACCAAGGTAGTTGCGAAACCTAAAATCGGTCCAGAACCAAATGTGTAAAGGATAATACCTGTTATTAAGGTTACTACGTTGGCATCGATAATAGATGAATATGCATTTCTATAACCATCGGCAATTGCCATTCGGAATGATTTGCCTGTTTCTAATTCCTCTCGAATACGTTCGTAAATTAACACGTTCGCATCTACCGACATACCAATGGTAAGTACGATACCTGCAATACCTGGTAAAGTTAATACTGCGCCTAATGATGCAAGAATTCCCATAATAAAGAACACGTTTACAAATAAAGCTAAATCGGCAATTAAACCAGCTTTGTTGTAATAAATGGCCATAAATATTAATACCACTAATAAACCAACAACCGATGAAATTAAACCTGCGTTAATTGCTTCTTGTCCTAACGATGGACCAACAATAGCTTCTTCAACAATACGTGCTGGAGCTGGTAACTTACCTGCTTTTAATACGTTCGCTAAATCTTTTGTTTCGTTTACTGTAAAGCTACCAGAGATGTTAGAAACACCACCCGAAATTTCATTTTGTACTGTAGGAGCAGAGTACACATAATTATCTAATACAATTGCAATAGATTTTTTGTTGTTTTTGTCTGCTGCCGCTTCTGCAGTCATTCTTCTCCAAATTTTAGCACCGTCTGTATTCATTGCCATGATTACTTCTGGGTTTCCTTTTTGGTCGATGTCTGCACGAGCATCTGCAATAACCTCACCACCTAGAGGTGCTTTACCATCTCTAGAGTTCGCTTTAATTGCATATAATTCGAATACGTTATTTGCATTGATAGATTTTACACCCCATAAAAAACGCATATCCGATGGGAAATTTGCTCTTACTTCTGGCATTGCTAAATAAGCATTTACTTTAGCTGTATCTCTTAATAATGCATAACCAACTACCGGGCCTTCTGCCACAATTTGTTGGCCTTGCTCATTCTGCCCAATGTTTGGGTTTAAAACCGCAAATAATGGGTTATCTTTTGCAAAGTTTGCGAATGATTTTGAAGTATCTGTGCTTCCAGTATCTTTCTTTACATTCTTTAATAATGCTAAATCGTCTGTTTTAACTGCTGTATCTGCAGTTGCTATAGCGGTATTGCTAGTATCCGATGTTAACATTGGAGTTCCAGAAATAGCCATCTTTTCTTTTAAAGATGAGTTTGCTTTGTCCAATAAGTTAATCACTTCATTGTTAGCATACACATCCCAAAACTCTAACTGAGCCGATCCTTGTAATAATTTACGAACACGGTCTGGGTCTGTAACACCAGGTAATTCAATTAATACACGGTTACTACCTTGTTGTAATTGTATGTTTGGTTGAGTAACCCCGAACTTATCAATACGAGTTCTTAAAATATTAAACGAACGATCTATAGCACCTTGTGCTTCTTCTTTTAATACTTTAATTACATCGTCGTCTGATGAGTTATATGTAATTCTTGGTGAATTCTCTTTTGTAGCAAAAATGGAAGCTAACTTTACATTAGGGCTTAATTTCTTAAATTCTGATGTAAACAAATCAACAAAGTTACCGTCACTCTTTGTACTCTTTGCTTCAGCAATACGAATTGCTTTGTTAAAAGTAGTGTCGGTATTGTTATTAGCCATCGAACGAACTAAATCACTTAATGATATTTCAAGTGTTACGTTCATTCCGCCTTTTAAGTCCAAACCTAAGTTCAATTGTAATTGCTTACACTCTTGGTAAGTGAATTTAGCAACCCCTAAATTGTAAACAACCTCGGTTTCCATCGAATCTAAGTAAGCTCTCTCTAGCTTTACATCGCCTGCGGCATATTCTTTTGCATCACTCTCCACACTGTTGGCCACAAATGTGAAAGATAGTGAGTACAAACATGCAATCGATAACGCGATTGCAAAAAACCTAATAGCACCTTTTCCCTGCATAAATTTGTTTAATTAAGTATTCTTCTGTTTTATTGATGTTTATTATATCGTCATTTTTGACAAGATTGCAAATCTAACTAAATTTTTAAATTATAAAAGAGGCATTTGGGCTCTAATTGTTAGCAAATGCTAATGCCCTCATACTCTTTGTATTCAATTGCAAACAAATCTTAAATCTTTTGACGTAAATAGTTCGAAAGGATGTTTATTTCATTAGAAATATCATCATTATTATGGATTACAAACTCACAATAGGGCTTGTAGGGTAGTAAATACGCATCATAAGCAGGCATTACATGGTTATACCATTGGTACAATATCATATCTTCTGTATATCCTCTCTCCACTTGGTCGCGAGATAGGCGTCGGTTTAATTTTATATCATGGTCGGCATCTACAAATACCTTATAATCAAACAAATCAAACAACTCTTTATAATGGAAAATAAATAATCCCTCAATTACAATTATAGGAGCGGGTTTAATGCATAAAATTTCGGGCTCGTCTTTTGGTACATTAAAGGTATACTCTTGTTTTTTAATGGTTTTACCCTCTAATAAACTTACAATGTCTTGGTATAAATTTTCACGTTCAATACCCTCTGGTAAGTCGAAGTTTATTTGCCCGTTTTCATCTACCAATTGTGTATGCATCGGTTTGTAATAATGGTCTTGAGAGATCAGGCATATTTCCGATTCTTCAAAATGGTTCATTAAGGAGTTCAAGAGATACGTCTTCCCAGAAGCGCTTCCTCCTGCAATACCAACTAAATAAGGCTTCTGCATTTACTCTTTGGGTGTCGAATAGTTTAAATTCACTCTAAATTTCTGGTCAATTACTCCCAGCATATTTACCGCCGCTTTAGAAATTACAATTACTGTATTTTCATTATCGCCAGTTTCGGGCAAGGTGCCAATTACTTTAACATACACACTTTTGTTGTTCATTAAATTGGTTACTCGTATAATGGTACCAATGGGAGCGGTTTTATGTAAAGCAATGCTTTTTTTACCGTTTATGTTTTTATCGTTTATCCAGCCGGCAATGCCTGTTTCATTCACATCAACCGTGTTTAGGTGTTTGTTATTTTGAGTGCTCACCTTCACATTGGCCGTACCTTTAGTAACTTCTACTTTAACGTTTTTCTCTTCCTCTTCGGTAGGTTCAATAATATCGGGGTTTTCAATTATTCGGCCTTGCTTAGGCACTTTTAGTTTTTGGTTATAACTTAAAGTGTTCGTTTTTAAATTGTTTATGTCTTTAAGCTCCGTTACCGAAATATTATATTTAGTAGCAATTTTGTAAAGTGTTTCCCCCTTTTTTACAATATGTGTTGCATATTGGTTGAGTTTTAATTTAGGGTTTTGTACAATGGGTTCTGTTTTGGCTATTTCCGCTTTTTCTGTTTTAGTTGATGTTGCAGCAGGGTTTGCGGTGCTTACTTTGCCAGCTTTTGCAGGCACTTTAAGTACTTGCCCTAGTTCCAAAATGGTAGTACTAAGGTTGTTTAGTTGTTGTATTTGGGTAGCTGTGCTTCCATAAATACGGGCAATTCCGTAAAGCCCTTCGCCTTTTTCTACACGGTGTAAAATATATTTTTTACCCTCTATTTGTTCCATACCAACCGAATCAATATTGGCGATGCCCGTAAAAGGCAGTAACACCAACATTAATAAAATTATTCGCTTCATCCCCATTTTTTTATAAAAACTCAACAAATTTAAAAAAAATACCTCGTTAATTAAGTAATAATATTCGTTGTTTGTCAATTAACAATAAAACGGTATCGGCTATTCTAATAAGGTAGTCGTATTCAAAATTATAATCCTCAACAAAAGTGGTGTAATCCAGCAAGGTAGTGCCTTGCTCGCTTATTTTTAATGCGAGTTGATGTTCGTGCTGTAAGTACTGTAATTCGTAAATTTTACCCTCTTGCGCTAAAACATGCTTGGAATGTAAACGTTCTGCATGTTGTATATCTAAGTTAATAGGTAATAAACTTGGCTCTTGTAATTTTTCATTATGTAGGTTGATGTACTCGTACCTCCGTGGGCTTATTTTACTCGAATACACTTTTAGCACGCCTAAAAAACATTCCTCCAATTTAATTTCAGAACTCGACCAATGCTCTGCCCGTTTTTCTAAATCGTAACACATCAGCACTACTTGGTTCATCAAATTATCGGTATGTATGTAACTTAATAGAGCATATGGATATTGCACTTGCAAAATGCTGCTGGTATGTTTTTCCAAAGTAGGGAAGCTCCATTTTTCATCACCTTCAGCATCCCATAAATAAAACTCGTTCCACTCTGTTTTACATTCAATAAAAAGTTTATTATCGGTGGGGTTAATATGGAATTTCCAAATGGTATCGGTAGTTTGGAGTAGGCGTTGGTTCATAAGGCGAAAATACGAAAAATTGTAGAGAGCTGAGAGCAGGGAGTTGAGAGCGGAGAGTAAGTGGAATGGGGCGTCCTATGAGGCACCACAAATTCTATTCGTTTGGAGATTGCAATTCGTTGTTAAAATTGTAATACCTTGATTTTAATTTTTATTTCTAATTGAAAATGGTTTACTTGTATGAAATTTAAAAATAAATGAAAAAAACAGCACTTTTGTTTTGCATCCTATTCTTTGCAATTAATTCATTCGCACAATCTGGTTCTTCTGCTAAAATTGATAAAATAAATAAACTATTGGAGTTGTCTGGCTCTGCGCAGTTAGGAATCCAGGCGTCTAAGAATTTGATTTCAGTTTTTAAAGCAAGTTATACTAATGTTGATCCTAGTTTTTGGGATGAATTTCAAAATCAAATTAAAATTGAAGAATTAATAGAACTTATCGTACCTATTTATGATAAGTTTTATACGGAAGAAGACATTGATGCCTTAATTGCTTTTTATAATTCGCCAATTGGAAAAAAAATGGTTGCCAATCAAACATCTATCTCTCAAGAATCTATGATCGCAGGGCAACAATGGGGTAAAGAAGTTGCAGAGCGCGCTATAAAAACACTAAAGCGAAAAGGATATATATCAGAATAAGTTTATTCATTAATTTACTTTTCGATTTTATTAGCTTTAAGCTAGGAGCAGGGAACAGGGGGGCGTGCAAATCAGGTTCACTTTTGCTATTCGCAATTTTCTCAAGTCTCAGAGTGCAGCGGTCTCACATCATTCTTTCGCATATTTCACAACTACTTTCTTTTTCTCCAACTCTCTAAGAACACCCATGTTTGTTGAGGTGTTAGTACCTTCAAATAATAGTGGATTGTCTCGCAACATTAATAGCTCCAAGTTTGGTAAATTTAGTAGTTCATCTGGCAACACAGAAAGTTTGTTGTTTGATACATCTAATTCTACCAGTTTCGGTAATTGCATAACCTCTGTTGGGAAATACATAAACTGGTTGCCTTGTATATCTAGACGTTCCAAGGAATCTAATTTATTTATACAAAGAGGTAGGGCATTTAGATTATTATCTTGTAAGTATAAAAACTTAAGCTTGTTTAATTCGCATAATTGCTCCGGCATTTCGTTTAGCTTGTTGAATGATAAAAAAATGCGCTCGAGGTTTTTCAAGTTTGCTAGTTGGCTATCTATTTTATACAGCTTGTTATAGTAAAAATCAAACTCTTTTAGCGTACTCAGTTTGTAAAAATTTAAAGGGATGTATTCAATTTTATTTTGATAAAATATCAACACTTCAATACGCTTCAAACGGGTAATATCATTGGGTATTACGGCAATCCTGTTTTTAGCTAAATTTAAGTTACGCAAGTTTGCTAAACCTAACAAAGCAGGAGGGAAGTGTTGTAATCTATTTTCTACAATACTAAGTTTTTCTATGTTCTTAAATTGATAGGCACATAATTTTACTTCAGAAATTTTATTGAAATTTAAGTTTATTTCTTTCAGCTTTTTGTTCTTACGCAAACGCTTCGGGAATTTAAGAAGTTTGTTTCTACTGAGGTTTATGGTCTCTAAATTTTTAAACTTTGCAACTGATCTGGGTAGGGTTAAAAGTTTTTGTTCAGATAGATTGAGGATGTAAACAGAATCTTTATTTTTTAATGCTTCTGCTAAATTAGAGTATACTTTTTTCTTCTGAGCTTGTAGGTTGCTCGATAGGAAAAGAATGATAATAATGTTTAGAATATGCTTCAATTTTTTTTATAGCTCACAAAGTACTCAAAGTACACACAAAGTTTCACAAAGTTATTCTTAGCGCCCTTTGCTAATTTTTGCGCCCTTTGCGTGAACGATTTATTTCACATTAGCAAAGTCCTTCCTTAATTCACCATTCTCCATTCACAACTCACAATTCATCAAAATCCCGTATACGAACTCGGGCTCACCGCCTTCAACTCTATCTTAAGATCTTCACTCACGTCCAAAGTATCTATAAACGCGTGCATGCTTTTTTGTGTAATTTGTTCGTTTGTGCGCGTTAATGCTTTAAGTGCTTCATACGGTTTTGGATAAGCTTCTCTGCGAAGTATGGTTTGTATCGCTTCTGCCACTACCGCCCAATTATTTTCAAGGTCTTGTGCAAGGGCCTCTTTATTCAACAATAATTTAAACAAGCCGCGTTCTAATGATTTTAAACTTATGAGTGTATGAGCAAATGGTACACCAACATTTCGCAATACAGTACTGTCTGTTAAATCTCTTTGCAAACGAGATATAGGTAATTTAGCAGATAGGAATTCGAATACTGCATTGGCCATTCCGAAATTACCCTCGGCATTTTCAAAATCTATAGGGTTTACTTTGTGCGGCATTGCCGACGAACCTACTTCTCCTTCTTTAATTTTTTGTTTGAAATAATTCATAGAGATGTATTGCCACATATCTCTAGAGAAATCAATCAATATCGTATTAATGCGTTTAAAATTATCGCACAATGCCGCAAGTTGGTCGTAATGCTCTATTTGTGTGGTATGTTGCGATCTGTGTAAACCTAAATTTTTATTTACAAATTCGTTGGCAAATGTTACCCAATCTGTACCAGGGAACGCCACCTTGTGTGCATTTAAATTTCCGGTTGCGCCTCCAAATTTTGCAGCAAATGGGATGTGTTTAAGTGCCATTAATTGCACCTCTAATCGCTCTACAAAAACATTTATTTCTTTACCTAAACGAGTAGGTGAAGCTGGTTGTCCATGTGTATGGGCAAGCATCGGTATATCTTTCCAATCGTCGGCTAATTTGCGCAAATGGTTTACCAAGGAGTGTAACTCAGGCAACATTATTTTTTCTACCGCATGTTTAATGCTAAGTGGTATGGCGGTATTATTGATGTCTTGCGAGGTTAAGCCAAAATGAATGTACTCCATTGCTGCAGTCATGTTCAACGCTTCTAGCTTCTCTTTCAAAAAATACTCTACTGCTTTTACATCATGGTTGGTAGTTTGTTCTATCTCTTTAATGCGTAAGGCATCTTTATCTTCGTTAAAACACTCGTAAATATTTCTCAATTCTGTTTCTTCTGCAGATGTTAAAGCTTCAAATCCTTTTAAGCCCAATTTAGAGAGAGCAATAAAATACTCAACCTCTACCAATACTCTGTATTTAATTAAAGCCGATTCGGAAAAAAATGGAGCTAATACATTGGTTGATCTGCGATACCTGCCATCAATTGGCGATATAGCATTAAGAGGATTAAGAATCATATTGTTAATTTTTCTACAAAAATAGAATAATTTCCCAATGCCATTAAAATTTCACAATTCATTTCTGCATCTTATCTTAGCAGAATGTCTGCACAAGAAATATTGAAAAAATATTGGGGGTATGATGGCTTCAGGAATCCGCAAGAAGCCATTATAAACAGTGTATTGGCGGGTACAGATACACTTGCACTGTTGCCTACAGGTGCTGGCAAATCTATCTGTTACCAAGTGCCTATTATGGCTCAGGAGGGTATTGGCATTGTTATTTCTCCTTTGATTGCATTAATGAAAGACCAAGTTCAACAGCTCAGAAGACGCGGAATAAATGCGGTTGAAATTGTAAGTGGTATGTCTGCCCGCGAAATAGACATTGCGCTCGATAATTGTATTTATGGCAACATCAAATTTTTATACCTCTCGCCAGAGCGTTTACAAAACCCAATGGTGCAAGAGCGTTTAAAAAAAATGAAAGTGAATTTATTGGCTATAGATGAGGCTCATTGTATATCGCAATGGGGCTATGATTTTAGGCCTGCCTATTTAAACATAGCATCTATAAGAAGTATTTTACCAAAAGTGCCTGTATTGGCACTAACTGCTACGGCAACAACAGATGTGGTGGCAGATATACAAGAAAAACTTGCCTTTACTAAGCCAAATGTTTTCCAAATTTCTTTTGAACGAAAGAACCTAAATTATTTGGTTATTAAAGAAGAAAATAAATTACGCCGGCTTATTAATATAATATCAAAAGTACCAGGCTCAGCATTGTGTTACGTGCGTAACCGCAAGGCCTGCGAAGAAATTGCCAGTTTCCTTACATCCAACGGAATTAAAGCAGATTATTACCATGCAGGGCTCGACCTACAAGAACGCTCTCGTAAACAAGACGATTGGATACTTAATAAAACAAAAATTATTGTGGCAACCAATGCCTTTGGTATGGGCATAGATAAGCCAGACGTGCGTTTGGTGGTGCATTTAGATTTGCCAGAAAGTTTAGAAGCATACTATCAAGAAGCGGGGCGTGCTGGACGCGACGGATTAAAATCGTATGCCGTATTACTCTACCAAGAGGCAGATGTTGCTGCGTTGAAACAAAAAACGGAAGCGAGTTTCCCAGCTTTTGAAGAGCTGCGTACCACCTACCAAAACCTTTATAACTATTATAAAATTGCTTTTGGTGCGGGTAAGTTTGTAAACGTGGAATTTAATTGGTTGGCATTTTCTAAAACCTTTAATACCCCTATACCCAAACTTATACAGCTAATGCGTTTGTTAGAAAACGATGATATTTTGCATTTAAGTGATGAGTATAAAAATGACACCCGTTTAAATATTCGAGTAAGTCCCGACCAATTATATGCTTTCCAAATTGCCAATGCTCATTTTGATACTATAATTAAAACCTTTTTACGCTCCTACGGTGGCTTATTCGAGAACTATGTAAACGTACAAGAGAAAGACTTACTAAATCGCTCTGGACTTACGGAAACAGAGTTTTACAGGCAAATTAAGTTGCTACAAGATTATCAGATAATAGATTTTGTGAAAGGTAGTAAATTGCCCATTTTAACCTTTTTAGAAGAACGTTTGCCCAATATAGACCTCAAGCTAAATAAAACATATTGGAAGGCGAGGAGCGAGGTGCTAAAGGCTAAAGTGTTGGGTATGTGTAATTATGTTGAAAAAAATGAGTGCCGTTCTAAACAGATTTTGGCCTATTTTGCAGAGCTAAATTACGACACTTGTGGGCAATGCGATGTATGCCTTGCCACAAAAAACACTGATAATGAGGATAATATTAAAGAAAAAATCTTTGAAAGAATCATTAATGAAAGCTCGAAAGAAAATTTATCTTTGCAACAGATTTTACTGTCGTTTACAGATTTCCCCGAAAATCTATTGAAAGCAACCATTCAAGAATTAATTGATGAAGGTCGCATACAATTTAATGGCAAAAATGGAGTTATAGAGAAAAAACCTAAGCATTGAAAAAAATAATCCTAACTGTTACCAATGATCTATCATACGATCAGCGCATGCATCGGGTGTGCAGTACACTTTCTAAAGCTGGTTATGATGTGTTATTAGTAGGCAGAAAACGAAAGTTTTCTATTGCCTTAAGAGATCAAGTTTACAATCAAAAAAGAATTAACTGCTATTTCGAAAATGGTAAATTCTTTTACTTAGAGTTTAACCTTCGTTTATTCTTTTTCTTATTGTTTAATAAATTCGACATGGTAAATGCGAACGATTTAGACACCATAATGCCTTGTTTTTTTGCATCACGATTAAAAGGTAAAGAGTGTATTTACGATGCACACGAGTATTTTACCGAAGTGCCAGAAGTATTACATCGCCCTTTTACCAAAAAAATATGGGAAACATTAGAGGGTTTTATTATACCTCGACTTACCCATTGTTATACAGTCAGTGAAAGCATTGCCACCTTATTTCAAGAAAAATACAAAACCAATTTTGATATTATTAGAAACGTACCGGTTTTAAATAGCAACAAACAAGTACTTTATAAATATCAAGAAGAACACGAGCGTTACATAATATACCAAGGCGCTTTAAACCAAGGCCGCGGGCTAGAGCCTTTAATAGAGGCAATGCAATATGTTGATTGCCATTTGTACTTAGTTGGCGAAGGCGACTTAAGTGAAGACCTCAGAATGCTTGCGCAAAAACACAAAGTAAAAAGTAAGGTTAAATTTATGGGCTATATTGAGCCTAATAAATTACCAAGCATTACTGCTAAAGCATACCTAGGCATTAATGTTTCCGATAATTTAGGTTTGAGCTATTATTACTCGCTAAACAATAAATGTTTCGATTATATACATGCAGGCATCCCCTCTGTAACCAATGATTTTCCGGAATATCAAAAAATTAATGAGAAATACCAAGTGGCGGTACTTACAGAGTTAAATGCTAAAAACTTGGCAGATTCTATTAATTTATTACTCAATGATAAGGCTTTGTACAATAAACTTCGTAGTAATTGTATTTTGGCTCGCGAGGAGTATAACTGGCAAAAAGAAGAGCAGAAATTATTGGAGATTTACGAACGAGTAGCCTAATTTTTAGCTGCATTTACAGCAGCATCATAAGAAATTAATTTATACACATCCAATAATTTTAAATTTGGGTTTGATGAATGTAAATTAGCAAGTATCTTTTTTTCGAACAGCTTGTAAGTAATTTTTACAAACCAAAGTAAGCCTATCTTTTTTAATCGATTATAAAAATATAATAAACGAATATGGTTTTTTTCTTCTTCGTTTAAATAATTTTCAGCAATAAAATACAAACTTTTACAAGCTATTTCAACCTTGCGTAAATAACATGCAGCATCTTCTAAACCCATATGGTATAAAGGGTTTTGCAGATGTAATACGTTTAATTTTTTGCGTGCAATTTCTAAACTAAACAAAGTGTCTTCATGCCCATATTCGCGAATGTTCTCATTAAATTTAATGGAATTAAACACATCTCGTTTCATCAATAAATTACATGTTTTAACACTAAAATAAGGATCTTCGCTACGTTGCGAACAACTTATGGCTTCTCGTTGCATTCCATATTTCCAACGCAAAACATGAGCATTATTTGCTAAAATAGGTTCGTATAAAATACCACCATATATTAAATCGTAGTTTGCAAGGTGTTGTATGTATTGTTTAAGGTAATCAGTATTAAGCACGGCCATATCTGTATCTATAAATAACAAATAAGGGTGTATTGCTTTTTGTGCTAATAAATTGCGGAGAGAAGAGCGCCCAATATTAGTTGTTAGGCAATGGTATTGTACATTGGCTAAATTGCTAATGTTGGCATTATCGGCATAAGTTTGTGTAGAAGCATCATCAATACAAATTATTTCGAAAGCAATTTGTTCTGCGGTAGCCATACTGTGTAGTTTTTCTACAAGTTGCCTTACATTATAATTGTATATTGGGATTAATATCGATAACACGGCGCAAAATATTAATTTTTTTTCAGCATTGATGCAACCCTTGTTAATCTCCTAACGTCTTTCTATCAAATATTCAACATAAACCCTTATAAAAATGAAAAAATCGATACTAACCTTTGTTGTTTTAGCTTTAATAGCTGTAATAGCACGCCCCTTAATACATGCTAACCCTACGTTAATACCAATTAGCAATTCAATTAATGTTATTAATAGTGAAGACAGAAACCTGAGTGGTTTCAGTAAAATTGAAGTGTCGGGCGCATTTGAAATTAGAATCATAAAATCTAATACCTACGCGGTAAAAGTAGAGGCAGATGAAAAAGACATGAGCCGCACTAAAACATCAATAAGTGGTGATAAGCTAGTAATTTCTTACGAAAAAGAAGGTAAAGGTTACGATGCTAAATCGAGCAAAATTGTAATTACCATACAAACTCCAAGCCTTAATGCCTTAACCTGCTCTGGTGCGGTTGAAGTAAAATCATCAGATGTGTTTGATGCCGATAAATTCGAATTAAAAACGAGTGGTGCAACAGAGGTAGAATTGGGTATAAATGCAAAACTATTAATCAGCAAATTTTCGGGTGCTACAGAAGTGGAGTTAAAAGGAAAAGTTGATACTCATGCTTTGGAAATGACAGGAGCTTCAGAACTAGAAGCCTTAAATTTACAAGTTAGCAAATACGCAATTGAATCTAAAGGAGCTGCAGATTGCAAGATTTTTGTAACAGATGAATTGGCAATAAGCGGAAGCGGTGCAAGTTCTATAAAATACAAAGGTTCGCCAAGTAAAGTAACTAAAGATACCAGAGGTGCTACAGATGTGTCGAAACTGTAAAAAGCCCTACATCACCTAATAAAATTGTTCAGTAAAAATCTCGGTAGTTAAAATCTATCGAGATTTTTTTTTTACAAAGTAATAAGCGATAAATCCAATAAAATAATATAAAACATCGCGCGTGTCGTATATATAATGTGCTGAGTATTTTGGGATGATGTACTCGAACACCACACTTATAAAAATAAATAAAAACAGAAGCTGCCCGAAGCTATGTTTACGAGTATGATTTTGATAGACTAAGAAATTTTCCATGAGCAACACGCAAGCGGATACAAAAGGTACTGCCAATAAATCATCCAAATAACTATCTGCCCAGGGAATTTTTAAATGGGCAACTTTTTGTAGCACTTGATGCAAACTCCCTAAGGTAATGATTACAAGTTCGAGTTTGTATGTATTTAACCGGTTAACAAGGTTACTAGCCATAGTATAAATGAAGCAAATGATACAAAGATAAATTGAACAATCAAGCCTGTTTTCTTTAAGAAACGTTTTCCCCAACCATCTTCCTCTCGTATAACCAACCAGCTGTTTTGTTTATCGATAAGTTGGTTGGTGAGTACTTTATTCTTGTTTTCGAAACGGGTTTTATTAAGTAGTTCTCCACAAAAAACACATCGTTCTTCTAATTGCCCAGTATTTTCCGACCATTCCGAACAATTCCAACATTTTGATTGAACTTTCATTAGAAAATATTACTTTCACGAAAATATAAATATTTTTAATACCCAATGAGTAATCGTTTTACAGATCAATTATCGCCCATAGAAAAGAAACGCGTAATAAATGCTTGGGCATTTTACGATTGGGCCAACTCCGTTTATAACCTTACCATTACCTCCACTATATTCCCGATTTACTGGACAGCCGTAACGCTTGCCAATGGCAGCTCTCGTGTTTCGTTTTTTGGATATGAGTTAGAAAATACCGTGCTCTATAGTTTTGCACTTTCCTTTGCTTTTTTAGTGGTAGCCTTGTTATCGCCTATTTTATCTGGCATAGCAGACTACAACGGAAGTAAAAAAAGATTTATGCAAACCTTTTGTTTTATAGGCTCTGTAAGTTGTTCTGCCTTGTTTTTTTTCAACAAAACTAATATAGAATTTGGCATTATTGCTTTTGCATTGGGTACTATTGGATGGGCTGGAAGTTTAGTTTTTTATAACTCTTATTTACCAGAAATTGCAACAGAAGAAGAACAAGATAAGGTAAGTGCAAAAGGCTTTGCTCTTGGGTATGTTGGTAGCTCGCTTTTATTAATTGTTAACTTAATTGTAATACTTTTTCCAGAATCGTTCGGCATCCCCAAAGATTCGTCGTTACCCGCGCGAATAGCATTTTTAGCCGTTGGTATTTGGTGGTTTGGCTTTGCTCAGTATACTTTTTATTTTATGCCCAAAAGTAAAACGAGCATTAGAATTAAACCAGATATTTTATTTAAAGGATACAAGGAACTTGCCGGTGTGTGGAATCAATTAAAAGAGCATAAAAACTTAAAAGCTTTTCTATTCGCCTTTTTCTTTTTTACCACGGGCATACAAACAGTAATGTATGTGGCTACTTTGTTTGGCAGTAAGGAGTTGAAATTAGAAAGCGGACAATTAATTGCAACTATTTTAATTATACAATTTGTAGCCATTGGTGGTGCTTATTTATTCGCCTATTTATCTAAAAAATTAGGAAACATTAAGGCATTGCTTATAGCCTTAGTTATATGGATTGTAATTTGCATAAGCGCGTATTTTGTAGTAAATGCCAATCAGTTTTATCTGCTCGCACTTAGTGTAGGTATTGTAATGGGCGGTAGCCAATCATTATCACGATCCACCTACTCCAAATTATTACCCGAAACAAAAGATACTACTTCTTTTTTTAGTTTTTACGATACTACCGAAAAAGTAGCCATTGTATTGGGTACGGCCTCTTATGGGATTATTGAAGAACTAACTGGCAGCATGCGTAATTCTGTATTTAGTTTGGGAGCCTTTTTTATATTGGGCTTTTTATTACTCAGCAGATTAAAGAGAAATTAGTTCAAATCCATTAATTAGCCTATTTTTGTAAAAAATGAAAGTAGAAGTATTTATCCCTTGTTTTATGGATCAGCTTTACCCAGATACTGCCAGTAACATGGTAGCTATTCTGGAGCAGCTTGGCTGCGAAGTAATCTATAACCCCAACCAAACTTGCTGTGCGCAACCTGCATTTAACTCAGGCTATTGGGATGAAGCCAAACAAGTGGCCGAAAAGTTTTTAGGTGATTATACAGCAGAGCATTACATTGTATCTCCCTCGGGCTCTTGCACAGGTATGGTTAAAAGTTATTATTCAGAACTCTTTACCAATTCTGCTTCGCATAATAAATGCAGAGCTGTACAAGCAAAAATACACGAGTTCACCGATTTTTTAACCAATATTTTAAAGGTTGATTTAAAAGAGTTACACCTAAATATGAAAGCTACTTACCACGATTCTTGTGGTGCATTGCGCGAGTGTGGTATTAAAAAAGAACCTCGTGAGTTGTTAAGCATGATTAATGGTTTGGAGCTCACAGAAATGAATGATGTAGAAACATGTTGTGGCTTTGGTGGAACTTTTTCGGTGAAATTCGAATCCATATCTACCGCAATGGCTCAACAAAAAGTAAACAATGCATTGGCAACAGGAGCGGAGTATATTATTTCTACAGATGCCTCGTGTTTACTGCACGTACAAGCCTATATCGAAAAAAATAAATTACCTATAAAAACCATACACATTGTAGATGTACTTGCAATGGCTATGAATTTAACTACGAATGTTTAATATGAAATACATTTTTATAGCGATATCTGTTTTATTGTTTTCTGCATGTAAACAAAACGAAACAAAAAAAAATAATGAAACTAGTTCTGCAGATTCTGCAGTTATTACCGGTGCGCCCGTACCAGAAGAGTTGGCGAACTTAAACAAAGCTGTAAATGCATCTCCTGGTAACCCATCTGGTTATAACGACAGAGCTAAGTATTACATCCTAAATAAACAGCTTGATTATGCGTACAATGATTTGGTAAAAGGCCTAGGTATTGATACTACTTATATGCCATTATACAATACATTGGCTGACTATCATTTATACAAATCGGAACCTGCACAAGCAAAAGCTGCCTTAGAAAAAGCCATCAGCATAAATAAAAAAAGCTATATGACTTATGTGAAACTGGGTGAGTTATACTTTTTGGTAAAAAAATACGATTTGGCATTTGAGAAAATTAACGAAGGCCTTAAAATAAATAAATATTATTCTGATGGATATTTCTGGAAAGGAATGATTTACAGAGAGAAGAAAGACAATGAAAAAGCAATGTCTAATTTTTTAACGGCAGTAGAGCAAGACCCAGATAATTTTAAAGCGTACATGCAAATGGGTTTAATTACCATGGGAGAAGGTAAAAACGAAGCGCTTGATCATTTTAATGCCGCCATCAAAATAAAACCCAACTCTACAGAAGGATATTATGCGAGGGCTTATTATTATCAGAATAAAAAAGACCTCGATAAAGCCATACAAGATTATACTAAAATTGTGGAGTTAGATTCTACCTATACCAATGCACATTTTAACTTAGGTATTATTAGATATGAATTAAGAGTGATAGATTTGGCGATGTTAGATTTTTCGAGAGCTATTAAAATAAATCCTAAATATGCTGAGGCGTATTACATGAGAGGCTTATGCGAAGAATCCAAGAGTATGCACGATGCAGCTATTGCCGATTTCGAATTTGCATTGAGTTTAAAAAACGATTATGCACTGGCACGTAAAGGAATAGAAAGAGTAAATAATACCATTAAATCAATAAAAAAGTAATACAATGATGATTAACGTAACACTTCCTGACGGGACAGTGAAAGAGTTTTCAAAGGGCACCTCTTCGTATCAGGTGGCTTTGAGTATTTCAGAAGGCTTAGCTCGTAATGTGTTAGCTGCTGAAGTGAACGGTGAAGTATGGGATGCCTCGCGCCCCTTAAACACCGATGTTAGTTTAAAACTATTAACCTGGAATGATGATAAAGGGAAGGCAACCTTTTGGCATTCGTCTGCGCATTTAATGGCAGAAGCTTTAGAGGCTTTGTATCCTGGTACAAAATTCGGAATCGGTCCAAGTATAGAAACGGGTTTTTATTACGATGTTGATTTTGGCGACAGACATTTTTCATCAGACGATTTCAAGAAAATTGAAGATAAAATAATTGAACTAGCAAAAACGAAAGCAGAGTATATACGTAAAGAAGTTTCTAAACAAGATGCCATCAACTATTTTAAAGAAAAAGGCGATGAGTATAAATTAGATTTATTAGAAGGATTGAATGATGGCGAAATAACATTTTACTCGCAAGGTAATTTTACAGACTTATGTCGTGGGCCACACATCCCAAATACTGGCTTTATTAAGGCTGTAAAGTTAATGAGTGTAGCAGGAGCATATTGGAGAGGTGATGAGAAAAATAAGCAATTAACTCGTTTGTATGCAGTTACTTACCCTAAGTTATCTGAACTAACAGATTACTTGCATTTGTTAGAAGAAGCAAAAAAACGCGACCATCGTAAATTGGGTAAAGAGCTAGAATTATTTGCTTTCTCAGAAAAAGTGGGCATGGGTTTACCTTTATGGTTACCTAAAGGTGCAGCTTTGCGCGAACGTTTAGTTCAATTTTTACAAAAAGCCCAAATTAAATCGGGTTACGAACCAGTTATTACACCTCATATTGGTCATAAACAATTATATGTTACCTCTGGCCATTACGAGAAATATGGAGCAGATGCATTCCAACCAATAAAAACGCCACAAGAAGGCGAGGAGTTCTTCTTAAAACCGATGAACTGCCCTCACCATTGCGAAATATATAAAACCAAACCACGCTCTTATAAAGACCTACCAGTAAGGTTTTCGGAGTTCGGTACCGTTTATCGTTATGAGCAAAGTGGAGAGTTACACGGTTTAACGAGAGTGCGCGGCTTTACGCAAGACGATGCTCATTTATTTTGTCGCCCCGACCAAGTAAAAGATGAGTTTAAAAAAGTAATAGACTTGGTATTATATGTATTTGGAGCCTTAGGATTTGAGGATTATACAGCTCAAATTTCTTTAAGAGACCCTGAAAACCATACTAAATACATAGGATCCGATGAGAATTGGACATTGGCAGAAAACTCAATTATTGAGGCAGCCGCAGAGAAAGGATTAAAAACGGTAGTTGAATTAGGAGAAGCTGCATTTTACGGTCCGAAGTTAGATTTTATGGTAAAAGATGCTTTGGGAAGAAAATGGCAATTAGGAACCATCCAAGTAGATTATAATTTACCAGAAAGATTTGAATTAGAATATACAGGCAGCGATAACCAGAAACATCGCCCGGTAATGATCCATAGAGCACCTTTTGGCTCATTAGAACGTTTTGTGGCGGTTTTAATTGAACATTGTGCCGGAAATTTCCCGTTATGGTTAAGTCCTGATCAATATATTATCCTCCCGATTAGCGAAAAATATGCAGATTATGCAAAAACTATTTCAGATTCGCTAAATAATTACGATATTCGCGGGCTAATTGACAACAGAGACGAGAAGATTGGGAAGAAAATACGTGATGCAGAAGTGAAAAAAATACCATTTATGTTAATCGTTGGAGAAAAAGAACAAGAAGAAGGGCAAGTATCTGTAAGAAAGCACGGTGAAGGCGATTTGGGAAGTTTATCCCTTGATGAGTTCGTTGAATTAATGAAAAAAGAAACAAAAGTTTAATTAGCTAAAAGCTAATAACTTATAACTAATTACCAATAACTAAATGAAAAGGAGGAAATTATAGCACAGAATTTCAGCTCTTCCAGAACCGACAATAGATTCGGGAGGAAGAAAGAGGCAGAACACCGTATTAATGAGCATATTAAGGCTTTAGAAGTACGTGTAGTTATGGATGGGGCTGAGCCACAAATCTTAAAATTAAGAGATGCGTTGGCTATGGCAGAGGAAGAAGGATTAGATCTTGTTGAAATTTCTCCAAATGCTGTTCCACCCGTTTGTAAGATTATAGACTATAACAAGTTTATATACGAGCAAAAGAAAAAGATGAAGGAAATTAAGGCGAAAGCTGCAAAGACCGTCATCAAAGAAATACGTTTCGGACCTAATACCGATGATCATGATTTTGAGTTTAAATTAAAACATGCCATCAACTTTTTAGAAGACGGAGCAAAAGTAAAAGCCTTTGTACATTTCAAAGGTAGAGCAATTGTATACAAAGAGCAGGGGGAGATTTTATTATTAAAATTTGCACAAGCTTTAGAAGATTACGGAAAAGTTGAGCAGTTACCGAAATTAGAAGGTAAAAGAATGTTCATCTTTATTGCCGCAAAAGCAAAAAAATAATTTAACCAAATAAATAAATAAGCGATGCCAAAAATGAAAACTAATTCCAGTGCAAAGAAGCGTTTTAAGCTCACTGGGACAGGTAAAATTGCACGTAAGAGCGCTTTCAAAAGTCACATCTTGACCAAGAAAACCACTAAACAAAAAAGAGGTTTATCTGGAACAGCATACGTGACTGATGCCGACAGAGGTAATGTTGAAAGAATGCTTTGCATGGGCAAGTAAATGCCAAATGACAGTTCGGAAAGTACGACACAGTTTAATTAATTTTTAACCAGGTACCCGGTATTAAGATCCAAAAAAAGAGACACCGGTATCCAAAAAACGTAAAGAAATGCCAAGATCGGTTAACGTTGTTGCGGCCCGCCGCAGAAGAAAAAAAATCCTTAAATTAGCAAGAGGCTATTGGGGTTCTAGAAGTAAAGTTTTTACAATTGCTAAAAACACTTTGGAAAAAGGTATGCAATATGCATATCGTGATAGAAAAGTTAAGAAAAGAGAATTCCGTGCATTATGGATACAACGTATCAATGCAGGTACTCGTCAGCAAGGTCTTTCATACTCAGTATTTATGGGTAAGTTAAACGCTAAAAACATCGGTTTAAACCGTAAAGTATTAGCAGATTTAGCAATGAACAACCCTGAAGCTTTTAAAGCTGTTGTTGATGCAGTAAAATAAATCATACAAAATTTTTAAAAGAGTCTCGCTTCGTAAAAAAAGCGAGACTTTTTTTTGTACTTTTAAGCATGCCTATTGCTTTTAAGGATACTCAACATCACTCTGAAACCATCCTATTTATTCATGGTTTGGGTTGTACCGTCAGTATTTGGGAAGAGTTGAGCGCCGCACTTTCTTTGGATTATAGATGCATCAGCATAGACCTACCATCATACGGAAATTCTTCAGAACTCACCGGCACATTTAGTTTAAGTGCAATTGCAGAAGAACTCTATAAATTTATCATATCACTAAAAATAGATGAACAGAAACTACACCTCTGTGGGCATTCTATGGGAGGGCAAATTGCCATAATTTTAGCATTACGTTACCCGACTATTTTTAATAAACTAATATTGGTAGCACCGGCAGGTTTTGAGCAATTTACCAAAGGAGAAAAGCAATTGATTAAAGCAGGAACCAATATATACCCATCAGAATTAATGAAAAAAAGTACCCTAGCCATGCTCAATGAGCCTGTTTACGAATACTTACACACCATCTCTCATCAAACTTTAATACTATTTGGAAGCAAAGACCCTATGATTCCGAACCCTATAATTCGCAAAACTACCACTAGCCAATTAGCCCAAAATTGTACGAAACTTATTAAAGGAGCACAATTAGTAATGATTCCGAATAAAGGTCATTTTTTGACTCTCGACTCTGTAAATGAACTTTCTGAAGAGATTAGAAAATTCATCTGAAAGTAATAAACGTGTAAATACTTTTTTACACGCGAATTTTATAATAGATAAGCAATATATTTACCCTAATCAAAACTCAAATTATGTTTAAAAAACTAATCATTTTCATTGGAGCAGCGGCACTAAGTTTACCAGCCATTGCTCAAGAGAAATTACCAGATAATTTCTTTATGAAGAAATTGAATAACGGTTTAGAAATACTCGTTATTGAAGATGCCAATGTACCCTTGGCAACTATTGAAATTGTGGTAAGAAACGGTGCTTATACCGAAGATAAAGACTACAACGGACTATCGCATTTATATGAACATATGTTCTTTAAAGCGAACAAAACATACCCTTCTCAGAAAGCATTCTTAGACCGTGTAAACGAATTGGGTATTTCTTTTAATGGTACCACTTCAGACGAGCGAGTAAATTACTTTGTGACTTTAAGTAAAGACAAAGTAAGTGATGGCTTATCGTTTATGAACAGCGCTATTAGATACCCTTTGTTTGATACTGTTGAAATGCGCAAAGAAAACCCAGTAGTTGCAGGGGAGTTTCAACGTGCAGAGTCGAACCCTTTCTTTGGTTTGTTTGATAGAATGAACAAAGAAGTATGGCAAGATAATTACAGTCGTAAAAATCCAATTGGCGATTACAACATTATATATACTGCAACCGCAGAGAAAATGAATGTAATTAAAAATAAATATTATTACCCAAACAACTCTTTGTTAGCAGTAAGTGGTGATGTGGATCACAATAAAATATTTGCTGAAGTAGAAAAGTATTTTGCTGATTGGGCTCCATCTGGTTTTGATCCTTTCCAAAAGTGGCCAATACCTGAATTTAAGCCTATAGAATATGCGAAACAAGTAGTGATAGAATCGCCAAATGCACAAGTACCATTATTTATGCTTACTTACCACGGTCCGGATACACGTGGCGACATTAATGCAACGTATGCTGCAGATGTGTTCTCTTATATCTTACAACAAAAAAATGCAAAACTTTACAAAGAATTAGTAGAAGCAGGTTTAGCCTTTCAGGTAAATGTTGGTTACTCTACTGCTAAATACGTAGGACCAATAAATATAATTATGGTTCCTAATCCACGTAAAATGAAGGAAGCATACGAGGTGCTTTGGAAAAACATTAACGAATGGGATAGTGATGATTACTTTAACGATGAGCAATTGCAAACAGCTAAAGATCAATTATCAATTCAAGAAGAATTTAACAAAGAAAAACCATCAAACTTTATACACACAGTAACGTATTGGTGGTGCTCTGCAACTATACCTTATTATACAAACTACGAGGCTAACTTGCAAAAAGTAACACGCGAAGACATTAAAAATTATGTTCGTAAATACATTAAAGGTAAGCCATATGTAATGGGTGTAATGTTGCGCAACGGTATGAGAAAAACGATGAATACCGATGAGTTTTTTGCTCCGAGTTTAAGTATGGAAGAGTATACCTTGGCTTTTAATAAAGATGAAGTTAATTTAGCCGAAGAAAAAAACAAAGAGAAGTTTACAAGTTTATTACAATGGTTAAAAATTAACCCTTCTGCAAATATTTCTATTGAAGCTAATTACCATGATGGTGAAAAGAAAACAATGGGAATGGATAGATACAATACCGTATTAAAAGCATTAACAGATGCAGGTATTGCAGAAACCAGAATTATTGGAACTTCTAACAAAGCTTTCCAAGTTAAAAAAGCAAAAGCAGATGTGGAAGAGGTAAATGCAAGTAATAGAAAAGTTTCTTTTACCATTGTTAAAAAATAATTTCAGCTTAAGAACGGAATAAAATGAAAAAGATAATTGTATCAATATTTAGTGCAGCGGTTTTGTTAGTTACAAGCACTGGCATGGCACAAACAAAAAATAAGGTTGAAGAAATTATGGTGGATGGCTTTAAAGTAATTTACAAACCAACCAGCAACCAAATTGTAAGCGTGCGCTTATTTATAAAAGGTGGAACTTCCAACTATACAAAAGAGCAAGAAGGAATTGAAAACTTGATGCTCGATTTAATTACTACTTCTGGAACTGCAAAATATCCAAAATCTGAGTATAACAGATTGTTGGATAAAATGGGAAGTACCATTGGTGGTAGTTCTGGATTAGATTTTGGCAACATCGCATTAAATTGTGTGAATAGAAATTTCGAAAATTCTTGGGCTATATTCGATGAGGTAATTAATGCACCTATTTTCGACGAAGCGGAGTTTAAAAAACAAAGAGAAGCAATGGTTTCGAATATTCAACAAGAAAAATCAGACCCAGATGCTTATTTAACAGAAATGGCAATGAACGATGCGTTTGCTAATTTAAATTATGATAAGAATACGAATGGATCTGAAGAAAGTTTAAATAAATTATCGTTAGAAGATTTAAAAAATCACTATAAAAAAGTGATGAACAAAAAACAAACTTTCTTAGTAGTAGTGGGTAAAATAGATAAAGCTCAGTTAATTGAGAAAGTAAAAAAGTTAACCAAATCAATGCCCGAAGGTAATTATGTACCGGCTAAGCAAACCATGTTAACCATTAATAAATCTACTTTAAACACCGAGGAGCGTAAAATTGCAACGAACTATATTCGTGGTGTAATGAACGGAGCCGCATACGGTACAGATGAGCAATATGCCATGCAATTAGCATTTGGTATTTTGCAAGATCGCTTATTTGATGAAATTAGAACGAACAGAAGTTTATCCTATGCACCTGCTGCTTTTTATCAAACTAATATAAATCCATGCTCTAATGTGTATGTAACCACTACAGATCCTGATCAAGCGGTACAAGTTATTATTGATGAAATTAAAAAAATAAAAACGGTTGGATTTTCTGAACAAGAAATTGAAAATCAAAAAAGTTCATATGTAACTACTTACTATATGGGTTTAGAAACCAATGCTGCACAATCTCAAGGCCTTGGTATTAACGAAGTAAAAGGCTCTTACAAAAACTTCAACGATTTTATTACAAATATCAATAAAGTTCCAGCAAAAGAGGTAAATGCTGTTGTGAAGAAATATTTAACAGGAATTCGTTGGTCGTATTTAGGAGATTTAACAAAAGTTAAGTCGGATACGTTCTTGCAGAAACTTTAGTTGAATTACAAATTACGAATTACGAATTACAAATTACGAATTAAGGCAACTTACCTCGTAATTCGTAATTCGTAATTTGTAATTATAACTGAACTATCGAATCAATAGCCACTGCCGTGCTATCCACAGCATTCGTATCTATTCTAGGTGGTCGAGGAGAGGGGCAATAATAATCTTTCTCTATTTTTACCCATGCTTTAGGTAGTGGGCCTAAAGTAATTCCCGACTTAGGGTCTTTGTACAAACGTTCCATAAACTTACCGTATATAGGCAAAGCTGTTTTAGAACCTTCGCCATAATCAGATGTTCGGAAGTGTATACTGCGCTCATCGGCACCCACCCAAACACCTGTTACCAAATCTTTAGAAATACCCATGTACCAACCATCAGAATGGTTAGAAGTGGTTCCGGTTTTACCCCCAATTTCATTTCCTTTTCTCCATAAATCAAATTCCCAAAGAGCTTGAGAGGTACCGCCTGGTTCTTCCATACCGCCCTTAAACATATACAACATGAGCCAAGCAGTTTCTTCGGAAATTACTCTTTCTTGTATTGGTTCAAATTCTTTGATTACTTTACCATCATGATCACAAATTTTAGTAACCAATAAGGGTTCAGTTTTTACGCCTTTGTTCAACACCGTACCATATGCTCGCACCATTTCATAAATAGTAACATCATTAGAACCTAAGCCCACGGATGGTACCGATTTTAACGGACTTTCTATTCCCATTTTTTTTGCATACTTCACCACATTATCCCAACCTACAGCTTCTGTTAATTGTGCTGTAATAGAATTGCAAGATTTACCCATTGCCCAACGCAGCGACATCTCTCGTCCGGTAAATATCCAGTCGGAATTTTTAGGCGACCATGTTTTGGTTTCGCCATCTTCTTTATAAGTAATGGTTACTGCTTGGTCGGTCATTTTATCGCATGGAGAATATCCATTATCAATGGCTGTTAAATACACAAATGGCTTAAAGGTAGAACCCGCTTGGCGCTTGGCTTGCATCACATGGTCGTATTTAAAATACTCATGGTTTATGCCACCTACATACGCTTTTACATGCCCAGTTACAGGGTCGTAACTCATTAAGCCTGATTGTAAAATTTTTGCATAATAGGCTAATGAGTCGTAAGTAGAAAAAGTGGTGTCTTTCTCGCCTTTCCAAGTAAACACTCGCATTCGGTGCTTTTTATTTAATGCAAAGTTGATGGAATCTGTATTTCCGTCGTAAATTTTTTCTAACTTTTTATAAATCGATAAACGTTTAGCTAATGTTTCTAAAAAGTTTGGAATTTCCACTCCATTTTCATCTCTCCAAGGAACGTCGTTTTGCCAATGATTCTGAAATCTTTTTTGCAAGGTTCTCATCCAGTCTTTCATAGCTTCCTCGGCATGTTTCTGAATAATTGGATCTATGCTTGTGTATATTTTTAAGCCATCTGCATATAAATCAATATCATTATCCTCACACCATTCCTTTAAATAACTGGCTACAGCAGTTCGTATGTAGGAGTCTTTACTCAAGTCTAAATCGTCTTCAGTTATAGATAAACGAAGCTCTTTTTTTATTAAGCGGTTGTATTCTTTTTTGGTGAGGAAGCCAGATTTATACATTTGAGAGAGCACAACGTTGCGCCTTTCTTTTGCTTTTTCGGGGTTGTTTATTGGGTTAAAAGTAGAAGTGGCTTTTAACATACCTATAAGCAAAGCCGCCTCTTCGTCCTTTAATTTATTAGGGTTTTTACTGAAATATTTGGTAGAAGCAACTTTTATTCCGAAGGTGTTATTGCCGAAACCTACTGTGTTTAGGTACATCTCCAAAATTTCACGCTTGGTATAAATCATTTCTAATTTTAACGCAGTAAGCCACTCTTTGGTTTTATAAATGGCCGTACTTAAGCCAGGTATAAAACGGATTAAGCCTTGCGAACTTTTACTTCTGGTACGGTACAAGTTTTTTGCTAACTGCTGTGTAATGGTACTTGCACCACGCTTATCGCCGGTAGCAGTAGAATACACACTAGAAAGCAAGGATTGAAAATCTATGCCATGGTGTTTGTAAAAACGAACATCTTCTGTGGCAACTAAGGCATCAATTAAATTTTGTGGGATTTCTTCGTACTTAATAGGGGAGCGGTTTTCGCGGTAATACCGACCTAGTAAACTACCATCGCTGGCATATACTTCTGAAGCTACAGTATATGATGGGTTTTTGAGCTCCACTAAACTTGGTGAATAGCCAAATAACCATAAAAAATTGATCTCAATTAATAAAAAGTAAATCGCAACAACTCTGCAAACAAGGTATAATAAACGTATCCATGCTTTATCCATTCTGCAAATATATTAAATGCATGGAATGCTTAACCCTGAAATTCAACTTTTCGGTGAGAACCATCACAAAATGGTTTATTAGCAGAGGCTCCACACCTACATAAAAAGAATTTACCCGTTTTATAACTTTCATTTCCCTCTTTATCTATAATAACACACTCCCCATTAAATTCAATTGGGCCATTTGCTAATAACTTAAGTTTTACCGCATCATCAGATACAGGATCTTCTGTTTTATTAGTAACATCTTCAGCGTTATTATTTAAATAATAGCCTAATGCTTTAGATGGGCAATTATCTATAGCCTTTTTTATACTTTCTGTATCGCCACCCTCTAAGGTAATCCAAGGGCGTTTACGCGGATCAAATACTTTTGTTAAGTTGGTGAAACATTGGCGAGAATGTATGCATTTTTCGGGTTCCCAAGTTACCGTTATATCGCTATTAGAGTATTTCTTCATCATATCTGTAGGATTATTAAATACCTAAATTAAAAAAAAAATCGTAGATTGTAAAAACATCATAAATGAAAAGAATTGTAAGAAACATGTTAATAGGTTTTGTAGCCGTGAGTATTTTACTTACTACTATTGCAACTCTTACCTACATTAACATGAGTGATTTGGTGAATAGAGAAAATGTAAATACGAATTCACTCAAAATTCTAAGAACAATTGAAGAAATACAATTTAACAGTTTAGGAGTAGAAACCGGAATGCGGGGATATTTAATTGTTGGCGATACTTCCTATTTAAGGCCATATATCTATGGTAAAAGCAAACTCGCTAGTAACATCAATTTATTAATTGAATATAACAAGGATTTTATTGCCCAGCAAAACGAGGCCAAGGAACTTAAAATATATACTGATTTGTTATTGAGTGTAGCGGAGGAGTTGGTAAACGACGAGTTAACAAATAATACAGATACCTTAAAACGTATCAGAATGTTATATCAAACCAAACGATACATGGATGGTATTCGGAAAATTAGTAATGATATTGAAAACAAAGAACGAGATATATTATACAAAACAAATATTGAAAATATAGAGAAAGCTCGACTCACCAAATACGGTTATTTTGCCACAGCTGTGCTGGCAACCACTATCTTAATCATTGTTTTTTTTATCATAAGAAACGAATTACATAAAAGAAAAATCGCAGAAGATAAGTTAGTAGAATCATCAAATAGAATTTATGATTTATACAACAACGCACCTTGTGGCTACCATTCTGTAGGTAATGATAATATTATTATTGCAATGAACGAAACTGAGCTAAAATGGTTAGGCTATACAAGAGAAGAAGTGGTAGGTATTTTAAGTATTTTTGATTTAGTACATGAAAAAGATCATTATAAACTGCATGATTTTATTGAAAAAGTAAAAGTGAAAAATGTATTGTTTTTAAAAGATTTGGAGCTATGTTATAA
The DNA here is from genome assembly GCA_943371425.1 of Sphingobacterium thalpophilum. Taxonomy (GTDB): domain Bacteria; phylum Bacteroidota; class Bacteroidia; order Sphingobacteriales; family Sphingobacteriaceae; genus CAJBVG01. The sequence goes on from CALRUR010000002.1 coordinate 289,441, forward strand.
GAGAAAAGACGGTTCTTGTTTTGATGTAATGTTAAATAGCACGGTAAATTACGACAAAGCTGGTAATAGTGTAAGCACTAGAACCGCGGTGTTAGACATTACAGAACTAAATAAATCTCAAGAAAAAATTAATCTTTTAAATGTAGAGTTAGAACAAAACAATAAACAATTAATTAATGCAAATTTAGAATTAGAATCTTTTTCGTATTCGGTTTCGCACGATTTAAGAGCTCCTTTAAGAGCCATAGATGGATATTGCAGAATAATTTTGGAAGATTATTACGATTCAATGGATGAGGAGGCAAAGAGAGTTTTTACTGTAATATTAAACAACTCTAAAAGGATGGGTGTGTTAATTGATGATTTATTAGATTTTTCGAGGTTAGGCAGAAAAGAAACCAATGAGGTATTGGTAGATCATAATAAGTTGTTAGAAGAAATTCTCTCAGAAATTAATATACCCACGAATTACACTATAAAAATTGAGGAACTAGATATGTCCTTGGCAGACAGAATACTGTTAAAGCAAGTATGGTCTAATTTGCTTTCAAACGCTTTGAAATATTCATCTAAAATAGCGAAACCTTTCATACACATTTCCTCGTATAAAGAAGGAGAAGAAATAATATATTGTATTGAGGATAACGGAGTAGGGTTTGATGAAACATACAAGCATAAGTTATTTAACGTGTTTCAGCGACTGCATCATGATGATGAATATGAAGGCTCTGGAGTAGGTTTAGCGATCGTTTTTAAGATAATTAGCAAACACAATGGCCGAGTTTGGGCAGAATCTAAGCCTTTGGCACAAACAAAGTTTTACTTTTCGATTCCAATTCAGTAACTTCAAGAATATAATAGTAGAAGAAGTATGGACTATGTTGAAATTCTATTAGTGGAGGATAACCTAAATGATGCCGAATTAACCATTCGGGCATTAAAGAAAAACAATTTAGCGAATAACCTATTTCATGTAAAGGACGGTGCGGAGGCCTTAAATTTTATTTATTGTAAAGGAGAATATAATCATAGAAGCAATAAATCTAAACCAAAACTTATACTATTAGATTTGAAAATGCCTAAAATTGATGGCATGGAAGTGCTTAAAATTTTAAAATCGGATGCAGATACAAAACATATTCCAATTGTAATATTGACTTCTTCTAAGGAAGAAAAAGATTTAATTATTAGTTATGAGTTAGGTGCAAATAGTTTTATACAGAAACCAGTGGAGTTTGATAAGTTTGTAAAATCTATTGTAGACATAGGAATGTATTGGGTGATATTAAATCAAAACATTAACGATTAATGCAACAACAAAAAACATATACCATTATTGTTGTTGAAGACAACAATGCCGATTACGAATTACTTACAAGAGCGCTCCAGAAATTTGAATTATCTGTTAATTATATACGCGTGCAAAATGAAGTGGATCTACGCAATGCAATTAAAAACAATACAGTTGATGTAATTATATCTGACTTTATGTTGCCAAGTTTTACTGGCCTAGATGCTCTCCGAATTTTTAAAGAATACCAATTGCAGATACCCTTTATTACCCTTACTGGTACAGGTGCAGAAACCATAGCGGTGGATATGATGAAGGAAGGATCTGATGATTATGTATTGAAATCTCATATCGATAGACTTTACCACAGCATACTCATTCAAGAAAAAAAGTACATAACCTTACGTGAAAAAAACGAGCTAGATCTTGCCATTTTAAAAAGTGAAAAAGCGTATAGGTTATTAGCTGAAAATACAAATGATGTAATCTCTTTACATAATTTATCTGGAGATTTTTTGTATGCTTCACCTGCTATTTATGAATTATCTGGGTATACACCAGAAGAGGTAATTGGTGAAAAACTCATTAATTATTTTCATGAAGAAGATATTTCTAAAATGAGAGATCAATTAAATTCTATTGTAAATTCTGATAAAAAAATACGATTTGAATACAGGTTTAGAAAGAAAAATGGAGAATACATATGGATCGAAACCAGTGGTAAATTAATCTACGATCATATTACACAAGAACCCAAAGAAATAGTAGCGGTTACACGCGATGCAACTGAACGTATACTCAAAGATCTCCAAATAAAAGTGAGCGAAGAACAGTATAGGTTAATTGCAGAAAATGCAACCGATATGATAACCCGCCATGATATAAATGGGGTGTATAATTACATTTCTAATTCTTCCTATACTTTATTAGGTTACTCGCCAGAAGATATGATTGATAAATCTGCATATGAATTTCTGCATCCAGAAGATGCTGTAATTATTAGAGCGGGTTTAATGGAATTTGTTAGCAAAGGCTTGGGTGTGTACACAGCAAGCTATAGATATAAAAAGAAAAATGGCAAATACATTTGGATAGAATCTACTAATAAACTAACCTTTAAAGAAGGTACAGATGAAATTGAAGGTGTTATTTCAATTAGTAGAGATATTAGCGAAAGAAAAGCATTTGAATTTAGGTTAGAGGAGAAAATAAAAGAATTAGATACGTTTATCTATAGATCTTCGCATGATTTAAAAGGGCCCTTGGCTTCTTTGCAAGGTTTACTAAATGTGGCTAAATCTGAAATTAAAGATCCTAATACTATGCAATACATGAAACTTATAGAACGTAGTGTACTGCATTTAGACACCATTTTAATGGATCTTTTAAACATTACAAAAATTACACAAGGCTCATTAAATATTGTCGACATCAATTTAAAAGAAGTTATTACCAATATTATAAATAGTTTCGAGAATTTACCCGAGCATCAAAATATAACTTGGACATTAAATTTTGATGATTGCCCTGTTTTGCAACTCGACAAATCATTGGTAAATAATATTTTTCAGAACTTAATAATAAATGCAATAAAATACCGCGACAAAGAAAAAAGTAAATCAACAATAAATATAAGAACTACCTATAATGCAGATCAATTAATGGTGCAAATTGAAGACAACGGAGAGGGTATACCAGAGAGCTTACAAAGAAATGTTTTTGATATGTTTTTTAGAGGGAACACTAAATCTACTGGCACGGGGTTAGGATTATACATCGTAAAAAATGCAGTAGAGAAATTAGGTGGTAGTATTATTTTGGAAAGTGAAGAAAAAAAGGGCTCCATATTCACTATTTATTTGCCAATTAAGTTCAATGTCGAACCGCCAATTTCGCTATTGGTTAAAAACACAATGTTATGAGCGTACACAAATACAAATGCATTATGTTGATTGATGATAGTGAGATTGATAACATGGTTAATACTCACATCTTAACTAAAAATAATATATCTGAACGTATAATTGTACACAGTTCTGCTACAGATGCACTTGAATATTTAACCAAGCATTTAAATAGTACTGATGAGAATATTATACCCCAAGTAATTTTGTTGGATATAAATATGCCTATAATGAATGGTTTTGGTTTTTTAGCTGAGTTCGAAAAGTATCCGAAACAGTTCATCGAAAACATACAAGTAATAATGTTAACCAGCTCTGTAGACCCTAATGATATTAGGCGTTCTAAAGAATTTACAACTGTTCGGTCTTTTATAAGTAAACCTCTTTCTTTAGAACATTTAATTACAATATAGCTTGTGTTTTATTTTAAACACAAGCTATATTGTAAATTTATACGTTGAATCTAAAGTGCATAATATCACCATCTTCAACCACATACTGTTTACCTTCAACACCCAACTTACCAGCCTCTTTACAAGCTGCTTCAGAACCAAGTGTTATAAAATCGTTGTATTTAATTACTTCTGCTCGAATAAATCCTTTTTCGAAATCGGTATGTATAACACCTGCAGCCTGTGGAGCCGTCATGCCTTTTGTAATTGTCCATGCTCTAACTTCTTGCACACCTGCAGTAAAATAAGTTGCTAAATTTAATAACGAATAAGCAGCAATAATTAGTTTACTAACGCCCGAATCTACTAATCCTAAATCGTCTAAAAACATTTTGCGTTCTTCGTAACTTTCTAACTGCGCAATATCGGCTTCAATGGCAGCAGAAATAATTAGCACTTGTGCATCTTCATCTTTTACCGAATCTTTCACTTTAGCTACATATTCATTGCCACTTAATATAGATTTTTCATCGACATTACATACATACAATACTGGCTTTAAAGTGAGTAATTGTAAATCATTTATATGTTCTAAATCTTTTTCTTCGATAGCAACTGTACGTGCCGATTTACCTGCAAGTAACGCTTCTTTAACAAGGCTTAATATTTCGAATGCTTTCTTAGCATCTTTATCTCCGGTTTTAGCCGACTTTTCTACTTTCGCAATTTTCTTTTCTACAGAATCTAAATCTTTTAATTGCAATTCTGTATCTATAATTTCCTTATCTCTTATGGGATCAACAGAGCCATCCACATGCACAACGTTCGGATCGTCAAAACACCTTAGTACATGTATTATGGCATTAGTAGTACGAATATTGCCAAGAAACTGGTTTCCCAATCCTTCGCCTTTACTTGCACCTTTCACTAAACCAGCAATGTCTACTATTTCTATAGTATTTGGTACAATACGTTGAGGGTTTACTAATTCCGATAATTTTGTTAAACGATCATCGGGTACTGTAATTACTCCAACATTTGGTTCTATAGTACAAAACGGAAAATTCGCCGCCTGCGCTTTTGCATTCGATAAACAATTAAATAAAGTTGATTTCCCTACGTTTGGTAATCCTACTATTCCACACTGTAATGCCATATTTTAAATTGTAAATTGTAAGTTGTAAATTGTATAATACTTTAATGCTCATTTCTCCCTGCTCAAGGCTCCCTGCTCAAGGCTACTAGCTACTTTCTTCTTCACATACACCCTATGCAAGCCCATATACGTTACCTTAATAATTGTATACACTGGTATTGCTAAAAACATTCCAAAAGGGCCAGCAATTGTTCCGCCCACAAACACCATTAAAAATATTTCTAAAGGATGTGCTTTTACACTCTTAGAAAAAATAATGGGTTGAAAAATAAAACTATCAAGCGTTTGAGTAGCTACTACTATAGTAGTAATTTTTAATAAAAAGAACACTAAATGTTCTGAATTAATAATATCAATATTAGAAGCTACACCAAGCAATAAGGCTAAGGCAATAGAAATTACTTGGCCCAAGTATGGTATCACATTAATAATGCCCACTAAAATCCCTATCAGTATATAATTATTTATACCAATTAACATTAATGCAATAGATACAATGGTAGAGATAATAGTTGCTTGAATTAATAAGCCAATAAAATACCTTGAAAGTAAATTTTCTATGCTATTAAATACATTAATATAATCTGTATAATATTTACCGGGAATAATATTTGCGACTGATTTCTTCAATAAATTTTCATCTTTTAATGAAAAAAAGCTAATAAATAAGACCGAGAACAAGCCAATAACTCCATTAGTTAAGCCATTAAAAAACCCTGATATTAAATTCCCCGCATTTTCTTGGTTCATCCAATTATTTAGTTCTTGAGTAATTAAGGGCTTTAGAAAACCGGGAGCTTTTTCTGTTAAATGATTATCAATTAACAAATGTTCGATGTAATAAATCTGATTATCAAAAACAGTGGTAAACTGAGTAGGATCTACTGATTTTAAATGGTCGACCTCTGTACTAATTAGCGGAAAAATAGTAGCAAAAAATAAAGTTAACACTCCAAAAAATAGGAGGAAGGCGATAATAGTTGATATGATACGAGGTACTCTAAACTTTACTAATTTGCCTTTGGATAGATAGTTTACCAATGGGTTTAACACAAAGGTTAGAAACATCGCAAATAAAATATAGAGCGCAATAATGCGAAAATACCAAAGTAAGAAAGCTGCAATAATACCTGCTAAACTAAACCAATATACTTGGTATTTTTTATCTGTTAACATATCTTACTTTTTAAACTTTTCCATATAACCTATAATTCTATAGGCTAATTTGGCAAGTGTATATTCCGATAGAATGTTTCCTTCCATAGGGGCACATTCTACAATATCAAACCCAACCACATTTTTGTGTTTGCAGGTTTCTCTCAATAAATCTAATGTTTCATTCCAAAACAAACCGTTAGGTTCTGCTGTACCAACCGCTGGCATAATACTTGGGTCGAACCCATCGGCATCAATAGTAATATAAACATTCTCGCTCATGTTGCTTACTATTTCATTTACCCAATTAGAATTATTTCTTATTTGGTGAGCGTAGAAAGTATGAATCTTTGGATTATTTTTTATTTCTGTGGCTTCTTCTATACACTGTGCTCTAATACCAGCTTGGCATAAAGTTAAGCCCATGTCTTTAACACGAGCCATTACAGAAGCATGTGAGTAAATATTACCGTGGTATGATTCACGTAAATCAGAATGGGCATCCACTTGTAAAACGGTTAAATTATCGTATTTCTTAGCATAAGCTTGCACAAAACCATAGGTTACAGTATGTTCGGCACCTAAAGATACCACAACTTTACCTAGGTCTAAGAGCTTTTCTGTTTCTGCACAAATATAATCTACCGCATCTTTATCTACTTTACCTGTAAAATCAAGCGCTTCAAGAGTAGCAATAGGAGCGGTACGCACAGTTTCTGTATCCAACTCTTCATCATAAAACTCTACATATTTAGAAGCTTCAATAATTGCTGCAGGTCCTTTTGCCGAGCCTTCTAAGTAAGAGGAAGTGTATTCGTATGGAACTGATTGTATTACATACTTCGCATTTTCAAACGAGTATAAGTGTTCTTCTTCTAATCCTAAGAAATTATGGTCTGTGCCTAGTACTTTCATTTGTTTTACTTTTCGCAAAGATAAAAAATGAAAGCAATTAATGCTTATGATGGGGTATAAAAAAACCCCGATAAGTTCGGGGTTAACATAATTTTAAAATGTTTTTTAGATTCTTTTAGATTTCGAAATCGATGTCCGGACTAGATGGAGATGAGGCATTGTAATCTTCATATCTGCGTTCCACAACTTCCTGATTTGATTTTATGTACTCTACTGTATCTGTAAGTCCTTCCATGAATTTTTCAAAATCTTCTTTGTATAAGAAAATCTTATGTTTCACGAAAACGCCATCTTCCATACGTTTCTTACTCTCGGTGATCGTAATGTAGTAATCGTTACTTCTAGTTGATTTTACATCAAAAAAATAAGTTCTTTTACCAGCTCTCACTTTCTTCGAATACACCTCTTCTCTGTCTTTATTATCAAATTCTCCCATGTTTTGTTTAACTAAATATGCAGTAAATAAAAGTATTTAATTTCAAACTTCCAAACGGCTATTCATTCATTTTTTCCTCATAATTATCCACCATTACACTTTCTTCCTCTAATAATTGTTTTTGATATAGCTCTGCATAAGCTTTTCCGAGGCTTAAGAGCTCATCATGAGTGCCTTGCTCAATTATTTCGCCATTGTCCATATACAATATTAAATCAGCATGTTTAACCGTAGATATGCGGTGAGAGATTAATATACTGCTCCGATTATTCATTATTACCTTTAATTTTGATAAAATAGCCTCTTCAGTTTTTGTGTCAACGGCCGATAATGCATCATCGAAAATTAAGACCTTTGGCTCTTTTAATATGGCCCTTGCAATAGAAATACGTTGCTTTTGTCCGCCAGATAAGGTAATTCCTCGTTCACCCACCATAGTTTCAAATCCTTTTTCGAACTGAATAATATTTTCATATACAGCCGCATCTTTGGCCACCTTTTCTATTTGTGCTTCACTTACATGATTGGTTCCAAAAGCAATGTTATTTTTTATGGTATCCGAAAATAGAAATACCTCTTGTGGTACCATTGCCATTTGCTCTCTTAAGTGAGTTAAGTAATGCTTCTGGATGTTTATACCATCAATCAATAATTCTCCTTCATCAATATCATACATTCTGAATAATAAGTTTGAAATAGTAGATTTCCCTGAACCTGTTCTTCCAATAATGGCCATGGTTTGGCCCGCCTTAATTTTAAAACTTACATTCTTCAAGGCTTTAATTCCTGTATCAGGATAATGAAAGGTTACATTCTTAAATTCTATATCACCTTTAATATCAATTTTTCTTTGATCGCTTTCTATCTTGATTTCTGGAACTAATTGCACAAATTCATTAATTCTTTTTTGTGAGGCAGAAGCTCGCTGAACCAAGGAAGTTACCCAGCCCACTGAGGTTACAGGCCATGTGAGCATATTTACATAAACAATAAACTCTGCGATATTACCAGCTGTAATGGTTCCATTTATTACCTCTTGTCCGCCTATGTAAATGGTAAGTAAGGTACTTATACCAATTAGTGTTAATACCGTTGGGAAAAATATGGCCTGAACATTTACCAAGCCCATGGTTTTAGCTCTGTAATCTTCACTCTCTGCATTAAATTTCTCACGCATTTCGTTTTCGCGCACATATGCTTTTATTACACGTATACCCGAAAAGCTTTCTTGAATAGTGCTGGAGAGGGTAGAGAGTTGTGCTTGTATTTTCTCACTCTTTTGGTTGATGATATTCTGCACATAGTAAATGCTCAAAAACAAAAAAGGCATTGGCAATACTGCATAAAGTGTTAGTTTAGGATTTACACTTAACATTGTGCTAATCACCAATATAAACAAAACTATTAAGTTAAGAGTATACATTATGGCAGGACCAATGTACATGCGTACTCTACCTACATCCTCAGAAACACGATTCATTAAATCGCCAGTATTATTTCTTCTATAAAAACTTAAGTTTAGAATTTGGTAGTGACTATAAATTTCATTCTTAAGGTCATATTCCACTAATCTGGATACCACAATGATGGTTTGGCGCATAAAAAACATAAAAATGCCCTTTATTACGGCAACCATAAACACTATAAAACCAAATAAGAGCACTATGTTTATAAAAGCTTTGTAAAATAATTCCTGACGGTTGAATCCGTTAAGGTATTGGTACAGACTAAGTTGTTCTTTTACCAGATCGAAGGCTAAACGAATTACTTGGGCTGGAAAAACACCAAACCAATTGGATAAAATGATGAAAATGACGCCTAAAAGCATCCTGAAGCGGTATTTGTAGAGGTATTTATTAAGGCTATAGAGTTCTTTCATGGTTTCATTTAATACAGAAAAAAACATACTTTTGTTTGCTCATAATATTACACACAAAA
>CALRUR010000003.1:0-267363 GCA_943371425.1 Sphingobacterium thalpophilum
CCGATAGTTTGTTAGTGCTAAATTTAACTACCACCACTTATTTTAGAGCGATAGTAAAAAATGGAGTTTGCGATGCAGATACCAGTACCATAGGCTTTATACGTGTTGATCAGAATACTGTTGTTGGAGATATAGTAAACAGCGACACCGTTTGTGCAGGTTCAAATTCAACTTTATTACGTTTAACAAATTATATTGGTATTATTTTGAAATGGGAGAGTTCTACCACTGCAAATTTTAGTGGCACTGTAACAAACATCAATAACACTACAGATAGTTTATTCGTACTAAATTTAACTTCCACTTCTTATTACAGAGCGATTGTAAAAAGTGGAGTATGTGCTGCCGATACAAGTACTGTAGCTAGTATAGTCGTTTTTTCAAATTCAATTTCGAATACAATTACTAGTCCAACACCCGATTCCTTTTTTGTATCGGGTAACCCAGGTACCATACTAGGCTCTCTCGCAAATGCCGACACGAGTCTTATAACTTATATATGGCAATCTTCTACATTGTCTGATTCTACAGGGTTTACAACTATTACAGGAGCTTCCACTATTCATTTTAACCCCGATACAATTTTACAAACTACTTGGTACCGAAGAATAGCCATCCATATTTATTGTGGTAGCACAGATACCTCTAATATTGTAAAACTAGTAGTATTTACTAATGGTACAATTTACGTTGCAAGTATTGGATCTTCCTTAAGTGCAACTAAGCCCATTGCCATTTCACCGGGTGTTTACCATGTTGACTATACAATTACTATAAAAAATTATGGTAATCTTGATTTAGAAAATATCAGAATAATAGAAAAATTAGATACTGTTTTTCCATCTCCCTCTGCCTTTAGCATATTAAGTATAAGCAATAGTAACGGCCTAGTAGTTAACGCTAATTTTGATGGAGTAAACAATGTTGAATTATTAGATCCTACTCAAAGTGTGCTGTTAGTATCAGAATTAAAAACGATTCGCATTAAAGTACAAGTTACTACCAATTTGCCAAATGCTACCTTCATAAATCAGGTTTATGCCTTTGCAAATGCAGTAAATACTAGCATCTCGGCGCTAGATACTTCTGTAGATGGCAATAATCCGGATCCAGATAATAATGAAATTCCAGATGAACAATCGCCTACCATTATAGAAATTGCGGTGTTTGTACCTTCGGGTTTCTCACCAAATGGTGATAATAAAAATGATGAATTTGTGATTGTAGGCTTAGAAAATTATCCGAATAATAAACTCGAAATTTACAACCGCTGGGGGAACTTGGTTTTCCAACAAGCACCCTACGATAATAAATGGAAAGGTTCTGTTAAAAATTCTGACGCTGTTGTTTTTGGCGATGGCTTATTACCAAGTGGAACTTATTTTTATTTATTAGATTTTGGTGTACCGGGTGTAAAACAATTAACAGGTTATATAGTAATTAGAAAATAAAGATGAAAGCATTAAAGTTTTTACTTCTTTCTTTTGGTTTATTAATTTACTCCACTTTGCTACATGCACAAAGTGAACCCATGTTTACCCAATATACATTTAACGAGATATTTATTAACCCGGCTTATGCTGGCTCGCATGATGCGCTTTCTTTTTCTACAGTTTATCGCAGGCAATGGTTAAAAATTAACGGATCGCCAACTACTAAAACCTTTACCGCACACTCGCAATTATTAAAAAGTAGAGTGGGCTTGGGTTTAACAGCCTACCAAGATAATATTGGAGTTACTACCCAAACAGGTTTATTTGGTAATTATGCTTTCAGAATAAAAATGAATAAAGGCAAGTTGGCATTAGGCTTACTAGGAGGTTATGTGGCTTATCAAGAAAACTTGTCGGAAGTACAAACTAATGATAATGACGATTTGGAATTTCTAAACAATACTCCAGCTGTATTTGCTCCTAATTTTGGTTTTGGAACTTATTACTATACCAAAGTATTTTACTTTGGAGTATCTGTTCCTCGCATTATTTATAATAAGCTATACATCAACCAAAACAACGAAGTAGAGCGTGTAACCAGTTCCTTTAATAAAGAAGAGTTACATTTATTTGTAGCCAGTGGTTTTGTGTTTGATGTACATCCCTTGTTTAAAGTTCGCCCCTCGGGTATGTTAAAGGTAGTAATGAATGCGCCTATTGAATACGATTTAAATTTGGCAACTCTTCTGCTAAACTCAGTATGGGTTGGTGGTGGTTTCAGATCTGGAGATGCTTGGAATCTAATGTCGGCTGTACAAGTAAACGAGCAATTACGTATTGCTTACTCTTTCGATTATACCTTTACAAATTTAAGAACGGTTGCTGGAGGTACTCATGAGCTATCTCTCAATTATGTACTTCGATATAATAAAACAAAAGTTACTTCACCCAGATATTTTTAAAGATGAGAAAAGTACTTGTAATTTTTATTTTATTATTTTGCTACAATACCTCAAGTGCCCAATTAATATTGAGGTTTGCAGAGTATAAATATAAAATATTGAATTACCCGGATGCCATTCCCTATTTTAAATATTATGTTGATAAACGCGATTCTAACAACTTAGTGGTAGTAAGAAAATTAGCAGATTGTTACCGTTTAACTAATCAATACCAAGAAGCAGAAAAGTATTATGCGATGTTGGTTAGAAAAGATACAGTATTAACAGATCGATTATATTATGAAGATGCAAAACAACGAAGAGTTAAGAATACCTTACTATCTGATACCGTAAATATAAAAATTAACCGTTTAGCATTTAATTCAGAAAATTCTGATTTTGCCCCAAGCATTTATAAAAACAAATTAATTTTTGCTTCCTCTATTCAAGTTAAACCTTTTATACAACGCAACCATAGCTGGACAGAAACAAATTTTCTCTCTTTACAAGAAACCGAATTAGGAAATGAGATTAGTACCTATAGCCCATTTGCATTGGAACTTAGAACCAAGTTTAATTTTGGTCCGGCTACTTTTTTAGAACAAGACAGTGCCATGTATTATACTACTAATAACCCCAAAATTAAATCGAAGAAAAATGGATATATTAATTTAAGAATCGAATCTGCTGAATTTATTTATGGTAAATGGATAAAAACAGATAAGTTCAAATTCAATAGTACAGAATATGCATGTGCACATCCTAGTATTAATACCGATGGTACTAAATTGTATTTTAGTTCTAATATGCCAGGAGGGTTTGGTGGAATGGATTTATACGTGTGCCAGTGGATAAATGATTCGGCTTGGTCTGCTCCTGTAAACCTTGGTCCTGCAATAAACACCATAGAAGAAGAAGTGTTTCCATTTATTTCAAAAGAGAATACATTATATTTTGCTACAAACGGTAGACAAACTTTTGGAGGGCTTGATATATACAAAGTGAATTTAAACAACAAATTGTTAGAAGTAGAATCCTTGCCTTATCCAATAAATTCTAGCGACGACGATTTTGCACTTATTACCCATCCGAATGCCTACGCAGGTTATTTTAGTTCGGATAGAGGGAATAAAGGTATTGATGATGATGTGTATTCTTTTAACATTATTGGAAAGTACATTAAACTTTATGTAGTAGATAGCCTTACAAACAAAATTATTGTAAATGCTAGTGTAACCATTAACCATAAAAATAGCACAATTAACAAAACTAGCAATGAATTGCCTATCGAATTAAGAATTTTGGATAAAGACTTTTTTGTGTTCGAGGTAACTGCAGATGCTTACTTACCTAAATTAAGTAGTCGTAAATTTTTATTAACCGACAGTGTTTTTTATATCAAATTAACAAGAATAAATAAGGGATGTAATGTACAAGGCACTATAGTTAAAAAAGGAAGTTCAGAAAAGCTGATGGAGGTAACAGTTAAAATATATAATTACAATAAAAACTTATTAGTGTACGAAGGTAGAAGCAATGTGAATGGTTTTTATAAAAAATTTACTTTAGAAACAAATACTAGGTATAGCATAAGTTTTAGCAAAGCAGGATATTTCTCTAAAGATATTTTATTTAATACATCAGATGTGTATTGCGCTTCGAATTTTAATTCGGATTATGATTATGTTAAAGATGTAGAACTTGATTCTATAATTATTGGTAAGGCAATTAAAATAGATAATATTTATTTTGATTTGGCAAAATGGAACATACGCCCAGATGCAGCTTTAGAATTAGACAAAATTGTGAAACTATTAAATGATAATCCGGATATAGTTATAGAACTCAGCTCACATACCGACTCGAGGGCGAGTGCAAAATACAACGAAACACTTTCTGATAAACGAGCAAAGTCTTCTGCCACTTACATAATTAGCAAAGGTATTGCTGAGAGTAGAATTACTGGAAAAGGCTATGGCGAGTACTTGCTTATAAATAAATGTGCCGATGGGGTTAAATGTTCTGAGAAGGACCATCAACAAAACAGAAGAACGGAGTTTAAAGTGGTGGGTTTTATAGAGTAACATATACCCACTAGCACGTAGTGCTAAATACCAATATTTACTGATAGTTTAGTGTTGTTTGTCGGTGTATTTTAGTGATATAAATTCTATCATTATGAAAACAGCCTTTACACTACGTTTAATCCTATTTTCCATAGTTATTTTTACTCAACATTCATTCGCTCAATTTTACGAATGGAGAACTATGAATAGTACCATTACTAAGCTGTATGTAATGCCAAGCAACTCTAGTATTATTTTTGCTGGCGACCAATCTGGTTTAATAAAAAAGAGTACAGATAAAGGTTCAACTTGGAAATTAGTATCCTTAAAATCGGAAACGCAAATTAACGACCTCGCATTTTTTGATAATAATGTTGGTATGGCAGTGGGTGCAGAACCTGGCCAATTACTTATTACCCGTGATGCTGGCGAAACTTGGTCGCGAAAAGCCTTAATGGATGCAACTCGTTTCCCTGCATCTTTATTTCAAACAATCTCAAAAATTACCATCGTAAATTCTTCTACTGCCTATTTGCATTTTGGCAAGTATGAATACAAGCAAGCCTTAGTTACAAGAGATGCTGGAATGTCGTTTGATACAATTACTGTACCTGGAGAAATATTTAGAGTAACTGGAGATACCTTGGTGGCATTTGGGTACAACAGAGATATGTTTGGTATAAAACGTTTCAGTATTTACAAAAGTAATAATGCAGGTTTAGCTTGGAACCTTATTAAAACCTCGCCAACGGGTTTGGTTGATTTTGATATTTATGGTTATGAATTTGTACATTTTTTGAATGCTAATGTTTATTACATTACTGCAGGTAAATCAAATAAATTACTTTTCAAAACTACCGATGGAGGAAATACCTTTACTACGGTAACCAAACCTCAGCCTACAAACTTCAATAAAATTAAATTTATGCACTTCAAAAATGCAAACGAAGGTTTTGTAGTAATGGAAAACGATTTCAGTTATGCATATTCAACTTCAGATGCTGGATTAACTTGGACTCCATCTATATCTGAAGTGAAGGCACCGGCTCTGCATTTAGGAGCGAATTCATATATGGCAATGGCTAAAGGAGTATGTGCAATTTCTACAGATAATGGACAAAATTTCAGCTTATTTTCTAGTCCAATTGTTGCAATAAATCAGAATCCTACGCTCAATAATTTGAAAGTGTGGAATAGTAATATAGCTTATGCTGAATTCAGTACACCCTATGAAGGTTGTTTGGTAAAAACTATAGACGGGGGATTAACCTGGAAGAAATTATTGAAACAAAATGGTCAGGATTTTAGAGGCAGTGCCTATACACTAAGAGGAATTGATACTTTCTTTTATGCATCAGGAGGAGATATATATTACACAACCAATGCAGGATTTACAAATAGTCAATTATTTCAATATGGCTTTACTCCACATCAGATTAAAAAAATAGAATTTATTGATGCGAATAATGCGGTAGCTTATGCATACGGATTTACAGTATTTAGCAAGAATGCTGGTCAAACTTGGACATCAAAAAATTCGAATATAAGTGAACCAATTGATGCAGCTTTTCCAAGTGTAAATGCATGGTATATATTAGCAGGAGCCAAAGTTTATAAAAGTACCGATACGGGTAGCACGTGGATGGATGTTTCAAGAAATATGATTTTAAACCTAGGTGGTACTAAATGTAATTCTGGCTTATATTTCATAAATGAGTTAGTAGGTTTTGTGTATGGTTGTGATGGGAGAATGTATAAAACCATAGATGGTGCTAGTACCTGGACCGATATAGGTGCAAATTTGCCAACAAATATTTCTTATAATGATTTCGCTGCAATGTCGTTTAAATCTAATTTAATTGGGTATGTTTCCGATCCAGGTACAGGTATTGCGATTACTTTAGATGGAGGAAATACATGGGCAGCACATGGAAAGGTACAAGGGGCTGGTGCCACAAAAATAGAATTTGTTGATGGCAATACTGGTGCTATGATTGGTAGCCCTGGGTATGCAAACTATGTTAAGTATTTCGGCCCGCAAAATTTTAACATTGATACAATTTATATAGGGCAATTTTCTGGAGTAAATCAAACTAAAAATGTTCAGCAAATAAATGTTTTTCCAAATCCATCATCAAACTATATTTCTGTAAATTCAGAATTTGAGAATAAGAATTTTTATCTCTATAATTTATTAGGAGATAAAATGTTAGAAGGCAAAGTGGAGAATACAATTAATATTAGTACTCTACCAGCTGGTTTATATATTATAGTGGTAGATTCTGGATCGAAAATGTATAGATCTAAATTTTATAAAGAATAGAGCATAATTTAAGGTGGTAGACTTTGTTGAATAAAAAAACCAGGTACAAATTAATGTACCTGGTTCTTATGAAAAATGTATCTACATTTTTATTTTTTAACAAATTTTGTTCTGTAATTATTTCCAGAATCAGAAGATAAGCTGATAATGTATAAGCCAGTGCTAAGTTCTGCAATAGTTGCATTTAGTACATTATTGCCTTTTTGTACATCCGATTTTTCAGTTAATACCACTCTACCATTTAAATCTGATATGCTGATGGTAATTGTTTCGTTGTTTTTAGATTCGAAACTGATGTTTATATTATCTGTACTAGGATTCGGATATAAACTTACATTGTTGCTGAAATTATTATTGATTCCAGTTATTCCGCCAATTACCACACCATTGTTTGTATAGTTTCTGATAAATTGTCCACGTACCTCTCCATTAGGGAAATTAGTTGTATGGAAGTTAACATATACACTGTCATTTCTTCTGAAAGTAATTGATTGTGTATTGTTAAATGCTGGTGTATTCATGTTTGTCCAATAACCAAACGCCCCATTGTTTACAAAGTTTAAATCATATACCACACCACCTGTTTCTCCTTTAATTCCTTTGTGGAAGTGTGCTGCATTTATTGCGCCACTTAATCCAGATACAGTAATCATGTAATGTAAATTTCTTCTATCGCGATCGTAGCTTACAATACCACTTCCTGTAGCCATTGAGTTTGATGCTGGGATAGATTGCATAGCATCTATATCGGCAACAAAACCTTCACGAGCTAACCTGAAAATTTGGCCTCTTAATTCGCCTGCAGGGTTTGCTGCAGTATGAATTGCTACGTATAAGTTTCCGTACAATAATTGAGAAATTAAAGTTTCTGTTAATCCAGTATTTTTTGTCCATATACCACTTATTACATTACCATTAATAGCTGTATTTGGAAATTCAAATACTACACCACCGTCCATATTTGGTTCTGCATTGTGTATGTGTGCTGCTGCAATTGTACCTGTTAAATTACTTGCTACAATGTAGTATCTTAAAGTATCATACGTTAAATTTAAAGAGAATTTTGCCGCACCAATTGCCGATGAAACTGTATTTAAATTACCTGTAATTTGTGTAGTATCTATACGAGCATCAAAACGTAAATTCTGATCGTATTTAATTTGTCCACGAACTTCGCCATTTGGATTGGCCATAGTATGTATATTTAAATAAACCATACCTGTTTTTACATAGTTTTGGAAAACTGATTTAATCGAGTCATCAATTTCAACTACACCATATAATGCACGTCCGTTTGCCGAAATCATAGAACTTAAATCAACTAATAAGCCTCCATTTGTTCCTGCAATACCTTTGTGTAAATGTGCACCCATTATAGCACCACTCAATCCATCGGTTACCGATTTTACTTCCAAAAATTTCCCATCTAAACTTAAATTGATTGCTGCAACACCCTTTGCAGTGCTTGCATTCATTGGCACTTGCTGTGCACCATCCATTTCAGTATAGTATCCGAAATCAGTTTCTAATTTAATCTGACCACGCATTTCACCATTCGGATTAGCTGCGGTATGTACTGCTAGATATACCTCAGAGCGTAAAAGTTTTGTTAATAAAGCTTGATTAACTACTACTTTTGCTTTTGCGTAATTTCCGTTTAAAGCAGGCTCTAAATTTAACAATACTGGTCCGTTCGTTTTATCATCGCCTTCATGAATATGAAAGCCTGTTATAGTACCACTTAATTGTGTAGCACTAAAGTTCATGTACAAGGTGTCTCTTGTGCTGTTTAACATTAAACCTGCTACACCACTTGCACTGTTCATTACTGGAGTAGGTATAATGTTGGCCCCATTTAATCGTGCAGAAAACAATAGCCTATCCGCTAAATGGTCTGCTTGCGTAATACTTGTTATACTTGATAGAGCAAGTATCAAACTCATTATTTTAGTAAATCTTTTCATATGTGTGTTTTTTAAATGATTTAACTCACTTACGGCAAGATTTTGAAATTGGATTTTATTTTTTTTTATTTTTTAATAAAAGGCATGCTTTGTTGTTTGTATTGAATATAATAAATACCAGAACCTAACCCAGAAATATCCAGCCCTTCTTCCTGATAATAGCCTTGTTGTACCTTTTTGCCATGTATGCTGTATACAATGATTTCAGATTCGCGGTCGATTATTTTTTTAGGATTTAATTTCAGATAAACCCTATCATTACTGGGGTTTGGCCACAAATAGAATTGTTCTTTTTCTTTGGAATAGTCGACCGCTAAACCAACTTTGTCGAAAACTGCCTTGCCCCAAGTAATAGGATAGAGTCTGTGAGCACCATTGGGCCAATGATGGAAAGCATTTGCTGTATTAGTAATGAGAAAACTAATACCAATAGTGTCAACAGTATTTAAATTTAGGTTGATGGTACTAAATGGAATACTTATTTCAACTAAATCTGTAATAGGATCACCAAATATTATATTATTTACAGCTTTCCAATTCGGTCGCTCTAGTTCACAATTTGCATAATGCCCATACCTGCCCTTGTATTCACAATCTGTGGCAGATACATGGAACCACCAATCGTCTGCTTGGAAAATATTAGCCCTATCAAACTCCATATCTAAAAGTATTTCCGGGAAACGAACATTTGCCGATTCTAAATCACCTTTATAGCAAGCAAGTAAATTTTCCCCGTCATGTTTATAGTATACTCTTACTTTTTTAGTGTTGTTAGAAAAATTAATGTCTAAAGAATCAGAATCATCCCACTCAACACCATTCAGTTCTCCATCAACGTTAACTTGTTTTCCTAATGGTATTTGAATTATATTTTGGCCATACATTACTCCTGCATGTAATAGCCATAATAGCAATATTATTTTCCTCATAACCTTATCACTTTGTATACGCTTCCCTCCACATGTAAAAGATAAATACCCGATGATAGTTCAGTTAGGTCGATACCAGCATCGGTATAAATATTGCTCTTAATTAGTTTTCCAGTTAAATTATATAGTTGAAAACGGGTGTTTTTATTTTCCAATCCTTTTATCCAAATGTTAGTGTTTGCGGGGTTTGGAAATATTTTTAGTTCGCTTTTTTTTTGATACTCTTTTCCTAAGCTAATGTTTTCAAATGCTTTTAATTTTTGGTTTATTTGGATGTTTTTATACACGTCAATAATACCAGAAGGCCATTCAATTATAATACTATCTATAGTACTAGCATCAGCTAAACCAAAATGTGCACTTAACATATTTTGCCCATTATGCCCTGTTTGGCTACTAATTTCGCGTAATTGAGTTACCGATTTATTGTAAACAGTAGCACTTAATTTTATTTTAGCCCCAATAGCCGATTTATTACTAATACTTCCAACGCATTCTATTTCGAACCAATTATTCCCATTCGGAATATTTTTATACAGCGAGTTTGTTTGAACCCTATCATAACAATTTGCAGTGGCTAAATCCAAAAATCCATCATTATTATAATCGCCAAATGCACATCCATAGGTCCAACCAGAATCGGCAGTAATAACGCTTGTATCTATTTCAGTAAAAATTCCTTCGCCGTTATTTAGGTAAAAAAAGTTTTTTAGTTTTCCTGTAGAGTAAGCATTGCTAACAAACAAATCTAAATCTCCATCGTTATCAACGTCGCCAAAACTACTTCCAAATGTATAGGGAGTAAGTATACTTTCGAGTGTATCAATTATAAAAGTTCCATTACCTTGGTTTTTTAAAATTCTATTGGGTGCATCGTAATTACTCAAAAACACATCTAAATCTCCATCATTATCCACATCTGCCCAACTACTACTCATTATTTCTCCTGCAATATTGGGCAATACTCCTGTAATAACTTTTGTAAATACACCAATGCTATCATTCCGATATAAATTTACTTTAGTGCCACCTTCATTTGTTACAAATAAATCTAAGTCATGGTCATTATCATAATCAACCCAATTAACGGTTCTCGATTTAAAGGCATCGTTAACTGGTGCTATGTTTTGTATTTTACTAAAAGTACTATCCCCATTGCCTTTGTATAAAATGTTTTTACGCATTCCTTCAGAATTAGTAATGTATAAATCCAAATTACCATCCTTATCATAATCGCCCCAAGCAGCCGTTTCCGAATACGTTAACTCAGTAGCTATACTTCCAGTTTTTACTTGCGTAAAACTTCCATGGCCATTGTTTAAGTACAATAAGTTTCGCTTATTATACCAGGTTACTACAAAGCAATCGATGTCTCCATCATTATCAATGTCTGCCCATGTAGCACCATCAGATGGCGATAAATCATTTACAATAGGGTCACTGCTGTTTATTGATTCAAATACATCATTCCCTTTATTTATGTACATAAAATTATTCTCACCGGTGTTTAATCCGTTCGTAATCATTAAATCAAGCAAACCATCGTTGTTTATATCTACCCAATTTACAGAACGCGAATCGCTGGCCGTATTTACTACAGGGCCTTGTGTAATTTTTACAAAATGTTGTGCATCGATTGTTTTAGTTAACATCACAATGCAACTAATGAATAGCATTTTTTTCATAGCTGTGTGTATTTAATAAATCAATTTTAAAGAAAGACTTTTAATAAAAATTTCTTTACTATATAAAGCAAGGGTAGGAGTACACTCAACATATTAATGGGCATAGAGGTATTTTATCGGTAGTTAAAGGTTGTTTGTATGTGTTAAATAGCTGTTTGTATTATTATGATGATAATCATCTAATTCTCTACATATTCGTATATTTAAATTATGGCAAGAATCTATAAACACGTCCTATTTTGGCTGCTATATTTGTTCTTTCAATCGTATATAGAATTTATATGGATTAAGTCTTCTTATGCATCGCTTTCTGAGCTCGCTCGATTTGTTATTGCCTTAAAAGTGGAGTTAAGTTTATTAGTGCCTAAATTATTATTTACCTACGGAGGCACTGTTATACTTTTATCATTTTATAAAAACAAAAACTCTATAAACTTATTTGTTAGGTTAATAGGTTTGTTTATACTTTCATTAAGCTTATATAGAATTATTACGTTCTATTTTATATTACCAATCATATACCTAGAAGTAGAAAAAGATGCTTTTTCAATGATGAGGATGTTAACGGCGAGCATAGATATTATAGCTGTTTCGGGAGTATTTCAGGTAATAAAATTATTTAAACTTCAGTTAAAATCGAGCGAGAAAGAACAATTATTAATAAAAGCTAAACTAGAAACTGAGTTAAATTTTTTAAAAAGTCAAACCAATCCACATTTCCTATTCAACACCTTAAATAATATTTACGGCTTGAGTAAAAAAAATCCGGCAATAAGTTCAGAAGCAATTCTAAAACTATCAAAAATGTTAAGGTTTATGATTTACGACACACGAAAGCCTTTAATATTACTTGAGGAGGAATGGGATTTAATCCGCAATTATATAGAGCTAGAGCAGTTGAGGTATTCCAATAAATTAGACTTGCAATTAAATTATGAGAATTTAGGTACGAATGTGAAAATTACTCCTTTAATACTTTTACCTTTTGTGGAAAATGCCTTTAAACATGGGGTTGCAGAGAGTACTAAGCAGGCGAATATAAAAATAGATTGTAAGGTAACTGTAAATAATGAATTGAATTTTTATGTTCAAAATACCATAGAGCCTGGTATAAGCGAAGAGCAAGAACACGGAATTGGATTATCAAATGTAAAAAGGCAGTTAAGCTTATTGTATAAAAACTATAAATTGGATATTTTAGTTAATGATAATTTCTTTGAAGTAAGCTTATTCATCTCCCTAAATTCTTATGAAAACTTATAGCTGTATTATTATTGAAGATGAGCCGATAGCGGCAGAGATCATAAGCGATTATATTTCTGAGCTTAGTTTTTTGAAATTAGTTGGAGTACACCATGATGCAATTTCAGCCATAAGTTACCTAAATTCGAATAGGGTTGATTTGATATTTTTAGATATACATTTACCAAAAATAAAAGGGCTCGATTTTTTGAAAAGTTTAAAGAATCCACCAAACGTAATCATTACCACTGCTTACGAAGAGTATGCCTTAAAAGGATATGAATATAATGTACTCGATTATTTATTAAAACCGATAGAATTTTCTAGGTTTTTACAAGCGGTAAATAAGATGGTTGAAAAGCCAAAGATAGAACAGGTAAATGATGCAGTAACAAACGACCCATACATCAACCTAAATGTAAGTAAAAAACTAATTAGAATAAATTTATCAGAACTATTATTTATAGAAAGTGATAAAGAAAATATTCATTTACATACCAATGAAAAAATAATTGTTTGCAAAATGCAAATTGGCGAAATAGAGAAACAATTAAACTCACATCAATTTCTACGTATCCATCGATCCTTTATTGTAGCATTAGATAAAGTAGATTCTATGGCCCTAACAGAATTCGAGATAAAAAACCATACCATCCCTGTAGGCAGAAATTACCGCGAGCACGTTCGTAAATACCTAAATCGATAGGTTCGAAAGGTCGAATTGTCGAATTGTCGAAAAGTCGAATGGTCGAACTGTCAAAGGAGCTACTACAGTATAATTTTGCACCTCCTTTGCTACCCGCTACCCGCTACCCGCTACCCGCTACTTTCTACTCACTAAGTACCCAAACCCAGCCGCTGTAAAAAACATTATCAAACTATAAACCGCTGGCGGTATACTCATGGTACTGTTTCCTATTACACTTAAGGCAATGTAAATGGCAAGGGTGCCGTTATGAATTCCAATTTCCATACCTATAGAGATGGCTTGTTTTTTAGCGATGTTGAAAAAAGACGGGATGTAATAACCCAAAACCATACTTAATACATTAAATACTAAAGAGGCTAAGCCCACCTGTTGGAAATACAAGGCTATCTGACTTTTTTCTTTCACAATAGTAGCCACAATAATTAGTACTAAAAAAGCAGCAGATATAATTTTTACAGGCTTGTCTAATTTATTTGAAATACTTGGAGATTTAGATCTTACAAACATTCCGATAGTTACAGGTACCAACACAATGGCGAACACTTCCATTACTTTTTTAAATTGCATGGGTATTACTTGGCCCGATTCTAAAAAATAACTGATGGCGAAGTTTACAATAAAAGGCAAGGTAAATAGAGTTAACAAACTATTTACAGCTGTTAAACTGATGTTTAAAGCAACATCACCTTTAGAAAGATGGCTGTATAAATTGGCAGTGGCCCCACCTGGCGATGCAGCCAATAACATAAGACCTACGGCTAGTTCTGGGGGTAAATGAAACGCAATGGCAATTCCAAAACAGATAATTGGTAACAAAATCATTTGGCAAACTAAGCCAATAAAAATTGCCTTTGGGTAAACAATAACTCTCTTGAAATCATCAATAGTTAAAGATAGACCAAGCCCCAACATAATAATGCCTAATGCTAAGGGTAAAAATAGGGTGGTAATTAAGTTAGATTCCATATGGTTGGTTTAGGTGTTGAATACAAATTACGATAAAAACTTTAATTCACAAATTTGTATTTAATCAAGTATTTTATCTATATTTCAATACCTAATGAAACAATATGTATAGAATAGCTACTTTATTAATTTTATTGGTGTTTAGCCAAGCTGCTAACGCCAATTCAGAAAAAGCAAAAGAGTTACGTGCTAACCTTGTTAATGCTAAAGACGATACTTCAAGAATTAATGTCTATAAAGATTTTATCACACTTTATATTGTAGAAAATAACGATTCGGCACAGTATTATATTGATTTAGGGAAGAAACTAGCCTCAGAAATGGACGATCCAAAATCCTTGGGCATCATGTACAATTGTGAGGGTAGAATGAGATCATACAGAGGCATGTTTGCCGAAGCAAAATCATCAGAATTAAAAGCACTCGAATATTTTTATCATGCAAATTATAAAGAGGGCATTGCTATAGTATATAATGCTTTGGGGGTTATAGAGGCAAAAACAGGTGACTACAAACAAGCCACAAGTTATTTTTTGCGTTCTTTAAAAATGCATGAAGAAATAAAAAATACAGAAGGCATTATTCAAACGTATATCTCTTTAGGCTCCACCAATTCGCAATTAGATTTATTAGACAAAGCCAATAATTATTTCTTTAAGGCATTAAAATTAATGCCCGACAGCGTGTCGAAGACTTTTTTGAATTTGTGCAATAACATTGGGATCGTGTATGGTAAGATGGAAGATTATGATAAATCATTGTATTATTTCCAAAGAGGATTAAAAGTAGCAGATAAGGTAGTGAATGGGCAAACTACTAAAGCTTCTTTATTAATGAACGCAGCCATTGCTTATGCCAATATTAATAAAATACCATTAGCCATAGATTATTATAATCAGGCATTAGAAGTAAGTCAGAAATTCGGACTCTTAGAAGACGAGGCTCGAGTATTATATAACATCGCTATTTTATATGAAGAGAATGAGCCCGAGAAATCTAAAGAGTATTATTATAAGGTTTTAGAATTAGCAAAGCAGATGGGCCAAAAACATTTGATGGTAGAAGTGTATCAATCATTATATGTTATAAACAAAAAACAGAAAAATTATTTAGAGGCTATAGAAGCGCTTGAGAAATTTCATAATTATCAGGATTCTGTAATGAGTATTGAAAATACAAGCGCCATTGAATTACTAGAATCTAATTTTGATTTAGAAAAGTCGAAAGTAGAAATTAAGGAGTTAGAAATTACCAATCAGAAACAGAGGTCTAATCAAATTATCGCCTTTTTAATCATCGGCGGATCCTTGTTTTCATTGGGTATTGTGGCATATACCTCTAGGAAAAGAAATAGATTAAATAAAGAATTAGTAAAGTCTATACAAGTTCGTGATAAGTTATTATCCATTATCGCACACGATTTAAAATCGCCAATTAATAATGTGTTGGGCTTAGTAAACGAACTAGAGGAAGATGAAATTCCTAAAGACGAGAAAAAACTTTTATTAGATACTTTAAGGAAACAAACGAGCATGTCCTTAGAAACCTTAGAAAATATTTTGAAATGGGGCCAATCTCAAATTAGAGGGATTAACACAAATCCTCAAAAAGTATTATTAAAATATATAGTTGATAAAAACATAGAGTTCTTTGAAGTAAACAGAAAAATGAAGGATGTTGAAATTGTGTGTCAACATATCGACGATAAGGTTGCTTATGCTGATGCAGATCAATTAGATTTTATTTTCAGAAATTTACTATCGAATGCAATTAAATTTTCGAATAAGAATACACTAATTTCTATTGATGTTCAAAAAACAGAGGGTAATAAATTAAAGGTTAGTGTAAAAGATTCTGGTGCGGGCATGACAAAGGAAACATTAGAATCGTTGTTTGGGGTAAAGCAAAAAATAAATATGGGTACTGCAAATGAAAAGGGGAGTGGTTTGGGCTTGTTGTTATGTAAAGAATTTGTAGAGGCAAACAACGGAAAAATTTGGGCTGAAAGTGTTGCAGGAGAAGGGTCTGTGTTTTATTTTACTTGTGATGCAGCGTAAAATTTAGAAAATAGCTATTTTCGTAAATCAAAACTAATATTATGAAGTTATTACAAGGAAAAACTGCACTTATTACTGGTGCTTCTAAAGGAATAGGTAAAAAAATTGCCGAAGTATTTGCTCAACACGGTGCGAATGTGGCCTTCACCTATCTCTCATCTGTAGAACAAGGCGAAGCCCTAGAAAAGGAATTAGCAAATGCAGGTACCAAAGTTAAAGGATACCGCTCAGATGCATCCGACTTTAAAGCGGCAGAAGAATTGATAAATCAAATAGTAACAGATTTTGGAACCATAGACATTGTGGTGAATAACGCAGGTATAACCAAAGATGGTTTGTTAATGCGCATGAGCGAGGAGCAATGGGATGCTGTTATCAATATAAATTTAAAATCGGTTTTTAACATTACCAAAGCAGCTTCTAAACCAATGATGAAACAAAGAAGTGGTGTGTTTATAAATATGAGTTCTATCGTAGGAGTTCAAGGTAATGCAGGGCAAGGAAATTATTCGGCGTCAAAAGCTGGGATCATCGGGTTTACAAAATCAATTGCCAAAGAATTAGGTTCAAGAAACATCAGAAGCAATGCCATTGCTCCTGGTTTTATTCGTACCGAAATGACAGATGCTTTACCTACCGATGTGGTAGAAGGATGGAACAAATTAATTCCATTGCAACGCATGGGCCAAACAGAAGATGTAGCAAACGTAGCACTTTTCTTAGCATCAGATTTAGGAGCTTATGTAAATGGTCAAACAATTTCTGTTTGTGGTGGAATGCTAATGTAATTAATCATACGTTATAGTATAAAAAATCATGCAACAAAATAGATTTATTGTTCCTTCTTTCATTTTAGGAACCTCTTTATTGCTTTCCATACTTATATTTTCTATTAATTGGAAATCGATAAAGAAAGAGAACCAAACCATTACTGTAACAGGTTCTGCGAAGCAAGCAATTAATGCAGACCTTGGTATACTTAAGGGTAGCTTAAGTGCATTTGCTGGTTCACAAAAAGAAGCATATGAAAAAATTAATTCGCAGAAACCTGCATTAATTGCATTTTTTAAATCGAAAGGTTTTGAAGAAAATAAGGTGTTGTTTGAAACAGTAAATATTTATCCTCAATACCAATATAGCAACAACGGTACACAAACCGGAATTGTAGGTTACAATGCAAGCCAAGCTTTCAGAATAGAATCTAAAGAGGTAAACCTTATTAAAAGCATTTCTTTAGAAATTTCTAGTTTATACTCACAAGGGGTGGAGTTCCAAGTATTCAGTCCGGAGTATTATTACACTCAATTAGCCGAAATTAAAATTGAGATACAAGCAGAAGCAGCTAAGGATGCGATGAACCGCGCTCAAAAAATTGCGGAAGCTACCAATTCTAAATTAGGCACCATGAAAAATGCTCGAATGGGTGTATTGCAGATTACTCCTTTTAACTCTAATATGGTTAGCGATTATGGGATGAACGATGTATCTTCTATCGAAAAAGAAATTACTGCGGTAGTAAATGCATCTTTTGAAATAGAATAATAATGAACATCGGCTTTCAAGATTTTTCAATTTTATGGATATTATTTTGTGCAGCATTGGCCTTTGGCTATGCTGCACTTTTATATAGAACGGAAACCAAATTTCCTTCTACAATAAAAAAAATACTCAGTGTGGTTAGAGCACTCTTTGTATTTTTAATTGCCATCTTTTTATTTTCCCCGCTCATTACTCGTAATAAATTAAATTACGAAAAGCCAATAGTGCTCGTTGCACAAGACAACTCAACCTCTATTTTACTCAATAAGAATAAAGACTTTTACCAAAAAGATTATTTAGAGAATAGAAAAAGTTTTATTGATAAACTTTCTGCCAAATTCGAAGTAAAGAATCTTTCGATAGGGGCTTCTCTTAATGATTCAAAACAAATAGATTACACCGAATCTAAAACCAACCTTTCTTCTCTATTTCAAGAAATGCTGAATACCTACAAGAACAGAAATTTAGCTGCAGTAGTGCTTGCAAGCGATGGCTTATACAATTCTGGTGCCGACCCCGAGTCGTACATCCGCCAAGTGCAAAGCCCTGTGTATACAGTATTAATGGGCGACTCTACACCTCAACGAGATTTACGCATCATTAATTTAGTGCATAATGAAATTGTGTATTTTAAGAATGATTTTTTAGTGGAGATGAAATTGAATGCCTTCGATCTAAAAAATACAGCCACAAAATTAAGCATAGAGCATAAGGGTAAAGTAGTATGGACCTCTACCCAAGCAATAACTTCTCCCAATCAGCAAATTAATGTTCAAGCAATATTAAACGCCAACGAACCGGGCATGCAAAAATATACTCTTAAAGCAAGTGTATTGCCTGGCGAGAAGAATGTAAAAAATAATATAAGAGATTTTTATATTGATGTGATTGAAAATAAGCAACAGATTGCTCTAATTGCTGCGGCAGCGCACCCTGATTTATCGGCTATTAAAAACTCAATAGAAAATAACGAAAACTATAAAGTTGATTTATTTATTGCCGATGAATTTAACATTTCTCAGCTTAATAAATATCAATTGCTAATTCTGCACCAAGTGCCAAGTTCTATTGCAAGCATGAGTAACTTGTTTGCAAGCATGGAGAAGCAAAACATACCTTGTTGGATAATTTTAGGTAACCAGAGTTATTTAGATTTATACAATAGATTGCCATTTGGCTTAAAAATATTGAATTCCAAAGCCAATGCGAATGAGGTATTGGCCGTAAAACAAGGCGATTTCCAAGGTTTTGTATTGAGTAATGAATGGACAGAACTCTTAAAAGAATTACCGCCGCTTACCGCTGCATTTGGTAATTACAAATCGTCTAATGCCATGCAATCTTTATTTGTACAACGCATTGGTTCGGTTATAAGCGAGCAGCCATTGTTAAGTTTCGGAAACGATGGGCAGCGTAAATATGCAATATTAAGTGCAGAAGGTTTGTGGAAATGGCGCATACAAAACATGCGAACATATGGCAACACCGCATTATTCGATGAACTAAATTCTAAAATTGTTCAATACCTATCGTCAAAAGATGATCGACGAAAATTTAGAGTAAGTATGCCATCTTATAAAATAGAGCAAGGCGAAAAAGTGTATTTCAATGCGGAGTTATACAACGATAGTTATGAATTGGTAAATACCCCCGAATTGAAAATTATGTTGAAAAATGAACAGAATAAAAATTTCGATTACCTGTTTTCTAAAACAGAAAAAGCATACGAATTAGAATTAGCAGAACTACCCGCTGGCGAATATACATACCTTGCAGAATGTGTTTTAGGAAATAATAAATACAATGCAAAAGGTAGGTTTAGTATCATGCAAAATAATTTAGAAGAGTTAATTACTACTGCAAATTTTGATGCATTACGCATGTACTCCAAACTGAGTGGGGGCAAGGCTTTCGGAGCAAATGAATATGAGAAATTAGCAGATGAATTATTGAATACAGATCGCTACAAAACTATTTCTTATGAAGAGAAAAAAACCGATGAATTGATAAATTTAAAATGGATTTTCTTTTTATTATTAACATTAATTTCTGCAGAATGGTTGCTTAGAAAATACCACGGATCGTACTAATTAATTTGTGTCGAAAAAAAATATTTGCAGTTCTAAAATAAAATTCTGTACATTTGATGTTAATATGTGGAAAACATTAACCTTGATGTTCAAGATGATATGTTTTTCTTTGTATTAGAAACATAAAACATGAAACCCGCTTGTGGTTAAAACTAAGGCAGATGATCAAGCGGTCATTTGCCTTTTTTAATGTCTAAAAAAAAATGTGGAAGTCGATTCTAAGTTTCTTCAAAAATAAATACTACGTAAGCTTACTTGCTTTTTTAGTTTGGATGTTGTTGTTTGATCGCAATGATATTTTTTCTCAGTACCAACACATCTCAGAGTTAAACACCTTGAAAGAAAACAAGGCGTATTACAAAAAAGATATCCAAAAAATAAATAACGACATTAAGGAATTAAGCACCGACCAAAACGACCTCGAAAAATTCGCTCGCGAGAAATATTTGATGAAGAAAGATAACGAGGATGTATATGTGATCGTGAGACAGTAGTACAAGTAACTTCATCAAATTAGCACCGCCCCTCAACTACGCTTCGCTGCGTTCGGGGACCGACTGCTCTCCCCAAAAAAAATAAAAAGGAAAAGAGGAAAAAGAAAGAAGGATTGCCTTCGGCAATCCTTCTTTCTTTTTCCTCTTTTTTGCCTGCAATGCGGGGTCCCCGAACGCAGCGAAGCGTAGTTGAGGGGCGTTGCTATTTACTAATCATTTTATTGCCTGAGGTAGGGTTTTCCCAACCTCCACAAACACCATCGACGTACTATTCACACAATGGCGTGTGTTTTTACTAGTAAATCCTTCGCCCATGAACACATGACCTAAATGCCCTTGGCAATTGTTGCATACTATTTCGGTACGCATACCATCCGCATCTGGTATTTGCTTTACAGCGCCTTTTATTTCATCATCAAAACTTGGCCAGCCGCAATGCGAATCAAATTTGTCTTTACTCTCGTATAAAGGGTTATTGCATTGGCGGCAGATATACGTTCCCGTTTTTTTGTTATCGGTATATTCACCGGTATAAGGTCTGTCGGTAGCTTTATCTAATAATACCTTTTTTTCGTAATCGTTTAGCTTGTTGTATTTAGTGTTCTGTTCCATTTTTTTGGTTGTTTTTTGTTGGCAAGCACTCACCAATGGGATGCTGCAAAGTAAACTTAGTATAATGATTATTGTTTTCATATCTCTTTTCATTTTAATGTATCTACGTATGAATTTTGGTATTGGATTTGCTCATTTTCAGTATATTTGTAAGTTCTAAATTTATAATGAAAAAAGTAATTACCCTACTAACACTCTTATTTACTATAAGTTTTGTTAATGCCCAAACCTATAATTTCTATTTCGGCAATTTACATGCCCATACAGGTTATTCTGATGGCGACAACGATGGAAATTCACCGAATGCAACATCTGCTTACAACTATGCCAAAGCCTCTTTAAATATGCACTTTTTGGGTATTTCTGAACATAACCATAATGAAAGTACCAATATGAGTTTGGCTAATTGGACAAACTTAAAGAATGAAACCGCAGCTGCTAATCAAGATGGAACTTTTGTTTGCATGTATGGTATGGAGTGGGGTACGATTTCTACCGGTGGGCATTTTTTAATTTATGAGTTCGATTCATTAATAGGATGGAACCCCGGCGCACACCAGGTTTTTGTTGCTAAAGGAGATTATACAAGTTTGTACCCTATTATAAAAAATCATTCGGGAGCTTTTGCAACTTTAGCTCATCCAACAGCTACCGATTTCGATGGCATATTTTCGAATGCTTATAATTCTGTTTGGGACGATGCGGTAATTGGAGTGGCTATTTATAACGGACCTTCAACTTCAACCAACACTACTTATTCTAATCCATCAACATCTTCTTTTAATGCACGATTTGAAGATTTATTAAAGAAGGGTTACCATGTGGGTCCTACTATCGATCACGATAATCACAATACTACTTTCGGACGAACCACACAAGGTAGAACAGTGGTACTAGCAACATCATTAACAAAAAACAACATTGCGGATGCTTATCGGAACAGAAGGTTTTATGCAAGCCAAGATTATAATCTAAAAGTAACTTATACTATCGGTACTAAACAAATGGGAAGTATTACCACCATTGCAGGTACACCAACTATAACAGTAAGTGTAAGTGATGATGATGCTGAAGCTACTACTAGTATTGTTGTAAAAACAGGAGTACCTGGAAGTGGATCTAATCCAACTACTCTAACAAGTAATACCAATTCGAGTACACTTACTTTTACAGATAATACCCTTACAAATCTATCAACTAAGTATTATTATGTTGAGGTTACACAAGCCGATGGGAATAAAGCATGGACCTCACCAATTTGGTACACTCGCAATGATGCGGTATTGCCTATTACCTTAACTAGTTTTACTGCTAGTACAAATAAAAACAATACAGTTAATTTAAAGTGGGTAACGGCATCAGAATATAATAATGATCGCTTCGAAATAGAACACTCTACCGATGGAAGTAATTTTAGTTTGATAGGAACAGCTAGAGGGAAATTAAAATCGACCGAATTAACAGAATATCTTTTTATACACGAAGCTCCAAATGCTGGTATTAATTATTATAGATTAAAGCAAATAGATGTAGATGGTACGAGTACTTATTCTGATTTAGTGGCAGCAACTTTTAAAACGAAAGAAATTAAATTCAACAATCACGTAATACGCGAAGGACAAATTTCTTTTGCCATAGAAAGTCCAACTTTGTTGGATGCACAATTGCAATTAATTGATGTTAGTGGGAAAGTAATTTTAAGAGATACACAGAAATTAAACGTAGGCATTAATACATTCGAATTATATATCCCAGAAATACCCGATGGAATTTATACCGCAAGTTTAAAAACGAGTTTAGGAACGGTAAACTATAAATTCAAGAAATAAAAAAACCATCCCCGGGTAGGGATGGTCATATTTAACGAGCTCTCAAAGAAAATTCTTACCAACGACCGCCTTTACCGCTATCGTCGCTACGTTTGCGAGGCGCACGATCGCTGCTACCGCTACCGGCACTGCGACTGCTTCCCGTACGGCTGTTGCCTGCCGGACGATCTCTGTCGCCACCACGGCTACTACGATCTTTATCGCCATATGATTTGCTTCCGCCGCCACCGTATGATTTTCCACCGCCACCACCATAGCTACGACCACCGCCGCCGCCATATGATTTGCGATCTCCACCACCACTGCGACTTCCGCCTCCGTATGATTTACGTTCTCCACCGCCACTGCGTCCACCACCTTCTCCGCGGTCTCTGCGATCTCCATCTTGCGAAATTTCAATACGTACGCTTCTTCCAGAGTAATCAGCATTTTTAAATCCTGATTGTACTTGTTCCAAAACTTCGTTCTCTACTTCAAAGAATGAGAATACACCTTTGATATCAATCTTACCAACTTTATCACCTTTAATATTTGCTGTGTTACAAATGTAACCCAACATATCTCCACGTGTAAAATCATCAACCGAACCTAGGTTTATAAATAAACGGGTATGTGTTGCAGAACTGCTACGCATGTTGCCACGCTCAGCTCTTACCGAATCATCTGCTTTCGCATTTAAATCTGGTGCTTTTCTGTAATACTCTAAAAACTGATTGAACTCTAAAGATGCAAATCTTTTGATTACATCTTCTTTACTCATATCATTAAACTCAGCATAAATACGTGGTAAGTATTGATCAATTTGCGCATCATTTACTTCTACATTATGTACTCTGTGTACTAAAGAGAATAATTGTTTTTCGCAAACATCAAAACCAGTTGGTACTTCTGCTAAAGTGAATTTTTTACCAATCGTTTTTTCTAACTGACGGATTTTACCTACTTCTTTAGAAGTAATTAAAGCCATAGAAATACCAGACTTACCAGCACGTGCCGTACGGCCCGAACGGTGAGTGTAGTTCTCCATTTCATCAGGTAAAGAGTAATGAATTACGTGCGTTACATTGTCAACGTCGATACCTCTCGCTGCAACATCAGTAGCTACTAATATTTGCAATGATCTATCGCGGAAACGTTTCATTACACGATCTCTTTGTTGCTGCGATAAATCGCCGTGCAAAGAATCTGCATTGTAACCGTCTTTCATTAATGCTTCCGCAATTTCTTGCGTTTCAATTTTTGTACGAGAGAACACAATTCCGAAAATATCAGGATTGTAATCTACAATACGTTTTAAGGCTGCGTATTTATCGCGCGGACGAATAATGTAATACTCGTGTTCGATGTTTACGTTACCTGTATTTTTTGTACCTACTGTAAGTTCAAATGGATTGTCCATGTATTTTGCTGCAATTCTACGAACCTCTGTAGGCATCGTTGCAGAAAATAACCAAGTGAATTTTTCATCTGGAGTAGTGGATAAAATACTGTTGATGTCTTCTTGGAAGCCCATATTCAACATTTCATCTGCTTCGTCCAACACTACGAATTTCACTTCTGAGAAATTAATAGCTTTACGATTAATTACGTCGAGCATACGACCAGGTGTTGCTACCACTATGTGGGCACCACGCTTAATGTCGCGTAATTGGTTTACAATACTTGCACCACCGTACACGGCTACAATGTTTACATTGCCAAGGTGCTTACTAAAATTTGTTAAATCGTTCGCAATCTGCAAACATAACTCACGCGTAGGGCATAAGATTAAGGCTTGCGGAGCATTGATGCGAAGATCTATCTGTTCCAACAGTGGGATACCAAAAGCGGCAGTTTTCCCTGTTCCTGTTTGTGCCAGACCGACAAAGTCGCGATCTCCCTTTAATAATACGGGGATTGATTGTTCCTGTATAGGCGTCGGCGAGACAAAGCCGATTTCTGAAATTGCCTGTACAACTTTCGGACTGACACCCAATTGTTCAAATGGGTTCATAAAATGTTATATATATTTAAATACAAGCCACTTGCTTGCGGCGCAAAGGTAGAAATAAATATTCACACTAGGAAATGTTTGTAGATTATGCGCTTGTATGTGCTCATAACCAGCTTTCTCCAGAAAATTATTAGCTTATCGCCTAATAATCAGTTTTTGTAAATAGCTCTGTGAGTTGTTTTCAATTTTAACTAAATACATTCCGTCTGTTAAACCAAAAACATCCACCGTTTTCTCATTTTCCTTCATCGGGATGTCTGCAATTTTCTGTCCGTTTACATTATATATTGAACAAATAGACTTTCCAACAAAAGCATGTTCTATGGTTACATCACCCGAACTTGGGTTAGGGTATAGTTTGAAAGATTCAACAGCATACTCATCATTAATACCTGTAATTGGGCAATCATTACTGTCTACCACACTTCTTACTATGATATCAGAATTACCACATTTTAACACTTTTTCATACAAATATTTAGAAACAAATCTGATGGTAGTATCCATCCATGCTCTGTGCATTGGCGTTAACCCTGCATAAGGTACATGGTCGGTTCCACAATAGGTATAAAAATAATTTTCGTGACGGTTTTTATCCAAATGTTTATGGATGCTGAAACTTCCATCCACTTCTAATAAAGGAATAATGTTTAATAATTTAATAATATCGGTACCATATGGAACCGTTTTATCGGCAGTGCCGTGCATATTTATAACTACTACATTTTTATCTTTTGCTTGTATCCATGCAGTATCGCCAATGGCGCCGCATAAGTTTACTACGGCTTTTATACCATCAGAAGAGTTCGGTAAATTATTGGTAGTACCTCTAAAGTTTCCTAATCCTGTACTTCCTACACCTGTGTAGGTAGAAGTATCAATTAAAGGCAACACTTCATTTGGTTGATCTAAAAATGCTGCATGCAATGCTGTAAATCCTCCAGCAGAAGAACCTCCATAAATAATCATGTTGGTATCTATATTATAAACGGATGCATTCGCTTTCATGTAACGAATGGCAGCTCGTGCATCTTGCATTGCCCTCCATACTGCTCTTGCAGCCGATTGTGTATTGAACTCTTCCATACCAATTCGGTAATCTTGAGATACACACACATAACCACGCTTCGCAAATTCTCTACTTAAATACACAACATCACCATCTGCTTTGGTACCCGTAACAAATGAACCACCGTGAGTAAAAAATACCAAAGGTCTTTTTTTCAAGGTATCGTTTGCTGGTAAGTAAATGTCTAATAATAAATCTTGAACTAAAGATGAAGTAGCTGTTACGTTTTGTCCGTATTTTAAATTCATTACAGAATCATACCCAAACACAGGAGCCTTATATCTGTTGCCCCCAACGCATTGCGCCGATGCAATACCCGCACCCGCTACAACTATTAATACCAAAAGTAAAATTCTCTTCATCTTTAAATTTAATTTGAAATTATTATCACCACCCCTCAACTCCGCTTCGCCTTTCTAACGACTAACGACTAGTGACTACTGCATTTGCACATTTGCACATTTACCAATTTGCACATTTATTTCTTCTTTTTCTTCGATTTCTCTGGCTTCGGCTCTATCACTTTCGCAAAAGTAAGTACCGTTTGTTTTTTAGATTTTAAGTAAAGCACATCGTCGTCTATTTCATAACCATCTACTTTTTTTAAAGTCGACAATAATTCATTTTCGATAGTTTCTGTGTCTTTGCAAAACATTTTAGTGCTTGCAATATTTTCATTGCATTTCACTTTTTTCTTACCATCAAAAGCAAAGTTTCCTGTAAAATTATTGCAAATGCCTTTTCCAATAAATTGTCCGTTCGGATTAATTCTCATGGTGCATTTCACCTGAACATCAACGCTGTTCATGGTTTTTAGCTCCCAATTTTTCACGTATTCTGGGTCTTTTTTTGCCGAAATTAGAGAGATGCTTAATACAATGGCTGTTAGTACAAGTAATTTTTTCATGTTAATTTATAATTTTAGGTTGTATAAATATAGGAATATTTCGGAAAGAACGAAAATCCGAAAATCCGATAGACCGAAAGACCGTGAATCCGAAAGGCCGAAAATCCGACAGACCGAGAATCTGAAAGATAGACAATTTGTAAAAATGTAAGGTCGTTACATTTATTACCGGCCTATCTGTCTTTCGGTCTATCGGATTTTCGGATTCACTGTTCAGAATACATCATATGTGGTATTTCCCCAAGTTCTTTATCGGCATACTTTTGAGAAACATTAATCTAAATTATATGAACACTGCTCTACTAAAAACAAGGAAAACATTTCTTAAGGTTAGCTTACTTTTAATAACGATATTAAATATTAACCTAACAACTGCATTTGCACAATTTAATGGAGGTACTGGCACACCGTCCGACCCTTACCAAATTGCCAATGTAACGCAATTACAAGCAATGAATACGGCACTCGACAAGCATTTTGTGTTAACCCAAAACATAGATGCAAGTATTACGAGTACTTGGAATGCCGGTGCTGGTTTCGAACCTATAGGGCCTAGTATTTCTTCAATTTTTACTGGTTCTTTTGATGGGAAAGGCTTTGTAATTTCTAAACTATACATCAATAAAGTTGGCGTTCAGGGAGTAGGTTTGTTCGGAAACTTTTCTACTGTTACAGGTGTAATACAAAATGTAGGTTTAGACAGTGTAACTGTAAACGGTGGTAGTAGAACTGGTGCATTAGTTGGTAATAAACAAGGCGTTGTTAGAAATTGTTATTCTAATG
The DNA here is from genome assembly GCA_943371425.1 of Sphingobacterium thalpophilum. GTDB lineage: Bacteria > Bacteroidota > Bacteroidia > Sphingobacteriales > Sphingobacteriaceae > CAJBVG01. The sequence goes on from CALRUR010000003.1 coordinate 27,632, forward strand.
GAACAGTTACTGGTTCTAGTACGGTGGGTGGATTAACTGGCAGGAATGGAAACTCAGAAACCAGTAATTCTTATTCTACATGTACTGTAAGTGGGGGTACTGAGGTAGGTGGTTTATCTGGAAGTGGAAGTTTTATTATTAATTGTTATGCAGCAGGAAACGTAACCAGTGCTGGTTCTGCAGGCGGTTTAATAGGTGAAATTTCTTCTGCCGGTGGAAATGTTTTTAACTCTTATGCTACCGGGAATGTAACTTCTACAAGTTCTTCTAGTGCTACAGGCGGATTAATTGGAAGAGTGCAATTTGGAAATATTGATTTATGTTATGCATCTGGCAATATTACTGGAAATAGAATTGGCGGCTTAATTGGAATGAGTAACGCTGCAACCGTTACCAGATGTTATAGTACTGCTACATTAAATTCTAGTGGTGGTTTTGGTACCATTATGGCTGGATTAATTGCAGAAAATGAATATAAGGTTTACAACTGTTACACCAATGTTAGAATTAACTATACAGGTTCAACTTCAAACGTTACACTTGCTGGTTTAATTGGTAGAAATCAAGATCATTCTGAAGTTATAAATACATATGCCGTTGTAAAATTTTTAGGAAGCAATGGTACTAAAAGTGGTTTGTTGGGAGTTAACGAAGTTTCTAATCAGGATACCGCAACTATTATAAATTCTTATTGGAATACAGACTCCTCTGGTGTTGTACCTGGTATAGGTATTGATCAAACTGCATCGCAAGTTGTTACTGGTTTAACAGATGCACAAATGCGTTTGCGAAATTCATTTCCTCTTTGGAACTTCGATACACTCTGGACAATTAATGAAGGTGTTACTTTCCCTTATTTTAAATCGCCAGGTACTCCTTGTGTAAATACTACTGCTACCGATAGCATTCGTGCATGTAAATCTTACACCTGGATCAACGGAACCACTTATACTTCGAGTGTTGATACCGCTAGCTTTATAATTCCAAACACCGCTGGCTGCGATAGCATCATCACCTTAAAATTAACAATAGATACTATTAACATAAATGTGAGTGTAAATGCCAGTGTGTTAACTGCAGCAGAATCATCTGCAGGAACTACTTATCAATGGATTAATTGCGATACCAATACTCCAATTACTAACGCAACAAACAAAACATACACAGCTACCGTTACCGGAAATTATGCGGTTATTGTAAGCAATAATTCTTGTGTTGATACAAGTGTTTGTACTAATGTGGTTGTAGTAGGAATAAATTCAAATAAAAATAAATTTATTCATGTTTATCCAAACCCAACAACCAATACCATTCAGTTTAATATAGAAAAAAATGCAGAAGTTAAATTGATGGATGCCTTCGGAAGACTATTGTTTACAAGCACTCTAGAAGCAGGTAAGCAGAAAATAAATTTATCTGATTTTGAGAATGGAATTTATGTACTGAATGTAAGCAACGAAGAAAATAATTTTACAGCTAAGATTGTGTTGCAAAAATAGTTTTAGAAATGTCGAATTTTAGAAATGTCGAAATGTCGAGGGTTCGATATGCCAATAATACATAAAAAAGAAAGGCCGCTACTTAGAAGTAACAGCCTTTCTTTTTTTTAACTATTCGACAGTTCTAAAATTCGACCCTTCGACCTTTCTACAATTCGATTAAAGCGCTGCTTTCAACGCAGAATCAATCTCATTCAAAAACTCTTCCGTATACAAATAATGCTCTCCATGGTTTACTTTATTTCCATGGATACATACTGCTAAATCTTTCGTCATTTTACCCGACTCTACCACTTCGATACAAACTTTCTCTAAAGTTTGTGCAAAGCGAATTAAGTCTTGGTTATTGTCTAATTGTCCGCGGAATGCCAAACCTTGTGTCCATGCAAATATAGATGCTATTGGGTTGGTAGAAGTTGGTTTGCCATTTTGGTGATCTCTGTAATGGCGTGTTACCGTTCCGTGTGCTGCTTCTGCTTCCATGGTTTTTCCATCAGGTGTAATTAATGCCGATGTCATCAACCCTAATGAACCAAAACCTTGCGCTACGGTATCCGACTGCACATCGCCGTCGTAGTTTTTACAAGCCCACACAAAATTTCCGTTCCATTTTAATGCCGAAGCAACCATGTCGTCAATTAAACGATGCTCATACGTAATACCTGCAGCATCAAATTTTGCTTTGAATTCGTTTTGGTAAATCTCTTCGAAAATATCTTTAAATCTACCATCGTATTTTTTCAAAATGGTGTTTTTTGTAGATAAGTACAATGGCCATTTTTTCATCAATGCCTGGTTAAAGCAAGCACGTGCAAAACCGATAATCGATTCTTCAGTATTGTACATTGCTAACGCAACACCATCACCTTTAAAATTAAATACTTCATGCTCTATCACTGTTCCATCTTCGCCTTCAAACTTAATGGTTAGTTTACCTTTTCCTTTAGTTACAAAATCCGTTGCACGGTACTGATCGCCGAATGCATGGCGGCCAATGCAAATAGGAGCGGTCCAGTTTGGAACCAAACGTGGGATGTTTTTCATTACAATAGGCTCGCGGAAAACAGTACCATCTAAAATATTACGGATGGTTCCGTTTGGCGACTTCCACATTTGTTTTAAGTTGAATTCTTTTACACGAGCTTCATCAGGAGTGATGGTTGCACATTTAATTCCAACATTATATTTTTTGATTGCTTCCGCCGCGTCAACCGTTACTTGGTCGTTGGTTTCGTCGCGGTACTCAATACCCAAATCATAATACTTAATATCGATTTCTAGGTACGGAAGAATTAATTTGTCTTTAATAAATTTCCAGATGATGCGGGTCATCTCGTCCCCATCCAGCTCTACTACCGGATTTGCTACTTTTATCTTATTCATATGGTCTTTAAAAATTGAAGCCAAATGTAGTTAATTTCTTTTAAATTCTGAATAGCAGAGAGCGAGGAGCAGGGAGCAATTAGCACACTAGCATACTAACTTATATCCAAGCCCAGTACATCCCTAAAAGCGGAAATTATTAAAACAGATATGTTGGGACAGCAGAAGTGTAGAACCATTTTACCAATTAATAAGTATTATTTGCTTACTAACTTGGAACAACTGGATTCAGGAGTGTATATTTATACAATATATGTGAATGATTTAAAAAATGAATCGAAAAAACTACTTATTCAAAAATAATGAGAACACTTACTCTTTTTTTTACATTATTTTTTAGTACTTATTTTTGTTATTCTCAAGTATTCAAAACTTTAGACAGCGGATTAAATGGGAAATTTGGGACAAGTTTTGTTACTGCAATGGGAGTCTTTAAAAATAACTTGTATATATCTGGAGGTTTTAAATCAATAAATAATACAAATATTGGAGGTACAGCTAGGTGGAATGGGAGTTCTTGGGATAGTGTTGGATGTCCTAGTGGAATTAAAGGGAATTTAAGAGTAATTAAAGAATATAAAGATGAATTGGCGTGTGGAGGGAATATGCAAGATGTCTGTGATATAATTAATGAAACAGGAGCAGGTGATTTATTAATTGTAAATTGGAACGATAGCTCTTGGCGTGCAATAGCAAGATGGGTTGGTAGTCCTTCCAATTTTGGAACAATTTATTGTATGGCAGTTTATAACGGTGAATTATATGTTGGAGGTACGATAATGTTTATTGGAGGAAAGTATGCTTCTGGTATAGCTAGGTGGGATGGTTCACAGTGGCGTAGTGTAAGAGCCGGAATTACTGGAGGTTGGCGAGATGTAAGATCGATGGCAGTTTATAATGATGAGTTATATATTGGAGGGAATTTTACAGGAGTAGATTCTCAATTATGCTTAGGAGTTGCCAAATGGAATGGAACTGTATGGAGCCCAGTTGGAGGAGGTGTTGCAGGAGGCAGTGTAGGAGGAATTGTGGTAGATTCGATAAAGAATATTTTATATGCTATAGGTGGTTTTCAATATGCAGAAGGAGTTTTTGTAAATGGTGTTGCAAAATGGGACGGAAATAAATGGGATTCTGTAGGAAGTCCAATTACAAATGGTGGCGGTGCTATTTGTATGTACAGAAATAAGCTATTTGTAGGTGGGCCATTTGATGTAAGTCAGACAGAAGATACAGTAATGGCTAGTTGGGATGGTGTGAAGTGGACACCAATAACAGGCCATTATGGAAGTGTAAACGTAATGACAGTTTTTCAAGATAAATTAATAATAGGTGGATCTTTTGTTAGCATAAATGGCGATACGTTAAAAAGAGGAATAGCAGCTTATTATGAACCACCCTTGGGTATACCATCGAAGGAGTTCAACAAGGAACTCAACATTTATCCGAACCCTAGCAATAACAATATTACTTACCACGTTGATGCAAACCAAGAGCAAAATTGTATATCAATAATTAACAGCAAAGGACAAGTAGTTTATCAAAATAGTCAAATCGAAAATATGTCGCCTCGCAATACCATTAACATTTCAAATCTTACCGCAGGAGTTTATATGTTAATTGTATCAACTAGAGAAAATAATTACAGTGGGAAATTTATAGTTACTAGTTACTAGTCACCAATCTTTAGACTTTAGACAATGTGCCAATGACGTATAGCCTAATTAACTCAATAACTATTAACCCAAAACTTTTCTAATGAATAGAGACTAATGACTAGCTTATGTCAAGTCCCAATACATCCCTCAACACCTGCAAATTCGGATTCTTCGTGGTCATCGATTTGAATTTCTCCGCATTGGTATAAGGAGTGCTGTCTAACTCGATCGTATTCATTTCTATCACAAAATCTATGTTATAGTTCTGCAGTTTTTCTCTTAAAAATCCAGCGATAAATGGTTTTTCCGATTGAAATAATTCCAACTGAATTTTATTATTAAATTGAAGATGGATAGCCGTATTTTCTTTTAATTCTGGTTGCAAGTTTGCAATCATTACATTAATAGAAGCTTGGTTCTTCGCGGCAATTTGCGCAATGGCTTCGTCCCAGTAATGCTTAAAATCGCCATAAGAAAAATCTTGAGTAGGCAGCACTACATCATCTGCTTTTTCTTCTTTTTTCAATTCGAATTTACCAGATTTTATATCGGCAATACTCGGAAGTTTGATGGCTGGTTTTTTACCCGAACTAGTATTTGTTTTTAAAGGAGTACCTCCGTTGCTTGGCATAGCAATGGCTGCATTTTCTTTTTTTATTTCTGTTGATGGTAGGGTAGGTGTGGCACTTGCAGCTTCATTACTCATTTTTTTTTTACCGCCTGCGAATCGTCAGGAAGTTGGGCAATATTTAATGCCGATTGTATGTGGCACATTTTCATAAAAGCCAACTCTACATGCAGTCGTTGGTTTTTACTTTGTTTATAATGAATGTCGCACTGGTTGGCAATGTTCAATGCCGAAAGTAAAAGAGATACCGAACATTTAGTGCTTTGATCTAAGTAACGTTGCTTTAATTGTTCGCTCACTTTTAACAATTGTACGGTTGCTGCATCCTTTGCTACTAATAGGTTTCGGAAGTGCTCGCTTAAACCATTGATGCAATTATTACCATCAAAACCTTTTTGTAAAATTTCATCAAAAGTTAATAAAATATCTTTTACACTTTGGTTTAAAATGGCATCGGTTATTTTAAAATAATAATCGTAATCGAGTATGTTTAAATTATCGATTACCGATTGGTAGGTTAAATGTTGGCCGGCAAAAGAAACAATTTGATCGAATATAGAGAGTGCGTCGCGCAAAGCACCGTCAGCTTTTTGAGCAATTACGTGTAGCGCTTCATTATCTGCTTCAATTTTTTCGCTATTAGAAATAAATTGCAAATGATTGGCAATGTCTTCAACCTGTATTCTATTAAAATCGAATATTTGGCATCGAGATAAAATCGTAGGAATAATTTTATGCTTCTCTGTAGTTGCTAAAATAAAAATAGCATACGATGGTGGTTCTTCCAATGTTTTTAAGAATGCATTAAATGCACTCGTGGTAAGCATATGAACCTCATCGATTATATAAATTTTATATTTTCCTGATGGTGGAGCAAAGCGAACTTGTTCAACTAAATTTCTAATATCGTCTACCGAGTTATTAGAAGCAGCATCGAGCTCGTGTATGTTTAATGAGGTACCATTTTTAAATGAAACGCATGACTCGCATTGGTCGCATGCCTCCATATCTGAAGTGGGATTGGTACAATTAATGGTTTTAGCAAGAATACGGGCACAGGTGGTTTTACCAACTCCTCTTGGTCCGCAAAATAAAAAAGCCTGCGCTAAGTGGTTATTCTTAATCGCATTTTTTAAGGTATTAGTAATATGTGATTGCCCCACTACTGTGTTAAACACAGCCGGGCGGTATTTACGAGCCGAAACAATAAAATTCTCCACGGCGCTAAAATATAAAAATGTATTGAGTATCGAGTATCGAGTATCAAGAAAATTTTCTATAATTGTTCCCTGTACTCGATACCTAATACTCGATACACGATACTTACTACTCAATACTCAAACATGGCATTCGAATTTCACACCGATTGGGACGTTTATTTTAATCAGCAATACGAGAATTCTAAAAATTACGTATTGCCATTTATTGCTCAATCGAAAAAAATTGATGCCAATACCAAGATCATGGAAATTGGTTGTGGTGAAGGCGGTGTACTTAAGGCATTTACCGAATTAGGTTGTAAAGTAGTAGGGGTCGATTTAGAACCATCAAGAGTAGAGAAGGCGGAACATTACATGCGTGAGTATGTAGACAAGGGCTTGGCCAGGTTTATTGCCAAAAATATATATGATGTTGATTTTGAGAAGGATTTTGCGAATCAGTTTGATGTCATCATTTTAAAAGATTCAATTGAGCACATCCCAGAGCAAGAGAAAATTATTGCGCAGTTGAAAAAATACATGGCAAAAGAAGGAGTTATATTCTTCGGATTTCCACCTTGGTATATGCCCTTTGGCGGACATCAACAAATATGTAAGAACAAATGGTTGAGCAAATTGCCTTATTACCATTTATTACCTGCAGGCATTTATAAATGGATTTTGGAGAGGGCCGGAGAGCAGCCTGCGGCTGTTAAAGAGCTGTTAGAAATTAAAGATACGGGCATCAGTATAGAGCGATTTGAACGCATTTGCGAACGAACAGGATATAAAATCATCCAAAAAAACCATTATTTAATAAACCCAATTTACCGCTACAAATTCAAATTGGAACCGCGTTTACAACTCCCAATTGTACGAAATGTGCCGTTTTTAAGGAATTTTGTGACTACGTGTGTGTATTATTTAGTGGCGAGTAGAGAGTAGCGGGTATCGAGTAGCGGGTATCGAGTAGTGCAAATTCATTGCAAAAACACATCTGCGGCTTTCGTATTGTCGTATAGTCGAATATTCGTAAAATCGTATTTTCGCATTTGCATATTTGCACATTTTCACTATATTTGCAGCCCCTTTAAAGCGGGAAATCAATTAATTAAATAAATAAAAAGCAAAGTAACACAATGAAAAATTACGAAACGTTAATCGTTGTGACCCCTTTGTTATCAGAAGAACAAATGAAAGAGGTAGTTGCCAAATTCAAGAAAGTCTTAACTGATAACGGTGCCGAAATTGTCGCAGAAGACAATTGGGGTCTGAAAAAACTAGCTTACCCTATTCAAAAGAAATCTACGGGTTTCTACTATTTGACGGAGTTTAAAGCTGACGGTGCATTAATTAACAAATTAGAAGTAGAGTATAAGCGTGATGAGCGTATTATGCGTTTCTTAACGGTAGCTTTAGATAAGCACGCAGTAGCGTACAATGATCGTAAGCGTAACGGGCAATTAGCTCCACTTCCGAAAAGAACTAAAGCAGTAGAGGAGGCAAACTAAGATGGCAAAAGATAACATTAGCTACGTAACAGCTCCCAAGGTGGAGGATACACGTAAAAAGTATTGCCGTTTTAAGAAAAACGGTATTAAGTATATCGATTACAAAGACGCGAACTTCTTGTTGAAGTTTATAAACGATCAAGGTAAAATTTTACCACGTCGTTTAACAGGTACATCATTGAAATACCAACGTAAAGTTGCTCAAGCGGTGAAACGTGCTCGTCATATCGGTGTATTACCTTATGTTGCAGATTCATTGAAATAAGGAGGGATACGAAATGGAAGTTATATTAAAACAAGATATCAAGAGTTTGGGTTACAAAGACGATGTAGTTAGAGTAAAAGATGGTTACGGACGTAACTATTTAATCCCAAAAGGTTTCGCTGTATTAGCTACAGAATCGAACCGTAAAATATTAGCGGAAAATATCCGTCAAGCACAATTCAAACAAGATCGTATTAAAAACGACGCAGAAGCAATTGCAGCAGGAATACAAAATGTTTCAGTATCTATCGGTGCTAAAGCAGGTGAAACTGGTAAAATCTTCGGTGCAGTAAATACAATTCAGTTTGCTGAAGCATTGAAAAAATTAGGATTCGAAGTAGATCGTAAGAGAATTACGTTTGAAACGGATGTTAAATTCTTAGGAAGCTACGTGGCTAACTTGAACTTACACAAAGAAGTGAAAATTCAGGTTCCATTTGAAGTAGTGGCTGAGTAATTTCAATAAAATTTAAGGAAGACCCTTTCGAGTAATCGAGAGGGTCTTTTTGTTTTAGGTCACCAAGGGCACTATGTGCACACAATGGTACACAAAGAATTACATTGTGCTACTTTGTGTGTACTTAGCGCCCTTTGTGACCTACACTACCACTTAGGCTTCCCCACATACTTCATCGCTTTCAAAATCCGGTACTGCCTCTTTTGTATGTAAGCATTAGGCTTGGAGGCCGACCATTTGCGAGGGTTTGGTAAGATGGCAGCGATGGCTGCCGATTCGCGTTTAGATAAATTTTTGGCTGGCTTTTTAAAATAATGTTGCGCAGCTGCTTCTATTCCGTAAACACCGTCGCCCATTTCAATGCAATTTAAATACACTTCCATGATGCGTTCTTTACTCCAAAAAATTTCGATAAGTAGGGTAAAGTAGGCTTCTAAGCCTTTACGCAAATAGGAGCGAGCGGGCCATAGAAAAACATTTTTTGCAACTTGTTGCGTAATGGTAGAACCGCCTTTTGTACGTTTACTTTTCTGATTGTATTTGTATGCTTTTTGCATGGCTTCAATATCAAAACCATGGTGATCTAAAAATCGTCCGTCTTCTGATGCAATCGCCGCGCGGGTCATGAACGAAGAAATCTCCTCAATAGAAACCCAATCTTTCTTTAGTTTAATTTTTTCTCCATCCATTTTTTGTTCCACCATCCGCTGCACCATTAAAAAAGTAATAGGAGGGGGAACGAAACGGTAAATAATAGTAAGGGAAATACTTATTGCGAAAAAGTAAAGTAAAGCTTTAGTTAAGATACGAATTGCTTTTTTCATTCTGGTGTTGGTAGTGAGTAGCGGGTATTGAGTATTGAGTAGTAGGTGCCTTTACCCGCTACTCAATACTCTATACCCAATACCCACTAATACTTATTAAGGTGTTTCAAATATATCAATTCTTCTTTGCTCAACATTCTGCATCTGCCTCGCGATAAATCTTTTTTAGTTAAGCCTGCATATATTACACGATCTAAACGAACTACTTCGTAGCCTAATGATTCGAATATTCTACGAACAATTCTATTTCTACCGATGTGAATTTCAACACCTACAAACTTTTTAGATTTACCATCGAGGTAAGAAATCTGATCAACTTTTGCAAAGCCATCTTCTAATTCAACCCCATCGCGTACTTGCTCAAAATCTTTTGCGATCAACGATTTGTCGAGTTCCACTTCATACACTTTTCTCACCTGATTTCTCGGGTGCGAAAGTTTATCAGCTAAATCTCCATCATTAGTTAATAATAAAAGTCCGGTAGTATTTCTGTCTAGGCGACCCACTGGGAAAATACGTTCGTTTGTAATTTTAGCGGTAAGATCTAATACAGTACGGCGTTCCATCGGATCGTCGGTTGTTGTAATGTAATCTTTAGGTTTGTTTAAGAGTATATAAACTAAATTTCCTGGCTTTAATAATTTGCCTTGGAATTTAATTTTATCAGTATATTTTACTTTGTATCCTAACTCACGAATTACTTCGTCGTTCACGGTTACTTCACCTTTTTCAATTAGCTCATCTGCTTTTCTTCTAGAACAAACACCAGAGTTTGCAATGTATCTGTTCAAACGAATCTCCTCATCGGGATCTGTTTTTCTACGTTCTACACCTTTGCCTCTAGTATTCTCACTTGCAGAATCTGAACGTCTTTCTGTTCTTGCTGCCCCATGCTCCCTGCTCTCAGCTCTTTCCGGTCTTGCTGCCCCACGCTCCCTGCTCTCCGCTCTCTCCGGTCTTGCAGTTCGTTCCGCTCTCTCTTCTCCACGCTCCCTGCTCCCAACTCCACGCTCCCTGCTCTCTGCTCTCTCCGCGCCTCTAAAGTCTCTGCTATTTGCACTATCCCTCCCTCTCTCCGCGTCTCGTCTACTATTCGGTCTCTTCCGCTCTTTCTTCTCCATGCTCTCCGCTTTCGCTTCGCGCATTTTATCTATGTTGAACTTATCAAACGGACCTGGTTTAGGCGCTGGTGTTCTACTAGTACTCGATTTTCTTTTTGGTTTATCTGATGTATACGATTTTCTCTCCGGTCTATCAGATGAATACGGCTTTCTATCTCTACTCCCTGCTCCACGCTCATCGTTTCTCGCTGGTCTATCCGAATTATATGATTTCCTTTCCGGTCTATCTGACGAATACGGTTTCCTATCTCTGCTCCCTGCTCCACGCTCATCGCTTCTCGCAGGTCTATCTGATGAATACGATTTTCTCTCCGGTCTATCCGATGAATAATTTTTTCTCTCTGGTCTATCAGAACCATACGGCTTCCTATCCCTGCTCCCCGCTCCACGCTCATCGCTTCTTGCTGGCCTATCCGAATTATATGATTTCCTTTCCGGTCTATCCGATGAATAATTTTTTCTCTCTGGTCTATCCGATGAATACGGTTTCCTATCTCTACTCCCTGCTCCACGCTCATCGCTTCTTGCTGGCCTATCCGAATTATATGATTTCCTTTCCGGTCTATCTGATGAATATGATTTCCTCTCTGGTCTATCAGAACCATAAGGTTTCCTATCCCTGCTCCCCGCTCCCCGCTCACTGCTCTTTGCTCCACGCTCTCCGCTCTCTGCGCCTCTATAGCTTTTGCCCTTCTCACTGTCCCTTCCACCCTCTGCGCCTCTATCTCTGCGCGTATCATCCTCTCGACGATTTGTTTTCTTATATGTCATGCTACAAAAATAAGCAGAAATACATGTTTTTTCCACCATTATGGAAAAAAAAGCGATTTTTTTTAGCATTTCATTTTTCAAGCTTTAAACACTTTAAAGCATCCTTTTGAACTCTTTGTGTGGAACAAATTCCTCATACTCAAGCTTCAGAGTAACTCATCTCTATGATTAGAGTCGAATTATGCGTATTTTTGCGCCCGATTTGACCCTGCAATTCAATTAATAAAAGAAAGGAGAATATATGCAACAAATCATGAAACATAGTAAAGTGATTCTAAGCTTCGGCCTAATGATGATCCTCGCTCTGATTATGCAATTGTTTACATTTAGTGCTCGCCTTAGCGACGATGAATACAAACAGTTATTTAGGTCTAAATACAATGTGTATGCTTTAGAAGTTCCCAAAGAACTCACTTTTGCAGAAGAACAAATGCCATTATACGATTTCGAAGTATTTGAAAGAATGGATCGTGAGCTATTAATTAATACCTATTGGCAAACGCAAACCATCCTCATACATAAAAGAGCGAATCGTTGGTTTCCTGTAATTGAACCTATTTTAAAACGAAATGGTATTCCAGATGATTTCAAATACATTCCGGTAGTAGAAACAGGTTTCTTAAACTTAACCTCGCCTGCTGGTGCAGTTGGCTTTTGGCAGTTTATGGAGAGCACCGCACGTGAGTACGGACTAGAAGTAAACAATCAGGTGGATGAACGTTACCATGTAGAAAAATCGACTCAAGCAGCTTGCGATTATTTTAACAAAATGTACAAAGATTTAGGGAACTGGACGATGGTGGCAGCAGCTTATAACATGGGATTAACAGGAGTAAAAACTCAAATTAATCGCCAAGGTACTAAGAACTATTACGATTTAGTGTTGAACCAAGAAACTTCTCGTTATGTGTTTAGAATTGTAGCCATGAAAGAGATTATGGAACATTCTGATGATTATGGATACCGCATCCGTAAAAAAGATTTATATCCGCTCATCCCTACGTATACCGTAAAAGTGGATACTGCAATTAGCGATATGGCTCAGTTTGCCACTCGTTTAAACATCAATTATAAAACTATTAAAACTTTTAACCCTTGGTTGCGCGAAGCTTTTTTAGAGAATAAAGATAAAAAAGCTTATTACATTCAAATACCAAAAATAGGATACGATGCTCGTAACCCATTTGATGGTCGTTAAAAAATTTATGTTGATAAAATTTTCATCACAATCCTCGGGAATAGAAACCCTGAGGATTTTTTTTTGTTAATTTGTTAAGGATATGAAGAAGAAGACAGATCAACCCATTGAACATTCGAAATTAGAAGTTTACGGAGCACGAGTACATAATTTAAAAAATATTGATGTTTCTTTTCCGAGAAACCAATTGGTAGTAATTACAGGTTTAAGTGGAAGCGGAAAATCTTCGCTTGCATTTGATACCATTTATGCTGAAGGTCAGCGCCGTTACATGGAAACATTTAATGCTTACTCTCGTCAGTTTTTAGGCGGACTAGAACGCCCCGATGTAGATAAGATTGATGGACTGAGTCCGGTGATTGCTATCGAACAAAAAACAACGAGTAAAAATCCGCGCTCTACCGTTGGGACCATTACAGAAATTTACGATTTCTTGCGTTTGTTTTATGCACGCGTTGCCGATGCTTATTCTTACAATACCAATAAACTGATGGTGAAAATGAGCGAAGATCAAATCATCGATGCCATCATCAAAAATTATAAAGACAAAACCATTACAGTACTTGCGCCCATTGTAAAAGGACGTAAAGGACATTACCGCGAACTCTTTGAACAGATAAGAAAACAAGGCTATTTAAAAGTTCGTGTGGATAATGAAGTATTGGATTTGGAACCGAAAATGCAAGTAGATCGTTACAAAATTCACGACATAGAAATTGTGGTAGATAGAATTGTGGTGAACGAGAAGGAGCGAAGCAGAGTAGTAAATGCAGTACGCACTGCCATGAAACAAGCGAAAGGCATTATTAAAATTGTTGATAACGAAAAAAATACCGACCAACATTTTAGTAAATTTTTGATGTGCCCAGATACGGGTATTTCTTATGATGAACCACAACCAAATTCTTTTTCATTTAACTCACCATACGGAGCATGCGAACAGTGTGATGGTTTAGGTTATGTGTTTGAAGTAGATGAAAAATTATTGATGCCAAATAAAAAATTGAGCATTGCTAATGGAGGAATTGTAGCCTTAGGAGAATACCGCGAATCTTGGAATTTCCAAATGTTAAAAGGCTTAGGAAAAGCAATGGGATTTACCATGCAAACACCACTCGAAAAAATTTCGAAGGAAGCGATACAAGCAATTTTATACGGCACAGAAGAACCTATACCAGTGCAGATGCAATACGGCGGACAAACAGCTTCTTACAATGTGAGTTTCCAAGGAATTGTTAAATATTTAGATCAACAAAACGATCGTAAATCCGACGACGACGATCACGACATTGAAGAGTTTGTACAAAAAGTAGCATGCCCAACTTGTAAGGGCGCGCGATTAAAAAAAGAATCGCTTCAATTTAAAATAGATCAAAAAAATATTTTCGAGTTGGCGAGCATGGATTTGCAAACGCTTTCGAAATGGTTCGAAGGATTAGAGAAAAGATTATCGGATCGACAAAATATTATTGCTTCTGAAATATTAAAAGAGATACGCGCACGTATCGGATTTTTATTGGACGTAGGTTTAGAATATTTGAATTTAGACAGAGTTTCTAAATCACTTTCGGGTGGAGAGGCACAGCGTATACGATTAGCAACACAAATCGGTTCGCAACTAGTAAACGTGTTGTACATTTTAGATGAACCCTCTATTGGATTACACCAACGCGATAATGAAAAATTAATTTCGGCATTAAAAAACCTGCGCGATTTAGGCAATTCTATTTTGGTAGTGGAGCATGATAAGGATATGATTATGGAAGCCGATCATGTAATAGATGTTGGTCCGGCAGCAGGTGTACACGGCGGGCAGATTGTTGCGCAAGGTACCCCATCCCAAATATTAAAATCGAATACCATTACTGCGCAATATATAAATGGAGAACGCGCGATTGAAATTCCGAAGCAAAGAAGAAAAGGAAATGGTAAAAGTATTAAGCTAGAAAAAGCGACCGGAAATAATTTGCGTAATGTTGATTTAGAAATTCCACTCGGAAAATTTATTTGTGTTACGGGAGTTTCGGGAAGTGGAAAATCTACCTTGATAAACGAAACACTTTACCCTATATTGAATCAGTACATCTATCACTCTAAAAGAAAACCATTGGCTTTTAAAGGAGTGAAGGGATTGGAAAATGTAGACAAAGTAATAGAGATAGACCAAACACCAATTGGCAGAACGCCACGCTCTAACCCTGCAACCTATACAGGAGTATTCTCCGACATTCGTAATTTATTTGTGCAATTACCCGAAGCAAAAATTAGGGGATATAAACCAGGCAGATTTTCGTTTAACGTAAAAGGCGGAAGGTGCGAAACCTGCGAAGGCGCAGGCATGAAAGTTATTGAAATGAATTTCTTGCCCGACGTGCAAGTGCTTTGCGAAACATGTAATGGTAAACGTTACAACCGCGAAACATTAGAAGTACGCTACAAAGGAAAATCGATTGCCGATGTATTAAACATGAGCATAGAAGAGGCGGTACCCTTCTTCGAAAACATGCCGCAAATTTTACGCAAAATAAAAACGATACAAGACGTAGGCTTGGGATATATTACCATCGGACAATCATCTGTTACCTTATCTGGCGGAGAAGCGCAGCGAGTAAAATTAGCCACCGAACTTTCTAAAAAAGATACAGGTAAAACCATTTACATTTTAGACGAACCAACCACAGGCTTGCATTTCGAAGACATCCGAATATTACTTGGTGTATTAGATGAATTGGTAAACCGCGGCAATACAGTGTTGGTAATAGAGCATAACATGGATGTAATAAAAGTAGCCGACCATGTAATAGACATGGGCCCAGAGGGCGGCGCAGGCGGCGGACAAATAATTTTTACAGGAACACCGGAGGAATTGGCGAAAGATAAGAAGAGTTATACGGGGAGGTTTTTGAAGAAAGAAATGTAGGAAATGTGCAAATTTGGAAATGTGCAAATTTGCAAATGGATTTAATGTGCAAATACATAAATGTGAAAATGTGCAAATGAAAGCGAGGGAGGTGCTGTTTAGAATTGGCTTTTCAACAATAAACATTTGCAATTAGTAATTATTTTCTGGTGCTCTGTAGGAGCTCAATCTCTTTAACAGCCAAATTGCATAAATCTTCCTCTATACTCCGTAGGAGTTAAATCTATAATGCAAAAATTTACAATTAGCACGAACGCGAAGCTCCGTAGGAGCGACATATCAATAGCAAAATATTGCAGGTTTGCATTCCCCTAAGCTCCGTAGGAGCGACATATTTAGTATTCGATCACAGTTTTCTGAAAATTATATTGATATTCATTTATTCTGGTGTTGATTTGGAATTTAACAAATGTTTTGTTGATTTATGGAAAAATGGTTATTATTAGGTGTATATAATCGAAACGAAAAACTACGCCAAGAAAGAAATATAAAGTTGGCTATGAGAAATAAGTTTCTGGTATAAACAAGTTACAGGCAAGCGTAAAACGACACAATCCGACAAATGACATTAATTAAAAACATAAAATCACTTAGCGACTTTGGTATATTCCAAAATTCGGAATGGAAAGAACTATCTGATTTTAAAAGATTCAACCTAATTTATGGTTGGAATCGTTGCGGTAAAACGACATTGTCTCGAGTGTTTTCAAGCTGTGAAAAAAAATCTATATTTCACCAAGATTTATTCAAACAATTTCCAATAAATGGAGAATTTGAACTTGCGTTATTTGACAAGACTTTCATTAAATCAAAGGAAATTGAAAATTCAAATTTAGCGATCCGTGTTTTCAATCAAGACTTTATTGATGACAACGTATCATTTGAACCTAACAAATCAAGCAATGGTATTGTCTATTTAAGTGAGGGAGATATAGAGAGTAAAAAGAAGCTTGAAAAATTCAATAAAGAAAATACGGAACTAAAGGCTAAATTCGATTTAGCTAAAAAAAATAGAGAATCAAAGGAGAAAATTAAGAATTCATTTTTGCAAAGTGTTGGTAGAGAGGTTTCAAATATTTTGTTTGACAAAACATATAATAGAACAAAGGTTGAGCTAAGAATAAATGAACACGGCATAGAGAAAATTAAAACACAAACACTTGATGAGGATTCTAAACTTAAGTATGAGGAAAAAGTAAAGCGTAAAGTTGGAAAAGAAATATCTAACTATAAAAAAATTGAAATAAAAATTCAACTTTTTGGCGGGTTAGATGAAATTTATAAACATATAAAAAGCCTTCTAGCAAAAGAAGTCATATCTGAAACAATAGAAAAACTAAAAAATGATGAAGAATTAAATAATTGGGTAAAAAAAGGCTTTGAAATACATAAATCGAAAGACGAGTATGGTAAATGTTTGTTTTGTAATAACCCTTTATCTAACCAATTGTTTGATATATTTTCAAAACATTTTAGCAAAGACTACATTGATTTACAAAATGATATTGAATTCTTTATTAATCTTTCTAGAGGACTGAAATTTTCTCAAATACCATCTGAAAATTCTGAAATATACCCAGAACTGAAAGCGGAATACTCTTTAAAAGCTGAAAAACTAAATTCTTCAATAAATGCTTTCACAAGTTGGTTAAGTTCAGATTTGGAAGGACTATTAAATCAAAAAAGTACAAATCCTTTTGACAAAGATTTGATTGATATGTTGGAAGAGCCGAGAGATTTTGAAAAAGAAATAAATGAAAACATTTCACTTTTAAATGAAGTTATCGACAAACACAACCAGCAGGTAATCGGACATAATGATGAAGTAGCAGCATCAAAAGAAAAACTTGAACTACATACAATTGCTAAAGCAATAGTTGAAGAAGATTATAAAAAAATGGAGGATGAATATCTATCCTCTCTTCAAACAGAACAATCAAGTTCACAAGATTTGTCGGTAAACGAAAAAGAAATAGATAAAATAGAAAAGGAAACTTCTCAAATAGGAAGTGCTTTAAGTAAAATTAATACTCACTTAAAGTCATATTTTGGAAAAGATGAAATATCATTAGGTTTAGATGAATCGAAAAAAGGTTACTTGATTTATAGAGATGGTATTCCAGCATCAAATCTTAGTGAGGGAGAAAAAACAGCAATTGCTTTTTCCTACTTTATTGTAAAAGCTGAGGAAATGGATTTTAAAGTAAGTAACAGTGTAATTTTCATTGATGACCCAATTTCGAGCCTAGATAGCAATTTTGTATATCATAGCTTTTCCTTAATCAAAGAGCACTTTCAGGGTGCGAAGCAACTTTTCATTTCAACTCATAACTTTCATTTTTTTAATTTAATTAAAGAATGGTTTATACAAAAGAACAATAATGTTCAAGAGGAAAATATCGAATTGGAAAAGAAAGGAAAGGAATTAAAGGCTGTTCCAAGCGAATTTTATATGGTAGAAAGCTTTTATGAAAAAGAAAAGAGAAAGTCTAAATTAAAGTTGTTAGACCAAACACTGAAAAGATTTAAATCTGAATATCACTTTTTGTTCAACAATATAAACCAGTTTCTTTCGACAAACCCCGAATATGGTGATTTGTATACAATTGGAAATATTTCAAGAAGATTCTTTGAAATTTACGCAGATTTTAAAATCCCTAACTCAAGTAATCCAAGACAAAAAATGGAAACTTTATTAAGTGAAGCGAACTCTAATGGAGCAAATATTTCATTGACAGATTTAGGAAAAGTTTACAAACTGATAAACGAATACTCTCACAATTTTGAACCTATGAGTTCCATTGAACATACCGACAAAAGTGAATGCAATGAAGCAATTAAAACTCTTTTAGGAATAGTAGAATATTCCGATAAAAGGCATTTTGAAATAATGAAAAAAAACTGCTTTACCTTATGAGAACGCCAGCCTGTAACAGCACCTACAAGAAATTGGCGGTTCAGTACTTAAATGAAGCATTGCGCTTCGTATCAAGTTCAGTGGAGGCAGACAGTTTTCGTCTCCGAAATCGCCAACTTCTTGTTGCTGCCAAACGTTAGGCGCAATATTGCAGTATAAGTCCCGCCCTTCGCAAATCTGCCAACCGTTAGCCATAAGTAAATAAAAATGTAGACTGACAATCAAAACCATGAAAAAATTCGTTAAAATATTCCTTTATACTTGTTTGACAATTTTTATACTAGTAATCTTTGGACTTTTATTTCCATATCAATATCTGCAACCGGAATATAAATTTGCAGAAGAAATAAATATTATAGATTCGAAAATTGTTAAAGTAAAAAAAGACTCTTTGTTACTCAATTACAAAATTTATTATGACGGAAAAATAGACCTAGAATTTGAAATATTTACAAATGGAATAATTATATGTAAGACCGACAATTGGTTTGTAAATCAATCTAAAAAACAAAGACAATACGCAACGACAATTAATAACAAAGATGAATTAAACGACTTTCTAAAATCAATTCAGAAACTTCAAATAAATTCGAAATTTTCAGAAGTAGACGACCACTTTTCAGGAATCTATTATTCACTAGAACTGCATAAACAGAATACCATAATAAACTCGTTTGACAAGAAAATTGAATATTATAATGTGACACCTAGTAATGAATTTAATGACTTCCGGGAAACGTTAATACAATTGTTAGAAACTAGAACATGGAGAAAGTTTACCTACGGTTAACAGCACCCTTGCAATATGCTGAGGTTTGTGCAAGCTGCAAACGCATTTTTCAGCGATGTAAACTTTTTGTTGGCCCTTTCCAAAACCTGTGGAGCATTTAATATATATTTGTGGTAGCAGATAGTGGAGTACTTTCTAAACCAACACATCGCAAGGCTGCCAACCAATATAAGCAACCCTAAAAGACGATAACGATGACGAAATATTTATATATAGTGACATTAATTTTTCTTGCTTCTTGTGGACAGACAAACAACAACTCGGATAAAAACGAATCTGTAAATCTTGACTCTGTAACTAATACAAATGAAGCTAAAACTTCGCAGCCCTTTACGCTAACCGACAAGTCAGTTAATTTTTTGTGGCGTGAAGACATATACGACCAAGAGTTAAAAGACACATTAAGCACAATAGTTATAAATGTTGAGTTGTGCAAGACACTCACTGAACCTGAAAGAGCAGCACTAGGTTTTGTAGTTACTTTTATTGGAAGTGAATGTAATTGGGACGGTGAAGCAAAAGACGACTTTAGCAATTTAAAGTGTAAAACTTTAATAGCATTAAACTTGGGTTATCAGTGTTCCGACAAACATTTAGGGTTTTTAAGACAATGGTTTAAAAATGATAACAGAACGCTTAAAGAGTTAGAGAATTGTCCGACTATTCCATATACTGCTACTAGCCAAAATACATTTGACTACATTAACTTGAAAGTAAAAGACAACAAAATTTCGATAGAGTTTGGTGCTAACGGTATAAATATGAGAATGGGTGAAAGTTGGAGCTGGACAGAGACCGACCATTTCCAACTTGACAAAGACAACATTAAACTTATAAAGAAGGACGAATCGCCAGTAAAAAGAGAAAAATTTGACACGGGTGAATAACAATAGAAAAAGTGCAGCCTATAAAACGGGTTTTGCGTTAGGCTGGGTGAAATGCAAACATAGGGCTTTGTGCTTCCATTCAAGTTCAGTGCAGGTTGACAGTTTTGTCCTCCGAAACCCGCCCGAACGCAAAGCCCGAAAACGTTGGCTGTAATAAATATATCGTTTATATAAACCCATAAATAAATAGATGGAAGATCCTGCAAAATTAATTATTGGAATATTTGTTATAATAGCATTTTTTTTAGCTTACTTTTTAAGGAAAATTTTTCCATACTTATTTTGCAATCTTGAAAAATACGAAGGGCAGTTTTACAAAGGAAAATCTCATAGATTTTTTATGATCCATTTTGTTATATCAATTGGGATTTGTATTGCTATTTTTTTGAAAATAAACGATATTTTATTCATAAAAGCAGTTTTGGAAAATAGCTTATTAAGAATTTTTTCATTTATATTTACTTGGATTTTATCTTTTATGTTTATTGGAACTATAATTGAATTCTATTTAACACAAACTGATAAGGAATATAAAACTTGGAAAGAAAAAAAAGGAATTTAAAGTATCATTACAATCAATAACACTAGCTAAGTTACAGGTGGGCTATAGTGCTTAGAACTTATATTTTTTATTGATAAATGTGTTTAAATTATAAGGTCCGTAAAAATATTTGTATCTTAATTTCTATTACAGCCAAGCCCACGAATGTTAGAAGCCATATTGTAGCCCAATGAAATACATAATTTTAAGTATTATCTTATATATGATTTCTTGTACTTCTAAAACTCAAAAGAGAATAGAAAGTCAAGCAGAGTTTCCTATTGATAGTATTATTGGAATTACAAAAAGGCCTTTAGATATAGTAAAAGTTCATGAGATAGACATAGAAAAGTTATATAAAATCGATTCATTATTCTTTAATAGATTTCTTGAAGGACTAACAATTAATGATCAAGACACAATGAAATTGCGTTGGGATTATCAACCATTTTGGTATTTTTTTGATCATAGAGATCTAGGAGATAAAATAATGTTTTCAATTTTAAGTGATAATGAATCAGGTTATTCTTTACTTTATTATTTGATTGTAGATAAAATATCAAAAGAAATTCTTTCAGTAAATAATTTAGCAAAATACGAGGGTGACGGTGACTATTATAATATAGATAGTTTAATTTGGTTTAATAATAAATTCACTTTGTATACTATTTCTGGCGGTAGTGAGTATTTAAATGATTCATTAGCAATTCAATTTCAAGACTCTCTGTGTTATGAATATACTTTATCGAAGTATAAATTTGATTCAAAAAAAATTTTCGAGTATTCTAATATAGATACTATTGACACAAGAATGAAAGTTAATTAATATACGGACACCAACATCAGCTAAACCACAGCTGGGCTGCAGTACTTAGGCCTTATAAATTCTCTAGATAAATGTGTTTAAATTATTAGACTTATAAAAATATTTGTATCCTAATTCTGCTGGCGACTTAGCAAAGAAAGGTTATAATATTTCACAACGAATACACGATGAAGAAAACAAACTTTCTCGACAACATAAATTGCATTAGAGAAACTGCCCCAGGACGGTATCGTATTATACTGAACTTTGCCACAACAAATATTTTACCCTTTCTAATAAAAGACAACTACAATTACATTTGGGTTCATAACCATACGACAGGAAAGGGTTTTGACTGGGAGGAATTTAAGTTGCCAATTAATGATAATTCAGTAAACATAAAAACATTAGCAAGGTCATTGATGTTTGATTTTATTTTAACGACAGACGAGTTTAGAAAATTAATGGCTGACTGGAAAGGTGGAATTGAACTTATTCAAATGAACAATATTCCACCCTATTACCTCGACCTGAATAAAGTAAAAGGGAACAAACGATATGAAATATTAGAGAAAGAGTGTGATTATTTATTTGAAGTTGACATTCCATCTGCAACAGATTATGGCACTTTAATAAGTCCGAATAGGGATTATTTACAATCATTATTAAATAATTTAAAAATTAATTGGGAGGATTTGCCATAGAAATATTTCAATGATATCTTCTTATATTTGAATATCAACATTTAAAAACAGTAATTTCCAAAATGAAAATTTCTGCTAAGATTAAGAATCTTTTTAATACGATTTTTTATTTTATTATTGTATTAGGAATTTGCTTTGGCTTAGAAAAAATACTTCCAAGTGACATGTGTAACCCTTGTATTGGAATATTTTTGTTGATGTTTTTGGCGCCTATAATTACAGTAGCTCTTTTATTTTATAATTTTTATTTACTAAGCAAATGGCAAAAAGCAACCATCAAATTTTAAAAAATGAAAACTCTTTATAAAAAATCATTAATAATACACTGGGCTACATTGCTTTGTTTTTTTCTTCCGTTTTTTCATTATTCGGGTTGTAGTTCTGCAAAAGAAAAAATGGAAAAAGAAGAAGCCCTATTATTATCTGATTCAATTATTATAATAGACAGCCTCTCTAATTCTTTACTAGATACCACTATAAGTGAATCTCCAACCATTGATAGTAACGAATCAGAAAACACTGTAGTAAATGCACCCGCTGACGAAAGTATTTTAAAGAAGCTATTATATCCAAAAACCGACTACTATACTGGAATCGGAGAAGTATGTTCTGAATTTATATATGTACGATTCTACTTTGTTTCTATATCATTTTTGTTATTATTAATTAATTTAATTGTTAAATATTTAGATAAGGATGCCAGAAAATCAATTGTATTTCTCAATATTTTATCATTCATTTTAGTATACTTTGCAGAACCTCCATCTGATGGACTTGTAGAAAAACTATGGGGTTATTGGGTGTGTTTAATATTTTTAGGTGTATTAAGCATTTACGACTTGTATATAGTTAGGAAACAAAAGTCCCGTTTATAAATTAATACATCATAAATCATATGACTGAAGAATAGATTGGCTATAACTTTTAAAATATAAAAATGAATTCTCAACCTGAAAACATATTAGTCCAATCTGATCCAATACTCGGAAAGATTATACTTCAAATAACTAAACCAATAATAATTTCTAGTGAAGATGTATTTCATGATTTAATGAGTTGTATTTTGGAACAACAAATTCATTATCGTAGTTCCAAGAAAATTTTTGCGAAAGCCTTGGAACGAGCAGGGATTAGTAAGCTAAGTCTTGATAATTTTAATTTATTAGAAAAACATTCTTTACCACATCTCAAATTGTCGCAGGCTAAGGCAGAAACAATGATCTTGTTTGTGGAGTATTGGAAATCTAATACACGCAATTTTCTTAAGTTAACAAACGAGGAAGTGATAACAGAGTTATCATCAATTAAAGGAATTGGTAAGTGGACAATAGATATGATTTTACTATATACTTTGCAGCGTCCCGATGTATTTCCGTACGACGATTTTCATCTAAAGGAAATTATGCAAAAATTATACGGGTTAAATCCTATCTCCAAACTAAAGGCTCAAATGTTCGGCATTGCAGAGCACTGGGGAAATCAAAAGTCTTTGGCAGTATTGTATTTATTAGAGAGTAAGAGGCTTAAAATTTTCTAATTGGTATATCTGTTGGAGATTAAGAAATATTATTTTAAATTGATTTATTATTGAATTAAGTAAATTAGCTATTTAATTAAAATTAACTATATGACTAACATTCCCATCAACAATATTACTTTTCAAAATGGCTACTCCGAAGTAAACGGCCTGAAAATGTATTATGAGATTTATGGAGAAGGTAAACCATTAATTTTAATTCACGGTGGTGGTTCAACCATACAATCGAGCTTCGAAAGAATAATTCCATTACTCGCAAAAAACAGAATGCTTATTGCTATGGAATTGCAAGCACACGGACGAACCAATGATAGAAACCAGGATTCTTCTTTTGAACAAGATGCAGATGATGTAGCGAAATTGTTGGAGAATTTGAACATTGAAAAAGCAGATTTTTTAGGCTTCAGCAACGGTGCAACTACAACCATTCAATTGGCCATTCGTCACCCACAACTAATTAACAAAATGATTTTAGCATCGCCACTTGCCAAACGAAATGGTGTGCCCAATGGTTTCTGGGATTTTATGTCGATTGCCACCCTAGACCACATGCCTCAACAATTGAAAGATGATTACATTAAAGTAGCATCCAACCCCAATGGCTTACAAACAATGCACGATAGAGATGCTAAACGCATGGTTAATTTTAAAGACATCCCCAATGAACAACTTGTTGCCATAGATATACCAAGCTTAATAATTATTGGCGATAAAGATGTAATTAGTCCTGAACATGCTTTGGAACTGCATAGACAATTAGCAAATTCCGAATTGGCTATTATTCCTGGTGGTCATGGAGAATACATTGGAGAGGTTACAACAGTTGGAAATAATTTTAAGGAGAGTTATTTGGTGGTACCGATGATGGAGAAATTCTTAAGTGAATTGTGAATTGCTTGCCCCGAATGTAGCGTAGCGGAATAGAAGGGCGGGGTATATTGAGGATTTAATTAAAATTATATAGAGATGAAGTGGTTTAGGGTTTTATACTTCGTGTTAATACAGTTAAGTTCAAACGAGATTTTAGCGCAAACAGCAACACTAAAATCTATGGATTCGTTATTTAATTTATTTCAGAAGAATAATTGTTTTAATGGTGATGTTTATATCAGTATAAATAATAAAGCTTTTTATACAAAAACAAATGGGTATCGTGAGTTTGTTTCAAAAGAAAACATTAAACACAATCAAGTATTTAATGTGGGTTCCATCTCTAAACCTTTTACTGCAGTGGCTATACTGCAATTACATCAGCGAGGATTGTTAGACATCAATGCAAATGTACGAAGCTATTTGCCAGAATTTCCTTACAATAATATTTTTGTAAAGCATTTACTTTCGCATACTGCCGGCTTAAGACAAAATTTTGGACAAATCGAAGATTTGGATCAGGAGAATATCATTAACAATGATAGCATCCTCCCGATATTAAAAAAATACAAACCGGAATTATTTGCAAAGCCTGGCACCGAATGGATTTATTCAAATATTGGCTATGAACTATTATCTATAATAGTGGAACGAGTTTCAAAAATGAATTTTCCTGATTATATGGAAAAATATGTATTCGAACCTGCTGATATGCAACGCAGCTTTATACCCTACACTCAAAATGTTTTAGATAATTTACCCAAAGGGGTTTATAAAAGAGATTTATTAGTACCCCATGAATTTAAATCAATTTCGGATTGCGAAGTAAGTCCAGTAGATTCCATTAGTTTTATTCAACAGAATAAATCCTATACCATGGGATCGGAAAATGTATATTCTTGTGTGGGGGATCTTGCAAAATTCGATTTAGCACTCCGAAACAATAAAATTCTATCATTAGAAATGCAAACAATGGCTTATACTCCATTTAATTTAGAAAATGGTGAAAAAGCAAAAGACTTGAATGCTGTAATTCCTTCTTATTATGGTTTAGGATGGTTCATATCGATGGATACCACTAAAGCTCAGATCATATGGCACAAAGGTAGAAGTAGAGGCTCTAGATCTATTTTTTTACGTGTGCCCGAAAATAAACAAGTACTTTCCATGACAGATAATTTTGATTATTCTGCAGTAGATTTAAAAGGTATTTCCTTGTTGAGGACATTAAATGCTGAGCCTTATAGAAATCCTGTGTTGATTTCATTGGTGCAAAAACTAGGTTGCGAAGTAAATTCATTAAATGCTAATTCAGCTATCGAGAATTTTGAAGATCGAAAAAATAAAGAACAACAAAATTATTACATTTCTGAAGAAGAAATGATTACACTTTGTCAGGAATTAATTAGTAATAATAAGTATGCAGATGCAAAATTACTCTTACATTATTCAAGAAATTTATTCAATAATTCGTCGAGCATTTATTCAGAATATGCAAAAATAATGTTGTTCGAAAACTTAGGAGATAGTGCAAACATTTATTATAATAAAGCCATAGAATTGAGTGGGGAAGGAGCGGGTTATTTGAATGGACTAGGCTATGTTTTTTATATAAATGATAATTTAACATTTGCAGAATATGTGTTGAAATTGAATACCGAATTATATCCTAATACAGGCAATGTATTCGATAGTTATGCTTTTATTCTCGATAAAAATGATAAATTAATGGAAGCTATTATTACCCAACAAAAGGCAGTGAAAATTGCAATTGAAAATAAGGATCCTTTACGCGAAACATTTGAGAAGAATTTAAACACAATGTTGCAAAAGAAGCCTTAATAAATGTGAATCTGTTTTACGAAATTTTTTAAGTCAAATTTTATTCATGTAAATAATCAATTATTTCTTAATTTCTCTTTAATTTTGTTATCTTTAATTATGTCTTGCATAAAAAAATGATCATGAAGAATAAATTATTTTTAATTGTTTTATTAGCGGTTCTAACAGCCTGCGAAAAGCAAGAAGAACCTAAAGAAAAAGCATATTATAATATGGAGGATGCTGACTGGGCAAGAATTCCAAATCTACCTGTGGGTTCATCATTAATATATAAAAATGAAAAGGGAGCCAGCATTAGGTTTACCATAAGCAACTATTATTTAGACCAGAAGAAATTATATGCGGAAGGAATGGGCTTTTTTGAGCCATATGCTAAAGAATATTTTTATTATGATATACTTGATATTGAATACACTGATGACTCGAGCAATACATATTCACTTAAATTTACAAAATGGCCCAAAGATGAAGAACTAGCAAAAACAGATTTAACTAAAAAATTTGAATCTGTTTTGTATAGTCAAATCTATAACTTTCCTTATTGGAATCAAAAAGATGGTTTTAATAGCCCACAGTTTTACATCCCATTATCAGACCCTTCAATACAAAAAGTCACCATTTATTTTAATGGAAAATGGTATAATAATGTATTAAAAATAATATCTAAAGATAATGAACCTTTCTCCGAACAAAGAAAAGTAAATGTTATTTATTACACTGATGGCCTAGGAATTATTGGCTTCGACGATTTAGATAATAATCATTGGAGGTTACAATAGTTCTTCGTTTCATATCGAAATCATCAGCAAATATTCTAACAAATACTTATTTTAAAAATTTCAATTTAGAGAATAATGGGTAATTTGCGTTATAAAGGAAAAAGCGCTGATTAATTAGTTAGCGGTATTAAAAATAATATAACGATGTTAAGCAAAAGTGAGTTTTACCCAGATCTAAGCTTAGTAAAAGAAAAGCTGTACGATAAATGTAAATTCACAATTGCTAACTTATTTTTAAACACAGAAAGTAAAGAATACAGTGCTTGCAGCTTCGAGCTCAATAATTTAAAAATAATTTACAGGGCTTCCAAAATTACCCCAACTAAAACCGGGCAATTTGTTACCATTTGGAAAAGAAATGAAAACGGAATTACAGAACCCTTTAATTATGAAGACCATTTCGATTTTATTGTAATTACATGTATAAAGGATGAACAGCTTGGTCAGTTTATATTTCCGAAGCAAGTATTAACAGAAAATGGTATTATCAGTAAAAACCGTAAACAAGGTAAACGAGGCATCAGAGTTTACCCTCCATGGGACGAAGTACAAAACAAACAAGCCGCAAATACTCAACTTTGGCAACAAAAATATTTTGTAGAACTAGGAAAAAATGAAGAAAGAGTAGTTAATTTTACAAAAGAATTATTTTCAGTATAAATAATTATAATGGAACCCAGAATTGAAATACTATCAGAAAAAAAATTAATGGGCAAAAGCATTCTAATGAGTTTGGTAGAAAACAAAACAGTGGAAATATGGATTCCAATAAAAACAAAATAAATACTAAGGTCTAATTACTAAAATCTAAATTCTAAAATCTAAATTCTTAGCAAGCCAGTGACTTATTCTTAATACTTAATACTTAATTCTTAATACTTAATTCTTAATACCATATGTCAATAACCAACGAATCCGAATTACAAGGAATGAAAAAAATAAGTGAAGCCGTTGCTTTCACCTTGAAAGAAATGACTAAACATGCTAGGGTGGGAATAACTACAAAGGAGCTTGATGATTATGGTGCTGCCATTCTAAACAATTTAGGTGCAAATTCGGCTCCATTTAAAACTTACAATTTTCCTGGTTATACCTGCATTAGTGTAAACAATGAATTTTGCCATGGCATTCCATCAGTTAAAAGAATTCTACAAGAAGGCGATCTAATTAATATTGATGTATCTGCGGAGCTCAATGGATTTTGGTCGGATAATGGAAATTCCTTTGTGCTAGGAGAAGATAAAAACAATCATCAACAATTAGTAGATGCATCTAAAGAGATTTTGAAAAAAGCAATTTATAGTATAAAAGGGGGAGTGAAAATTGCCGACATTGGTTTGTTAATGGAATCGGAAGCAAAAAAGAGAGGTTACAAAGTAATAAAGAACCTTGGTGGACATGGTATCGGCAGAAGTTTGCACGAAGAACCCGATGAATTATTGAACTATAGAAATAAATTAGATCAACGTAGATTTAAAAAGAATTCGGTAGTAGCCATCGAAACATTTATTGCAACAAATTCAACGCAAACAGTTGAACTTAATGATGGTTGGACAATGGTCGGAAATAAAGGAGGCTTTATGGCACAACACGAGCATACCATAGTGATTACGGATGGAGTTCCAATAATCCTTACAGAAGGAAACGGAGTTTGGGAATAAATTTCGGAAATTCTAAATTCTAAATTCTAAATTCTAAAATCTAAATACTAAATTGTCAATTTCTAATTAACTTAATAACCTAATAACCCAATAACCAAATATGAGAGCAAATGGAACCACAGTAGAAGAGATTCTTGCAAATGTACCTGAGGATAGGATAGAGGCTTTTAACAAACTTCATAATACCATTGTAAAAAACATGCCCAAGGGCTTCGAGGCGGCCATAAGTTATGGTGGCTTGGGTTATGTGGTGCCACACTCTATTTATCCTGCTGGCTATCATTGTAAACCTATAGAGCCACTTCCTTTTGCAGCGCTTGCTTCACAAAAGAACTCTATTAACTTTTACCATATGGGAATTTATTCCGACCCTAAAATATTAGAATGGTTTGTTGCAGAATATCCAAAACACAGCAAACAAAAATTAGACATGGGTAAAAGTTGTATTCGCTTTAAAAAATTCGATCAAATACCTTATGATTTAATTGGAGAACTCATGCAAAAAATGACAGTGAAAGATTGGGTAGGGATTTATGAAAAGAATTTGAAGAAGTAATATTAATGGAATACTTAACGCAATGCCTAGCCTGTAACTCCGAAGACATTAATGCTTTTGAGCATACCAAGGCAATGATGCACGATGATACAACACTTACTTTTAAGTTTGATAAATGTGACGATTGTGGATTGGTTTTTTTAAACCCTCGCGTACATGAAAAAGAATTAGGACAATATTATACATCTGCATATTTACCGTATAGGGTAGAAGAGGCTTGGGGGAAATACGCAGCCTTTGTAAAAAAAGATCAACAAAATATAGACGAGGCAAGGGTAAAACGAATTTTAAAACATCATAACCTTACTGCCAAAAGCAGAGTGCTTGATGTTGGTTGCGGTAAGCCCACTTTTTTAGCAGCCATTCGAAACCATGTAAATGCTCAACTCATTGGCTTAGATTTTAGTGAGGAAGGTTGGAAAAATGATAGAGATGCTTATAAAGACATCGACTTAAGAACGGGTGAAATTTCTGATTTAAAAAACGAAGTACCGATGGATGTAATTACCATGTGGCATTACTTAGAACATGATTATAATCCTCAAAAACATTTAACACAATTATTAGCCCTTACACATCCACAAACAAAATTAATAGTGGAGGTGCCAAATTTTGATAGTTATACTCGCCGTAAATTCGGGAAACACTGGTCGGGTTACCACACTCCAAGGCATACCGCTTTGTACTCGCCCAACAATATGGAGCTAATGTTAAAAAATAGTGGATGGCAAGTGGAGCAGATTCTTACTTACGGTACTTTAGACCCCTACACGCTGCATTGGATGAGCCGTATGGAACAAAAAGGCATCAACTGGAGTGATCCTATGGAACCCAGATTTGTAGGCTTTGTAGCAGGCATGCTGTTAAATGCTCCGTTGTATAAATTACAAAAATATTTTTCGATGGGCTTTATGACCGTAATTGCAAAACCAATTTTATAATTTATTTTTTTAAATAGTTTGATAAAAGATCTGAGCCGCCCCAATTACCAATAGATTGGTAGGGTTGAAAGCGTGCAAACATTTCTTCTTTATACCAATTGTGTTGATGGGTTTTTTTTATGGCTTGTTGATGTTCCGGACTGTTGTATGCAAATTTTTTAAGTGCTTCTGTATTTTCCCAAATGCTAAAAGTGGCCATTTGTACTAATGGTGCTTCGCCAACACCTTTTGTATAAATGAGCCCTTCGCAACCCCGTTGTATAGGCTTTTGTGAAGTAGGCACATAACGCCAAAATTTTATTAATTTATTTGTACGAATAGTTGCTCTAGTAATTACTGCTATTAAAGGATTATGCGCATTCAATTCTGTTGAAGAAGTAAATGGATTGCCTCCAGACCATAGACCTTTCGTTTGCATGGGTTTCATAAAAACGGTCCATTGTTCCACCGACATTTTTTTGTAACGATGATAAATTTCTGAATGCTTGAAAAAAGTATTCGCAGCCTCTTCATTTTCCCAAACAGCTAGCAGTGCATACACACCCCAATCTGGTAAAGGACTAAAGCCAAGTTCTCGACCACTGCCCATTAACTTGTAAAATTTAAGTCCTGTTGTTTTACCTATGGAGCTGTGAGCAAATTGCATTTGTCCGAATGCCCAAATTTTAGAAATGAATCTAGGGAATCTAAAAAAAGTAATGGTAGTAATTGAACTCATGGGTAAGGTAAAGATAACTAATTTGATTTATAATATTTTTTATAACAAACTACTTAGATTAAATGTGTGAATGATACAACATTATTTAATACTTGTGTAATGCTATGTGGCTCGCATAAACCCACATTTACAGTATTGAAATTCTGTTAAAATGCAATAACATGCAGGCAGGTTTCTATCATCAATTATTAATTAATAAAATGGAAAAAGAAACACAAATTGAAGTGTTAAACACACTTATTACTATTAACCACGATAGAATTGAAGGTTACGAAACAGCTAGTAAAGAAACAGAAGAACATGATTTAAAATCGCTGTTCTCGGAATTAGCAGGAACAAGTAAAAAGGCTAATATTGAGTTAGTGGCCGAAGTTTCTAAGTTGGGTGGAAAACCTGCAGAAGGAACCTTGGTTTCAGGTAAATTTTTCAGAGTATGGATGGATGTAAAGTCGGCACTTACAGGTAAAAACCGTAAGGTAGTACTTGATTCTTGTGAATATGGCGAAGATGTTGCAAAAAATACTTATCAAAAAGCACTAGAACATAATGCTGAAAAACTTAGTGCAGAACAAAAGAACATGCTGAAATCGCAACATACTTTGTTAATTGCCGACCACGATAGAATTAAATCGTTGAGGGATGCAGCTGCTGCACATAAGGTTTAATTTTATTTATAAGGTTTTAAAATAAATATTTACAAGCCCATTCTGTTGAATAACTCCTATTTCAACAGAATGGGTTTTGTATGCTCGGCACTTTTTCTTACATTAACATTAAGAAAACATAAACATGCCGAAAAATAAATATTCACCCTCTTTATTATTCCATCCTTTACTTTCTATTTTAATTCTAGTTTTTGGCATTACCTCTTGCAAGAGTTTCGCCCAAGATATTCAAGATCCATCTGTACGTATAAATGATGGTAAGATTACCTATGAAGTACCAATGGTATATGAACTAATGCACATTGCCATGGCATTAAGCGACACAAACATAATAGCCAATGGATACAACGTTTACAAAGAAGTAATTGAAAATGAAACTGAATATTATAAAGAAGTGATGAGCTATTTTGGTCCCTATAAAAACCACTCATTAATTACTAAACTAAACAAATCTCTGAATGAAAATGCCAACAATTATATTTCTAATCTACAGTTAGCCTACAATTCTGCATACATCAACCATACCATAGAAAGGAATGCAATTTTACCACTGAAAAATCGAATTGCATATAGTTTGAGTTCGGAAAGTAGAAAAGAGTTGAATGAATTCGCCAAGATTACAAAGTTTACAGAGTTCTACAATCAACATAAAGAATACTATGCCTCTATGTTAAAGGAGGTACAATTAATAGCAGATGTAAATAATCAACAAATCTGGTTAGAGAAAAATTTCCCTAAAAAGTACGATTCGTATTACATTGTAATTAGTCCATTAATGGGTGGAACACATTTTACAACAAGATTTACAGAAGGTAAATTGAATAAATGCATCATGTATGTTTCCAATTTTTATCCCAATAAAAACCGTAAAGCTTCAGTTAATTTTGCATTATATACTGGTGTAGTAATGACCGAAATTGATCACAATTATGTAAACCCTGTAAGTGATTTGTACAAATCGGCATTAAAGGTAATAATGGGAGGGAAGTATAGGAGATTTTGGGCCGATGGAGGTTTTAGTAGTTCTTATAAAAACGGGTACAAAGTGTTTAATGAATACATGACGCATGCTGTTTATTTATTATACATACTCGAACACTCAAATATAAACGATCATTCGACTATTGAAAATTTAAAAATTAATGCGATGATTAAGCATAGAAGTTTTATAAAGTTTGAAAAATTTTATGCAGAATTAAAACAGCAATACGCTAAAAAATCTAGCACAGAAACTATTGCTGATTTATATCCATTAATGATAGCATGGTGTAAAAAAGAAAACGAATTAACTCCTTGATGTTATTTATGGATTAGACTCTTTTTGAAGCTTCACTCCACCAACGCGCATGGTAACATCGAAGCTAAAATTACTTTTCAAATGAAAATTCGCTGATACATAATTAAGGGAACTGTCGGCATCAGTAGGAACCAGAAATAAAAGAATCAGGTGTTTTTTATTTTCCTCTTTTCCTTTTTTTACTGCTGTATTTAATACGCCCTTTATTTCGAAACCGTATTTTGCTTTACTAATCTGAATGTCTTCGATGCTTGCTTCACCGATACTTGCAAGAATGCTTTTATCTTCTTTTATTTCCAATCGAATAGGAACGGTGCCTAATGCAGTATCTAGAGCTACATCTAGAAATTTACCTTCACCTTTCCAAGTACCAATAAGGAATTGATTTTGTTCTATTAATTGATCGGCTTCTAGTTTTTGTGTACTACAAGATAGGTAGCTCATTACAGCTACAATCAAAAGTATCTTTTTCATGGATATTAAATTTGCATCCTTTATACAAATTTAAAAAGATCTTATATTTATAAGTGTAACATTTTTGCACTCATTTCATACCTCATACCTCATATCTCACACCTCACACCTCATACCTCATTAAATTTTCCCCATCACATACATTTGCTCCATCGTTGGGTTTACACTACCACCTTTGCGTTCTAACGTTATCGCAAAAGCTTGTGGAGTTTCCACCGATTTCATTTCAAACATATTCATATCGTTATTCCCAGGGCTGAACACTCCTAAATCTACAGGTTTGCCATCTACAATTGCCCATAATTGGTAATCGTGCATATCATCGGTTGCTGGCAAGTTCATAGGGTCTACTATTACTTTTTTACTTGCTTTATCCCAATGTACCATGGCTTGCGATTGTGGCGAAATAGCTTGACCTGCTAATGGCAACTTCATTACCATTGGGCTTCTTAGGCTTTCCATCACTTTTTTATTTTCTTCAAAACTTGTATTTAATGAAGCGTATTGAGTAGTTGTTTCTTCTAGTCGAACTTTAAGATTCGATAATTCATCTTTTGCTTGCGACCAATTGTTCCAAGTAATTCCTAAACCTGCTACACTGGCAATTAGTAATGCTAGCGACGCAGCAAATGCAAACTTATAATTTGCTTTTTCTGGTTTAGCCAATTGTATAACTTTTGCTTCTTCTTGCTCCTTAACTTCAATCTTACTCGTTGCAATTACTTCTTCTTTTGGTAGAATTTTTTGTCCTACACTTTGCAACTTCACATTCTTTAACAATTCATCTTTTAAGGAAGCACGCGGACCAGTATGTAACTCATTTGCCAAGGCAAAAAAACTAGCTTCAATTTCATCCAGTTCTTGTTTTACTTCTGGATATAGTTGAGCCATGTGCTCCACTTCGCGCATCTCCTGATCGGATAATGCCCCCGAAACGTATAGTTCCAATACTCCGGTTGCTATGTATGCTTGTATATCCACTTAATTAAAATATTTTCTTAGTTCTATAATTGCTGCTCTAACTCTTGTTTTTACAGTACCTAGTGGCATATCTAAATGCTCTGCTACTTCGGCATGTGTAAATCCGTTGAAATAGATCAACTCTATTAATCTTTTTTGTTCGGGCCTCAAGTTATCGACCAAACTTTTTACTCCTAAAGTATCGGGGTTTAACTTGTTGCTCATTCGAACATCTATCCCACTTACGTGATTTTCGATGTCTTGGTTTTGGTTCTGGTTTCTAAATTCTTTTGAACGTACTTTATCTATTGCCATGTTACGTGCAATATTGCTCATCCAAGTATATAAACGACCTTTTGTAGTGTCGAACATGTCGAAAGAATTCCATATTTTGATGTATGTTTCTTGCAAGACATCTTCCGTATATTCTTCGTTCTGTAATACCTGATAAATAATGTTGTACAAGGCTTTCGAATAATGATCGTACAAATATTCTAAACCTGCCGTATCTTTTATTTTTAAAAGATAGACCAATTCTTCTTCCGAAATTTTACTACTTGTTCTAGGTGTCAATGTGTGCGATTAAAATTCGAATAAATGTTTTTCTGCATGGTATGATGAACGCACCATTGGTCCACTCTCTACAACCCTAAATCCTTTTTGCATTCCTATTTCCTTGTATTTTGCAAATTGGTCGGGGTGTATATATTCTATTACACTGTGATGCTTTCTGGTAGGTTGTAAATATTGGCCAAGCGTTAATATATGTACTCCATTGTTTAACAAATCGTCCATAGATTCTAATACTTCCTCTTCTGTTTCGCCTAAGCCCAACATAATGCCCGACTTTGTACGCAACCCTGCTGCCGATATATGTTTTAAACACTCTAAGCTTCTATCGTATTTTGCTTGTATTCTTACTTCTTTTGTTAACCTTCTTACGGTTTCTAAATTATGAGAAACTACTTCTGGTGCTTCTTCTAACACTCGAGCTAAATTATCCCATTGCCCTTTAAAATCGGGTAATAAGGTTTCTAAAGTGGTTTCAGGTGATTTTTCGCGAATGGCTCTAATGGTTTCAGCCCAAATAATAGAACCTCCATCTTTTAAATCATCTCTATCTACCGAAGTAATTACACAATGTTTAACATTCATTAACTGTACCGAGGTTGCCACTCTTTCTGGCTCCTCTAAGTCAACTGCCAATGGTCGGCCAGTAGCTACGGCACAAAAAGAACAAGAGCGTGTGCAAATGTTTCCTAAAATCATAAACGTTGCCGTACCTGCTCCCCAACATTCGCCCATGTTTGGGCAATTGCCGCTTTCGCAAATGGTATGCAATTTATGTTTATCAACCAAACTTCTTACATGTGCATATTCTTTACCTACAGGTAATTTTACACGTAACCATTCTGGTTTTCTTTCTTTCTTTTCTTCCGTTATAATTGGTAAATCAATCATTTTACAAAACTAGTATTTTTTACCGAATGTGAATGTTGCATATAAAGAGATGAAAGTAGATTTATTCTCTAAATTCTGAAAGTCGGCCATAATTTGAACCGGTTTAAAAAACTGATCGATAACACCACCTACTTCTAAATTCAAAATACGATCGTCTTTTGCACTCCAATCAAAATTTAATCCCGATTTTATATATAATCCAGTATTTAAACTCAACTCATCAAATCCCTTAGTAAACCCAGAGTATCCTAAAATGTTCGTTTCGTTGTGTTGAAATTTATCGAATTTCTCCGAAACTATGTCCGGATCAAAAGGGTTGCCACTGTCTTTTATAATTTCTAAATACACTGGTTTTAATAATCCCCAAGAAATACCACCCATAAAGGTTGCACTAATTTCTACCCCTTCTTTTGGAGCCCTATCAAACACTAATAAATTTGTACCTACGCCTGTTCTTATGTTGTATAAAGAGTTTTGTTTACCGTAAACGTATAATTTAGAATTATTGAAATATGGATTTGAGGTTTTAAATTCTTTAGGATGTTTGATGTTAGAAATTTCTGTTTCAAACTGAATTTTTAAAAAATTTTGTGGGATAATAGCGTGTCGCAAAATTAGTCCGAAACCTCTGTTACTAATGGTTCCGCCTCCCGACCATTCTTTTTTGTAAATAAACCTAGTATCCTCCTCTGGTTTAATGCCAACACCCTCTGTTTGTGGTATATTTTGCGAAATAGCAAGCCTCGTTGTACCTAACAGTACAAATACGAAAAAGGCCTTAAGAAACAATTTACTTCGCA
This sequence comes from Sphingobacterium thalpophilum, assembly GCA_943371425.1. GTDB lineage: Bacteria > Bacteroidota > Bacteroidia > Sphingobacteriales > Sphingobacteriaceae > CAJBVG01. Next base: position 64,271 of record CALRUR010000003.1, read on the forward strand.
TATTCAATATTAAACATTATTTTCGAATTGTCGAAGTTTCGAAAAGTCGAAGTTTCGAAAAGTCGAATTGTCGAAATTTCGCAATAACGAACCTTAACTCACAATTCATAATTCATAATTCACAATTCATAATTCAAAACATGGTTACTATTCAAACTCACTACATCGATGAACTAAGAACGGAGGCAGAGCACGTTTATTCTGGCACTCGTTTATTAACCGATGCACCCTTAGATAACCAAGGAAAGGCAGAATCGTTTTCGCCAACAGATTTATTAGCGGCATCATTGGGTAGTTGTATGATTACGGTGGTAGGTATTGCAGCCAGAACACATGGTTTCGAGCTACGCTTACGTGGCACTAAAATAGACATCACTAAAATAATGAAATCCGACCCACGCAGAGTAGGAGAGATAGTGGTAGAAATTTATTTTCCGGAGGGAAGTAATTTTGATGAGCGTGAACGAAAAATTATTGAGAATACGGCACGTAATTGCCCAGTGGCAAAGAGCTTGCATCCAGATTTAATTCAATCCTGGACTTTTAATTGGTAGATAATACTTCTATTATTTCCGATGCCGAAACATCGTTATGTGAGGCATCAAGAATACACTCGCCATCTTTAACCACAATTACTTGAGGCGATTCATGGTGTACTTGAAAGGTTTCTGCTACTTTATTAGATAAATTTCTGTAGGCAATTAAGTCGAGGTAGTATAAATTAACACCCTCTAATGTTTTCCATTCTTTTTCGAAATAGCGCATTACCATGTTACTCACATGGCAACGTGTGCTGTGTTTAAATATAACAGAGGGTTCTGTTTGGCTTTTAATAAAATCGATTTGATCCTCCCTTTCTAAGGGTATCCAATTCATCATTATCTCCAAACTCCGCGTGAACGTCCTGAGTATTTGTAGCTATCAGACATTGCTGGGCAACCTTGGCGACCAGAGCAAGCGCTCAAGCCTATCATTACAAAACTTGCTAAAATTACAGCTGCGATTATCTTTTTCATTTTTTCAACTTTATACAAATGTATTTATTTTTTACGAAGAATTAAAAATTCGATTTTAATTCGGCCATTTTTATAGCAGTAACGGCTGCTTCCTCTCCTTTATTGCCATGTTTGCCTCCTGCTCTGTCTTTTGCTTGTTCCAAATTATCAGTAGTTAATACCCCGAATATAGCTGGTACACCGGTTTTAAGGCTTACTTCTGTAATTCCATTTGCTACCGCATTGCATATAAAATCGAAATGGCGGGTTTCTCCTTGAATAACGCAACCTAATGCAATTACTGCATCGTATTTGCCAGAGTCTGCTAATAAAAAGGCTGCAGAGCTTAATTCAAAACTGCCAGGAACTGGGTAAATATCAATTCTTGCCTCTCTTGCTCCATATTTTTTTAAGCAATTAACCGCTCCAGTTAACAATGCACCCGTAATTTCGGCATTCCACTCTGCTACTACAATTCCGAAATGGTAGTCGGCAGCACTTGGTACTTCCATGTGACTGAAATCCGATAAACTCTTATTTAATGATGACATATAGTAAAAGTAAAAAAAATAAGCATCGTGTTGGCACGATGCTTATCAAATTTAGGTAAATTTTGAATTATATTTTTGCTGAAGCTCTAGCTATGTATTTTTCAATCTCTCTAGCTTCGGTTGATTCAGTATATTCTTTTTTAATTTTTTCGTAATTCTCTAAGGCTTTTTGTGGCTCATTCATCATTTCATAAGTCATGCCTAATTTCATTAATACTACAGGTGCAGTAAATGGATCTTTACTTTTTGCTGCCGCTTTTTTGTAAAAACTAACTGCATCTTCCATCTTATTTAATTCTAAATAAGCATCAGCAATACCACTGTAAGCCAATGTTTGCAATACTTCATCAGCAGAATTAAATTCTTCTAATGCTTCAATAGCAAGTTCATATTGTCCTTGACGTAAGTATGCATATCCTAAATAATAGTTTGCAATGGCACCAGCTTTAGTACTTCCGTACTCATCAGCAATGGCTGCGAATCCTAAAAAGTTACCATCGCCATTTATAGCCTTGTCTAACGAATCTTGCTCGAAATACTTTTCTGCCATGAACATTTGTCCGGCAGCTTCTTTCTCGCGTGGGTTTATAATTAAGGTCTGATAACCTACATACAATAATATTAACGCTACAATGGTACCGCCAATTACTAATAAACTCTTCTTATTCTCAACTACAAAGCCTTCTGCTTTTGTAAATTGTTCTCCAATTGGGTTGTTTTCCTGTTCTACTGACATGTCTTTTTATTAATCCTAAGGTTTGCAAAAATACGTTTTTCGAGCATACATACAAGTAAGCGTTAAAATTCTCCTAAATTTAGTTCAAATGGGTATATTTGAGGCTCAAAATGCATCTTTCAGAATTATCCTTCATCAATTTTAAGAATTACCGCGAAGCGAATTTGCAATTTTCGTCGGGAGTGAACTGCTTTACAGGCCATAATGGTGCCGGTAAAACCAATATTCTGGATGCCATCCATTATTTATGTTTGTGCAAAAGCTTTTTTAATCCTATCGATTCGCAATCTATTTTTCATGATGAAGCCTTTTTTGTTATTCAAGGTGATTTTGAAGTGGAGGCAGAAATACAAAATGTGTATTGTGGTTTCAAGAAAAACCATAAAAAGCAATTCAAACGAAACCAAAAAGAATACCAACGCTTGGCAGATCATATCGGATTATATCCTTTGGTTATGATTTCACCTTCCGATCAGCAATTAATTTTAGAAGGCAGTGAGGAGCGCAGAAAGTTTATAGACGGTGCCATTTCACAAGTTGATAATCATTATCTCGACGATTTAATTTATTACAATAAAATACTTCAGAATAGAAATGCATTATTGAAAAAGATGAATGAAAATCCGGGCTATGACGAAACGGTGTTAGAGGTTTTTAACCATCAGCTAGCTCAGTATGCCGAAAAAATTTATGCTAAAAGAAAACAATTCATAGATGAGTTCATCCCTTTATTTAATGAGCTTTACAAAGGTATTTCATCTGGCGTGGAAGAAGTTTCCATTGCTTATGAATCTCAATTGAATGAACATCAAATTTTAGAATTACTTACAAAAAATACTCGCAAAGATGTAATTACACAACGTAGTAATTATGGAACGCATAAAGACGATTTAGAATTTAAATTGGGGGATTATCCGCTTAAAAAATTCGGTTCTCAAGGCCAACAAAAGTCGTATTTAATAGCTTTAAAATTGGCACATTATAAATATCTACAATTAAAAAAAGGATATAAGCCATTGTTATTATTAGATGATATTTTTGATAAATTAGATGAAGCCCGCATAAAAAAATTATTAGCCATGGTGAGTGAAGATGCATTCGGACAAATATTTATAACCGATACAGAGAAAAACCGTGTGCAAAGAATTTTTGAGGAAATAGGAGTGGATGCGCGTATTTTCAGCATCGATAAAGGAACGGTAGAAGAGAACAAATGAGAAGGAAAAGCAATGAACTTACGCTAAAAGATGCGATTGAAGCTTTAATGGAACATTACCATATTGCCGATCGGTATCATTTTGAACAGGTGAAACAGCGTTGGGAAGAAATAGTGGGAAAAATGATCGCTCAACGTACCGAAAAAATGTTCATTAAACATAAAACCTTATACCTAACCGTAAATTCATCGGTAATTGCCCAAGAATTGCAAATGATGAAAGGATTAATCGTAAAAAGGGTAAACGAAGAAGCAGGCCGCGAACTAATAATTAATGTGCTAATTAGCTAATGTGCTAATATGCTAATTAAGGTACTATGTTGCACCATTAGCGTATTAGCACATTAGCTAATTAGCATATTAATTATGGTCTTTCAAACGCACTGAAGAAAAAGTTTCCTTCGATTTGTGCATTTTCATCAGAATCTGAACCGTGTACCGCATTTGCATCAATAGATTTTGCAAATTTCTGACGGATGGTTCCTACTTCTGCTTTTTGAGGATCAGTAGCTCCGATTAGTTTACGGAAATCTTCAATAGCATTGTCTTTTTCTAAAATAGCTGCTACTATTGGTCCTGAACTCATAAAGCTTACTAAATCTTTGAAAAAAGGACGTTCGCGGTGGATATCATAAAATTGGCCAGCCATTTCTGGGCTTAATGAAGTGTATTTCATTGCCACAATTTTAAAACCAGCTTTTGTAATTTGATCGATAATAGCCCCGATGTGTCCGTTTTCCACAGCATCTGGCTTAATCATTGTAAATGTTCTGTTCGTTTGCATTTTATTTCTTTAAATCGTGGCAAAAATAAGAACAATTACTTAATAAGCTAATTAACGAAAGGTTAATTAAATAATTTGTTAAAAAAATGATAGTTTTGTTCCTCTTCACAAAAATGATGAATTTAAAAGAACTCCGCGAGGAATTAGCCGATAGTAAAAAGATTGTAATTACCACACATCATAAACCCGATGGAGATGCTATGGGATCTTCACTGGGGCTTTATCATTTTTTGTGTTCTTTAGGTCATGAGGTACACGTAGTTACCCCAACAGACTATCCTTATTTTTTACATTGGATGCCAGGGCACCCCGAGGTAATAGATTTTACTAAGGATGCAGTAAAATCTGCAGAATTGGTGGCTCAAGCCGATTGGATTTTTTGTTTAGATTTTAATACACTCAGCCGTATAAATGAATTGGGCGAATTGGTGCGAAACTCAAGTGCTAAAAAAGCCATGATCGACCATCATTTAGAACCCGAAGGATTTGAGGATTTTAGGTATTGGGATACCACTGCTTGTGCTGCGGCGGAAATGGTATATCGTTTAATTGTTGAATTAGAACTTAGCGATCATATAAATGTTGATGTTGCTACTTGTTTGTATACAGGAATAATGACAGACTCTGGTTCTTTCCGTTTCCCGAGTACCACTTCTAAAGTGCATCGTATTATTGCAGATTTAATTGATGCGGGTGCAAACAATTCGCACATACACGAATTAGTATATGATACCAATTCGGAAAATAGATTGAAATTTTTAGGAAGAGTGCTGGGAGAAAGAATGACCGTAATACCTGAGTTTAACACGGCATACATTTCAATAGAGCAAGATTTACTAAAACAATATCATATAGTAACAGGCGACACCGAAGGGATTGTGAATTATGCCTTATCAATACACGGAATAAAACTAGCGGTATTAGTTATTGATAGAGGAGAGTTGCGTAAATTATCGTTCAGATCAAAGGGTGAATTTCCGGCAAATGAAATTGCGAAAAAATATTTTGAAGGCGGCGGACATAGAAATGCAGCAGGTGGGGCATCCAAAGAATCATTAGAGAACACCGTGAAAAAGTTTTTAGAAGTATTGCCAGAATATCAATATTTATTAACATTGTAACATATAACAAAAAATAGAAATGACAAAAAGATTATTAATCGCGGCTGCTGTAGCAGTAACATTATTTCAAGCATGTTCAGATGGTTTTAAAACATCTGATGATGGATTGCAATATCAAATTCATTCTGAAAATTCGGGTGATAAAATTAAAGTGGGTGATGTTGTTACATTGCAAATGGTATACCGCACGGATTCTGACTCTGTATTATTTGATACATACAAAATGGGGCAGCCTGTTAAATTAATGGTTACAGAGCCAACATTTAGAGGCGACTTAATGAGTGGCTTACAATTATTGAGTGAAAAAGATTCGGCAACGTTTTTATTAAATGCAGATTCGTTATTCGAAAAAACATTCAACTTCCCACGCCCAGAATTTATTAGAGCAGGAAGTTATTTAACGTTTACTGTTAAAGTAGATAAAGTTCAAAGTAAAGAGCAATTAGAAACAGAAATGAAAGCTGAAGCTGAAAAACAATCGGCTTTAGAATCTGTAAACATTGATAAATACATTGCAGATAATAAATTAACTACTACAAAAACTGCAAGCGGTTTACAATATGTAATTACTAAACAAGGCGGTGCAGATAAAGCGGTTGCTGGTGATACAGTAGTGGTGCATTACACAGGTAAATTATTAAACGGAAATAAATTTGATTCGTCATTAGACAACGGTAAACCTATTGAATTCCCAGTAGGTCAAGGCATGGTAATAAAAGGATGGGACGAAGCGTTTACAACACTTACCAAAGGAACTAAAGCTACGGTTATTATTCCATCTGCATTAGGTTACGGCCCAAGCGCAGTAGGGAATGGTGCTATTCCAGCCTTTTCTACTTTAGTGTTTGATGTTGAATTTGTAAATATTAAGAAAGCAAAATAATGAGAAAATTATTAAGTCTGGTAGTACTACTTTGCTTAAGCACTGGAGTATTTGCACAAAAAATAAATTATAAAAAAACAGATAAAGGAGTTCGTTACTCTATTGTTAAAGCAAATAAAGGAGAGCGAATTAAATTAGATGATATTGTTTTTTTACAAATAAAATATACTACTGATAAGGATTCTGTTTTGTTCGACAGTTGGAAAATGGGTGGCCCAATACAACTAAAAGTTGCAAAGCCAAGTTATAAAGGCGACTTAATGGATGCCTTAACTGTGTTAACTGTTAGTGATAGTGCATTGTTTTTGTTTAGCGCAGACTCTATGTTTACCAAAACATTTAACATGCCATTACCTGAATTTATTAAACCTGGAACTGATTTAAAATTCTCAGTAAAAATAATTAGAGTTACCAATGATGAAACATTGAGAGCAGAAGAAATAAAAGTTGAAAAAGAAAAAAGCATGGAAGAAACTATTTTAATTGATAAATACATTGCCGATAATAAATTAACTCCTGTAACAACACCATCAGGCTTAAAGTATGTAATGTATGCAGAAGGTACTGGAGCCAAAGCAGAAGCAGGCAAAACAGTACGTGTACATTATACCGGTAAATTATTAGATGGTACAAAGTTCGATTCATCATTAGACCGTAACGATCCAATTGAATTCCAATTAGGAAAAGGTATGGTTATTAAAGGTTGGGACGAAGGAATTGCCTTATTAAAAGAAGGCGGAAAAGCATTGTTGATAATCCCTTCTAACATAGCTTATGGCGCTAGAGGCGCAGGAGGAATAATCCCTCCATTTGCACCATTAACTTTCGAAGTAGAGTTAGTTAGTGTGCAATAATGTTTTTATCAGATACACATACACATCTATACATCCCCGAAATGCGTGAGCAAATCGGGGCTATGATGCACCGAGCTCAACAAAACAGAGTTCAAAAATTTTACCTCCCCAACATCGATTCTCAATCGGTTCCCGATGTATTTTCTCTTTGCGATTTATATCCTACAAATTGTTTCCCGATGATGGGTTTACACCCATGTTCTGTGAATGATAAATTTGAAGAAGAGCTTTCTTTTATTCAGAATTATATTGATGAAAAAAGAATAATTGCCATTGGTGAAATTGGAATGGATTTATACTGGGACAAAACTTTTATTGAAGAACAGAAACAAGCATTTAGAACTCAAATAAATTGGGCGAAAGCTCGCAATCTCCCAATTGTAATACATTGTAGAGATGCCTTCGATGAAATTTATGAAATTTTAGTAGCAGAGAAAGATGAATTGCTAAAAGGAATTTTTCATTGCTTTAGTGGATCGGAAATACAAGCCAATAAAATTATTGGACTAGGTTTTTATTTAGGCATAGGTGGAGTGTTAACCTACAAAAATTCTGGTTTAGCAGATGCAATAAAAAACGTCGACTTAAAACATATTGTACTCGAAACAGATTCGCCTTATTTAAGTCCAGTTCCACATCGCGGAAAACCGAACGAGAGCTCATACTTATTGCATGTAGCCGAAAAACTTTCGGATGTGAAAAACTGCTCTTTAGAAGACGTTGCAAATATTACCAGTCAAAATGCAATTACTATTTTTGGAGTATAAATAAGTATATTTATAAATGGTGAAAATTCAAATTATATATACCGGCGGAACAATTGGAATGGTGCACGATGATATTGGGCAATTAGTTCCATTTGATTTTGATAACATAAAGAAAAATGTGCCGGAATTAAATCGTTTGGATTATCATTTAGATGTTATTTCCTTTAACCCATTAATCGACTCTTCAAACATGAGTCCGAAGGATTGGAAAAAGATAGCCGAACTAATTACTGCATCCTACAAAGATTACGATGGTTTTGTAATTTTACACGGTTCGGATACCATGGCTTATACCGCATCGGCACTCGCTTATATGTTCGAAAATCTTAACAAACCTATTGTATTAACAGGTTCCCAATTACCAATAGGGGAGATAAGAACTGATGCGAAAGAAAATTTAATTACCGCTTTAGAAATTGCAGCTTCTAAAAATGCAGATGGCTCCGCTACTGTACCCGAAGTTTGTATATATTTTGATTACCATTTATTTAGAGGATGCAGATCAACAAAAATGCATGCCGATAAATTTGATGCATTTAAAACTCCCAATTACCCAATACTTGCAGAAGCAGGGGTTGATATAAAATTTAACACAGATTATATCCGAACCATTACAAACGAAACCTTATTGGTGAATACAGAGTTTGGAGGTACCATTGCAAGTATTAAATTATTCCCGGGCATTTCTGAGAAATATGTACAAGCAATTACCAATACACCAAATATTGATGCAATTTTAATAGAGGGTTTTGGCGTAGGAAATACTACCACAGCTTCTTGGTTTATTGAATTGCTCAAAACCGCTAGTAACAAAGGTTTGTTAATTTACGACATTACCCAATGTGGTGGAGGAACCGTACAATTAGGAAGGTATGAAACCAGTAAACACTTATCAGAAATTGGAGTAATTTCTGGGCATGATATTACCTTCGAAGCAGCAATCACCAAATTAATGTACTTGTTTGGCAAGTATTCAAACAAAGAAATCATCAAACAAAAACTATCAGAAAACTTGCGAGGTGAAATAAGTAATTAATTCTAATATTTATTTATTTCAATATTATTCGGCCTAGATTAAAATCTTGTAATTTATAGTTGCCTGATTTACAGATAGATGATTTACAAAAAAATCAGAATATCCCACTAAATTTTCGCATTTTTGTAGCACAAACACAAACAAACACATGACCAATTTAGAGGAAATCAGTGTGCTAAGAACTACTACATCTAAAATAAGCAAAGATTTAGTAGAGCAAAACGAATTCGGTGCAGTAATATCCGATCACATGTTCATCGCAGATTACTACAACGGCGAATGGCACAATCCAAGAATAATACCTTACAGCGACCTTACTTTAAACCCTGCAACATTAGCTTTACATTACGGACAAAGTGTGTTCGAAGGAATGAAGGCATTTAAAATGAATGATGGCAAGGTATCTATTTACAGAATAGAAAAACATTTACAAAGGTTTAATAAATCATTAGACAGAATGTGTATGCCAACTGTGCCCGAGTTTTTATTTAAGGAGGCACTTAAGAAGTTGGTAGATACAGATAGAAATTGGATACCAGATGGCGAAGGACATTCGTTGTATTTAAGACCATTTGTATTTGCATCTGAAGCGAGGTTTGGAGTGAAGATTGCCGAAGAATATAAGTTTATAATTTTCGGTGGCCCGGTTGGTCCGTATTACGGAAAACCATTGAAGTTAAAAGTAGAAACACATTACGCTAGAGCAATAAAAGGTGGAACTGGTTTTGCAAAATGTGCCGGAAATTATGGAGCATCTTTTTATCCAGCGAAATTAGCAAAAGAACAAGGCTATGATCAGGTTCTGTGGACAGATGGAAAAGAGCACCAATACATTGAAGAATCTGGAACGATGAATATAATGTTTGTGGTTGATAATTTATTAATTACACCTGCAACTTCCGATTCTATTTTGGATGGAGTTACCCGCGATTCGATTTTACAATTAGCGGATACGTTAGGCATGAAACATGAAGAACGTAAAGTAAGTATTGTGGAGTTAGAAGAGTGGATGAAAAGCGGCAGATTACAAGAAGCTTTTGGTGCTGGTACCGCAGCAGTGGTTGCTCCTATAGAACACATTAACATAGAAGGCAACGATTATACCTTAGCTCCAGCAACAAATGATACATTTATGATGCGAGTTAAACATAAATTAATGAACATAAGAACCGGTGCTGAAGATGATTTGTTCTCTTGGAATACGGTACTTTAATATTAATAAAATTATAACAAGAAAATCCCGCAATTTGCGGGATTTTCTTGTTATTTTGCATAGCTAAAAGCAACAAATGCTCGATTTAAATACAATTCGTAAACCCATAGAAAATGAACTAAATGCTTTCGAAGAGAAATTCAAATCTTCGATGAAAAGCTCTGTACCATTGTTGGATCGAATTACACATTATATTTATAAAAGTAAAGGAAAACAAATGCGACCGATGTTCGTGTTTTTTTCTGCGCAACTTTGTGGAGGCATTTCAGAATCAACACACAGAGCTGCCGCACTTGTAGAGCTATTGCATACAGCCACCTTGGTGCATGATGATGTGGTAGACGATGCTTATGAGAGAAGAGGATTCTTGTCTATAAATGCAGTATGGAAAAATAAAATAGCGGTTCTTGTTGGTGATTTTTTATTGGCGAAGGGATTGTTATTATCTGTAGAAAACAATGAACATCAAGTATTAAAAATTGTATCAGACGCGGTGCAACAAATGAGTGAAGGCGAGCTATTGCAAATTGAAAAAGTTCGAAGATTAGATATTGTAGAAGATGTTTACTACGAAATTATTCGTCAGAAAACAGCTTCCTTAATTGCGTCATGTTGTGCCAGCGGTGCAGCTTCGGCAAATGCTTCTGAAGAAGTAGTAGCCAAAATGAAATTATTTGGAGAGTACATTGGCATGGCCTTTCAAATTAAAGATGATTTGTTGGATTTTGGTTATGATGATATTGGCAAACCGAAAGGGATTGATATTAAAGAAAAGAAAATAACTCTTCCTCTAATTTATGCTTTAAATAATACGAATACCAAACAGAAAAGACACATCATTAATTTAGTAAAGAACCATAACGAAGAAGCAGAAAAAGTGCAAGAAGTAATTGATTTTGTTCGTGCCGAAAAGGGATTAGATTATGCCGAAGGAAAAATGTTCGACTTTCAACAAAAAGCATTTTCTTTGCTTGATAGTTTCCCGGACAATAGCGCTAGAGGATCTTTAGAAGAATTAGTAAAATATACAACAGAAAGAAAAAAATAGAATGAGTAACGAGATATTATTTATAGCAGGTTTTGCAGTTTTTATTGTGCTCATGCTAGCATTTGATTTAGGTGTATTTAACAAGAAGGACCATATAATAAAGTACAAAGAGGCTCTTATTATGAGCTTAATTTGGGTTTGTTGCGCATTGGGTTTTTACGTACTAATTAGTTTGCACGGCGAATGGATACATGGTATAAGCACCATGGAACGATTGCAAGAAATAACCATAGCCAATAAACATAACATAAGTTTAGTGCCCACAGATTTTGTTGGAAGTTTAGAAATATATAAAAATAATTTGGCGCTAGAGTTTATAACTGGTTACCTAATAGAATATGCACTCTCTGTTGATAATATTTTTGTAATTGTATTAATTTTTACGGCCTTTAGTGTACGCGAAAAATATTATCATCGTGTATTATTTTGGGGCATACTTGGAGCCATTTTAATGCGTTTCTTATTTATATTTTTAGGAGCCACCATTATTAGAGAGTTCGAATGGATACTTTATATATTCGGTGCGTTTTTAATTTATACTGGCGTAATGATGTTTGTAAAAAGAAACGATGAGGAGAAAATTGAAACAGAAAATCATCCGGCAGTAAAATTTGCCTCAAAAATATTTAAGGTGTACCCTAAATATGTTGGTAAGAATTTTTTCATAAAACGTAGAGGTGTATTAATGATTACTCCATTGTTTATTGTATTAATTGTGATTGAATTTACAGATTTAATTTTTGCAGTAGATTCTATTCCGGCAATTTTTTCGGTAACTAAAGATCCATACATTGTATTTTTCTCTAATATATTTGCCATATTAGGCTTACGTTCTATGTTCTTTTTATTAGTTAATATTATCCATCAGTTCCACTATTTAAAAGTGGGCTTAGCCTTTTTATTAACTTTTATTGGGGTTAAAATGCTTGCACATGATTGGTTACACAGTATTGGTTTTGAAACCGTGCATTCGTTAATTGTAATTGTTTCGATATTAACCTTGAGTATAGTTGCTTCAGTTGTTTTTCCGAAGAAAAATTTAGTGCATAATGTTTAAAAAATGTCTTCTACTTTTATTAACTACAATTCTTTATAGCACTTTTGCAAGCGCTCAGAAACCCGAATTGGTGCCTGCTGAGAAGAAACCAAAAGAGTTTTTAGAGTATTATATTGGGGAGTATAAATTTAAAGAAAGAAACAATTGGGTAACCTTTGGTTTCGGTCCAAATTTTTATCCATCTATTTCTAATTTCGTGAATGCAAACTTGAGTCTTGATTTTCATTATTTTGATAAACAAGATCGCTTGTGGAATATAGGGTATAGAGCTCATACCCAAAACTATCTTGCATTTGGAGGCGCAAGTGTTTATTTGCACGAACTTAAAATGGCAAGAGGTATTTATAGAGTAGAAAAACAATATTGGAAATTTGCAGGCTTTGTAGGTCCATCTATCGGTTATACAAACTACTACCCAACAGATACCTTAAAAACAATAAGTGGCGAAAAAACCTTTGGGGTAGGAATTCAAATGCAAGGTGAAATAATTTTTAAACCAGTATATGATTTTGGTATTGCACTAATTCCCTTTGTAAACTTTAATACCACCCAAACTGTTGCCGGTATTACCTTATGCATTTATGGTTCTAATGCTTTGGTGCAAAAACCTCGGTCTAACGATTAATGTAAGGCAAAATTTCGTCGATGTAATTGCGATTATTAGAGAGGCGGGGTACTTTATGTTGGCCACCTAGTTTACCTTTGCTCTTCATCCAATTATAAAAAGTATTTTCTGGAGCTACGTGTATGGTAGGAAATTGTAAAGCAATATCTCCTTTACGTTTGGCTTCGTAATCAGAATTAAAAGATTTCAAACTATTATCTAGAGTAGTATTAAAAAGATCGATTGAACTAGGGTTTTTTTCAAACTCAATTATCCACTCGTGCCCACCAGTACTTGTATCTCCAAAATAAATAGGCCCTGCAGTATAATCTTTAATAATAGCACCGGTTTCTTTACAGGCTACCAACAATGCATTTTCGGCATTATCAATAATTAACTCTTCGCCAAATGCATTTATAAAATGTTTAGTTCTACCAGTTATTTGTAAGCGATGTGGCGCTAAGGAAGTAAATTTAATAGTATCACCAATCATGTATCGCCACAAACCAGCATTGGTACTAATTACCATTGCATAATTTTTATTTAACTCAACTTCGCTTAAGTCTAACGATTTTGGAAACTCTTCATCAATTTCCTCTATCGGTATAAATTCATAGTAGATCCCATAATCCAACATCAACAACATTTCTGTGGAGTTGGCTTGGTCCTGAATTCCAAAAAATCCTTCGCTTGCATTATACGTTTCCAAATAATACATTTCTTTACTTGGAATTAGTTTGTTGAATTGTTCTCTATACGGTGCAAAACTTACCGCACCGTGGAAATACAATTCTAAATTTGGCCATACTTCTAGTAAATTATCTTTACCTGTAATTTCTAAAATCCTCTTTGCCAAAATGATGGTCCAGGTGGGTACCCCAGATATATTCGTAACATTAACTGGTATAGTAGAGTTCGCCATTTTTTCAATCTTATCTTCCCAATTATCCATTAAGGCAATAGATAATTCGGGAGTACGATGAAACTCCGCCCAAATAGGTAAATTCTTAATTAATACGGCCGATAAATCTCCGTATTGCGATTCTTCGTTTAAATGATTTATTTGATGGCTGCCTCCTAACACTAAACACTTGCCAGTAAATATTTTTGTTTCGGGTCTGTTATGGCAATATATAGAAAGTAAATCTTTACCCCCTTTATAATGGCATTCTTCTAAAGATTCTGTACTTACTGGTATAAACTTACTTTTATCACTCGTTGTTCCCGACGATTTTGCAAACCATTTTATTTCTGATGGCCATAAAACATTTTGCTCGCCTTGTAACATGCGTTCTATATAGGGTTTTAAGGTATCATAGTTTTGTATAGGTACTCGTCTTTTAAATTCCTCAACAGATTCTATACTTTTATAATCGTATTTTTTACCCCATTCTGTATATTTTGAAGTTAGAATAAGGCTGTGCAACCATTCTTCTTGTACTTCATAAGGGTATTTCATAAAGAACTCAATTTGATGAATTCTTTTTTTCATTACCCAAGAAAGAACAGTATTTATAAATGACATGTTTATTCGTTAATATTTTTTTGGCGTAATACAAAGTTCTTTCCTAAATATACTCTTCTAACTTGTTCGTCGGCGGCAAGTTCTTCTGCAGTACCTGCTTTTAAAATGGAACCTTCAAATAATAAGTAAGCACGGTCTGTAATCGACAATGTTTCTTGTACGTTATGGTCGGTAATTAATACACCAATGTTTCTGTTTTTTAATTTAGCTACAATTGTTTGTATCTCTTCAACAGCAATAGGGTCTACACCGGCAAAAGGTTCGTCGAGTAAAATAAAATAAGGGTCGGCAGCTAATGCTCTTGCAATTTCAGTTCTTCTTCTTTCACCACCCGATAATAAATCGCCTCTGTTATTTCGTACTTTGTGTAAACTAAACTCGTTTATTAATTCTTCTAATTTATCTTTCTGCTCAGATATTTTTAAATCCGTCATTTGTAAAATGGCCAAAATATTTTCTTCAACAGTTAGCTTTCTAAATACCGATGCTTCTTGTGCTAAATACCCAATTCCTTTTTGTGCACGCTTATACATTGGTTGAGAAGTAATGTCTTCAGAAACGTCGCCATTTTGTAAATAGATATGACCTTCGTTTGGTTTAATTAACCCAACTATCATGTAAAAGGAGGTTGTTTTGCCTGCACCATTGGGCCCAAGTAAACCAACTATTTCACCTTGTTTTACATTAAAAGAAACATTGTTTACAACCGTTCTTTTTTTGTATGTTTTTATTAAGTTTTCTGCTCTAAGCTCCAACATAGTTTTGGTTTATTCGAATGTCTTTTATATTTAATTGAATACTTGTTTTTTCTCTCCAAGTATTCTCTTCTATGGTATAACAAATATCAAACGACTCTGCTTCTTCCATTAATTTTTTATAATGCCCTAATCCAAATGCAATACAATCAAAACTAAAGCTACCATTTTGTACGATGGTAAATTTTAAATGATTTGAATTGTTCTTGCCAATTAATTTTGGTTCACTTGCTAAACGAACTTGCTTTGATAAAAATACAGGTCGCATATTGCCCGGTCCGAATGGAGCAAATTGTTTAAGTATTCTGTAGAACTTAGAATCGAAATCCGATAAAATCATTTCAGATTCTATGTCTATTTCTTGATGTAATGAATCGTCGGCAATGGTACTCGAAACTATTTGCTCAAACTTTTCTATAAATGCCGGAATGTTTTCTATTGGCATAGTTAAACCCGCAGCATATTTATGTCCGCCATACTGATCCAACAAATCGCTACAAGCACTTATGGCTTCATAAATATCAAAGCCATTTACCGACCTCGCTGAACCTGCTGCATGACCGTTAGATTCTGTTAAGATAATGGTAGGTCTGTAGTATTTATCGATTAACCTTGAGGCAACAATTCCAATTACACCTTTGTGCCACTCTGCGTTATATAAGACAGTAGATTTTCGCTGTTTTGCACTTACATCTTCTTCTATTAAAGTAATGGCTTCTAAGGTTATGGTTTGGTCGAACTCTTTACGTTCGTTGTTTTTAATGTTTACTACTTCACACAAATCAAACGCTTCTTTTTCTGTTTCGGCTATTAATAAACTCACCGCATGTTGCGCATGATCTATTCTGCCTGCTGCATTTATTCTGGGTCCAATAAAAAATACTACCTCATTTAAACTAATATCTTTTAAACTACTAATATTAATGAGTGCTTTTAAACCAGGACGAGGGTTGTTATTTAATTGTAATAATCCGAAATGGGAGAGTACGCGGTTTTCTCCAGTTACTGGTACAATGTCTGAAGCAATACTTACCGCTACTAAATCTAAATACCCAATTATTTTTTCAAATGGAATGTCATTTTTTTCGCAATAAGCTTGCACTAATTTAAAGCCTATTCCGCAACCCGATAATTCTTTATACGGGTAATCGCAATCTTTTCTTTTTGGGTCGAGTACAGCATATGCTTCAGGAATTTCATCGCCAGGCAGATGGTGGTCGCCAATAATGAAATCTATGTTGCGCTCTTTTGCATACTCTACATGCTGGTTCGCTTTAATACCACAATCAAGGGCAATTATTAAGCTGATGTTTTGTTCTTGCGCATAATCAATACCTGCATAAGAAACACCATAGCCTTCTTTGTATCTATCGGGTATGTAATACTCTAATTGATTATATATTGATTTAAAAAATGAGTACACCAATGCAACAGATGTTGTTCCATCCACATCATAATCGCCATAAATTAATATCTTTTCTTGTTTAGCTATTGCCTGCTCAATTCTTAAAATAGCACGCTCCATGTCTTTCATTAAGAAAGGATCGTGTAAATGTTCTATACGAGGTCTGAAATAGGCCTCAGCCTCTTCATATGTTGTGATGCCTCTGTTTACGAGTAACTCGGCAATTATGGAAGTGATATTTAACTGATCTGCTAATTGAGATATCACTTTTTCATCCGACAATCTATTTTCTACCCACCTTTTTTCCATATCTTTGCGACCAATAATTTATCTATAGGTTTTTATGTATTAATGCGAAAGATACAAAAAGCTCAGAAATGTATTACTCTATATTTACAGAATTTTATTCATAAATGTCAAAAGTTTTTGCCTTAAACGAAGGGTTTTACTCCGTAGACCAATCGAAGCAATTTGTACCCTTCGACCCTCAAATCCATAACCCTAAAGATAGGCCTGCTTCTTTATTCGTGCACGTACAGCCATTTTTAATAGAATTAAAGAATGATTTAATACTATTGGATACCGGTTTAGGCTTTAAAAATGAGCAGAATGAATTGCTCATTCATGAAAACATCCGTAAACAAGGCTACCAAGCCCAAGAGGTAACAAAAGTAATTATGAGCCATTTGCATTTCGACCATGCAGGCGGCATGATGCAAGAAATTAATGGCAAATGGGAGCCTTCATTTATTAATGCCGATTATTTTATTCAATCAGATGAGTTAGCCTTTGCTTTGAGCAAAGAATCTAAATCATACAAAAAAGAACCTCTAGAAGCGCTGCGAAGATATGCTGGATTACAATTAATGAGTGGCGACGGTTGGATAACTCCAAATATATATTTTGAAATTACAGGAGCACATTGCCCGTATCATCAAATTATAAAAATACATGAAGAAGGGCAGCAGTATTTTTATGGTGGCGATGTAATGCCCGAGGCACACCAAGTACTCCATAAAATTATCGCTAAATATGATTTTGATGGGCGTAAGGCCATGGAATTAAGAGAACAATATGCTAAACAAGCCATTGCAGAACAATGGAAATGTTTAATGTACCACGATCATAAAAATGGTATTGTAGTGTTTGAAGAATTTGAAAAAGGAATTCGAATTAAAAACTCATCATTCTCGATTGAATAATTTCTTTTAATGTTTCTTTTGATAAGGGTTTAGAGATAAACATTTTTATAGAGGTATAATGTTTAGATTTTTCTATGTCTTCATTATATACAGAAGAAGATACCATGTATATAGAAGTTTTATGTTGGTATAATTTTTCAATCTTCTCAAATGCATCTAAAAATCCCCAACCATCCATTATTGGCATATTAATATCTAAAAATATAAGTTCAGGAATGCTAGCTTCTTCAATAATACATTTGTGTAAATAATCAATTGCCTCCTGTCCGTTCTCTGCACTTACAATATTTTCTACTAAGCCAATATTGTTTAATTTATTAATTACTATAAAATTGTTAATACTATCATCGTCTACTAATAGTATTTTTTTTAATTTATCCATTGTTTTAGTTTTTCAATGCAATCGTAAATAAAGCACCTTGCATTGGTTTACTGTACACATCGATCTTGCCGTTTAATGATTCTATTTGTGTTTTAATTAAATACAAACCTAAGCCTTTTCCATCAATATGATAATGTAATCGTTCATATAATTTAAAAATTTTATGGCCTAAAGCATGAGAGTCGAATCCAATTCCATTATCTCTTACATATATATAAGTGTATTCAGAATCGGTGTGTGTACTTATTTCTATTTTTAATTTCTTTTCTACATTTCTATATTTTATTGAATTAGTAAGTAAATTTTGTAACACACTTTCTAATATCCCTCTAACATATAAAATTTCATCTTTGCCCTCAAAATTTAATACAATATCAGCATCTACTTTTATAATCTGACTTTCTAAATTCGAAATCACATGATTACAAACCTCTGAAATTTTTATCATTGTTTTTTGAGCTAATGCTTGCTTTTTAGCAGATACTACTTCTATTAAATCGTTTAAGGTATTCTCTAATCGATGTACAGACAGCTGAACTTTATCAATAATAACTTTATTGTTTGCATCGCCAATTGTATTCATGTCTAAAAGCTCTATCAAACTTATAATGTTTACAACTGGTGCCCGTAAATTATGTGATGTGATGTAGGCAAATTTTTCTAATTCTCTATTAGAATGTATTAACTCATCACTCAGTGCTTGTAATTGTATTTCTTTATTTTTTATTTCGTCAATATCAATATGTATTCCTATTAATCGAGTTGCTTTGCCTTCTCTATCTGTTGATACAATTTTACTTAAAGATAGAATCCATTTCCAATCGCCATTTTTGGTAAGCAAACGGTGTTCGTAATTATTGTATAAGGATTGCCCATCATGGTGCGATTTAATAGATCTATCAATAGCATCGTAATCTTCTGGGTGTACCAATTTTCTCCAACCTTCATAGTTAGGTTCAATTTCATATGGTGTATAGCCAAGCATCTCCGACCATATTTCATTTCTGTAAACGGAACCTGTAATTAAATCAGAATCCCAAATACCTAATCGCGCCGCTGAAAGTGCTAACTCTAAACGTTCTTCGCTTTCTCTTGCTATTTTTTCTGCAATAAGTCTGCTGTTATATTCTGCTTCTAATTTTGAAACTTGGTCGCTAACTTTTTTTCGCAACTGCCTATTCCAAATAAATATGGCTATAAAAATAAAGCCACTCAGTATAATGGCTAACCAAATAAACTTATAATATTTATTGACGTTTTCTTGGTTATCTTTTTCATCAAAAATAAAATTACTAAAATTAGAAAAGTCATCAATCACTTTAAACTCTTTGTAAAGCTTTATCATGTTATTGATGCGCGTTTTGTTGATGTGCCCAATTTCAACTAAATCAGATTTAACCAACTTTTGCATCATTAAGGCTTCATACACTAAATTTTCTTTTGTAATGCCTCTTTCTTTTACTCCTGGTAATTTTAAAATATAGTCAGCAATTTCATCAATATGGGTCATGGCATAATCCCAACCTTTAATGGTTGCTCGTTTTATAGCTAATGCACGTTCAGGATTTTCTTTTATTTCATCTAAATCTGTAAACAACATGTCGCCATAAAAATCTACACCATAATCTATGGGTTTAATTGTATGGGTTATATAACCCTTTTTTTGTAATTGATATGGTTCTACAGAAACATAACCCGTCATTGCATCAGCATAATTATTTGTGATGTCGGCGTTGTTCCAAGTATGTTCTAAAATGGTAATTTTTTTTATGTCGACTTTTGCAGCCGTTAACATGGCTTTTAATTGTATAAGCCCTTGATCGCTTGAGGCCATTAGTTTTTTACCTTCGAGATCTTTAGCGCTAACAATATTTTTGTCTTTTAAACTGATGATTACATAGGGAGAATGTTGAAAAATGGAAGCGAGTAATACTACTGGCAATCCCTGGGCTTTACTTTCAATGAGCTCTGCCGATGATACTCCATAAGTATTCTTGTTTTTTAATACATATTCGATAGGAGGGTCGGAAGCATTACTTTCATATATTTCTACATTTAAGCCTTCCTCTGCATAAAAACCCTGAATTTTTGCCGCATAAAATCCTGCAAACTGAAATTGATGCATCCATTTCAGTTTAATTTTAACGTTAGAATTTGTTGAAATGTTTTTTTGAGCCTCTGTATCTGTAAAAATAAAGAGTATTAAAAGGGCTAATAGGATAGTTTTTATGCTATTGGGCGATTTCATGGTCCTATAAAGGTAATGAATTATTCCTAGCCTAAAACAAAAAAGGTTGGCCCAATAAGGCCAACCTTTTATATAAGTAATATTATATTACTTCATTGCAACTAAGTTCACTTGTAATTCAAACTCATCATCAATTGCTTTGTCGCCAATACCTTCGATAAATGATTTAGAACCGTATTTAATATCAAATTTTGTACGGTCTATTTTAATCGTTGCGATAGCAACAATTACATTTTCTTTTTGACTAATTGAAGCAGGGAATGAAATGCTTTGTGTAATACCTTTAATTGATAAATTACCTGTAATAGTTGTTACATCTCCTTTTTTAGCAACATTAGTAATTTCAAATTTTGATGTTGGGTTCTTTTCAACACTAAAGAAATCATCAGATTTTAAATGACCTACTAATTTGTCTTTCCACTCACCTTGTAAATCAAGACATTCAATAGAGGTCATGTTCATTGTAAATGTTCCTCCTGTAATTGTACCATTAGAAACAGATAAAGTGCCAGAAGTTAATGTTACAACACCGTTGTGCTGACCAGTAACTTTTTTTGCTAACCATGCAACTTTACTTTTTGATGCTTCTACTTTAAAAGACTCTGCTTTTTTTGGTCCTGCTGCGAACATTGTTCCAGCAAATACGATTGCTAATAAGCTTAATGTGATTTTTTTCATAATAATTTATAGTTTAACGAATTCAATGTTTAAACATATAAATTATATCTTAGTTTTAAAAATTTTAAAATAAAATCTAAATATCTGTAAATCAGTCTAATAATTTTAGTTTATTAGTTTGTCTGCCACCACAAATACATCAATAGTGAAACTTTGGTCGATTGCATCTTCAATTTTGGTGTCTAATTCTTTATCAATTGCACCATCAGACGATACATATTTAATATTATACAGATTTCTATTTACGATAATATTTTTAGAGCTACCTTCAAAATGCCCGTTATTAAAACCACCTTCCATTAAAAATCGAATAGGGTTTCGTCTACCTTTAATTGTTAAAAATGCATTTACTTCAAAGGTATTATCGCTCTTTCGAGTAGTACGTGTAATTTCAAGTTTAGAAGTGGGGAATCGTGCAACATCAAAAAAACTTTCGGTATTAAGGATAGTAACTGCTTTCATGTTCACAATACCAGGAGGAATGGAACGTATTTGAATGGCCGTCATATCCATATTAATAGTAGCAGATTTTACTTGGTTATTTTCTTCTTGCATTACGCCACTTTTTATCAAAAGCTCTCCATTATTACCACCTCTACTTGTTTTTATGTTCCATAAAATTTTCGAGTTTTTTAAATCAATTACATATTCATTTTCGAATAGTACCTTCTCTGTGTTAGTAGTATTGTATACAGAAATTGCACTAATAGAAATAAATGCCAATGGTAATGCTAACAGAATTATTATTTTTTTCATCATACAAAAATAAAAAAGGCAAACTGTAATAGTTTGCCATTCAAATATATAAAAAAATATTCTTATGCGTTAGTTTCCATGTAACTCTCAATAGGAGGACATGCACAAACTAAGGTTCTATCGCCATAGGTATCATTTACTCTTGCAACAGAAGGCCAGAATTTATTGTTTTTAACCCAAGTAAGCGGGTATGCAGCCTTTTGGCGTGTGTAAGAATGTTCCCATTCATTTGCGGTTATAACAGCTGCTGTATGTGGTGCATTTTTTAATACGTTATCTGTTTTATCTGCATTGCCATTTTCTACTTCAGCAATTTCATTTCTAATAGAAATCATTGCATCGCAAAATCTATCTAATTCAGATTTAGGTTCGCTTTCTGTAGGCTCAATCATTACAGTCCCAGCCACTGGGAATGAAACAGTAGGAGCGTGGAAACCATAATCCATTAATCTTTTAGCAATATCGGTAACTTCGATACCAGCATTTTTAAACATTCGGCAATCTAAAATCATTTCGTGTGCACAACGTCCGTTAGAGCCAGAGTATAATACTTGGAATGAACTTTCTAAACGTGCTTTAATATAGTTTGCATTTAAAATGGCATATTTAGTTGCGTTTGTTAATCCTTCACCACCCATCATTGCAATGTATGCATGAGAAATTAACAGGATGCTTGCAGAACCCCAAGGTGCTGCAGATACTGCAGGTATAGCTTTCTCTCCGCCTGTTTTCACTAGAGTATGTCCTGGTAAAAATGGAGCCAAATGTTTTGCAACTCCAATTGGGCCCATACCTGGTCCACCACCACCGTGTGGTATACAAAATGTTTTATGTAAATTTAAATGGCAAACATCGGCACCAATTGCAGCCGGACTTGTTAATCCAACTTGTGCATTCATATTAGCACCATCCATGTAAACTTGACCTCCGTACTCATGTATCATCGCACAAATTTCTTGTATCGATTCTTCGAATACACCATGTGTAGAAGGGTAGGTTACCATTAAGGCTGCTAAATCATTTTTATGTTCAATGGCATGTTTACGCAAATCTTCTACATCAATGTTTCCTTTTTCATCACATTTCGTAACAACAATTTTAAAACCAGCCATTGCAGCACTCGCAGGGTTTGTACCGTGTGCCGACGAAGGAATTAACACTACATTTCTATGTCCTTCACCTTTATCTTTTAAAAATTCACGTATAACCATTAAGCCTGCATATTCACCTTGTGCTCCAGCATTTGGTTGTAAACTCATGGCATCAAAACCAGTAATTTCGCATAATGCTTTTTCGAGTTCATCAAAAATTTGCATATAACCACCCACTTGGTCGCTTGGCGCAAAAGGATGTAGTTTACCAAACTCTGGCCAGGTAACCGGAACCATTTCTGTAGTTGCGTTTAGCTTCATTGTACAAGAACCTAATGCAATCATAGAATGGCATAACGATAAATCTTTTGCTTCTAATGATTTTATATAACGTAACATTTCATGTTCAGAATGGTACGAGTTAAATACAGGGTGACTTAATATTGCAGAGTTACGAATGTTATCATTTCCTAATGAATGAGCAACGTTAGCATTTACATTTATTTCTTCATTTGCTTTCGCAACAATTCTTGCAAAAATATGGGTGATTTCTTTTACATCTTCTAAGCTTGTAGTTTCATCTAAAGAAATGTATACATTTTCAGCTTCGTATCTAAAATTCATTTCATGATCGATCGCATCTTTATGTATAGATGTTAATTTATCACCAGCATGAATTTCAATGGTATCAAAATAATTTTTATTGTTTACAGTATAGCCTAATGCTTTTAATGAATTTGCCAATGTAACGGTTAATCCATGTATTTTACCAGCAATCTTTTTCAAACCTTCTGGTCCATGGTAAATAGAATACATAGAAGCCATAATTGCTAATAAAGCTTGGGCAGTACAGATGTTTGAAGTAGCTTTATCTCTACGAATATGTTGCTCGCGAGTTTGTAAAGCCATGCGTAAAGCTTGGTTATTTTGAGCATCAATAGTTACTCCAATAATTCTACCAGGCATCGATCTTTTGTATTCTTCTTTGGTTGCAAAAAATGCAGCATGTGGTCCGCCATAACCCATTGGTATACCAAATCGTTGTGAAGAGCCTACAACAATATCGGCACCAAACTCTGAGGGTGGAGCCAATAAAACTAAACTCATAATATCTGCTGCAACTGTTAGTTTAATGGCTAACTCATGGCAAGCTTTACCAAAAGCTCTGTAGTTATAAACTTCGCCATTACCTGCAGGGTATTGTACAATTGCTCCAAAAATAGAATCGTTTAATTGTACTGTTTCGTGGTTACCAATTAATAATTCAATACCTAGTGGATTCGAGCGTGTTTTTAAAATATCTATTGTTTGTGGTAATACATGTTCTGAAACGAAAAATACATTTGCTTTATCGTTTTTACGAGTGGAGTATTGCATAAACATGGCCTCTGCTGCTGCAGTACCTTCATCTAATAAGGATGCATTCGCAATTTCCATTCCTGTTAAATCCATTACCATAGTTTGGTAGTTTAACAAAGCTTGTAAACGACCTTGTGCAATCTCTGCTTGGTATGGAGTATACTGAGTGTACCATCCTGGGTTCTCTAATATATTTCTTTGAATTACACCAGGAGTAATGCAATCGAAATATCCTTGGCCAATGTATGAACGAAATACTTTGTTTTTAGAGGCCGTTATTTTTAACTCTTTTAAATAATCGAATTCAGATTTTGCAGCAGGTAAATTTAGAGGGTTTTTTAGCCTGATTTTTGCCGGAACTGTTTCTTCAATTAATTGGTCTACACTCTTAACACCAATAGTTTCTAGCATTTTTTGAGTGTCGTTTGCATTAGGTGCAATGTGGCGACCTTCAAATGCTTCTTTGTAGTTTATATCTAAGTTCATGTACGTTAAAATGGTGGCGCAAATTAGCGAAAAAAGCACTTATTTCCAACGAGTAATGAGCTCAAAATGCGATTGTGCAAATGTTTATAACAATTTTCGCAAATACATTTGGATGGTGTTTTCTAGCCCATAATAAAGTGCATCGCAAACGAGCGCATGGCCTATGGAAACTTCTAGTAAATTGGGTATGTTTTTATTGAAATAGGCTAAATTGTGTAAGTCTAAATCATGCCCTGCATTTAAACCTAAATTTAACTGGGCAGCTTTTTGGGCAGCTAGTACATAAGGTTCAATGGCTTTTTCTTTATTCTGATGGTAATTTTGAGCATACGATTCAGTATACAACTCAATTCTATCTGTGCCGGTACTCTTTGCAGCTTCTATCATTTCTACATTAGGATCTACAAAAATAGATACTCTAATTCCTTTAGATTTGAAGGTGCTTATAATTGATTTTAAATACTCTTGATGCTTAATGGTGTCCCAACCATGGTTAGAGGTTAATTGATTCTCGGCATCGGGTACCAAGGTTACTTGCGCTGGCAAATTGTTCAACACTAGTTCCACAAATTTATCTTCTTTCGGGTTGCCTTCTATGTTAAACTCTGTTCGTATATTTTTCTTTAACTCATAAACATCGGCATAACGTATATGGCGCTCATCTGGTCTAGGGTGCACGGTAATACCTTGAGCCCCGAACGATTCACAATCCATCGCAACTTTTAAAAGATCAGGATTATTGCCGCCTCGTGCATTTCGAAGGGTTGCTATTTTATTGATGTTTACAGAGAGGTTTGCCATTTTGCGAATTTACGATTATACGATTATACGACCATACGACCATACGACCATACGACCATACGACCATACGATTGAAGTTTTTTGCAAAAATAATCATAATTATTCGAATGTAGCTTTCGTATAATCGTATAGTCGTATAATCGTATAGTTGCAAAAGTTACAAGCGCTTCGCTTCCATTTTCCTGCCTTGTATAAGGAACAAACTTTTTACAGTTCCATCTGCATTAACATTGAAATCAATTTTAGCATCCACTACTTTTAAGAAAAAGTTAGTGTTTGAAGTTGGGTAAATTTCGAATTTGCTTTGCCCAGTTGCTTGGCAAAAAATACGATCATCTTCAACCGTTACTTCTAAAATAAAATTAGGAGCAAGTTCATATTTGCCTATATATGTTTTCAGAATATTAACATCAACTTTTATGCTTGTATTGGCTACAGGCAGAGGAACATTTGTTAATTTACAAACATCTGTAGGGCCAAATTGTAAAGGATAGGAACTTACTTCGAGTGCATTTACTTTGTTGTTTTTATCGCGCAAGAAAATAAATCGTTGCGAACCATCTTTTATATAAAAGGCATCCTTATCGTATGATAAAAGTTCTATTTTAGAACGTCCGGTTCTTTGTATAAAAAGTTTGTCATTTTCAACAGTAATGTATCTGTAAATTTTTTCTTTAGTAGAATTACTGATTACTCTACCTCCATCAAAATTTACTTCATAACTTCCTATAAAATCATTTAAATTTTGTTGAACATTTTTTACTTCCGGATTGGTATCTGGGATGTTAAGAACACTCAAAATAATTTTAGACATACTTGCTGAGGGAGAAATGGTTGTATTATTACTTAATAAAATTATAAAAATCTGATCTTCCTCAATTCGTGCCGACTCTGATAAGAAACCACCAATAGCACCACCGTGGTTAATAATCGTTTTATTATTCAACTTACTAACGGCCCATCCAAAACCATAATTCGTAGTTCGATTATCTGTTAATTTATAATCAGTAAATGAAAGTTTTACATTTTCTTTTGAGATAATTTTGCCTTCGCTCAAAGCCTTATGCCATAAATATAAATCGCCAGTAGTAGAAAGTATATCACCTGCGCCCAAGGGCCAAGTCCAACTGTATTCGGTAGCCTTGCCTACTTTTCCATCATCGTTTGCATCATACCCATATGCTCTTTTTCCATAAATTTTTGTGTTACTTCCGAAACTAGTATGCTTCATGCCAGCAACATCAAAAATATTTTTTTGCATAAATTCATGAAGATCGCTGCCTGTAACTTTTTCAATAATTAAACCGGCTAATACATATCCAGAGTTGGAGTAACTCCAAAAAGTATTAGGCTTAAATAAGAGTGCCGAATCTTCGAAACATTTTCTAATTTCTTCCTTGGTTTTATCTACTTTATATAAATCTCCAAAACTTTCCATCTCCGTAAAGCTCGAAATGCCAGAGGTATGTGAAAGTAAATTTGCGATGGTAATTTTTTCGCCATGGGCATTATAATCGGGTAAATACGTTTTTATATCGGCATCTAATTTTACTTTGCCTAATTCAACTAATTTCAACATGGCTATTGCCGTAAATTGTTTACTAACACTGCCGATTGCAAATATATGGTCAGGTTCTATTTTAATACCGAATTCCATCTCCGACATGCCAATTCCTTTTTGAACTAAAATTTTATCGCCTTGAGCTATTAAATAAGAAATACCTGGTTGGTCGTCTTTATAGCTTTCTCTTACAATGGCTTCAATTCTCTTAAGTTTCGCATCGTTTAGGGTAATTTTTTGAGCTTTTAAATTACTTGCTATAAGTAATATTGATAAGCAAAAGATAAAACAGATTTTTTTCATAATCAGGTTAGTTTTTTTAACTAAATGTAGAAAAAAGAGATGAGATAATAGATTCACGACACGAGATTGTTACGATAAAAAAAATGGGGCAAATCTCTCGATTTACCCCATTTCATATTTTTAAATTCTAAAGACTAATGTCTAGTATCTAATATCTAAATATTAGTATCTGTAAGCATCACCTTTAAATGGTCCGTTTTTAGGAACACCAATATAGTTAGCTTGTTCTTCAGATAATTCTTCTAATTCTACACCAATTTTAGCTAAGTGTAAACGAGCAACTTTTTCATCTAAATGCTTAGGCAAAGTATATACTTTGTTTTCGTAATTAGCAGAATTTGCCCATAACTCTAATTGAGCTAATACTTGGTTTGTGAATGAGTTAGACATTACAAATGATGGGTGACCAGTAGCACAACCTAAGTTTACTAAACGTCCTTCAGCTAATACAATGATGTCGTTACCGTCAACTGTATATTTATCTACTTGTGGTTTAATTTCAATTTTTGTAGCACCGTAGTTTTTGTTTAACCAAGCCATGTCGATTTCGTTATCGAAGTGACCGATGTTACAAACAATCGCTTTGTCTTTCATCATTTTGAAATGCTCGCCACGAACAATGTTAAAGTTACCAGTAGCCGTTACTACGATATCAGCTTCAGCAATTGCAGTGTTTAATTTTTTAACTTCATAACCTTCCATTGCAGCTTGTAAAGCACAAATAGGGTCAATTTCAGTTACAATTACACGTACACCTGCATTTGATAATGAATCTGCAGAACCTTTACCCACATCACCAAAACCACAAACAACAGCAACTTTACCAGCCATCATTACGTCTGTAGCTCTACGAATAGCATCTACTAATGATTCGCGGCAACCGTATTTATTATCAAATTTAGATTTAGTTACAGAATCATTTACGTTAATTGCTGGCATTACTAAAGTGCCATTTTTCATACGATCGTATAAACGTAATACACCTGTTGTAGTTTCTTCCGATAAACCTTTAATACCGTCAACTAATTGAGGGAATTTATCGAATACCATGTTAGTTAAATCACCACCATCATCTAATATCATATTTAATGGCTTACGATCTTCACCGAAATATAAGGTTTGCTCA
Organism: Sphingobacterium thalpophilum; assembly: GCA_943371425.1. GTDB lineage: Bacteria > Bacteroidota > Bacteroidia > Sphingobacteriales > Sphingobacteriaceae > CAJBVG01. Next base: position 92,814 of record CALRUR010000003.1, read on the forward strand.
ATACACCATTCAAATTCTTCTTCGTTCATACCTTTCCAAGCATAAACAGAGATTCCTGCTGCCGCAATAGCTGCTGCTGCATGATCTTGAGTGGAGAATATGTTACAAGATGACCAAGTAACTTCTGCTCCTAATTCTACTAATGTTTCAATTAACACTGCAGTTTGGATTGTCATGTGTAAACAACCTGCAACACGAGCACCTTTTAATGGTTTAGAATTGCCATATTCTGCTCTTAATGCCATTAATCCTGGCATTTCTGCTTCTGCTAATTGGATTTCTTTGCGACCCCATTCTGCTAATGAGATGTCTTTAACTTTGTACTTTACGAAGGTATCTACCATTTTTTTATAAATTTTTCTATTACTGAAACGCAAAATTACCCTATTGGTTTGTAAATCACAAAAAAATACTTTTATATATCTATGTTTTCCAAACAAATTGCGCATTAAAGAAGTTAAAACACTAAATTTGCATTAATTTAAATCAATTATAAATTACATTATGTATCCAGAATATATGGTTGCGCCTATGCGCGAAGAACTTACAAGCGTAGGTTTCGAACAATTAACAACTCCAGAACAAGTAGATTCGGCTATTTCGGCAGAAGGTACTGTATTAGTTATGGTGAATTCAGTTTGTGGATGTGCAGCAGCAAATGCTCGTCCTGGTGTTAAAATGTCTATTGATGGTGATAAAAAACCTTCGAAATTAGTAACTGTATTTGCAGGTATGGAAAAAGATGCGGTTGATAAAGCTCGTGCTCATATGTTGCCTTATCCTCCATCATCACCAGCCATCGCTTTATTTAAAGATGGTAAATTGGTACACATGATAGAGCGTCGCCATATTGAAGGCCGCCCTGCACAGTTAATTGCAGAAAACTTAAAGGCTGCTTACGCTGAGTTTTGCTAGTAGCAGAGAGCAGGGGGCTTGGAGCAGTTCATCACGTTTTAATGCAATGATTCGCGAGTTTGACAATTCGCCAATTCGCCAATTCGCCAATTCGCCAATTCGAAAGTTCGACAATTTGATATTTCGATTCTACCAATTTCCGAACTTACGAATGCTTCGTTCAAGCTCTTCAGCGCCTACATTGGTTTTAACTTTACCTCTGTTGGCAATTGATATATATCCGGTTTCTTCAGAAATGATAATGGCTATTGCGTCACTTTGTTCAGTAATTCCAACTGCAGCACGGTGGCGCAATCCTAATTGATCTGGCAGTTCTGTATTATCTGTTAAGGGCAAAATACAACTTGCCGCTTTTAACATTCCATCTGCAATTACCACAGCTCCATCATGCAAAGGACTGGTTTTAGCAAAAATAGATTCAAGCAATCGCTTAGAAATTTTTGCATTTATAATTTCACCATTGTTCTGATATACTTGTTCCTCATAGGTTCTTGCAAACACTATTAATGCACCGGTTTTACTTATAGCCATATTGCGGCAAGCTTCTATAATAGGGTAGAGGTTGAGCTGATCGGCATCGGCTATTATGGTATTGCCAAGTAAAACCCTCCTCCAAAAACTATTTTTTCTGGAAATCGTGTTTCTGCCTATCAATAATAAAAACCTTCGAATTTCTTGTTGAAATACAATAATTAAAGCAATTACTCCAACGCCAATTACCTTATCCAAGATGCCCGAAAGCAATTGCATATTCAAGGCCTTTACACCTATCCACAATAAATAAATGAGCATTAAGCCAATAAAAATATTGACGGCAATGGTGCCTCTAATTAAATTGTAAATTTGGAAAATTATAAAACCTACCAATACAATATCGATTACATCGAATACTCCAATTTTAAATAATCCTAAATCGAATGGTTCCATGCCTAAAGATACGAATTATGAGATTCATTTAATTTTTCCCAGAGTTTTACACATTCTACGGCCTCTTTTACATCATGTACTCGTAAGATTTTTGCACCCTTTTCTAATGCAATCATGTTTAAGGCTGTGGTACCATTTAATGCCTCCTCCGCATTAACATTAAGTGTTTTATAAATCATTGATTTTCTGGAAAGGCCAATTAACATTGGTCTTTTCAATATCTTCAGCTCATCTACATTAGTTAAGAGTTCGAAATTTTGTTCTATATTTTTTGCAAAACCAAAGCCCGGATCAATTATTATTTTTTCGAAGTTTAGCATATTCAACTTTGTTATTTTTTCTTCAAAATATTCTATTACCTCTTTTGTAATGTTTTTATATTGATTAAGAGTTTGCATAGTTTGCGGATTGCCTCGCATATGCATCATTATGTACGGACAATTATTTCTAACTACTACCTCTAACATCTTTTCATCTAAATTTCCGGCAGAAATATCATTTATGATATCAACCCCACAACCTATACTCTTTTCTGCAATGTTTGCCCTAAAGGTATCAACAGATAAAATACTACTTGGAAAAAGTGTGGTTAATTGCTTTATTACCCATTCTAAACGCATCCATTCTTCCTCTTCACTAATGTTTATAGCGTTTGGCCTCGATGAGTATGCTCCAATATCAAGTATTGCTGCACCCTCTGCTAACATTTTTTCTGCAGTGTTAATAATCTCATTCTCAGTTTGCTTCCTGCTTGCAGCATAGAAAGAATCGGGAGTAATGTTTAAAATACCCATAACCATCGGTTGGGCAGCCCCAATTGGCTTCCCTTTTATTTCAATGGAATTTTCGTAAAAAAGCTTATTTTTATGCACTTGGTAAAATTATAAAAAAATTGCAGACGAATACATCATTAGAATACGATCAGGTTATACAAGCTTGTAAAGATTTGTTTATTAAAAAAACAAAAGATTATGGAACGGCATGGCGAATTTTACGTTTGCCCTCTATTACCGATCAAATATTTATTAAAGCACAACGTGTACGTACCTTAGAAGAAAAAAAAATAAGTAAGGTAGATGAAGGAATTATTCCTGAATATGTAGGTATTATTAACTATTGCATCATTGCCATGATACAACTAGATTTAAAAGAAACCGAAGATTTAGAGCTCGAAGCTTCTAGAGTGAGCAAGTTGTTTGATGATAAAGTGAAAGAAACCAAAGACTTGATGATGGATAAAAACCATGATTATGGGGAAGCATGGAGAGAAATGAGGTTAGAATCCTTAACAGATTTAATACTCATGAAATTAATGCGAGTTAAACAAATTGAAGATAACAAAGGCTCAACGCTCGTATCTGAAGGGGTAGTGGCAAACTACCAAGACATGATGAACTATTCTATTTTTGCACTCATCAAATTAAATTACAATCAACAATAAAATAAATAAACATGATAACATTTAGTAGATTTTTCGTTGGTATTTTATTTATCATTTCTGGTTTAATAAAGTTAAACGACCCTATTGGTTTTTCTATTAAACTCGAAGAATATTTTGTAGTATTTGGAATGGATTGGCTAAGTGCATATGCACTTTCTATGTCTGTTATTATTTGCGCTGTGGAAGTAGTGCTAGGTATAGCCTTGTTGTTTGGCATTATGCAAAAACAACTCTCATGGGTATTGTTATTAATGATTTTATTTTTTACTTGGTTAACTGGTTATTCTGCCGTAACAGGTAAAGTTACCGATTGTGGTTGCTTTGGAGATGCTATTAAATTAACGCCTTGGCAATCGTTTACCAAAGATGTTATACTTCTAGTTTTTATTACCATTATCTTTTTAGCTCGAAATAAAATTACATCAAGTTTAAGTTCAGTAAAACAAATATCATACGTAGTTTTAGCTTATGTAATTTCTATGATTGTAGGAATATATTCGGTTATGTATTTACCAAGTGTAGATTTTTTACCTTATAAAGTTGGGAATAATATTCCGGAACTAATGATTATTCCAGAAGGTGCAACACCCGATTCTGTTGAAACAAAAATGATCTATGAGAAAGATGGAAAGCAGCAATTATTTACCCTAAAAGATTACCCTTGGCAAGACAGTACCTGGAAATGGGTGAAAACAGAAAACGTTTTAATTAAAGAAGGCTTCCGCCCAAAAATTAAAGATTTGCGCATTGCCGATGCTGATGGAAACGATTATTCGGATGATATTATTAAGTATCCTGATTATTCTTTGTGGGTAGTTTCATATGATTTAGAAAATACCAACAAAAAAGCGTTCGATAAAATAAAAGAACTTACCACCGGATTAGAGAAAGAGTTTAAGATTAGGAGCGTAGGGTTAACTTCTTCTAATGATTTAGTAACTGAAAATTTCAGGCACGAAAATAATTTAGCCTTTACTTATTATTATTGTGATGCTACTACCTTAAAAACAATGGTAAGAGCTAACCCTGGTGTGCTATTGGTGAAAAATGGAACCATAGAAGCTAAATGGTCGCACCGAGGATTACCTTCTTATGATGAATTGAAAAAATTATTGAAAAACTAATGTTTCAATATTTTATCCGGAAATCTTTTTATGGCCTATTGGTAATGATGGGAGTGGTGAGCATTGTATTTGCTTTGTTTGCTATTTTACCAGTCGATGCAGCTCGCATGACCCAAGGGCAACGAACAGATGTAGCGTCGTTAGAAGCGGTTAAAAAAGAGTTCGGATTGGATAAACCAAAACATATTCAATTTTTATTATATATAAATGATGTTTCTCCGATTTCAGTTCATCAACACGATTCGGTTAACCAAGCAAAATATCAATATGTATCTATCTTAACAATTGGAGAAAAAACCTTGGTATTAAAAGCTCCCTACTTAAGAAGATCTTATCAAACTCAAAAAAAAGTAAGCGATATTTTATGGGAAACCATACCAAATACAGCTGTGCTTGCAATTGCGAGTATGATTTTTGCCAGCATTGTAGGAATATTTTTAGGGCTCTTGGCTGCATTGTATAAAGACACTTGGATAGATCGCTCGGCAATGTCATTTGCCATCTTAGGAGTTTCGATGCCTTCTTTTTTCGCAGGTATTTTAATTGCTTGGTTGTTTGCATTTATACTAGGCCAATACACAGGACTAAATATGTCGGGGAGTTTATATAATTACAATCCATTTATGGGCGAAGAGTTGCAATTGAAAAATTTAATTTTACCTGCACTTACTTTGGGCTTAAGACCCTTATCTATCATTGTACAACTTACCAGAAGTTCCATGTTGGATGTAATGAAAATGGATTATATACGCACTGCAAAAGCAAAAGGATTAACGCCTTTTCAGGTGGTACGTAGGCATGCCTTAAAGAATGCGTTGAACCCTGTAGTTACAGCAATCTCCGGATGGTTTGCTTCTTTAATGGCTGGTGCTTTTTTTGTAGAATATATTTTTAGTTGGAACGGCTTAGGTAAAATTACTGTTGATGCTTTAGAATTATCTGACTTACCTGTAGTAATGGGCGCTGTATTATTTATTGCCTTCTTATTTGTAATTGTAAATTTATTGGTAGATATAAGTTATAGCTTGTTAGATCCGAGAGTGAAACTTGAGTAAAGTCTTTAGTAGTTAGTCTTTAGTAGTTAGATCCCTTTCTAACGACTAACTACTAAGGACTAACGACTAAATTAATAACCCAATAACGGATTTCACTTCCACACTCAACCCATTAACCCTATAGTCTGCTTGTTCGTAAATGTGTTTTCTTTTCGCAAATGTTTCTTCAATAAATTGAATTAACTCGTCTTCTTTTTTTCCTTTAATGGTGGGTCTAATGTTTTTTGCGTTTGATAATCGATTGAAAATACTTTTGGTATCTAATTCGATATAAATGCTAGTTCCTTGAGATTGTATATATTGTAAATTGTTGAAATAACAAGGGGTTCCGCCACCTGTAGCCATTACAAAGCAAGGCTCAGCTTCAAAAGATTGGAGAGTTTCCGATTCCATTTTTCGAAAAGTATCTTCTCCTAAGTATTTAAAAATATCATTTACGCTACATTTAGCTTTTTTCTCAATTTCTTTATCTAAATCTATGAACGGAAATTGCATCGCCTTAGCAAGTTTTTTACCAAATGTGCTTTTACCCGAACCCATAAAACCAATGAGAAAAATCTTCCTAATCATTTCTAAGAAAGATAAACGGCTTCTTCTGATTTTTTGCTTGAAAAATGTACCGACACATGTTCTTGTGTTACAGTAGAAATGGTATAACCCGCAAAATCTGTTGATACAGGAAACAGTTTATGGCTTCTATCTATTAATACTGCTGTCCTTATTTTTTTTGTTGGGATGTTTAAAAATACAGCCAAACCGTAAACCAATGTTCTTCCAGAGTTTAACACATCATCTACCAAAATAATGGTTTTGTTTTTGCATTTATTTACACTAACATCCACTTCCGCTTCCAAATGGTCGCTGTCTTTGTTCAACGAAATTTCTATTAACTCAATTTTTATTTTAGATATTTTTTCTAATACCGCTTTCAATCGTTTCGCCAGAACATATCCTCTGCTTGCAATTCCAGCAATTACAATTTGTTTTTCTTCAAAACAATCTTCCAATATTTGATATGCCATACGGTCTATCTTCTGTTGTATTTGAACACTGTTCAAAATAAGTATTTCTTTCTTTGCCATAATTTATAAATTTTTCGAAATTTACATTCACCATTATTTATAAGGGTAAAATACAAAATTCGCTCCCTCTGGTACCATCACAAAAACACAAATAAATTTATGTGGGTCTTTGTAATTTTGTTTAAAAAATTCTTGTTTCTCTGAATTTACAATTCCTTTTTCTACAAACTCTTCCAAAGTGGATGCATGTATATTCCAATCGGTAGAAAGTTCATCTTTGTCAATAATTAATTCACCTATACGCGCCTCGTGTTGATGTGCAATAAATATAGGATATTTAGAAAGTTCTGCTATAATATCTTCTGCAGTTTCTTTTATAGAATCGCTAAACAATACTAAATCCGTTTCTAAACTTTTCAGCGGACTGCCATTTTTTTTAGGTTCATTTGGCGTGCCTAATAATTCTTCGGGCTCCATTATCTTAATTTTAATATTACTACATTTTCTACATGTTCTGTATGTGGAAACATGTCAACTGGTTGAACGTTTACAACTCTATATTTTTCATCTAATATAGCTAAATCTCTTGCTTGTGTTGATGGATTACAACTTACATACACAATTTTATCTGCCTCTAATTTTAATAATTGTTTACAAACATCCTCATGCATACCAGCCCTTGGCGGGTCGGTAATTATCACATCTGGCTTGCCATTAATATTGGTAAATTCATCCGTCAATAAATCTTTCATATCTCCTGCATAAAATACAGTGTTATTAATATTATTGATATTCGAATTTACTTTTGCATCCTCAATTGCATCTGGTACATATTCTATACCAACTACTTTTTTTGCTTTTGATGCGATAAAATTTGCAATGGTTCCTGTACCTGTATATAAATCGTACACAATTTCATCACCTTTTAAATCAGCAAAATTACCAGCTATATGGTACAATACTTCTGCTTGTTTCGCATTGGTTTGGTAAAATGATTTCGCGCTAATTCTAAATTTAATTTTCTGATTGTTTAAATCAGTCATTTGCTCATGTATATACGGCAAACCATTATAACAAATAACTTCTTGATCAAATATGGTATCGTTTTTTTTCTGGTTTATTACGTATTGTAATGAGCTAATAAAATCGAATTTGTTTTTTAAATGTCCCATTAACAATTCAATTTTTTCGAACTCGGGTTCAGCAAATACAACAATTACCATCCATTCGCCCATACTAGTATTTCTAAGGATGAGATTTCTCATTAAACCTGTATTTTGTTTAATGTCGTAAAATGAAAATTCATGTTCTTTGCAAAAAACTCTTACTTCATTTCTTACTTCATCAGATCGTGTATCTTGTAAATAACATTGATGGATGTCGATAATTTTGTCGAATCTTTTAGGTACATGGAAACCCAATGCATCCATGTCAAAGGATTCGTCTGATGCAATTTCAGATTTTTCTAGCCAGCGTTTATTAGAAAACGTGAACTCCAGTTTGTTTCTATAATGTTTGGTAGATTCGGATCCTACTATAGGTAATATTGCTGGGAGTTCGATTTTTGCTAAACGGGTTAAGGCATCTAATACTATTTTTTGTTTAAAACTTAACTGTGCATCGTATTTCATGTTTTGCCATTTGCAGCCGCCACATGTTCCAAAATGCACGCAAAAAGCATCTTCTCTTTTATCAGAATATTGATGGAAATGGATAGGACTACCCTCTGCCAAGTTTTTCTTTTTTTTGTGTATTTGTACGTCTACCACATCCCCAGGCACTACCTTTTCCACAAAAATTACTAAATCGTCATGTTTAGCTATACCTTTACCTTCATTAGCAATATCAATAATTTCTGCCTTCTCAATAATTGGCAATGTCTTTGTACTTCTCATAATATGTTTCAAAGTTAAGGTATAAAATGTTATTTTTAATGAAATGATCCGCACTCTCTTATTTTTTCTATCCTTGCTTTTGAGTTACCACTCTATTGCTTCACATATGGTGGGTGGTGGATTTCGATATACATACCTTTCTAATAACAGGTATGTAATTCAATTAGATTATCATAAAGATTGCTCTGCAAATGCGGTTGATTATCCACCTGGTGCTATTAGAATTGGAATTTATAAAAAAAGCAATAACGCATTGGTTCAGAGCCTCGACTTAAATCCTGGTCCTATTAGTATCGTAAATTTTATTACTGATTCATGCGTAAACGCCCCTGTAACCTGTGTGCAAAAAAGAATATATCAAGACACCTTGTTTTTAAATCCTGCAATTTTTGATGATAACTCTGGATATTATCTATCCTATGAGCAATGTTGCAGAAATTTTGGTATCAAAAATATTCAGGATCCAGATAAAAGTGGGATTGCCTATTATGCAGATTTTATACCTTTTACCAATAATAATACAAGTTTTAGAAACTCAAGTCCTTATTTATTAAATGAGCAAAATGTTTATTTATGTTTATTCGAAACATTTAACTCCGATTTCTCACATGTAGATCCAGACGGAGATTCTTTATCTTACAAATTAATTGAGCCTTTAATGGGCAGTACCGACCCTGTTTTTAACAATGCAAACGGGATATCTGTGTTAAACCCAAAACCTTACCCTCCAATTGTTTGGGCAAGTAATTATGGCATCACTAATAACAATATAATGGATGGGATACCCGACGTTACCATTGATCCTATAACAGGTAAATTGAATTTGAAACCCTCCCAAATTGGAATGTATTCTTTTGCGTATGCAGTGGAGGAATATAGAAACGATGAACTTATTGCAGTTTACAACAGAGAAGTTCAATATTATATTGTGTTTTGCTCACTTAGAAATGAACCTAAAATAGAATGGTTAAATTCTTCCATAAATTCTTTAAAAGCCGATAGTGTTAATTGTTTGTTTTTTTCAGCTAAAGATATTAATGCAGCGGATTCTTTGTCTTTTAAAATATTAGAAATTTCTTCATTATTATCTCAACAAAATATTACTGTAGAAATAGATACCACTACCCCCAATGATTTACAAATTAAAGTTTGTTTTGATGTTGAATGCAATGCCGTAGCTGAAATTCCTCAATCTATGAAACTTCTTGTAAGTGATAATTCTTGCCCATATATTTTACATGATACATTAGCATTAGAACTTACAATTTTACCAAAGCTAAATAATAAGCCTGTTATTACTTGGTTAAACTCTTCAGAAAATATAATCAAAGCAAATAATACTACCTGTTTGGATTTTCTAGCAGAAGATATTGATGTATTAGATAGTTTGAAAATATCGATAAAAAATATTTCAGAGGGACTGTTAAGTCTCAACTATGATATTATTATTGATTCAACAGATAATAACACCCTAAATGCAAGAGTGTGTTTTGTTTCTAATTGTATACCAGTTTCCAGCAATGAAGAAGGCTTTACTGTGCTAGTAAATGATAATTCATGTGCTGTTTCTAAACAAGATTCGCTTTGGATAAGCTTAACTATTGAAAATCTCGGTTTTGAAGATCCATTAGTAAACATCCCGAATGTTTTTAGCCCTAACGGCGATGGTAAAAACGATGTATTTAGTATTCATAAAAACATTAAATCCGAATGTGTAGATGATTTTAGTATTGTGATTTATAACCGATGGGGAGAAAAAGTGTATAAATCCAATAATTTTGAGTTTGAATGGACAGGGGATGGTCTGCCCTATGGTGTCTACTTTTATGTAATAAGCCTCGGGTCGAAAGAAAAGCTTGGACACTTGTCTATTATGTATTAAGATTTAATTATATTTGATGATGCGCTTTTGCAAAATATGTGTATTTCTTGTTTTAATCTTTGCTGTATTTGTTAAAAATACGGAAGCCGCACATATTGTAGGGGGCGATTTTAGTTATAAGTACATAACTGGCGATCGTTATCAAATAAAAATGAAAATGTATCGGGATTGCGGGGGAGGTGGAGCTTCATTCGAACAAAGTCTACGTGTTGGTATTTATGATAAAGAAACCAACAAGCTTATTAAAACGGTACAAATGCCTCGTACCACGATTTATCCAATTAAATTTAATACTGGTTGTACTAGTCCGCAATTACGCTGTGTAGAAACTGGTGTTTTTTTGGCTGAGTTTACAATGCCTAAAGAACAATTTCAAAATACTCAAGGATATTATGTGCAATGGGAAAGATGTTGCAGAAACGACATTATTAAAAATATTGTAGACCCAGGAGGAACCCCAATGGCATTTTACATGGAGTTTCCATCCCCATATCCGGGTGGCGGAGGTTTGCGTATTAACAGCTCTCCAGAGTTTTTAAGAGATCCTTTAAACTATTTATGCGTTGGGGAAGCATTTAAATACGATTTTAAAATTTATGATACAGATGGTGATGAGTTGAGAATGAAAATTGGTATACCAAATGCAGGAGGATATACTAGTCAATTCAATCCTGGGCAAAATTCTGGTCCGGCGCCTTATGACGATGTAATTTGGGAAACTGGCTATAATGTAGGTACCCCTCAAAATATTATGGACGGGAATCCCGATTTATATGTTGATAATGATACTGCATTTATCTATTTAGTTCCTCAACAAATTGGTGTGTATGTTATATCTGTTGTTTGCGAAGAGTTTCGTGATAATGTGAAAATTGGAGAAACCGTGCGCGAATTACAATTAGAAGTGCTTAATTGTCCACCACGCTCAAAACCTGTTATAACCGCAAGTTTACCCGGTGGAAAAAGTTATGTAGATGTAGTGATAGGGCAACAAATTTGTTTTGATATTAATGCAAAAGATTTAGATGTTGCGGAGTTATTAAAATTTAGAGTAGATACAGGTGGATTATATAAAATAATTGGAACAAGCGCAAGTTTACAACCCTCGGATATTACAGGAGTACAAGACATCACTACAAGATTCTGCTGGACGCCTACTTGTCCATTAGATACTGGAAAAGGTGCATTTTTGGATATTATTGCCTATGATAATTCTTGTCCGTTTTCTCAAGATGATACCGTACGTATTAACTTTAGAATTGCAGAAGCACCGAACAAATTACCTGTACTAAAAACGAGCTTAACTAATAATGTATTTAACATTAGAACCGAAGAAAGTTTATGTTTCCAGTTTTTAGTAACAGACTCAAATAGTACCGATCAAATTACCGTAGAACCAATATCACAAAACATAGATGTGTTTGCCTTAGGTGCAGTAATTACACCTAGTGTTTTAGTCGGAAATGTGAGTGTTTCTGGTGAGTTTTGTTGGACACCACCTTGTGGATTAAAACTCGATACTTCTATTCAATTGTCTTTTATTGTTAGTGATAATGCATGCCCATTACCCTCTTTAGATACTGTGGAGGTAGTGATAAACTTATTGCCCATATCCAATGAGGCTCCATTAATAGAAGCGCAAGGAATAAATATTGGGGCTAATAATACCATCGCAGTTAAACTTGATCAACAAAATTGTTTTTCAATATTTGCTGAAGATGCTGATGCTGCCGATGTAATTGATGTTTATACAAAAGATGTGAATTACGATTTCTTTAATAACGGTGCCAGCTTTGTTTCACAAGTAAATAACCCTAATTCGAAAAGTAATTTATTTTGCTGGACACCAACTTGCGATAATTTTTACGGAGAGGAAGAATTGTTCCTCGATTTCTTTACGCGTGATAATAAATGTGAAAATGAAAAATATGATTCGGTGCGTGTTCGTTTTGTATTCGACTTACCTGATAATATTTCGCCATTGATGTTAAAGCCAGATTCTACACTTTATAATATTAATGCGGGTTATGCTAGAGTTATAGATGTAGAAGGTAGCGATGAAGATAACGAAGATTTACTGGTCTTAGAAGCAAAGGCTTTGTATAACAGTAATGTGCCACTTCGTGTTGAAATGAATAAAACACAAGGTTTCGGCACGGTGGCATCTCAATTAAATGTATACCCTGATTGTGGCTTAGATGGGAATATAAATTACCCTGTTGAATTAAAATTATTGAGTAATAAATACTGCAATGAAAACGACACCATCACTAAAATAATTTATTTTAAAGCAGCTCCATTATTAGATATAGATAGGCCTTTGGTACCAGATGTATTTTCACCAAACGGTGACGGTGTAAACGATGAATACAAAATTTATTTAGCTACCAGAACGGTATGCCCTGATGAGTTTGAATTTATTATTTATAATAGATGGGGACAAAAAATGCTCGAAACTCAAGATCCTGAGTTTGTATGGAAAGCAGAAGGTGCAACTGCCGGGGCATACGTATATTACCTCCGTGTTGGAGAAACTAAATTTACAGGCATCATCTCGCTTGTGAAATAATCACAATCCAAATAAACGTAGTAAAAAAGAAAACCAAGTTGTCGATTTGTCGTCGCCAAAGTCGAACTCTTGCTCAATTTTCTCAGAAAAATCTAATAATTCAAGCTTCATAGTGTAAATAAATGTGTTCATGAAGCAAATGTAAGCATTTTTGAACTAAAAACCAAATGAGTCTTTAGTCTTTAGTAATTAGTCGTTAGACAGTCTAAAGACTAACTACTAAAGACTAAAGTCTAATTAAAGGACCGCTTGTATCAAATAAGGCAAAATCTCTTTTTCGAAGCTTATGAAGTTCTTCCGAACATCACTTACCGTTACAGAGGTAAATGCAAAAGAGAATACGATGGCTTTGCTAGATTTCATAAGGTATTTTACTCGTTCGTAACTAACATCCTTAAAATCTGGGAGACTTTTAAAGGTATTTATGAGTAATATTTCTAGTTCGTTCGATAAATTTTTCAAAAATTCTTGAGAGTTTACGCTTTCGCGTATAAAGTCCCAACCTATAAATTCTGAACAAACGGTATAAGATAAACGACTTGTTTTTAAAATAAGTGCCGATACTTTTTCGGCCTTACTAATATTAGGATGAAGTTTTGTTACTAAATCATTGATAGAGAATTCGAGATGCTCCATAATAATTTCATTAAGAATAACTTCTTTACTTTCGAAATATTTATAAATGGTAGCTTTTGCCACACGAGAGCGTTTAGCAATTTCGTTTACACTGGTTTTATGGTAACCAAACTTACGAAAAAGCTCTTTTGATGCTTCTTTTATGGCTTGTTGTATCTTGTCCGAATCCATTAATTATAAATATACAAATATCTATCCACTAAATTTGTTTGGTAAGTTCTTAAAGATGCATTTGCTGGTCCTTTAATAGGTGCACCATCTAATAATTGAAACCTAGAACCACAACATTTACAGCCAACACTCGAAATAGTAGAATCTAAACTTACATAAGCGCAGGTATCTGCAGACTGATAGGAGCAAGTACGCTCAAAGGCCATGAACTCTGCTTGGCCTCTTCTATAAACTACAATCCCTCTATATCCACCATCAACATAAACTGAACCACCAATAGAGTTTAAATTGTTATACCCCGGGTTGTCTAAGTTAATGCGAAGATTAACCGGTACACTGGGCACAGAGCTTTCTTGATCTTTCGTACATGCGAAAAGAAATGTTGATAGCACTAGGAGTGTACTTAGTATTTTCATTTAAATTATTTCAGAATTAAACTGCGATAATAAACGAACATCGTTTTCAAAAAACATACGAATATCTTTAATTTTAAATTTGTTCATTGCTAATCGCTCAATACCTACACCAAAAGCAAATCCCGAATATTCGTTAGGGTCTATGCCACAATTTTGCAAAACATTTGGATCAACCATACCGCAGCCTAAAATTTCTACCCAACCAGAATATTTACAGATATTACAACCAGCACCACCACAGTTTTTACATTGTATATCCATTTCTGCAGAGGGTTCAGTAAACGGAAAGTAAGAAGGGCGGAAACGCACTTCGGTACCTACACCAAACAATTCTTGAACGAAATAATAAAGGGTTTGTTTCAGGTCAGCAAAAGATACGTCCTTATCAACATATAAACCTTCTACCTGATGGAATATGCAATGTGAACGTGCAGAGATGGCTTCGTTTCTAAATACTCTACCAGGCATAATAGAACGGAACGGTGCTTTGCCATTTTCCATTAACCTAATTTGTACCGAAGAAGTATGAGTTCTTAAAGCTAAATCGTCTTCTGGTTTTGCCGAATCTTTTCTAACGAAAAAAGTATCTTGCATATCTCTTGCTGGATGCTCCATCGGGAAATTTAAAGAACTGAAATTATGCCAATCGTCTTCTATTTCTGGACCCTTAGCAATGGTAAATCCCATGCGCTGAAAAATATCACAAATCTCTTTTAATACCAATGAAACCGGATGGCGAGAGCCTGTGCTAAACGCCTCACCAGGTAATGAATAATCGATTGCACTTTCTGTACTTACTTCCGTTTCTTCAAGTTTTTCTTTAAAAGAATTGTATGCATTTTCTGCGATGTTTTTAAACTCGTTCATCACTTTACCGAAGTTCTTTTTTTCTTCGGGTGGCATAGCTTTAAAAGCCTCGAACAAATCATTAACGATTCCTTTTCTGCTTAAAAATTTCAAACGAAAATCTTCTAACTCATCTGCAGATTTCGCTACAAAACTTTTAATCTCCTCCGTATATTTTTCTATATCTTCTTTCATCTTTTTAATTAGCTAATTTAGCTAATTAGCTAATTAGCTAATTACTTTTAGTTCTTTCCCAACCTTTATAAATGCTTCAATTGCTTTATCTAAATGGTGTTTATTATGCGCAGCCGACATTTGTACTCTTATTCTGGCTTTACCTTGTGGTACCACCGGATAATAAAAACCAATTACATAAATGCCTTCTTCTAACATGCGTGCTGCAAATTCTTGTGATAGTTTTGCATCGTATAACATCACAGGTACAATAGGGTGTACTCCTGGTTTAATATCAAAACCTGCAGCTGTCATTTTCTCTCTAAAGTATTTCGTATTCGATTCTAATTTATCCCTTAACTCAGTTGTTTCACTCAACATGTTTAATACTTCAATAGATGCACCTACAATAGAAGGGGCAAGGGTATTAGAGAATAAATAAGGGCGAGAACGTTGACGTAACATATCAATAATTTCTTTTCTTCCAGAAGTAAAACCTCCAGAAGCACCGCCTAAGGCTTTACCCAAAGTGCCGGTTATAATATCAATTTTGCCCATTACATTATGGTGCTCATGCGTACCTCTACCGGTTTTACCCATAAAGCCAGAACAATGGCACTCATCAATCATAATTAAGGCATTGTATTTTTCTGCTAATACTGCAATTTTATCTAATTGAGCAACGGTTCCGTCCATAGAAAAAGCTCCGTCGGTAACAATAATACGATGGCGTAAATCTTTAGTCTCAATTAACTTTGCCTCTAAATCCTCCATGTTATCATGTTTATAGCGGAAGCGCTGTGCTTTGCATAAACGTACACCATCTATAATCGATGCATGGTTTAATTCATCAGAAATAATAGCATCTTGCTCATTAAACAATGGCTCAAAAACTCCACCATTTGCATCAAAAGCTGCTGCATATAAAATAGTATCTTCTGTACCTAAAAATTCAGAAATTTTTGCCTCTAAAGTTTTATGTATGTCTTGTGTACCGCAAATAAAACGAACAGACGACATTCCGAAACCATGAGAATCTATGGCATCTTTAGCCGCTTGAGTTACCCTTGGGTGAGAAGATAATCCTAAGTAATTATTCGCACAGAAATTAACCACTTCTTTACCATCATTTACTTTAATATCTGCTCCTTGTGGAGTAATAATAATTCGCTCGCGTTTAAATAAGCCAGCTTTTTCTATTTCTGCTAATTCTGCTTGTAATACGGGTTGAAGTGTATTGTACATGTTCTAATTAATTGAATTTTGGCGCTAAATTACTAAATAGTCTTGAGATGTTATTATCTTTGCCACGCATTTAACGCCGTTTGCAGCGGTATTAATGATTATGAACACATATCAAACATTACTTTATTATTGCTATTCACGCATTGAGAATGCGGAGCAATACACTCAAGAGCACCTACAATTTTGTAAATCAGTAGGTTTAGTAGGTCGTATAATTATAGCCGACGAAGGTTTAAACGGTACAGTTTCTGGTACGAAAGAGCAATGCGAACAGTATATGCACTACGTATTACAAGATCCGCGTTTTGCGAAAACCGACTTTAAAATTGACGATGTTGCCGAACCTTCATTTATTAAAATGCATGTTCGTTATAAGTCTGAAATTGTATATTCTGGATTAAAAGATCCTAATTACATTGATCCTAACAAAGAAACGGGCAAACATTTAGAACCAGTTGATTTCATGGAAATGATCGACCGAGACGATGTAATTATTTTGGATGTACGTTCCAATTATGAACACAATGTTGGGCATTTTAAAAATGCAATTACGTTAGATATTGAGAATTTTAGAGATTTTCCGTCAAAAATAAATGAGCTTGCTCAATATAAAGACAAAAAAATATTGACCTATTGCACCGGAGGTATTAAGTGCGAAAAAGCAAGTGCTCTGTTAATAAAAGAAGGCTTTCAAGATGTGTACCAATTACACGGTGGCATAATAAAATACGGAAAAGAAGCTGGTGGAAAAGATTTCGAAGGTAAATGTTATGTGTTTGATAATAGACTTACGGTTGATGTAAATTCTGTAAATCCGGTAGTGGTATCTAAATGTATGAATTGTGGTACCGAAACTACTAAAATGATAAACTGCGCAAATCCAGAATGCAATGCCCACTTTACCCAATGTGATAATTGCGGATGGGAGTTAGACGGTTGTTGTTCTGCAGATTGTAAAGAACATCCTCGAAAGCGAGTATACGATGGAACCGGTTATTATGTTAAAGTTCCACAAATGGTTGTGAAATAAGATTAGTTACGGTTGATATTGAACTGTATATATTTTGAAAATCATTTTAAGAACAAATAAATAGATGCATTGTTAATATTATATTCATCTATTAGAATTAAATTTACAACATGAAAATAGGCATCGTATGCTATCCAACGTTTGGTGGGAGTGGAGTAGTAGCAACAGAATTAGGGAAAGCACTTGCAGACCACGGTCACCAAGTACATTTTATTACATATAGTCAACCAGCTCGTTTAGACTTCTTTTCTGAGAATTTATTTTATCACGAGGTTACGGTTTCTAAATATCCATTATTTGATTATCCTCCTTACGAACTAGCTCTTGCAAGTCGCTTAGTAGACGTTGTGCAATATGAGCAGTTAGATATTTTACATGTACATTACGCCATTCCACATGCATCTGCCGCTTATATGGCAAAGCAAATTTTGGCGGCAAATGGAATTCACATTCCGGTAGTTACAACCTTACACGGTACCGATATTACCCTTGTAGGCAAGGATAGAACTTATAAACCTGTGGTAACCTTTTCAATTAATCAATCGGATGGGGTTACGGCTGTATCAGAAAATTTAAAGAAAGACACTTTCGAACATTTCGATATTACAAATGAAATTCGAGTAATTCCAAATTTTATCGACTTAGATAGATTTAGCCACAAAGCAAAAAATCATTTCAAAAAAGCAATCGCTCCAAATGATGAGAAAATAATTGTACATACATCCAACTTCCGTAAAGTTAAAAGAGTGCAAGATGTAGTTAAAATTTTTGCAAAGGTTATCGAAAAAATTCCAGCTAAACTTTTACTCGCAGGTGATGGTCCGGAACGTATAGAAGTAGAACAACTTTGTAGAGAATTAAATTTAAAAGATGACGTTCGATTCTTAGGAAAATTAGATGCAGTAGAAGAAATATTATCTGTTTCAGATTTATTTATTTTACCATCTGAAACGGAGAGTTTCGGTTTAGCAGCTTTAGAAGCAATGGCATGTAAACTACCAGTAATTTCTTCTAACGCTGGCGGGATACCCGAATTAAATATTGATGGTGTAACGGGCTTCTTAGATGAAGTTGGCGACATAGATGCGATGGCAGCACATGCTATTTATATTTTAGAAGACGATGCTCGTTTGCAGAAATTTAAAGACAATGCCTTAGCACATGCAAAAACATTCGACATTAAGCACATAATGCCTGTATACGAAAGGTATTATGAAGAGGTGATAGAAAAATCTAAATCTTTTATTGCTCGCTAAACCTAGTATCTTTTAAGAAGGTATCGTCTGTTAATGTTTTTAGGAAAGCAACTATTTTTGTTTTCTCATCAGCGTTTAAGGTTAAACCACCTTTTAGTCCATCATCAACCGTACCTGTTGAAGGAATGTTGCTTGTATAATGATCAAGAATTTGTTCAATTGTATTGGTTCTTCCATCATGGAAATAAGGGTAACTCTTATCAATGTTTCTTAAACTTGGAGTTTTAAATTTATACAAATCTGTATCTACCAAAGTAATTTCAAAACGTCCTCGGTCTGCTAATTTTGCGATGCCATTGTTATGAAATTTGTTGTCTGTAAATAAAGGTGCAGTATGGCAACGATTACAATTTTGCATAAATAAATTCAACCCTTCTATCTCTGTAACACTTAACGCCGTTGCATCTCCAGCAATGTATTTATCGTATCTGGAATTATTACTCACTAACATGTTCATAAACTGTGAGAGTGCGTACATTAAATTTGTGCTGGTAATAGTATCTGTACCGAATGCTTTTTTAAACAAACCAGGGTAAGTAGGATGCATTTTTAATTTCGAAATTACATTTGGTAATTGCTCATCCATTTCTACTGGGTTTTGTATTGGTGCAAATGGAAATAAATCTAAATCAAACACGCCACCATCCCAGAAAAAACTAGGCGACCATGCTAAGTTTTGCAAAACAGGAGAGTTTCTGTTTCCTAAACGATCATCGATACCGTGTGATACAGGGTGGTCTATGTGTGCAAATGCTCCTATTTGTTGATGGCAACTTCCACAAGAAACACTTCCGTCTCGTGATAATATTCCATCATAAAATAATTTACGACCTAATTCAAATCCTTCTTTCGTTACTTCATTGTATTGAAACCTGTATAAAGGGTTTGGGAAATTACTCGGTTTTTCAAAACTTTTAAATTCTGAAACAGGTGTTGTAGGAACCGTTTCGTCTTTATTACATGCAGAAATAAAGAGTGTGATAATGATTAAAAAACTAAGTAATTTTAATTGTTTCATTTCAATATTTTTTAACATAAAACTATTCAACCTTAGTAACACTAAACATATTCGTATAGTTTTCTGAAACTTTTAGAGAATAAGGGGTGAGCATAACCGTTGGATAATCCGAAAACTTAATTGGATTTGGTCCTGTTAGCACTTTAAACATATCTGTTTTAATAAATACTTTTGATTTTTTAGATTGACTTACGTTAATACTATTTGGAAACTCTAAACTTATTGTTTTAATGTTATTAATGGTAGGTGTATTGTACCCTCCAAACCCACCAATATGGTATACAAAAGGTATAGGATTGTTTCCACCCTTGGGTTGGTATTCATGGCATTCTAATTTCATGAAAATATAGCCTTGATTCCACACCCAATACATATCCGATGCATATCCACCTTGGTCTAAATTACCCGTTTGCATTTCTTTTGGCATTGTACTTCTTAAACTGTCAACACCTACAATAAATCGTATGCCTATGTATTCTGCTTCATTCACCCAATTTAAATTAGCTGTGTGCGAAAAAGCATCTTTCTCTTTTATTAAGAAATAAGAACTGTCTTGTGGCATGTTTATATACGTACCATCTTTTAATTTTAATTCGATATTACTTATGAAATAATTAAATTTTGCAACAGTATACTCTTCATCGAATTCATTTACATACGATTGAGAATCGAGTACTAATTCTTGGTTACCTGCTACATTATCGAATACTAATTGTACTGTACCAAGTTTACCAATTGGTGTAGTAATATCATTATCTTCTTTTTTACAAGCAGATAAAGCTACAATTGCAAAAAATACTATTATTATTTTTTTCATTTAAACAGGTACGTTAAAAAAGTTTTTCATCCACGATTTTTCGATTGTTTGAATACCATTTTCATTCCAATCTTTTACCGATAAAGCTAGTGTATTCACAACTTTAGTTTGATGTGTAATTTTATTTTCTTGAATTAGATTTTCAAATTGAGTTTTGGTATGCGTACAAAAATTATTTTCTTGGTCGATGTAGGTAAACAACATTCTATTGAAAAATTCTACACCATATTTCTTTTCTAACTCTTCTAAAAAATGAACCGATTTATCTATAGAACATCCACTCGCTGGATTTAAATGTTCATCAACACCAATAATTAAGATGGTGTGTTGTATGATTTTGAAAAAAGCACGAAGTTCTTTGTTATGTGCGGTCCATTGTTTACAAAATTCAGTTAGCTCGACTGATAAATCAGCTTCTATATGTTCGTTTAAATTTGGATGTATGGTATAAATCCAAATTTTTGAACTAGGGTCGAACTCCTGTATTTGCCAATTCGTTTTCATTATGATAATCCGTTTGCTTTTGCTGTAATTTCAGCAATATCTAATACCTCTACTACGTTTTCTTTTTCAAAATGTTTTACACCGTCGCTTAACATCGTCATACAGAATGGGCATGATGCCGCAATAATATCTGGTTTTACAGAAAGTGCTTCTTCTACGCGTTCTACATTAATGTCTTTAGTTCCTTTTTCTGGTTCTTTAAACATTTGTGCGCCTCCAGCACCACAGCACAAACCATTTGATTTGCATCTTTTTAATTCAACTAAATCAGAATCCAATTGGGCTAAAACTTCACGGGGTGCTTCGTACACTCCATTTGCTCTACCTAAGTAACATGGATCGTGGTAGGTAATGCGTTTGCCTTTGAACGATTCGCCATTGCTGCTAGTAAGTTTCCCTTGGTTTATTAAATCCTGAATTAATTGGGTATGGTGAATAACTTCATAACTCCCGCCTAATTCTGGGTATTCGTTTTTAAGTGTGTTAAAACAATGTGGGCATGCCGTTACTATTTTTTTTACTTCGTATGCATTTAGCAATTGAATATTACTCATTGCCTGCATTTGAAATAAAAACTCATTTCCTGCTCTTTTTGCAGGGTCGCCAGTACAGCTTTCTTCTGTACCCAAAATTGCATATTTTAAACCTACATGGTGTAAGATTTTAGCAATATCGCGTGTAATTTTTTGTGCGCGTTCATCAAAACTACCTGCACAACCAACCCAAAATAAAATCTCCGGTTGTTCGCCTTTGGCTATCATTTCAGCCATGGTTGGTACTTTAAACTCCATATATGATGATATTAAATTCTAAATTCTAAACTCTAAATTCTAATCCTTAAATACTTGAATTTTAGCATTTATGGTTGTAAGTTCTGTAAACTTACCTTCGTACCTCGTTGCACGTACAATGTGGTTGTCAATCCAATGATAATTACCTCCTCTTGGTTTACCAAAAAGTATGCCGTGGTATTTAAAATTATGCTTTGCCAACCATCTTTCTGTAACAGCTCGGTGCGCTTCGGTTCTCGAAGTAAAAAAAGTTATAATATGACCTTCGTCGTACCATTTGTTTATCATGTCCAAAGCACCTTCATAAATCGCCGCATCTTCCATTCGTTCAGGTTCCTCATTCGGTATGTCATCACATATCGTACCATCAATATCTATTAAAAAATTTTTAACCTCATCTGGCAATTTCGGACTCAAATGATGTCCTTGTTCGTCTTTTACTTCTTCTAATTTCATTCTTTACATTAGTCTTTAGTCTTTGGTCCTTAGTCTTTAGATTTTTGTCATTAGTCATTTTATCAAATTAGCATTATCCTTCCTATCTAATGACTAACGACTAATGACTAGCGACTAATTCGTCCAATTCGCTCTATCACTCGGAGAAAACTTCCAAGGAGCGCCATTTGTTTCAATATTAGTTTGCATTGCATTTAAGCTACTTGGTGCAGCCGATTCTTCCATTACCAAATATCTTCTTAAATCTACAATAATAGATAATGGGTCTATGTTCACTGGGCAAGCCTCTGTACAAGCATTACAAGAAGTGCAAGCCCAAATTTCTTCTCGGGTAATGTAATTATCTAACAATGTTTTCTCGTCTACAGTATCTTTCCAGTTCTTTTCAAAATGATTGCCAAGTTCTGTTAATCGATCGCGAGTATCCATCATAATTTTCCGTGGCGATAATAGTTTACCAGTTTGGTTCGCAGGACAAACCAAAGTACATCTACCACATTCTGTACAGGTATAAGAATCCATTAATTGTTTCCACGTAAGGTCTTGTACATCTTTTGCTCCGAACCTACCAGGTGTAACACTTGTATCGGGTACAAAACTTGGGTCGAGCATTGCTTTAACCTCGTTGCTCACACTTTGCATATTGGTAAGTTTACCTTTGGCATCTAAATTTGAAAAATAGGTGTTCGGAAATGCTAGGAAAATATGGAAATGTTTAGAGTAAGGCACATAATTTAAGAATGCCAATATTCCTAAAATGTGGAACCACCAACAAGCTCGTTCAATAAATATTAAACTAGAAACTTCTGAGGGTAAAAGTCCTGTAAGCATTGATGATATTGGGAATGAACCCGCTTGTATATAATGCTCCGCACCTAATTGTTGTAATCTGAAATCTGCAGCATTCATTATTAAGAATGCCGACATTAATAAAATTTCTACAATTAAAATGTAATTAGCATCTGATTTTGGCCAAGCAGTCATCTCTGTACCGCTAAATCTTTTTAGTTTTATAAGGTTACGGCGTGCTAAAAACACTACGCAAGCCAACCAAACTCCAAAAGCAAGGAACTCAAAAGAACCTATTAAGAAATTGTATAGGCTACCCAATAATGGAGCAAAAACCCGATGAGTGCCAAAAACACCGTCAATAATTATTTCTAATACTTCTATATTGATGATGATAAAACCAGCATAAATTAGAAAATGAAAAATAAATGGAACAGGGCGCGTAGCCATTTTTGTCTGTCCGAATGCCACTTTTAACATAGTCATCCAACGATCTGATGCTCTATCCGAACGATCAATGTCTCTGCCTAACAATATATTGCGACGTATTTTCGCAATATTTTTAGAGAATAAATAAACAGCAGCGGCTGTAAGGGCAATAAATAGTATCTGTAAAACCATATAAATATACACTTCCTGCGAATTTAAGCTTTTGTATAGTTATTTTATATCCTAAAAAAGTTTTTTCGCTATATAGACTGATTTTAAATGCTTTCCATAAAATTTGAAAAAAGATTTTTTAAAATCGATAAAGATGCTACATTTGCAGTCCCAAAAGGGTGATATAGCTCAGTTGGTAGAGCAAAGGACTGAAAATCCTTGTGTCCTTGGTTCGAATCCGAGTATCACCACAAAGCCTTCTAAGAAATTAGAGGGCTTTTTTGTTTCTGGGTGAATTCTTATTGGGTTATTTGGTTATTTTAGTGCAAAGATTAGATTTATCAATATTGAGTTATTTGGTTAATAAGTTATTAGGTTATTAAGTTATTAGTACTTCGTAGGTTAACATAGTGACTTAATAACCCATTAACCCAATAACCCAATTACTTATTAACCCAATAACTTAATAATCCAACTCCCAAAATTTAACCCTCCATATGAAAAGATTACTACTACTCACTGCATTACTTTTAGCCATACACGTTGGCAATGCTCAACATCAACGTTGCGCCACGATGCATTTATTAGAAAAGCGAATGCAAGAAAATCCAGAGTTAAAAGCTAGGATACAGTCGTCGGAGTTAATGCTCGAAAACTTAATTAATACTGAACAAGCTAAGGCCAGCAATATGGCAATTATTACCATTCCGGTAGTAGTGCATGTAGTGTGGAATCAAGCTTCTCAAAATATTTCTGATGCTCAAATTCTTTCTCAAATAAAGATTTTAAATGAAGATTTTCGTTTGTTAAATGCAGATTCATTAGCGGTTAATCACCCTTACTGGCCTTTTACTGCTGATACTGAAATTGAATTTTGTTTAGCAACAAAAGATCCACAAGGTGCAAGTACTACGGGCATTACCAGAACACAATCTAACATCTCTGTTTGGAACGACAACAATTTTGATAATTTGAAAAACTCAAATTTGGGAGGTAAAAACAATTGGGATCCAACTAAATATTTAAACATTTACGTTGCAAATTTAGAAACAGGGCTATTAGGTTTTGCAAGCTTCCCCGATGAGTTAATTAGCAATCCTGAATTAGATGGAGTGGTAATTAGACCAGAGGCTTTTGGTTCGGTAGGCACAGCAGGTAACGGCGGGTATTCTGAAAACGATTTAGGCAGAACGGCTACACACGAAGTTGGGCATTGGCTTTTCCTTCGTCATATTTGGGGCGATGAACCTTGCGGAAACGATTTTGTGAATGATACTCCATTGGCAGAAGAAGATAATGTGCTTTGCCCAAGTTTTCCTCATAACGCAAATAATGCTTGCGGAACAGGAGCAAATGGCGAAATGTTTATGAATTATATGGATTATGTGGATGATGCTTGTATGAACATGTTTACATCTGGACAGAAAAATAGAATGCGCTCTGCAATTGCTCAGTTGCGTCCAGGTTTATTAAGCGCTACAGCTTGTGGCACCGTAGGTGTAGATAATAATATTTTAGAACAAGGGTATTCTGTTTATCCTAACCCTAGTGCTTCGTTTTTTTATATAGATTTTGGTTCTTTTTCTGCACGAAAAGTGTGTGTGTATAATATTCTTTCAGAAAAAATAATTGAAATGGATGTTAACCATGAAAGCAGAATTGAACTAAACAAAAACAAGGAGTTACCAAAAGGCATTTATATGATTGATGTTGATTTTGGAAACAATGTTAGCTTGAAGAAAAAAATAATTATTGAGTAAAATTATACTATGATAAAGAAAATAATAATTGTGTGGATGCTAGCAATTACAGGTATTTCAGCTTGTGTTTCTAAAAAAAAGTCAGCAAGTCAAACACGAAATACAGGGGCAAGCACTCCACAAGAAATTGTTTCTGAAAGTACTTCTCAAAAAGATTCTTTAAAAAATATTATTGTTTCTTTTATAAGTATCGGAAGTGGAACAGATGGAAAAGCTAGAACAAGTTTTTTAGCATTAATAGATACTTTCCAAAAAGAGAAAAATATTAGTTTAGATATGGATGTGCGAAGATGGGGCAGGGAAGGAGAAGTAGATTATTGCATAAACACTACTACATTAAACGCAAATGATTTTAAGGACTTGACGATGAAATTAAAAAAAATAGTAGCAGAAAGCAGTTTGATTAATTATTATGAGAATAAATCCTGCCGAAAGGAGCGCTAAACCCCCAAAAAATCCCTTTTAAACTAATGTTTTTGAGGGATTTTTTAATTTACCGGTATAATTTTTATATTTACTAATGATCATTACCCAGATTAATAAAAAATTTTTCAAACTGTTACTTATTGCAGGCGCAACTTTTGCTTCTATTTCTTGTTGTACTAAAAAATCAACTAAGGAAAAAGTTAGTAATAATTTAATTCAAGCTTGCCCCGAGGAATGGTTCCAAAATAAAATGCCTGGTCCACCGTCTAAAGAAGCTATGGAGTATTTCATTTATGAAGGGAAAAGGCGAGAGTTAAAAGAATTCGACTTAGCATGGATCCAAAAAAACTGTGATATTAAACCTCAAATTGTACAATAAATTTATCTCTATAAACCAAATAAAATGAAAAAAACAATTTTCAAGATTACCGCACTTTCTTTTATTAGTGCAGCAGTCTTTACACAGTTGGCATTTGCGGGCAACCCTAATGCACCTGTGGTTAAGAAAAAAACAACTTTCGAATTAGCAAAAAATGTAACTGATAAAGATTACATGGCTAAAACCGTGGTTGTAAAAATAGATCCTTCTAAAAAATCTAGTTTAGGAAAGCAATCAATCGCTATTCCTGAACTACAATCAGTATTCGAAAAAATTGGAGCAAACAAAATAAATACCATGTTTCCAAATGCTATAAAAGCAGAAAGCAGAATGCCTGATGGTTCTGAAAGCCCTGATATTTCTACCATTTACAAAGTACATTATACCGCAGATATTTCTGTGGTAGAGGTTATAAATGAGTTATTGAAGAATGAGGCGGTTATTTATGCTGAACCTTCTTATATCTATTATGTAAATTATCGTCCGAATGATTCAGATACTTCTAGCGGTAAAAATTATTATCAAAAAATAATTAAAGCATATGAAGCATGGGATGTTTCTAAAGGCGATACCAATGTTGTAATTGGAATTATTGATACTGGAGGCGATTTAGATCATCCAGATTTAGCTGCAAACGTAAAACGCAATTATGCTGATCCAATTAATGGCTTAGATGATGATGCTGACGGTTACGTTGATAATTTTTTAGGATGGGATTTTGTAGGACCTACGTCTGCTAATTTTACAGAAGATGGCGACCCTAATGTACAAGCTGGTGGTAATGATCATGGTGTGCACGTTGGTGGAGATGCTTCTGCGGTTGCAGATAATGGGGTAGGTATTGCTGGTGTTGGTTTTAAATCAAAATTACTATTTGTAAAATGTACACCTGATGCAAATGAGAATGCAATTTATACAGGATATGAAGGTATCGTGTATGCTGCAGATCATGGAGCATCGGTTATTAACTGCTCTTGGGGCGGTCAAGGTGGCGGAGCCACTGGTCAGGATGTAATTAACTATGCAATTTCTAAAAATGCATTAGTGGTTGCAGCTGCTGGTAACGATGCTTCAGATAGTTACGATTATTTCCCTACTTCTTACAAAGGCGTGTTGTCTGTAGGCTCAACGTCTAATACCGACCGTCGTTCTGGTTTTTCTAATTTCGGATACAGTGTAGATGTTTCTGCACCAGGTTCTGGAATTTACAGTACTGTGTATAATAATTCTTATGCTTCTTATGATGGTACCTCTATGGCATCGCCAGTGGCGGCCGGTGCTGCAGCATTAGTAAAAGCTCAGTTTCCTAGCTATAATGCAATGCAAGTTGGTGAGCAATTACGTGTAACATGTGATGACATTAGTTCAAAAAATAGTGGTGCTTACAAAGATAAATTAGGTAAAGGACGTATTAATGTGTACAAAGCATTAACAGTTAGTTCTCCATCTATTAGAGCAACCAACCTAACATACGGAAATGCTGCATTTTTACCAGGCGATACAGTATACTTAAATTTAGAATTGATTAATTATTTAGCTGCAACCAGTAATTTAAGTGTGGCATTTAGCAGTGCATCATCAAACATTACTATTGTAGGTAACCCTGTTAGTTTAGGTGTATTAGGTACTAACCAAAAAACAAACATCAATACATTTAAATTCTTTATTAAACCTACTGCCTCAGAAAATGAAGTAATAGCTTTAAAATTTGCTTATACAGATGGAGCAAACTATACAGATGTTGAATATGTAAATGTTACCATTAATGTATCATCGTTAAACATCAACGTAAATCAAATAGCTAGTACTGCTACGGGTAACGGTAGAATTGGGTATAGAAATGGAGATGCTACAGGTGGTTTAGGAGTAACATATAAAGGTATGAACATGTTGTACGAGGCATCATTTTTAGTAGGTGTTTCTTCAACACAAGTATCTAATAATGCTCGTTCAGAAACTGCAACTCCCGACGAACATTTTGTTTCAACCACAAGAATAAAATTAAATTCTGCTCCTGGAGTTGATCATTTTTCTACTGGTGCATTTAGTGATGCAAATAATTTAACACCCATAAATATCACTGTTAAACATCGTGAATTAGCTTGGGCTACTGCTCCAGACGATAAATATTTTATTGTTGAATATAAAATCAAAAACACTTCGGGAGTAAATATTCCAAGTTTATTTGCAGGTATGTTTTACGATTGGGATATTGCCTCTGCTGCTAATAATAAAATTGAGTACGATGCAACTTTACGCATGGGTTATGCTTCAACATTTGTAAACACAGATCCAATGGCTGCAGTAAAAATCTTATCAACCACTGCTAATCCTGCATACTATGGTCAATCGCATTCGGTACCAGGCGACCCACAAGAAGGGGGTTATTCAACTGCAGAAAAATACACAACACTTTCGAGCGGAATT
Organism: Sphingobacterium thalpophilum; assembly: GCA_943371425.1. GTDB lineage: Bacteria > Bacteroidota > Bacteroidia > Sphingobacteriales > Sphingobacteriaceae > CAJBVG01. The sequence goes on from CALRUR010000003.1 coordinate 121,385, forward strand.
GTAAACCCAACATATGGTACTACTGGTACTGGTATAGATGCTATGTATACGATAGGTTCTGGCCCGTATTCTGTAAATGCCGATCAAGAAGTAACGTTAGCATTGGCAATTATTGCTGGCGATAATTTAGCCGATTTACAAGCAAGCGCTGCCGCTGCTCAATTAAAGTACGATCAGTTTGTTACTACTTTAGGAGTTAATAATGATAAAACATCTAATAATGCTTTTGTATATCCTAACCCTTCAAACGGAAACTTAACCATAGTTATTCCTGCTGAAACTAACTACGCAACTATAGAAATTACAGATGCACTAGGTAGAATAGTATTTACAAGCAATAGTGATCTTTTAACAGATACATTTAATTTATCAAACTTAAATTTAACAAATGGCATGTACAATGTTACTGTTAAAACAGAGAATGCGAATTATGTGAATAAAGTTATAATAAGTCGTTAGTCATTAGTCGTTAGTCGTTAGTCGTTAGAGGGGGTTCTTCTAACGACTAATGACTAAAGACTAATATCTATTTTACATATTAAAACAAACCCTACACCTAGGTTCGTAGCTTTCTTTTTCGCCTAGCAATACTTTACTATCATTATCAACTTTACGGAAAGAGTGGCTCGCAGAACTTCCACATTGTACACAAACTGCTTGAACTTTTGTTACGTACTCTGCAATAGCCATTAAGTATGGCATGGGTCCGAATGGTTGCCCTAAATAATCCATATCCAATCCAGCAATAATTACACGAATGCCTTTTGATGCTAATTTTACACAAACAGATGGTAATTCATCATCGAAAAATTGTGCCTCATCTATGCCCACCACTTGTACATTATTAGAAAGGAGTAATATAGATTCTGAGCTTGTAACGGGTGTTGATTGTATTGAATTTAAATCATGAGATACAATGGCCTTATCGTCGTAACGAGTATCAACCGCGGGTTTAAATATTTCACAAGTTAATTTTGCATATTCAGCTCTACGTAAGCGGCGGATCAGCTCTTCTGTTTTACCAGAAAACATCGATCCACATATTACTTCTATGCTTCCTCTCGTTAATTGTTTACGCTGAAATGGTTCGTTAAATAATGTCATATCCTAAATCTAGGGGTGAAAATACAAAATTTATCGAACTGAAAATGTATATTTACCACATTGTATTTTATGATGGACAAACAAATATTTATTGATAAAATAGCGCTTTTGAGCGAAGAATTACAGATTTTATCTACTAATTGGATACGAGACGATTATCAAATTAGCAGTTTAGAAGTAGAAACGTATTTATCAAACCTTCGTTATTTATCAGAACAAGCTCAAATTCTACGTCAATTATTAGAAGAGCAACAAAAGCAACAACTTACTCCGCATGTGCATATGTCGAGCGTAAACACTCCACCAAAAATAGTGGAAGCCGACTTTCAAAAACTAGAAAATAATATTGCTCCAAGTTTTGAACAAGCAGCTAAAGATGAATTCATCACTGAACTTAGTTTGCATGAAAAACTTTCTGGTCAACTAAAGGAAAGTTCGATTGCCGATTCATTGAAAAATACTTATTTCCAAAAAGATTTAAGTTTATCTTTAAACGAACGTTTCTTTTTTATCAATGAATTATTTAACGGCGATCAAAAAGATTTTGAAAAAGTAATTTCACACCTTGCAACTTTAGACTCTTGGGAAGAAGTAGAATTTTACTTAAATGCCACATGTGTATTGCCATATGCATGGGATGAAAAATTAATTCAACGCGATAAATTTTACGAATTTTTACAAGTAAAATTTAGTTAAGTTTATTTTTCTTTGCACGCTTAAGATCTAATATATTAAGGGCATTGCTCGGTATTCCCGAAACATTTTTTGGTAATAATCTTACAGATTGGTCGTAAAAAAGAATTACCATAGGTGCTTCTTCTAACACAATATTTTCCATTTCTTGATACAGTTTAAATCGTAAGGTATCATTGTTTTCATAAAATGATTGTTCAAATAACTCGTCGAATTTTTTATTATAGAAATGGGTATAATTTGGTCCGTTAGGTACGAAGTTTTTCGAGTAAAAAACGGCTAAATAATTTTCTGCATCTGGGTAGTCGGCAATCCATGATCCCCTGAAAAAGTTAACATTGTTTTTAGAAATTAATTCTCTCAAGCTAGAGCCTTGGTGTATTTCTACTTTTGCTTTTATGCCAACTTCTTGTAATTCACTTTGTACAAACTCTATTAAATCTCTATAAGTGGAGGTGGTATTTAACGTTATTTCAGGCATATTTTTCCCTTCGGGGTAACCTGCTTCTGCTAACAATTGCTTTGCTTTTTTCGGGTCGTAGGAGTAGCCTTTAATTTTAGCTTCATCATAACCTGGCATCCCTTTCGGTAAAAATCCTGCATGCCCTGGTATTCCAATATTGTTTTGCAAATATTGAATCATTTTTTTTCTGTTGATGGCGTAATTAATTGCTTTACGAACGCGCTTATCTTTTAAGGGAGAATTTTTTACTATATCGATGTCTGGGTTTACTAATATTCCCAAGTATTCTGTATTTAAGTACGGAGCTTTTACTAAGTTAAATCGTTCTTTGTATTTTTCTTTTAAGGTTCCATCCTTATACAACACATCATTTCTATAACTGCCATCAATACCCGAAAAGAAATCTAAATCACTTTTCAGAAATGATAAAAATGCTGTTTGTTTATCACTTATGAAACTAATTTTAATAGCATCCAAATAGGGGAGTTGCAATCCATTTTCTTTTTCAAAATAATGTTCATTTTTTAAGAAAGCCATTACCTCACCTTCTTTCCAATACTTAAATTTAAAGGGGCCGGTACCTATTGGGTTGTTCCTAAATTCTTTTCCATAATGCTCTGTAATTTCTTTTGGTACTACCGAGCAGTACTGTATACTTAATAAGGAGGTAAAAGCAGGGAAAGGCTTGCTTAAATGAATTTCAAATGTAGTATCATTTACTGCTTCAAATGCCTCCGGACCTTTTACTTTATCGTTAAAAATCCAAGCTCCAGAAGAGGCTACTTTAGGATCAATAATTCTCCGGAAAGAATAAACAAAATCTGAAGCAATTACTTTTCGTCCTTTTTTATTTAAAAATAATGGGTGGTCGTGGAAATATACATCCTCTCTTAAATGAAACGTATAATGTAAACCATCTGGACTTTGCTCCCAACTTTTTGCTATAGATGGCTGCACCCTTAAATTGCTATCCAATTGTGTTAGTCCATTAAACAAATGGTTTACACACCAAACATTCATTTGGTTACGAGCAAAAGCAGGGTCGAGAGAGGTTACACCCACATCCATATTAATGTTAAAAATAACTCTATTGTCTTCTTGTTTTTTAACACAAGAAGAAATGCTGAAAATGAAAATGATGTATACTATTTTCTGAAGGCTTCTCATAATTTCTTACTTTCGCAATGTAAAAGTTTATCATGAGTTATAAAAGAGTTATCTCCTTATTGCCCTCGGCTACCGAAATGATGTTCGCGTTAAATGCGCAAGACTTGTTGTGTGCTCGTTCACATGAATGTGATTTCCCTGAAGAAGCACAATCGCTACCCATCTGTACATCAGCAAGCATTCATAACGGAATGTCTAGTAAAGAAATAGACGAACAAGTAAAATCTAAAGTATTAAATGCTCTATCATTGTATAATATCAACATCGATTTAATAAAAGAACTACAGCCTGATTTAATTATTACGCAAGATCAATGCAAGGTTTGTGCAGTACATTTATCAGATTTAGAAAAAGTATTAATGGATGAATTAGGCTACAGCCCAGCAATTATTAGCTTTCACCCACACTCTTTACAAGACTTTTATACTAATTTTAAGGAATTAGCAGGCCTAATTGGAAAAGAGAGAGAGGCAGAAATCTTGCTAGAAGATTGGAATGATCGAATTGAAATCATTCAGCATAAAGTAAAATTTGTAAAAAATCGTCCGCGTATTGCGTGTATAGAGTGGATGGAACCCTTAATGACAGCCGGACATTGGACACCAGAGTTGTTGGAGTTTGCAGGTGGAGAAATTGTTTTATCGGAAAAATTTACTGATTCTACCTACATCAATATGGAGCAATTAATTACAGCCGACCCCGATGGGATAATAATCGCACCTTGTGGTTTTGATTTACAAAGAACCAAACAAGAGTTAGGAGTATTGTATTCGCAGGAAGCCTGGAAAAACCTCCGAGCAGTTCAGAAGGGGCATGTTTTTATTGCCGACGGGAATTCATATTTTAACAGACCTGGTCCGCGATTAATAGATACCGCCGAAATAATTGCTGAAATTTTACAAGTAAACCAGTTCTATTATGGCATGGAAGGGCATTGTTGGGAGCAAATTGCGATTTAAGCATTAATATTCTCAAATTCAGCTACTAAGCATTTTCATTTTTAGCACATTTATGCCAAAAAGATTTGTATTTTAGCAATTCTCTAAATTTGTAAAAAAAGCGTTTAAATAACGTTAAATCAACATTTTTAGAACGATTACACAAAATTGATATGGGAAAAATTATTGCTTTGGCAAATCAAAAAGGTGGGGTAGGTAAAACAACCTCGTCTATTAATTTAGCTGCGAGTTTAGCCGTTTTAGAATATAAAACTTTATTAGTGGATGCCGATCCGCAAGCAAATGCTACTTCTGGCATTGGCTATGATCCACGTGAAATAAAAGCAAGTATTTACGAGTGCATAATAAATGGGATAGATGCTAAGGAGGCGATTTTGGAAACAAGTACGCCTAATTTAGATTTATTACCAGCACACATAGATTTAGTGGGTGCCGAAATAGAGATGATTAATTTGGCAGAACGTGAACACAAAATGAAAGAGGTGTTTGCTAAAATTAAAGATCAGTATGATTTTATTATCATAGATTGTTCGCCATCATTAGGTTTAATTACCATTAATGCCCTTACTGCTGCAGATTCTGTAGTAATACCGGTGCAATGCGAGTACTTTGCATTAGAAGGATTGGGTAAATTATTGAATACGATAAAAATTGTACAAACACGTTTAAATCCTGAATTACAAATTGAAGGTATTTTATTGACTATGTACGATGTGCGTTTACGCCTATCAAACCAAGTGGTGGAAGAAGTGAAAACACATTTCCAAGATTTAGTGTTCGATACGATTATACAAAGAAATACACGTTTAAGTGAAGCACCAAGTTTTGGGGTATCGGTAATTATGCACGATGCAACCAGTAAAGGAGCTATCAATTATTTAAATTTAGCGAAAGAAATTTTGTTGAAGAACGGATTAGGAAAAGAAGAAGAACTAAAAACAGAAACAAACAATGAGTAGTGCAGTAAAAAGAAATGCTTTAGGAAAAGGCTTAGGTGCTTTGTTGAGCGATAAAGATCAAACAAATGCAAACACAGAAAGTCAATCGTTAAATACCCCTGCAAGCAGTCCGGCTGTAAATACCATTGCAGCAATACCATTAGAGCAAATTGAAGCCAACCCTTACCAACCGCGTGATCAGTTTGAAGAAGAGGCGTTAAATGAATTAGCAGAATCTATAAAAGTACAAGGTATTATACAACCCTTAACGGTTCGTAAATTATCTGCAAAATCATACCAATTAATATCAGGTGAACGCCGTTTACGTGCCAGTAAATTAGCGGGCTTAACAGAAGTGCCTGCGTACATTCGTACAGCCAACGATCAGGAAATGATTGAAATGGCTTTGATTGAAAACATACAAAGAGAAAATTTAAATGCAATGGAAGTTGCCTTTAGTTTCCAACGTATGTTAGACGAGTGTAATTTGAAACAAGAAGAATTAAGCGGCAGAGTAGGTAAAAATAGAAGTACTGTTACCAACTATTTACGTTTGCTTAAGTTACCTCCAATGATACAAGCAGCCATTCGCGATCAACAAATTTCTATGGGCCATGCAAGAGCAATGGTGAGTATAGAAAACGTAGATCAACAATTGTATGTGTTCAAAGAAATATTAACCAAAGATTTATCTGTTCGTAAAGTAGAAGAATTAGTGAGAGCCATGAGCACTCCTAAAAAAGAAGGCAAAGAAAAAGAGAAAAATGTAAACGGAGGTAAGTACTTAACCAATAATTTCGAATATCAAAAAATACAAGACGAATTGAGTTCTAAATTCGGGAATAAGGTGTTAATAAATGCCGATACTAAAGGGAAAGGTTCTATAAACATTCCGTTTTTATCTACCGACGATTTAAACCGTATTTTAGAGATGTTGGATTGGTAATATAATCCCATGAAAATTTTCATTACATGTATTTTAGTTTTACTAAGCAGTTTTGCTTTTGCTCAAAACTCAGATACAGTTGTGGTTTCATCTGTGCTATTGCCACCTCATTCTGCAAGTAGAGCAGCAAAATTTTCGGCAGTACTACCCGGTTTGGGTCAGGTATACAACAAACAAGCTTGGAAAGTTCCCATTATTTATGCAGGTGCTGGAGCACTCATCTATTCCATAGCATGGAATAATCAAAACTATCAGAAATATTTAAGTGCGTATAAATTAGATTCCGATACTTCTTTAAGTACCAATAGTGAGTTTAGTGGTTTATATTCGGTGGATAATTTAATTGTGTTAAAAGATTTTTATAGAAGAAATAGAGATTTATCTGCCATTGGTTTAGTCTTAGTATATGCGGCAAACATAGTAGATGCATATGTTTATGGGCAGTTTTTTAATTTTGATGTGAGCGACGATTTAAGTTTACACGTGCAACCATTTATGATACCGAGTATACAAAATGTACATACGGGTGCATGGACAAACACTACCGGATTAACTCTTCAACTTAAATTTAAATAAAATGAAAATTGCATTAATTGGCTATGGGAAAATGGGGCGCGAAATAGAGAAAATTGCGACGGATAAAGGGCATGAAATTGTATTGAAAATTAACGCAGAAAATTTACAAGAACTTACTAAAGAAAATTTAAGTAAAGCAGATGTTGCGATTGAATTTTCAACCCCTCATACGGTAGTATCTAACATAGAATTATGTGCATCTATTGGTTTGCCAATAGTAGTGGGAACTACTGCTTGGTATGCAGATTTTGAAAAAGTAAAATCAATAATTTCAACTTACAATGCTTCTTTGTTTTACGCCACCAATTTTAGCATAGGTGTAAATTTGTTTTTCAAAATAAATGAAATGGCTGCAAGCTTAATGAAAGATTTTGATTTTAATTTGAGCATGGATGAAATACACCATACGCATAAATTGGATGCGCCAAGTGGAACGGCCATTACCACTGCCGAAAAAATTATGCAACATTATACAGCGAAAAAAACTTGGGAGAACAAAATTGTTACAGATACAAGTAATGCAAGAGATACCAAAAATAACGCGCAGGAGTTATTAATACGCTCTATTCGCAAAGATGAGGTGCCAGGTACACATACTGTTTATTATGATTCGGATGTAGATACCATTGAAATTTCGCATATTGCACATAACAGAAAAGGATTTGCAAAAGGTGCAGTAAGTGCAGCGGAGTGGATACTTAATAAAAAAGGAATTTATAACATGGATGATCTTTTATCATTCAAAAAATAAGAAGAATATGAATTGGAAATTTTGGAAAAAAAGTACGAGTCCAAAAAAGAAAAAATCGCCTACCAGAGAATGGGTAGATGCATTAGTGTTTGCAGTAATTGCTGCAACCATTATTAGAGGATTATTTATTGAAGCTTTTACCATCCCTACACCTTCTATGGAGCGATCACTTTTAGTGGGCGACTTTTTATTTGTAAGCAAAGTAAATTACGGAGCAAGAACTCCGGTAACTCCATTATCATTCCCGTTTGCACATCATACACTTCCTATTGTAGGTACCAAATCGTACCTCGAGTGGATTAAATTACCATACTATCGTTTACCAGGTTTAGGTAATGTTGAACGTAATGATGTAGTGGTGTTTAATTACCCGATGGAAGATTTCCGACCTATTGATAAACAAGAAAATTATATTAAAAGATGTGTTGGTATTGCCGGCGATACCTTAGAAGTGCGCGATGCACGAGTATACATTAATGGAGTAGGAGAAGAGATGCCGAAAGAAGCACAAGGTTCTTATATGGTTAAAACAGATGGAAGTGCTTTTAATACGAAAACCTTAGAGTCGCTATACATTACAGAGTACGGACAATATGCCGAAGAAGGCAATTTTATTTTCACACTTACCAAAGATCAAAAAGATAAACTTGCAAAATTTTCGAATGTGCAAAACGTACAAGAAGCAATTCGTACTCGTGGGCAATATTTAGATTATGTGTTTCCGCACGATCCTAAGTTAAGTTGGAACGAAGATAATTTCGGACCGGTAATTATTCCTGCAAAAGGAATGAAATTGAATTTAACTCCAGCAAATATCGAAATATACAGAAGAGCCATACAAGTGTATGAAGGCAACACTGTAGAAACGAGAGAAGATGGAATTTACATCAACGGACAAAAAACAGATTCGTACACGTTCAACATGAACTATTATTTCATGATGGGTGATAACCGCCATAACTCACTCGACTCACGCTTTTGGGGCTTTGTACCCGAGAACAGAATTGTTGGAAAAGCTTTATTTATATGGATGAGCTGGGATAGCAATGCGAGTTTCTTTAGCAAGGTTAGGTGGAGTAGGTTGTTTAAAGGGATAGAATAATTACGAATTACGAATTCTGAATTACGAAGGGAGCACTAATGTTTCATAAGCGTGTAATTCGTAATTCGTAATTTGTAATTCAAAATTTATAATTCAATCCCCATTTTCGCTCCAAGTTCCCTCAAATCCTGCAACACCACTTCATTCAACGTAATCCCTTCCTTGCTTCGTTTTGCGTAGCATTCAAATTCGGGTTCGCCGGGAATTAGTACTGGTAGTGTGGGGTCTATGCGTTCAGCATTTTTGAAACGTTCGATCCAGGTATCTATAGATTTAAAATATTCTTCTTTTTCGCGGAAGGCATCTACGCGCATGGCTCCAAAAAAATGGCCTATGCCTTGGCCAACTGGGTTAGGATCTGGATCTAAAAATGCAACGAAGGGTGGTACCCAAGGACCAAAATTGGCACCCGATAATACTGCCGATAGAATATCAACCGCAGCACCAAGCCCATAGCCTTTATGGCTTCCATGGTCTTTATCGCTACCCAAGGGTAGGAGCGAACCTCCGTTTTTTAAAGCATTTGCATCTGTTGTTGGTTCTCCTTCTTTAGTTTGTACCCAACCACTCGGCAAGTCTTTTCCTAAACGTTGTGCAATTTCTAGTTTACCATTGGCAGCGGTAGAAGTGGCCATGTCTATAACAATGGGTAAATTTTTTTTACTCGGAAAAACAAAACACATAGGGTTGGTACCGAGCATGCGTTCTTTAGATAAAGTTGGTGCAACTAAAGGGCTTGCGTTAGTCATGGAGATGCCAATCATATCATGCTCAAGCGCCATCATGGCGTGGTAAGCACCAATACCAAAATGGTTAGAGTTTTTTACACTCACCCAACCAGAGCCACACTGCTTTGCTTTATCAATGGCAACTTGCATGGCAAAAGGTGCAGCAATTAAACCAAAGCCACCTTCTGCATCTACGGTTGCAGTGCTCATGGTTTCTTTTATTATTTTCGGATTCGCATTAGCGTTTATACGGCCTTTCTCCCACAAACGAACATAACCACTCAGTCTGGCTAATCCGTGCGAATCTATGCCTCTTAAATCGGCTTCTAGTAAAACTTTACTCGCTAAGCTTGCATCCTTTTCGGATACATTCATTTTTAAGAAAATTTGATAGCAGAAATCTTGTAATTGCTCTTTAGAAAAATTCATAGAGCAAATATAATTATTCGATTATCACTTTCTGAGTTATTATTCCTTCTTCCGATTCTATTACTATTAAATACAAGCCCTTTTCATATACAGAAGTGTTTATTTCAAAAGTATTTTTAGATGATTTAATATTTATAAAATCTTTAAACATTGTTTGCCCTAATACATTGATAATTTTAATGCTTGCACTAGTTACAATATTTGCATTTAATTCTATATTAATACTTGTTTTTGCAGGATTTGGGAACACTATCAGATTTAAGTTTTTATTTTCTGATTCAATGCCAACCCAACAGGGTCTAAAAGAACCAATATCAAATGATTCATAAATGATATCTGATGGACCAGCTGGATGTTGAGCTTGAACAGCATTGCCAGGTTCAAAATCTTGTTGCCAATTAATATTAATCCATCCATAGTTAAAAACTCTTGAAGTAGTGGAAAGATATGCATTTTCAACATTTTGAGTTTCAGATACGTCGCATAGCTTATACCAATCTCTACCCAAGTTTGGAGTTCCAGTATGATAAATAGATCTGAAGTCAACTCCTACATCATTAGTATCATTTTCAGCTACTGCTACATAAGTTAAAAATATTTTATTAGCCCAAGCAGTGCCAGATTCTCCAACCGATAGTTGTGGATTTAATGAATAACCAGAATTGCTATAACGAATTGTGCCACCACCGGTGAAATTAGAACCAGCATCAAAAGTCCCGTTTACATCCCTATCCAATAATGATATAACTTCTATAATATTTTTATCCATATCATTCCAATAATTCATATAATCAGACCTGTTAATTGGGAAGATATTCATCTCTCCAGTATCTGCCGAATACATTTCTAAATCGCTAAATACCACATGTACCACGCCATTATTATCTATTACTATAGAGCCATCTCCTGTTACACCTAACACGGTATCCATTACACCGTCACCGTTCTTATCGGTAAGTCCTCCTTTATATTTTTTTATGGGGAATTCTCTAATAATTGTTCTGGTCCAAGTAGTACCATTGTTTATCGATTTTAATAAAACAACATCCTCAGTAACGCCGATAACTAAAATAGCAACGGTATTTCCACGTGCATCTATGCTATAAGCATTTGGTCCTACATCACCAGTATGCATACTTGTATCGTAACCTGCCGCAGTAGCAAAACTTGCAGTCATGGGTTCGAAACTTTGCCCTCCATTGGTTGAATGGGTATAAAATATTGGTGCAACAAATCCTGTAGTCGAATCTAAGTTTGTACTTGCCATTACTACATGTATATTTTGGGCTGATGCTGCAGCATGGGGTCCGCGTAGATATGTTAAGTTAGTAAAGGTTCTCCCTGTGTCGAATGCTGTTCCCGGACCGGTATTAGTACTTATAATATTAGGCTCAGCAATGATGTGCTCTGCATTAGTGGTAACCGCTAATGCACACCAACCCACAATTTTATTTTCTGTACGTGCAATTGGATCTGTACTCCAAATTTGTCCATTGTAATAATTTACAAATGTACCTCGGTCGCTATAAATGCTATCTTGCCTAGAGCCATTCCATATACTAGTTACTTTACCATTTTCGTATTGATGAATTCTACGAGGCATAGAAGCATTACTTTGGTAATCGTAAAATGTACTGCCTATAATGGTCTGTGCTTGGGTTGAATTTAAGGAGCTACTTTTCTGATTTGAATGTATAAACTTCTCCGAATTGCTCTTCACTTTAAAAAGTGTAGTAGTTAACTGCTCGTTTTTAAATTTCATTCGTTGTTGAGCAAATGAAAATAAAATACAAAACATTAATAGGAATGTGGTAGCTATTTTTTTCATAGGATAGATATTATAAACAATTTACAGAAAAAGATTAACAAAAAAAAAGCCCCCCGAAATCGGAGGGCTTTTTTATATTTTGAAATCGCTATTTTCTGAGCGAAATTATTTTACCATAATTTTCTCAGTAGCTGATTTACCGTTGCTAGTTAATACCATTGTGTATAAACCTGCATTTAAGTCAGCAACATTAACAGATACTTTATTAACACCTGCGTTTAAGTCAGCGCTAATTGTACGTACTGTTTGTCCTAAAACGTTTACTAATTTCAATTCTGCTTTAGTAGCGTTGTTCAACGTAATGTTGAAGTTAGCAACATCAGAAGTTGGGTTAGGGTATGCTACGATAGCAGCATCTAATTTCTTAGAGTTACCTAAACCTAATACTAACGTTTTAGCATCAAAAGCTTCGTAAATAATATCAGAAGGACCAGCTGGGTGTTGAGCTTGAACAGCATTACCTGGTTCAAAATCTTGTTGCCACATCATGTGAATTATACCATCAGCTCCTACTTCAGATACTGTAGATACCCAAGCATTCTCAACGTTTTGAGTTTGAGAAATATCTTGGATCACATACCAATCTTGTCCTTTGTTTGGAGTACCAGTAACAAAGATAGAACGGAAGTCAACACCAATATCATTAGTATCGTTTTCAGCAACTGCTGCGTATGTTAAGTAAATTCTATCAGCCCAAGCTGTACCAGCTGCACCAACAGATAATTGTGGGTTTAACGAGTAACCTGAGTTTCCGTAACGGATTGTTGAACCAGCTGTGAAGTTAGAACCAGCATCAAAAGTTCCACTGTTATCTTTGTCTAATAAAACAGGAACTTCAATGATGTTTTTATCAGCATCATTCCAGTAGTTCATGTAATCAGAAGTAGCAGTTAAGAATACGTTTAATCCAGCACCATCAGCATCTAATACTAATAAATCACACCATACAACGTGTACAGTATTTTGGTTGTCGATAACAACTGTTACGTTACCAGTAGAACCTAATAATGTATCAGCAACTTGGTCACCATTTGCATCAGTAATACCACCAACATATTTCTTAATTGGGAACTCACGGATAATTGTTCTAGTCCATGTAGTACCGTTGTCAGTAGATTTTAATAATACGATGTCTTCAGTAGTACCAGCAATTGCAATAGCCACTACGTTACCACGAGCAGCAATTTCGTATGCATCAGCACCAACATCACCAGCATGATTTAATGTATCATAACCAGCAGCTACTGCGAACGTAGATTTTACTGTGTCGAAAGATACACCACCGTTAGTTGATCTTCCGTAGAATACTGGAGCTAAAAAGCCAGCATCAGCACCAGAAGTAGAAATAATAGCGTGTACATTGTTTCCAGATGCAGCAGCTCTAGCCCATGTTAATGATCTGAATTCACCAGCATCACGAGTAGTTCCCCAAGTAGTTCCAGAACCAGTGTTTGTTGTAACCGCATTAACGTGCGAAATCATTACTTCACCACCTGTTGTTGAAACTAAGTTCGGCCAACCAGTACGTTTGCTTTCAACTCTAGCAGTAGGAGAAGCTCCCCATGCTGTACCATTGTAGGTGTTAGAAAAACCACCACGATCTGGCCATGTTGTACCAGCATCAGTAGAACCAGTCCAAGCAAGAGTAACTTTACCATCTGGGTAAGCTAAAATTCTTCTACCTGCACCAGCATTTGATTGTAAATCGTATGTTGAACTTCCAACGATTGTAGCTGCTGCATTTCTTTTTGCAGTTGCAGATACATTTCTTACAGCAGGAGCAACAGCTAAAGGCATTGCAGCAACTTCCGCGCCTGGTGCTACTTTAACTAATTTCTCAGCCTGGCTGTTACGGACTTGCAGTCGAGAAGCCGACTGTCCATTCACGAAGAATGGTACCGCGCACATCAGTGCCATCATTTTTAATGTAGATACTTTTTTCATAATTGAACTATTAATAGTTTGTTAAAAATTTGTTTAAATCAAACTTAACAATAAAAAACAATACATAAAAGCATTTTTTTTAAAAAAAATCCACTTTTTATGTGTTTTTAGTGCTTTTTTGATATTTTTTGTATTTATTCTGTTGTTAATTTTCTATATATGAGTGTTTTCTGCCCTCCTCCTTTCTTAGAACTCTAGGATTTTAAACTCCTTCTGAAGCACCTTTGTTTCTCTTTTTAATGCTTCCATACCCTCTTTACCGCAACTAGCGTACCAAAAACTAAAATTATCATAGCGTTCTTGCAATTTACCCTTCGGAAAATATTTTAATTTTATACTTGAAATTTGTGATATCTCCGTTTTAAATTTTCGCTTTTCTGCTTTCCAAATTTTGTGCTCAATTCTTTCCATCATCCCCAATATTCTTTTTTCCGTTCCTCTCAAACTGTATTGCAAATTTTCATCCACTCGCGTTGCCTTCGTGTTTAATGCTTTAATATATTCGGTCAATAATATTTTCTCTTCTTCTAAATTTATTTTTTCTTGTTGATGTTTCGAAACATATTCATTTTCTAATTCCAATATTGAATTGAAAATTTTTTCCATTTCAAATCCTAACTCATCCCAAGTAGTTTTATCTTTTTTATCCATCAACATAAATGAATTTCTCCATGCTAAAATGGGGTACGATACTTGGTTTTGTTCGAATACTGTTTTTAATTGTAACCAATAGGCAATCTCTCCTGGACCGCCAATATAACATAGGTTTGGCAAAATACTCTCTTGGTATAAGGGTCTTAATACTACGTTTGGACTAAATCTCTCGGGATGTTTTTTTAACTCTTCAAAAATTTGGTCCTGTTCGAAAATGTAATTACCATCATTTGTTTGGTAACTTTCATTTTCTTTAATAATTCTTTCTCTATACCCATCTAACAAATAAAATAAATTTATTTCTCTCGGGAATATTTGTGTAGGGTATTCTAAGCTCCTTAGTTTTTCTGAAAGGCTTGTACATGCTTTATAATTATTGCCATCTCTTAGTTCTTTTTCAATAGTTAAAGCCCATGATTTTTTTAATTCAACATCGTCTGCATCTAAAATCACTAAACCATCTTCTTTAAATAATTCATGCACTAAAATTCTTGTAGCCTCTGCAAGTGTATTCCCTTTTTTATAAGCAGTATTAAACATAGAAATTAATTCTTCCGAATATTTTCTGCCCTGTAAAAAATGCGATAAAGATTCTGTGAGTGTAGTTAATTCATCAACTTTTAATCTCCCAGTGGGTCCGCTTACTTTTTCTTTCCATTCAAATTTTTCGTTCTTTAAATGGATGTGGTTGATTTCTTCAAAATCATGATCTTCTGATGCCATCCAAAATACAGGCACAAAATTATATTCAGGATATAATTCTTTTGCTTCTTTTGCCATGTTTATGGCCGTAATAATTTTGAAGATAAAATACCATTCGCCAGTATATATAGCTAACTGATGACCAGTAGTAATGGTGTATGTGTTTTTATCAGCAAGTAAAGAAATGTTTTTCTCTACAGACTTAGATAAGCTTATGTTTTTATATTGATGGGTTAGTCTTTCAACTAATAAATTTCTGTTTATATTTTCTACAGATTTTTTTGCAATGGCATTCGGAATGGAAGTAATGCTAGGAGCAAATTGGTAAAACTCTTTTAGTTTTTCTTCTCCATCAACGTAATCGAGAAATAGTTTACTAAAAGCATGGGTTTGATGATAGTCGATACAATATGAATTATCCATATTCAAATATAAAATTTAAATAGATAACCCATAAAAGAAAGAATAGTTCGTGAGGCCTTATTTATATTCTTTTGGCGTACAAATCAAATTCAGCAGCCGATTCTATTTCTACATTCACAAAATCGCCAATACGTAAATACTCATCTTTAGCCGTAATTAATACTTCATTATCCACTTCTGGCGAATCAAATTCGGTACGACCAACAAAATGATCTTTTTCAACTCTATCAATTAGTACTTTGTATTGCTTACCAACTTTTGCTTGGTTAAGCTCTAGTGAAATATCTTGCTGTACAGCCATTATTCTGTCTGCTCGTTCTTGTTTTTCTTCAGCTGGAACATCGTCTACCAACGAATAGGCATGTGTATTTTCTTCATGTGAGTAAGTAAACACTCCCAATCTATCAAACTTCATTTCCTCCACAAAACCTATAACCTCTTCTACATCTTGTTCTGTTTCTCCTGGGTAGCCTGCAATTAGGGTAGTACGTAATGCAATGTTTGGAACCTTTGCACGTATGTCTTGTATCAGTTCTTTTGTTCTTCTTTTCGAAATTCCTCTACGCATAGATTTTAACATATTGTCTGTAATATGTTGCAAAGGCATGTCTAAATAATTGCAAATATTTTCGCGTTCATTCATTACATCCAACACATCCATTGGGAATTGAGAAGGGTAGGCGTATTGCATACGAATCCAATCAATGCCTTCTATATCTGAGAGGTGTTTCAATAAATCGCCAAGTTTTCTGTCGTTATAAATATCTAATCCGTAATAAGTAAGATCTTGTGCTATTAATATTAATTCTTTCGTACCGTTTTTTGCTAAATGTTTTGCTTCCTTCACCAAGTCTTCAATAGTTTTAGAAACGTGGCCTCCACGCATAATCGGAATGGCGCAGAAAGAGCAAGGTCTGTTACATCCTTCAGCAATTTTAAAATAAGCAAAATGAGAAGGTGTGGTAATTAATCGTTCACCAATTAATTCATGCTTATAATCCGCGCCTACGGTTTTTAAAATTCTTGCTAAATCATTGGTACCAAAATAGGCATCCACATTGGGTATTTCTTTTTCTAAATCGTCTTTGTAACGTTGAGATAAACAACCCGTAACGTATACTTTTTCTATATCGCCACGCTCTTTTAAATCAACATATTTCAATATGGTATCAATAGATTCTTGCTTAGCATTGTCGATAAACCCGCAGGTATTAATAATAACGGTGCCAAAATCTAGTTTCTCAGATTCGTGGCTAACTTCCATGTTATTACCTTTTAGCTGTCCCATCAATACCTCAGAATCTACAATGTTTTTAGAACATCCTAGGGTTACAATATTAATTTTTGCTTTGTTGCCTTTCGTTTTCATGTGCTTAATTTAAATTATTACCAAAAAGCGATTCCACAAAATTTGTTTTGTTGAAAAGTTGAATATCATCTATCCCTTCGCCTAAGCCAATATATTTTACGGGTACTTTAAACTGGTCGGAAATCCCAATTACCACGCCACCTTTTGCCGTACCATCTAGTTTAGTTAAGGCCAATGCATTTACTTCCGTAGCAGCAGTAAATTGTTTAGTTTGTTCTATGGCATTTTGCCCTGTAGAGGCATCTAAAACTAATAATACTTCATGCGGAGCATCGGGTATTAGTTTTTGCATTACCGATTTAATTTTACTTAGCTCATTCATTAAGCCAATTTTATTGTGTAATCTGCCAGCAGTATCAATTATACAAATATCTTCGTTATTGGCGATGGCCGATTTAAGGGTATCAAAGGCAACCGCTGCAGGGTCGGCACCCATTTTTTGAGAAACTACACGTACACCTACACGCTGCCCCCAAATATGCAATTGTTCTACTGCTGCCGCACGAAATGTATCTGCTGCACCTAATACTACTTTCTTTCCTGCTTTATTAAATTGGTTAGCTAGTTTACCTATAGTGGTGGTTTTACCCACGCCATTTACACCTACAACCATTATCACATAAGGTTTCTGGCCATCTGGCAATTCAAAATGATTAAAATCTTTAGTCTGATTTTCGGATAACAAGGCCTCAATTTCGGCTTTTAATATACTATTGAGCTCAGAAGTATTTACATATTTATCTTTTGCAACACGTTGCTCAATACGATCAATAATTTTAAGAGTAGTTTCTACCCCAACATCAGCGGAAACTAAAATTTCTTCTAAATTATCTAATACTTCGGCGTCTACCTGCGATTTACCAACGATGGCTCTGGCTAATTTGCCAAATACACTCTCTTTTGTCTTTTCCAGACCTTTGTCAAGTGTTTCTTCCTTTTTCTTGGATGAAAAAAAATCGAATAATCCCATTTTCTTATGAATAAAAAAAGCTCCTTTCACGAACGAAAGAAGCTTTTATATAATTAAAGGATACAATTACTTGTTACCTTTTAATACGTCTTTTACGTGATCGTTGTGTACTACAATTTCTTTAAAAGAATATGCACCTTTTGGTGATTTCACCATAGTGATAACTTTAGAGTACTCTTTACCAGTACCGGTTTTCAACGTTGCAACTACTTTCTTTGCCATGTTCTGTCAGGATTGTATGATTACTTAATTTCTTTGTGTACAGTAACGCGCTTTAACACTGGATTGAATTTCTTCATTTCCAAACGCTCTGTAGTGTTTTTCTTGTTTTTGGTGGTGATGTAGCGAGACATGCCCGGTACTCCACTATCTTTGTGCTCTGTGCATTCTAAGATGACCTGAACTCTATTACCTTTCTTTGCCATTTCTTTTATTCCTTATAAATTAAATCTTACCAGTTTTCACAAATTTGTTGATAACGGCAGTGATTCCATTCTTATCAATTGTTTTTAAAGCTGAAGTAGAGACTTTTAACGTAATCCATGAATCTTCTTCAGGGATGTAAAATCTCTTAGTTTTCAAATTTGGGAAAAACTTTCTTTTAGTTTTACGATTCGAATTCGAAACGTTATTACCATTCATCGCAGTTTTACCAGTTAAATCACAAATCTTTGACATGACGATATTCTTATGTTCTATTAATTATTTTTAGAGTGTGCAAATATCTGAATAAATATGGTAAGGACAAATATTTTTTTAAAATAGTTTGTAATATCCCCTAAGAAGGTTGAAAGCAAGAATTTATATTTTGATAATGTTGCTAATTTAGTATATTTATGCAAAATTGGTATAGGCCTTATGGAAAAATCTCTTTTTTGCCCCAAATGTCAGTCGGAAAATTACGTTAAAAGTGGCATTGTGAAAGATCGCCAACGCTATAATTGCAAGCAATGTGGGTATAATTTTACGGTCCAAAAAGAAGGTAAAAAAGTAGATTATTACTATGTTACTAAAGCGCTACAACTCTATTTAGAAGGGGTATCTTACCGAGAAATTGAACGTATTTTAGGAGTAAGTCATGTATCCGTTATGAACTGGGTAAAACAGTACATTAAAGTACGACCGGAAATACAGGGTTACCATCCAACCTATAAAATCTTAAAACATCAAGAATTATTAGATTATTTCCAAGACCAATCACACATAAAAGGGGCGGGAATGATGATAACTGAATTAGGCGATAAGTACATGCTCATTAAGTGGGAGCGATTTAAAGACCGATAATTACCACTTATCTATACCAAATTTCTTTTCTAATCAATTTGCATGGAATTTAGATTTTGTCTTTCAGCGCGTAAAAGACAACCCTAAACCCAATTATTATGAAAAAGAAACTTTTACTTTTAACGATTTTCGTGGCCACTTTTTATGGTTCTACATCGTTTGCACAAGGCTCTGCAGATTATGGTTCGGGAATGAAACTAAACATTGATAAAGAAGGAACGAAAAATATACGTTTCATTTTTTGGAACCAAGTTTGGTTGCGTTCGGTAGATAATAACCCCGGAACCTTGGTAAACGGAAATAAAGAATCGAGCACATGGGATGTTGGTGCTCGTCGCCTTCGTTTTTTGGCCATTGCTCAAATTAGTCCACGTTACCTCATTTTAACCCACGTTGGTATAAACAACCAAACCTTTTTAAACGGTGGCGCAGCAGGAACTACTGCAACAACTGGTGGATATGGTCCGGGTAAAAAACCTGGCTTGTTTTTCCACGATGCATGGAATGAGTACGCTGTATTGCCTGCTAAAAAAGCAGATGGCACAAATGCACGCTTTAGTTTATATGCAGGAGCAGGCTTGCACTATTGGAATGGTATTTCCAGAATGACTTCTGCTTCGACATTAAATTTCTTAACCATAGACGCACCAATATTTAATTGGCCATTAATAGAAAATTCAGATCAGTTTGCTCGTCAGTTTGGATTGTACATAAAAGGCCGCTTAGATAAAGTAGGTTATCAATTCCACCTAAACAAACCTTTTGCTACCAATACCGCAATGAATGTAAATCCGAATATTGCAGTTGATCGGAATACAGGTAAAACAGCTTGGGGTGGATACGCAGACTATCAATTCCTCGACCAAGAGTCGAATGTATTACCCTTTAGAGTGGGCACATACATGGGTACCAAAAAAGTATTTAACATAGGTGCAGGTTTCTATCAGAATACAGAAGGCACAGAAAGTTGGACAGACACCAATGCTGCCACTAAAACTTCTCAAAAGCATGATATCCTTTTAGTATCGGTAGATGCATTTGCAGATTTGCCGATTGGTAATAAAGAACGCGGAATGGCTGTTACAGCTTACTCTGTTTTTTATAATTATGATTTTGGTCCGAATTACTTGCGTAGCATTGGCATCATGAATACTGGAACTGTAGATCCAACATTTACAGGCACACGTGCTGCAGAAGGAGCAGGCGATGCTCGCTATTCTATTGGTACTGGTGGAATTTGGTACACACAAGCAGGTATTTTATTGCCTAAACAAATTTCTAAAAAAATTAGGTTACAACCGTTCGGAGCTGTGGCATTGAAAAACTTTGATGCATTACAAGAATCTGGAGCTTATTGGGATGCAGGTGCCAATGTATTCATAGACGGGCATCATGCAAAACTTACCGCTCAATATTCTTCTCGCCCGATATATGATAATGCTACCAAAAAAGTATTCGATCGTAAAGGCGAATTTATCTTACAATTTCAAATCTATTTATAAGATCTAAAAATATGTCAACAGAAAAAAATTACAGCACAGGTTCAAAATTATGGAGCGTTATTGCCGCTTCATCTGTTGGAACCCTAATAGAATGGTACGACTTCTATATCTTCGGAAGTTTGGCAGCCGTAATTGCCACTAAGTTTTTCCCAGCCGATAATCCAACTGCAGGCTTTCTTTCTATACTAGCAACATTTGCTGCTGGTTTCGTAGTGCGTCCATTTGGAGCCTTGTTCTTCGGTCGTTTGGGCGATTTAATTGGTAGAAAATACACCTTCATGGTAACCCTACTTATTATGGGTTTCTCTACATTTTTAATTGGTATTATACCAGGTTATGAAACCATTGGTTACTTAGCTCCAGTTCTTGTTTTAATTTTACGTTTACTGCAAGGCTTGGCTTTAGGTGGTGAGTACGGTGGTGCTGCAACCTATGTGGCCGAACATTCGGAGCCAACAAAGCGTGGACTTAGAACTTCCTGGATACAGACTACTGCAACGGTTGGATTATTCATCTCGCTATTCGTAATCATGATTACGAAAAATTCAATGAGTAAAGAATCATTCGACCTTTGGGGTTGGAGAGTTCCATTTTTAATATCAATTGTAATGGTAGTAGTTTCTTATTTCATCCGAAGAAACATGGACGAATCGCCATTATTTAAAAAAGTAAAAGAAGGTGGTAAAGCATCTACTAACCCATTAAAAGAATCGTTCGGAAATAAATTGAATTTCAAATTTGTATTGCTAGCACTATTTGGTGCAACTATGGGCCAAGGGGTGGTATGGTATACTGGTCAGTTTTATGCTTTATCCTTTTTGCAAAAAACGTGTAACATAGATTTCGATCAAACCAATTACATTATTGCCGCAGCATTAATGGCAGGTACAGGTTTCTTTATTTTCTTCGGATGGCTGAGTGATAAAATTGGTCGTAAAGGAATTATGATGCTGGGTATGTTGCTAGCAATACTTACTTATCGACCTATATATGATAAGATTTACCAAACCGCTAACGTGGCTAATAAAACAGAAATTGTTGCCGAAACACAAACTACCGATAAGGTAATTTTAAAAGCGGGTACTACAGATTCTGTGCGTGTAATTACAGTTGTTAAAAATTATACTGATGGTAGTGTTTATAATGAAGAGAGTAAACAATTAGTAGGTCTAGATGCAGATGGTAAAGAACATAAAATTGATGTTAAAAAATCTATTAACGTTGGCGATTCTAGTTATTGGATGTTAGTGCTCCTAGTATTTATACAAGTAATTTATGTTACCATGGTTTACGGTCCAATTGCAGCTTTCTTGGTAGAAATGTTCCCTACTAAAATTAGGTACACTTCTATGTCATTACCTTACCATATCGGTAATGGAATTTTCGGTGGTTTATTACCAGCCATTGCAACCTATTTGGCTACTAGTGCAACCTCTGCAAACAATAAAGCAATAGAAGCTGGCTTAGCTGCACCATATGATAAACCTTATCTAGAGGGCCTTTGGTATCCTATCATTGTAGCAGGAGTATGTTTTGTAATAGGCATGCTTTATATCAATAAAAAAATGACAAATATTGAAGAATAATAAAATTAGAAATTATGAATCAAGTAAAAAGAATATTAGGCGTAGCATGGATTCTTTTAGGAGTTTATGCAGGGTATTACTTATTAGTAAGCCAAGCCATCCCAAAATTTATGAGTGATAAAGCAGAGGATTTAGTACCTGCCATTATTTATACATTTATTTTGATGCCAGTAATTACAGGCGGTTTAATGGTGTTCGGATATTATTCGATCATTGGGGAATATGATGTAAAATAAATAAAATGATTGGCTGTTAATTTGTAAATTGTGCAACACGATTATGAAGAATAAATTAAAAAATCATCGTTTAGCGTTTGTTTGCATATTAGCAGCCATTCTATTGAATTTCCCGATTGTATCGGCATTCAATAAAACAATTTTCATTTTTGGTTTACCCATCTTATATGTATACATATTGATGGTATTGCTTTTCAGCATTGTAAGTAGTATGATAATTATTCATAAAAAGTAATTATGAATGTTTGGTTAATTCTTAGCATTACACTTCTTTATTTAGTACTACTTTTTGTGGTGGCATACTTCGCGGAAAAGAAACAGTTATTGAGCGATAAGTGGAGCCCCTTTATTTATGCGCTTTCTATTGGTGTATATTGCACCGCTTGGACATTTTATGGTAGCATTGGCAGAGCCACTGTTTTTGGTCCCGATTTTTTATCCATTTACGTAGGCCCCATTTTATTAATGCCGTTATGTTGGGGTTTCTATCGTAAGATTATTAAAATTTCTAAAGTTCAAAAAATTACCAGCATCGCCGATTTTATTTCATCGCGTTATGGAAAAAATATTTCCGTAGGAGCATTGGTGGCAACTGTTTGTATAATTGGCGTAATTCCATATATCTCCTTACAAATAAAGGCTATTGCAGATAGCTTTGATATTTTAACTGCTACTTCAAATTTAGAATCATCAAGTTCCATTATTCAAACTTGGAAACCTTTAGTAGTAACTCTTGTCTTAGGTTTTTTTATCATGCTTTTTGGAACCTCTAAAATAGATGCCTCCGAAAAACACGTAGGTCTTGTAAATGCCATCGCTTTCGAATCGATTGTAAAATTATTAGCCTTTAGCATCGGAGGATTGTACATTGTTTATAATGTATTGAATAATTACACCAGTATTCAAATTCAACAAAACTCGGCCGTTCAACATTTATTTACGTTCGATACCAATTCGGGTTATTTAAAATGGTTCGGTTTATCAATTTTGTCCTTCACAGCATTTATTTTTTTACCTCGCCAATTTCAATTAGGAGTAATAGAAAACAAAGACGATGCTCATTTAAAAACTGCTATTTGGGTTTTCCCAACTTATCTTATTTTAATCAATTTATTAGTAATTCCGATAGCTGTAGCAGGTGTATTGTTTTACAACGGTCAAGTGTATAACCCAGACTATACTATACTTAGCATACCTGGTGCATTAAGAGCAGATTGGATTAGCATGATTGTTTTTTTAGGAGGATTTTCTGCAGCAACCGGGATGATTATTGTGGAGACCATTGCCTTAAGCACTATGTTTAGCAATAACATTTTAATTCCAATAATTTTAAGTAACCGTTCTTTAAAAGCATCTTTTTTTACACATGTATTACAAAGTATAAAGTGGATCAGAAGAATCTCTATTCTGTTTTTACTCTTATTGTCTTATTTATATTATCAATACATTTCTGGAACCTATTCATTAGTATCCATTGGTTTAATTTCATTTACAGCAGTAGCACAATTTGCACCCTCGGTATTATTTGGCATTTATTGGAAACGCGCAAGTAAATTAGCAAGCATTGTGAGTATTTCTGTAGGGATAGGAATTTGGTTTTTTACACTGGTGGTTCCAACTTTAGTATCAGCAGAAATTTTACCCTTAAGTATTATCGAAAATGGATATGCAAATATATCATGGCTAAAACCTAATCACTTGTTTGGCGTTGCAATGGCCGACCCTATTACACATGCATTTTTCTGGAGTATATTATTTAACATTTTTGCCTTTGTAAGTATTTCACTGTTTTTACAACCCAAAGAAGAAGAGATTACACAAGCAGAATTATTTGTAGACATCGATCAATATTCTAGCAGTTATGAACAATCATTTATACGTTCAGGAAACATAAATATTTTAGATTTACGTAAACTCATGTCGAGTTTCATTGGAGAACTAAAAAGTAAGCAATTATTTCGTCAGTATTTTTTAAGAAATCAGTTAGAAATACCAGACGATCATCAGAAAGCAGACCAAGGTGTAATCACCTTTACGGAGAAAATTTTATCAGGAGTAATTGGGGCAGCATCGTCCAGAATTATACTTCAATCGATGATGAAAGACGAAGTAATTAGAATGAACGATGTGGTGAATTTGTTGAAAGAATCTCAACAGATTTTACAACTTAACAAAGAACTTAGCAATAAATCTTCGGAGCTAGGCAAAGCCTATGATGCATTGAGTAAGGCTAATACTAAACTGAAGCAAATAGATCAGTTAAAAGATGAATTTTTGTATACCGTAACTCATGAATTGCGTACACCTCTAACAAGTGTAAGGGCTTTCACCGAAATTATGTATGATCATCCGGATATGGATGAACAAAAGCGACAAGAGTTTTTAAAGGTAATGGTTTATGAATTAGAACGGTTGAGTAAATTAATTACACAAGTGCTCGACTTGGAGAAGTTAGAATCTGGGAAGCAACAAATACATAGAATTAAAGTAAAACCAATAGATTTAGTAAATCGTGTGGTGGGCTCTTTTAATATAGAAATAAATACCAATCAACAAAAAATAGAGGTACACAACGATTCTAAATACGATGCTTTGTTAGACATTGATTTGATGGAACGTGTATTGGTAAATATTATTGGAAATGCTCAGAAATACATTCCCTCAGAATTGGGCAAAATAATTATCACTATTAAAAGTACGGAGCATGAATTGTATATTTCTGTAGAAGACAATGGGCCTGGAATACCAGCAGAACAAAGGTCTCAGGTATTTAACAAATTTTATCAAGTTACACAATCTAAAAAAAGTAATACAGGCGGTTCTGGTTTAGGACTTTCAATTTGTAAGAAAATTATTGATTTGCACAAAGGCCAAATTTTTGTAGATGAAAGTATAAATGGTGGTGCAAAATTTATTATACAATTACCCATGAAATAACATAATGACGACAAAGAAAAAAATATTAATTGTAGACGATGATCCGAATATTTTATTATCGGTAGAATTTTTATTGGTAAAAAACGGATACGATGTATTGGTAGCTAGAAACGGTATGGAGGCCATTGAAATTATTGAAGATACAGTACCCGATGTAGTATTGTTAGATATTATGATGCCCGATGTTGATGGTTATGTGATATGTGAATTTATTAAGAAAAATGAACGAACCAAATCTGCAAAAGTAATTTTTCTATCCGCAAAAAGTAGAGAAATGGACATTGATTTTGGATACGAAATTGGAGCCGATTTATACATGATAAAACCTTTTTCTACGAGAACACTTTTGGAAAAGATTAACGAGTTACTTAAATAGTACAGTGTACGTTGTACGCTGTACATTGTACGCTGTACAGTGTACAACATACATTGTACAGTTTTTATAAAAAGCAATAAAATGAATTATAGCACAGAATACTTGGAAAGCATCTCAGACCCTAATACATACTGGGCTTCGCAGGTTGATAGAATTCCTTGGTTCAAGAAACCAAGTGTAGTTTTGTCTGCTACTGAGAACGGATATTACCAATGGTTTGAAGATGGCACTTGTAACATAAGTTATATGATGCTGGATTATCATGTGGCTAATGGGAAGGGAAATAAAACTGCTTTGATTTTTGATTCGCCTGTTACTCATACAAAGAAAAAATATACGTATGCCGAATTATTAAAAGAAGTATCGGAATTTGCTGGAGTATTAAAATCTAAGAAGGTAGAAAAAGGGGATACTGTAATTATTTACATGCCCATGATACCAGAGGCAATTATCGCAATGATAGCATGTGCTAGAATTGGTGCGATCCATTCTGTAGTGTTTGGCGGGTTTGCTGCGCATGAGTTAGCCATTCGTATTGATGATGCGAAACCAAAAGTATTAATTACGGCGAGTTACGGAATGGAGTTTGATAAACTTATTCCTTATTTACCATTGCTAGAAGAAGCCTATCATTTAAGTTTTCATCAACCAGAAAGCACGATACTTGTTAAACGACCACATCATACAGATGTTGCTACTATTGCCTTTGAGGAGTATCATAAGCTTACGGTACATGCCCAAGCAAGTTCTTATGTTGAAATGAAATCTACCGACCCTTTATATATTATTTATACATCGGGCACTACAGGCAAACCAAAAGGAATAGTACGCGATACAGGAGGGTACGCCTTGGCATTACAGTATAGTTTAGATAAAATTTATAACGTAAAAGAGGAGGATGTTTTTTGGGCAGCTTCTGATGTGGGTTGGGTGGTAGGGCATTCTTACATTTGTTATGCCCCCTTATTATTAGGATGTACTACGGTGGTTTATGAAGGCAAACCAATTAGAACTCCTAACGCGGGTAGCTTTTGGAGGATGATAGAGGAGTATAAAATAAATTTATTGTTTGCGGCGCCCACCGCGTTTAGAGCCATTAAAAAAGAAGATGCCGATGCGAAAGAATTAGTACAATATGATATTAGTTCCTTGAAATCTGTATTCGTTGCAGGAGAGCGATGCGATCCGGCAACTTATGAATGGATATTTGAAAAAACCAAGGTTCCTGTAATTGATCATTGGTGGCAAACAGAATCGGGTTGGCCAATGATTGCAAATATGCTAGGAATAGAGCAATTCCCAATAAAACCAGGCTCTTCGAGCAAAGCGGTTTGCGGTTATAATGTAAAAGTTTTAAATGAGGAGGGAGAAGAGCTTCCTAAAAATACAGAAGGATTTATCGCCATAAAATTACCCTTGCCTCCGGGCTGCTTAACCACCCTTTGGAATGAACACGAACGATTTAAAGAATCTTATTTAGATGTATTACCAGGGTACTATTTTACAGGCGATGGAGGATACATTGATGAAGACGATTACGTGTACATTATGGGTAGGGTAGACGATGTGATAAATGTTTCGGGTCACCGATTATCAACCGGTGAAATGGAAGAAATGATTGCAGCCCACCCCGACATTGCAGAATGTGCAGTGGTTGGCATAGCAGATGAGTTACGCGGACAACGCCCATTAGGATTCTTTATTTTAAAAGACGGACATCCACGTGATGAGAAAGAGGTAGAAGAAGAATTAGTAAAGCACATACGTAACCAAATTGGTGCAGTAGCTTATTTCAAAAATGCCATTAAAGTAAACCGACTTCCTAAAACACGTTCCGGAAAAATTTTACGCAAAACCATTCGCCAAATCGCCGATGGTGAAGAGTACGTTGTGCCCTCAACGATTGATGATCCGGCGATATTGGAGGAAATCGCTTTAGCTTTAGAAAAAATGAAAATAGAAATTAGAAAATAGTTTTTAGTAATATTTAACCCCAATTCATAATTCATAATTCATAATTCATCATTCATAATTCAAATAAAATGGATTTTCAAATAAAAACCCTAGAACAGTATCACAAGGTATACAAACACTCGGTAGAGCAGCCTGAAGAATTTTGGGCCGACATTGCTTCACAATTTTTGTGGAAGAAAAAATGGAACAAAGTATTAAACTGGAATTTTAAAGAGCCTTATATTAAATGGTTTGATGGTGCAACTTTAAACATCACCGAAAATTGTTTAGATAGGCATTTGGCAGAGCGAGGCGATCAGCCTGCCATAATTTGGGAACCGAATGATCCGAATGAGCATCATCGAATTTTAACCTACAAACAATTGCATCACCAAGTTTCTATGTTTGCCAATGTGCTAAAACATAATGGGGTGAAGCGTGGCGACCGTATTTGTATATACATGCCAATGGTACCAGAATTGGCCATTGCTGTACTTGCGTGTGCACGCTTAGGCGCTATACACTCTGTAGTATTCGGTGGATTTTCTGCACAAAGTATTGCCGACAGAATTAAGGATGCAAAATGCTCGCATGTAATTACTGCCGATGGTGCTTACCGTGGCAATAAAGACATTCCTCTGAAATCTGTAATCGACGATGCCTTAATGCAATGCGATTCGGTAAAAAAAGTAATTGTACTTACTCGTAATCGTATGCCAGTATCAATGATTAAAGGCAGAGATGTTTGGTGGGAAGATGAAATGAAAAAAATGGAAACACTGCATGAGTATGATTGCCCAGCCGAAGAAATGAATGCCGAAGAAGAACTCTTTATTTTATATACTTCTGGCTCTACCGGTAAACCAAAAGGAGTAGTGCACACATGCGCTGGTTATATGGTGTACGCAGGTTATACCTTCAGTAATGTTTTTCAATATAAACCAAAAGAAGTTTATTTCTGTACAGCAGATATTGGATGGATTACTGGGCATTCTTACATCGTTTACGGACCGCTTTCACAAGGTGCTACAACGCTAATGTTTGAAGGGGTTCCCACTTATCCAGATGCTGGCCGACTTTGGGAAATTGTAGAGAAATATAAAGTAAATATTTTATACACCGCACCTACTGCCATTAGGTCTTTAATGCAATCGGGTTTAGAATATGTGAACGGAAAAAATTTAGATTCCTTAAGAGTTTTGGGATCTGTAGGAGAGCCAATAAACGAAGAAGCTTGGCATTGGTTTAACGAGAACATTGGTAAAAAAAGATGCCCAATAGTAGATACTTGGTGGCAAACAGAAACAGGTGGAATTATGATTTCGCCTATTGCCAACGTTACGCCGCTAAAGCCCGCACACGCTACCTTTCCGTTGCCAGGCATACAACCAATTTTAGTGGATGAAAATGGTAAAGAAATACAAGGCAATGGTGTAAATGGCAATTTATGTATTAAGTTTCCATGGCCAGGAATGATTCGTACTACCTACGGCGACCATGAACGTTGCCGTACCAATTATTTTGCAACCTATGAGAATTTATATTTTACCGGCGATGGTTGTTTGAGAGACGAAGATGGAAATTATAGAATTACCGGTAGGGTGGATGATGTGATAAACGTATCGGGTCATAGAATAGGAACAGCCGAAGTAGAGAATGCAATAAATGCACACACAGGCGTAGTAGAATCGGCAGTAGTTGGTTACCCGCATGATATTAAAGGGCAAGGAATTTATGCCTTTGTAATTTGTGAGGAAGATACACACGAAGAAGATTTACGTAGAAAAGATATAGGGATGACTGTTGCTCGTATTATTGGAGCCATTGCAAAGCCAGACAAAATTCAATTTGTAAGAGGCTTACCAAAAACACGATCAGGTAAAATTATGCGTAGAATTTTAAGAAAAATTGCAGAAGGGGAAGTAGAAAATTTAGGTGATATTTCAACTTTACTCGACCCAGGTGTAGTGGAAGATATTAAAAACGCACGCATTTAAGTGTTTTTTAGAACAAGGATGTATTAATTTTTCATATTTTCGCATTAATGAAAAATGAAAGACCAACCATCCTTGTTATTAACGACGATGGTATTACCGCTAAAGGCATACAAACCTTAGCGTATTTAATGAAAGAGTTGGGAGATGTGGTAATTGTTGCACCCGATAGTCCTCAATCTGCAATGGGACACGCCATTACTATTGCAAAACCATTGCGTTTAGAAGAAGTAGATTTATACGACGGCATACGTTCCTTCCAATGCTCTGGAACACCGGTAGATTGTGTAAAGTTAGCAGTTAACCAAGTGCTGCACAAAAAACCAGATCTATTGGTTTCTGGTATTAACCACGGTTCCAATTCTTCTATCAATGTAATTTATTCAGGTACTATGTCTGCTGCCATGGAAGGTGCTATTGAAGGCATTCCTTCTATCGGGTTTTCATATTGCGACTTTTCTGCAAATGCAGATTTTAGTCCTACCCAGAAATTTGTATTAGCCATTGCCAAACAAGTATTAAAAAACGGATTGCCAAAAGGTTCTTTGCTTAATGTGAATTTTCCATACGTAACAGAAGCATCGGAAATAAAAGGGATTCGTATCTGCCGACAAGCAGTGGCGAAATGGGAAGAGAAATTTGATGAACGTTTAGACCCTCACAAACGTAAATATTTTTGGCTTACAGGAGAGTTTGCTTTAAATGATAATGGTGAAGATACAGATGAGTGGGCACTCAATAATAAATACGTTTCTGTAGTGCCTGTGCAATTTGATTTTACAGCTTATAATGCAATACCTGTATTAAATAATTGGAATTTTGATGAATAAGATAAAAGATAAATTTTATTTAGGGATGCTTTATGGCACTGCCTTACCCTTATTAAGTTATGTGTTTGGCGATATGTTGCAAAAACAATTTGAGCATAGCATCCGCCCGAATTTTTTCTACATACTTTGTATCGGCATAAACGTTATCATTTTTCGCTTCGCAATAAAAGCAGAGAAAGATAATTTAGCGAGAGGAATTTTGATGAGCACATTTATTTATGCCTTGTTATTTGCCATTTTTGTAATTAGAAAATGAGGTACTACATCATTGCAGGCGAAGCTTCTGGAGATCTGCATGGATCTAACCTAATGAAAGGGATTTTAAAGAACGACCCTGAAGCAGAATTTAGAATTTTTGGTGGCGATGGAATGGCTGCCACTCCAAACACTACTGTAGTAAAACACATTAACGAAATGTCGTTTATGGGTTTTGTAGAAGTGCTAAAGAATTTAAGCACCATCAACAAAAACATGAAAGAGTGTAAACAAGATTTACAAACTTACCTACCAGATGTATTGATTTTAATAGACTTTCCGGGCTTTAATTTACGTATAGCAAAATTTGCAAAAAGTATAGGCTTAAAAACTGCTTATTATATTTCGCCAAAAGTATGGGCATGGAATAAGAAACGTGTATTCGAAATAAAAAAATACATCGATAAATTATATACCATTCTCCCTTTCGAAACGGAGTTTTTTAAAAAATACGATTACGAAGTAGAGTATGTTGGAAACCCTTTAAAAGATGCTATTTCAGCTTATACATTCGATGAGAATTTTAAGCAACATAATAATTTAACTAACAAACCAATTTTAGCAATTCTACCTGGTAGCAGAAAAATGGAGCTCGATAAAATTCTTCCATTTATGTTAGAAGCTGCTAAAAACTTTAACGACTATCAGATCGTAATTGCAGGTGCTTCTAATTTGCCAAGCTCTTATTATACTAAATTTGACATTGGAAATAACAAAATTATTTTCGCTAAAACCTATGATATACTAGCAAATGCAGAGTTGGCCATGGTTACCTCTGGCACTGCTACCTTAGAAACTGCTTTGTTTAAAGTACCACAGGTTGTTTGTTATAGGGCAAATGGTATTTCTGTTTTTATTGCACGAATGCTAGTAGATATTAAATTTATTTCATTGGTAAATTTAATTATGGATGATAAAATTGTAACCGAATTAATTCAAGAAGATTGTACTGCAGAAAAAATTACCTCAGAATTAAATTTAATAAAATTGAATTCTGATGGTAGAAATATAATGTTAACTAAGTACGATGCCTTGCTTAAAAGGGTAGGAGATGCAGGTGCTTCGGAAAGAGCGGCACAATCCATAGTAAAATTTACAAAACAAAATTAAGGATGAAATACAGAATACTTTTTTTTGCATTGTTTTTTGTGAGCCTACATTCGTTCTCAAAGAATGTACATATAAAAGTACTTAGCCAATACAATACAAAAAAAGTAGTGCTTAATGCTTTTTCCGATAATTATTCTATAACCTTAGCCAACGACAGAATTATTAAAGTAAGTGAAGGTGATATTATTGTAATAAATGCCATTGGTAATAGTTGCTCCATCAGCAAAAATGGAGATATACTAGGTTCTTTTTCGAGCATAGATTTAAATACTTTAGCCGAACATCCATACTTTAAAATGCAAATGATTTTGCCAAGTATGAAAACTACTTTTTACCAAGACAACATGCACTTTACAAGTACAGATAGTAAGTTAAGCATCATAAATGATGTGGAGCTTAACCATTATGTTGCGGGTGTTATTGAATCGGAAATAGGGAATGTAAAAAATGATGAGTTGCTGAAAGTGCAAGCTGTAATTTCTAGAACCTATGCCTTAAAACACATTGATAGGCACAAAGCCGAAGGCTTTGAATTATGCGACCAAGTACATTGCCAAGTATACCACGGTAAAGCACGTTTTAATAGCATGATTTTACCTGCCGTAGATTCAACTCATTACGAAGTAATACAAGATGAAAATGGGGAATTAATTGAAGCTGTTTTTCATGCTAATTGTGGTGGACAAACGGTAAACTCAGAAGATGTTTGGTCGAAAAAAAGGAGCTATTTACGATCAGTAGTTGATACATTTTGTATGACCGAAAAGCAAGCCCGTTGGGTAAAAGAAATTGATAAACAAAGATGGTTAAATTTTATTAGCACTAAATCTGGGAAAGCTACTAGTAATACATGTGAGTTTTCGAATGAGTTTAGGTTGATAAAAATTCCATGTGCCGATGTATTTACAGAAGATATGCGCGATGAATTTAGATTGAGATCCACCTTTTTCAATGTGAGAGAAACTCAAGATAAAGTGATTTTAAATGGCAGGGGTTTTGGGCATGGGGTTGGAATGTGTCAAGAAGGTTCCATAAGACAAGCGAAGCTAGGAATTAATTATAAAGCAATTATAATGTTCTATTATGCTAATATTCAGATTGTTAATATAGAAGTTTGATAAATTGATTTTTACTTATTTGTAGTCTTTTTTGAATTTACTCCTTAAAAAATTTATATTCGTCAAATGGTTTACACTCTCTACTTCTACCAAGCAAAAAATATTATATTAACATGAAGCAAGAGTTAAAAGAATTATTCATTTCACGTAATCAAAATATTCCATTAAGAGTATTATGTGTAGATGATGATAAAATTATTCAGTTTACTACTCAGCGTGCATTTGTAATATGTGGTTTCGTTACCGATATGGCATATGACGGTGTGCAAGCAATTGATTTAGTTCGCCATTCTTTTCAGAAATACGATTTTATATTGATGGATATACACATGCCAAACATGGACGGTATAGAGGCTACTAAAATAATTCGATCAATACGTAACTATGAGAATGTACCCATTTTTGCATTAACTGGCGACATGACCATGGAGGCTAAGTTTAAAGTAGTATCGGCCGGAATGAACGAGTATTTTCCGAAGCCGGTAGACATGGACTTGGTGCTCGATACGATGAAATCTTACATTTAATTTGAATACTTCTTTTACATATTTTGATGTACATACACATAAAAAATATGCAGATTCTGATGTTGAATTTGTAAGAAATGCATTTCATCATTTATCCATCTTACAACTTAATAATCTACCCTATCATTTCTCAATAGGCATACACCCATGGGACGTGTTAGCAAATAATGAAGCCAGTTTACATAGAGTTGAAACTTCTGCTACACATCCACGCTGTTTAGCTATAGGAGAATGTGGCTTAGATTATTACATTAAAACAGATAGAGATATTCAAAAAAATATTTTTAAGGAACACATACGTATTGCGGAGCAACTTTCTAAACCCTTAATTGTTCACTGTGTTCGGGCGTACCACGAATTATCTGCATTATTAAAAAACGTAAATGTTCCTATCATTTTGCATCAGTATACAGGAAACACTATTATTACCGAAAGTTTACTATTGAACCCAAATATTTATTTCTCTTTTGGTAAGCAATTATTTTCTTTAAATTTTGATCTTTCTTCTTTTCCACTTATTCCTATAAATAGAATTTTATTTGAAACAGATAATTCTAGTAAACATATAGAAGATGTGTATGAAAAAGCAGCCTTAAGCTTCGACCTTGATTTTGAAAAATTAATTACTCAAATTAAAGAGAATTATAGAACTATTTTTCCGAATCAATAAATTCTTTAATTTTTATATTTTTGATGAAAAATAGAGAAGAATGGCAGTTCCAGTTTGGTTATCGCGTACAGATGTTTTAATGGGTGAAGACAACATCCAAAAATTACTAAAGTCGAATGTATTGGTAGTAGGTTTGGGTGGAGTAGGAGGTATTTGTGCAGAAATGATTGCCCGCTCGGGGGTTGGTAAAATGACGATTGTAGATGCCGATGTGGTGGAAGCCTCTAATAGAAATAGGCAAATTCCTGCCTTAATATCTACCGACGGATTATTAAAAGCAGAGGTAATGGCTGCGAGAATTAAAGACATTAATCCGGATATAGAATTAACAGTACTTCCAGAGTTTATTAAAGATAAAAGAACCGTTGATATTTTAACCGCTCAGAAATACGATTATGCGGTGGATTGTATTGACACGCTATCGGCTAAAGTATTTTTCTTAAAGGCTTGTATCGATTTAAACATACCCATTATAAGTTCTATGGGAGCAGGAGGGAAATTTGATCCAACTAAAATTGAGGTTATTGATATTTCTGAAACCTACCAATGTAATTTGGCTCGTTATGTTCGAAAACGATTGTATAGGCTAGGAATACGCAAAGGTATAAAATGTGTGTTCTCTCCGGAAGCGGCCGATCAATCCAGAATTTTTGAGAGCCCAAAGGCTTTTCCAAAGAAATCTGTAATTGGTACAATTTCTTACATGCCTGCGGCATTTGGCATAACCTGTGCAAGCGTTGTGGTGAGAGATCTTGTAAATCAGTAGCTTAAGTAATAAAAAGCTGTTGATATCTTTTGTATTGAAAAAATGCTATAATTTTTAGCTTTGCAGAGGTTCGTGTGCTCATATGCTCATATGCTCATTTGCTCGTGTGCTCGTGTGCTCATGAGGCAAAGAGTGCTATTAAAAAATAACCAATAACTTAATAACAAATAACCACTAATTAACAATTCACAATTGACAATTAAATATGGCTGATTATAACGAAGACGACATTAAATCCCTTGATTGGAAAGAGCACATTCGCTTGCGCCCAGGGATGTACATAGGTAAATTGGGCGATGGATCTGCGCATGACGATGGTATTTATATTTTGCTGAAAGAGATTATCGATAACTCTATCGATGAATTTGTGATGGGTGTAGGTAAATCTGTAGAGTTAACCATTACCGACCATAAAGTTATTGTGCGAGATTTTGGTAGAGGCATACCATTGGGTAAAGTAATAGATTGCGTTTCTAAAATTAATACCGGTGGTAAATACGATTCTAAAGCCTTTCAAAAATCGGTGGGATTAAATGGGGTAGGTACCAAAGCGGTAAATGCCTTATCAAGTTATTTCAAAGTACAATCGTATCGCGATGGTAAAACCAAAACAGCAGAGTTCGAACGTGGTGTATTATTAAAAGATCACAAAGAAGAAGTTACTACACAACGCAACGGTACTTCTATCACGTTTAATCCGGATGATTCTATTTTCCGTCATTACCGTTACATACCAGAATTTATCCAAAACATGATTTGGAACTACGCTTATTTAAATGCGGGTTTAACGATTGTTTTTAATGGAGAAAAATTTGCATCTCAACGTGGGTTATATGATTTATTAGATCGTAAAACCGACGATACCATACGTTACCCAATTATTCATTTAAAAGGTGATGATATTGAAATTGCGATGACCCATAATAACCAGTATGGCGAAGAGTATTATTCTTTTGTAAACGGACAAAATACTACG
Organism: Sphingobacterium thalpophilum; assembly: GCA_943371425.1. Taxonomy (GTDB): domain Bacteria; phylum Bacteroidota; class Bacteroidia; order Sphingobacteriales; family Sphingobacteriaceae; genus CAJBVG01. Next base: position 157,251 of record CALRUR010000003.1, read on the forward strand.
CAAGGAGGTACGCACCAAGCAGCCTTTAGAGAGGCAGTAGTAAAAACAGTTAGAGAGTTTTTTAAAAAAGAATTTGATGCTACGGATGTTCGTGCATCTATAGTTGCAGCCATCAGTATTAGAATACAAGAACCCGTTTTCGAATCGCAAACGAAAACAAAATTAGGTTCTATAAATGCAGCACCCGAAGGGCCAACTATCAGAAATTGGATAAACGATTTTGTAAAAACAGAATTAGATAATTATTTACATAAACACCCCGATGCTGCAGATGCAATGCTTAAGCGCATTATGCAATCGGAACGTGAGCGTAAAGAAATTGCAGGCATTAAAAAACTCGCAAACGAAAGAGCGAAAAAAGCAGCATTGCATAATAAAAAATTACGCGATTGTAAAGTTCATTTAGACGATGAAAAACATGAACGCAGGTTTGATACTACTTTATTTATTACCGAGGGAGATTCTGCAAGTGGATCCATTACTAAATCTCGTGAAGTTGAAACCCAAGGGGTGTTTAGTTTAAAAGGAAAGCCTTTAAATTGCTTTGGATTAACTAAAAAAGTAGTGTATGAAAACGAAGAGTTTAACTTATTACAACATGCGCTAAATATTGAAGATGGTATTGAAAATTTACGATATAATAACATTGTAATTGCTACCGATGCCGATGTGGATGGTATGCACATACGATTATTGATGATGACATTCTTCCTCCAGTTTTTCCCAGACATTGTAAAAGCAGGGCATGTGTATATTTTGCAAACACCATTGTTTAGAGTACGAAATAAAAAGGAAACAATTTATTGTTACTCTGAAGATGAGAAAAGAAATGCATTAGAGAAATTAGGCCAACGTTCTGAGATAACCCGATTTAAAGGGCTTGGAGAGATTTCGCCAGAAGAATTTGGATTATTTATCGGTAAAGACATTCGTTTAGATCCTGTAATTATTTCTAAAGAAAGTAAGATGTTGCAAATGCTCGATTACTTCATGGGTAAAAATACACCCGCACGTCAAGAGTTCATTGTAAAGAATTTGAAAGTAGAGAAAGACGTGATAGAGTCGAATGAACAAGTTGGGGCCTTGGAGGAGTAAGAGCAGGGAGCAGGGAGCAGGGAGCATAGAGCAGGATGCTGTACTCTTAATACTTAATACTTAATACTTAATACTCAATACTCAATACATAATACTCAATACTCAATACACAATACAACGTACACAGTACACAATACAACAAAACGTGGCAAAGAAAGAGAAAATAGAATACAAACCGCAAGATGAGCGTGAACATTTAAATCGTTCGGAAGAAGAAGGGTTAAATCATAACGTTATTCCGATTAATGGTTTATATGAGAATTGGTTTTTAGAATATGCATCGTATGTAATTTTAGATCGAGCAGTACCGAATATATACGATGGATTAAAGCCAGTGCAGCGACGCATTTTACATTCGTTAAAAGAAATGGATGATGGCAGGTATAACAAGGCTGCCAACGTTATTGGTAACACTATGAAATATCACCCACACGGTGATGCTTCTATTGGTGATGCCATGGTACAAATTGGTCAAAAGAATTTATTGATAGATTGCCAAGGAAACTGGGGCGACCCAATAACAGGCGACAGTGCAGCGGCACCTCGTTATATTGAAGCGCGTTTATCTAAGTTTGCCTTAGAGGTTGTATTTAATCCGCAAACTACCAATTGGCAATTATCTTACGACGGAAGAAATAAAGAACCTATTATTTTACCTGTTAAGTTTCCCTTATTGTTGGCACAAGGTGCAGATGGTATTGCGGTAGGCTTGGCGACAAAAATTTTGCCACATAATTTTAATGAGTTAATAGAAGCATCCATCGAAATATTAAAAGGCATACGCCCAAATATTTTACCCGATTTTATTACAGGAGGGTTTGCAGATTTTACGAATTATAACGAAGGGCAAAGAGGCGGTAGGGTAAGAGTACGTGCTAAAATAGTGGAGCGCGATAAAAAAACATTGGCCATTACAGAGGTTCCTTTTTCTACTACCACTGGCGGATTAATAGATAGTATTATTGCGGCAAATGATAAGGGCAAAATTAAAATAAAAAAGATTGAAGATAATACCGCAAGAGATGTGGAAATTATCATTCATTTAGCACCGGGTATTTCTCCAGATGTAACCATCGATGCCTTGTACGCCTTTACAGATTGTGAAGTATCTGTATCGCCGAATACCTGTGTGATAAAAAATGATAAGCCGTATTTTATGAGTGTAAACGATATACTCGTAGAAAGCACACAAAATACTAAGAGCTTATTAAAACAAGAATTACAAATACGCTTAGATGAGTTAAACGAGAAATGGCATTTTTCATCGCTCGAAAAAATATTTATTGAAAACAGAATTTACCGCGACATTGAGGAGTGCGAAACATTTGAAGATGTAATTAAAACTATTGATAAGGGATTAAACCCATATAAATCGATGCTTTTAAGAGAAGTAACCGAAGAAGACATTGTTGCATTAACAGAAATAAGGATTAAACGTATTTCTAAATTCGATGGTTTTAAAGCCGACGAATTATTAAAAAATATTGAGAAGGAAATTAAAGAAGTAAAACATAATTTAAAACACATTACAGATTATGCCATACATTACTTCGAACGTTTAAGAGAGAAATTTGGTAAAGGCAGAGAGCGTAAAACCGAAATTAAATTATTTGATAAAGTACAAGCATCGCAAGTAGCCTTGGCTAATCAGAAATTATATGTAAACAGAGCCGATGGCTTTGTGGGCTTAGGTTTGAAGAAAGATGAGTATGTAGGCGATTGCTCGGATATTGATGATATAATTGTGTTTTGCGAAGATGGTAAGTTTAAAGTAATAAAAGTTGCCGATAAAACTTTTGTAGGAAAAGACATTATACACGTTGCTGTATTTAAGAAAAACGACGATCGTGCAGTTTACCATATGATTTATAAAGATGGTGCAAGTGGTAAATCATTTGTAAAAAGATTTTCGGTTGGTGGTATAACGCGTGATAAAGATTATGATTTAACACAAGGCACCAAAGGCTCGTCTGTATTATATTTCACGGCAAACCCAAATGGAGAGTCGGAAGTAGTTACCGTGAATTTAAAACCAATGTCGAAAATTAGAAAGCTAAGCATCGACATTGATTTCGCTGAGCTTGCTATAAAAGGAAGAAGTTCTATTGGTAACATTGTAACAAAGTTCCCAGTTAAAAAAGTTTTGCAAAAAAGCAAAGGTGTTTCAACACTAGGAGGTAGAGCCATTTGGTTCGACGATACAGTGCGTAGGTTAAACACCGACTCTAGAGGTAGGTATTTAGGGAGCTTCCAAGGCGACGATAAAATTTTGGTGGTTTACCAAGATGGTACGTATGAACTCACCAACTTCGATTTATCAAACCATTACGACGATAAATATTTTGTGTTAGAAAAATTCGATGCAGAGCGAGTAGTAAATGTATTGCATTTAGATGGTTCTACGAAGTCTACTTATGTTAAAAGATTTTTGGTGGAAAATACATCCATCAATAAAAAGTTTAGTTTTATACAAGAAGCACCTGGCTCTAAGTGTTGGTTCGCTAGCACGCTAATAGAACCGATGGTTAAAGTTAGTTTTACAAAAGATGGTAAAACACAACCGGCAGATTTAGAACTAAACATTGCGGCCTTTATTGAAGTGAAGGGGATGAAAGCGATTGGAAATAAAATGGGCAAGTTTAATGTGAAGGAAGTGGTAGACATATCGGAAACTCAAAACATAGATGAGTTTGATGAAGAAGATATGGAAGCCGTACAAAAAGCATTGGAAGATATTAAAGCGAAGAAAAGTGGTGCTGCGGAAACTAGCAATGCAAAACCAAAAGATAAAATTGAGTTTATAATTACCAACCCCGACGATGTTGACATGAACGGGGAAGGGCAAACGAAATTATTTTAAGAATATTTTATTGTGAGTTCCATAACGAAAGTTTATGGAATTCATAATAAATATAAATAATCATTAATCAGACAATTCTCTCATAATTGTGTTTAATATTAAAAATCACAATTATGAAATCTCTAACATTTTATTCGCTAGTAATGGGTGTAGCACTTTTTACTAGTTGCACAGTAGTAAGGCCAGGGGAAATAGGGGTAAAGCAGCGTTTAGGAAATTTATCGGATAAGAGTTACTCACAAGGCCCGGTTTGGTTTAATCCATTTACCACAAAAGTTATTAAAACAAATGTTCAACTAAAGGACATTGAACTATCCTTAAGCTTACCGAGCAAAGAAGGATTAAGTGTGGTGGCACAAATTTCAATTTTATATAGAATAGATCAGAACAGTGTTCCTAAAGTTATTAGAAACATAGGTCAATCTTATGAGAACATTATCTCAAATGTGTTCAGGTCTTCTTCTGCAGATGTTTGTTCTAAGTATTTTGCTAAAGATATGCACTCTGGAATGCGCGCAGATATTGAAGAAGAAATAAGAAAAAAAATGGGCGAAACACTAGAAAAACAAGGCATTATAGTGGAAGCAGTATTAATGAAGAGTATCCAATTGCCTGGAGGCTTAGCGAATTCTATTGAACAGAAATTGAGAGCGGAGCAAGATGCTATGCGAATGGTTTTTGTATTGCAACAAGAGAAATTAGAAGCAGAACGAAAAATTATTGAAGCAACAGGTACAAAAGATGCGCAGAAAATTTTATCGGAAGGCTTAACCGATCAAATAATAAAGGTTCGTAGCATAGAGGCTTTTATAGAGCTTGCTAAATCACAAAACAGTAAGGTAATCATTACAGATGGTAAGGTGCCGTATTTAGTTGAATAGAAATAATGTATAAACTTATTATAAATTTGGAAGAGTTAAGCATTAGCTTAACTCTTTTTTTATAAATTACATTTATGCTAAGAAAAACATTATTAATTATTGCAATTTTTTGCTTCGCAGAATGTGCGTATTCACAAAATCAAAGAGCCACTCATTACAATGCTATAGGCTGGTATAATTATTTTGGCACCTTAAATATTAATGCAAAAATTGGTATACATACCGAATACCAATGGCGCCGAAATAATTTAATTACAGATTGGCAACAAAGTTTATTGAGGTTAGGGCTAAATTATACCATAAACCCAAGAGTATTGTTTAGAGTAGGATATGGATGGATAGAAACTTTTCCGTATGGTGATGTGCCAATTAACGGTTTAGGAAGAGATTTTACAGAGCATCGAATATTTGAAATGCTACAGCTTTCGCACAAAGAAAATCGTGTTGATTTTTCTCATAGGTTTATGTTAGAGCAAAGATATGTAGGCAGCTATAGTTCAGTAAATATTGGTACTGAAGATAAATTTAATTTATTGAACAGGGCTAGGTATATGTTTAGGTTACAAGTACCCTTATTAGCTACAGAACGTGTGGATAATGTGCCATACTTTGCATTTTATGATGAAATTTTTATTGGTTTTGGTAAAAATGTAGCAGCCAATGTATTTGATCAAAACAGAATTGCCTTATTATTGGGATACAGAGTGAATAATAGAATTAGAATAGAGGCAGGTTATTTAAATCAAATAATACAATTCGGACGAACAATAAATGGCAATAACATTTTTCAAAATAACAACGGAATAATTGTCAATACCAATTTCAACATTAACTTATAAGTTAAAAAAGCTTATAAACCTGCCATGTAAAAATAAATTGGCATGCCAATGGTAATGTTTATGGGGAAACTGATGGCTAATGCCATGGGTAAATATAAACCAGGATTTGCGTTGGGTGCGGCAATTTTCATAGCAGCAGGTACCGCAATGTAAGAAGCACTTGCTGCTAAAATGCCAAACATAAATCGGTTAGAAACATCAGGAGTAATAAATGAACTAATAGAGGTAAATAATATTCCATTTAGTAGCGGTACAAAAATGGCAAAGGCTATTGGAAACCATCCGCTGTTTACAAATGAACTTAGTTTTTTACCACTGGTTATACCCATGTCTAATAAAAATACTGCTAAAAACCCTTTGAATATATCGTTGGTAAATGGCTTAATTCCCTCGGCCTGCTTAGCATTGGCAAAATAACCAATAAGTAAACTTCCTATTATTAGCAATACACTTCCATTCGTAAAGGAGTGTTTAATTGCACTGCGCTTGCTATATAAATTTTGATCTTCTTTATTGTAAATAGATATTAATAATAGGCCGGCAATTATAGCAGGCGATTCCATTAAGGCCATAATGGCTACCATGTGTCCGCTCATTTGCAATTGCATGCTTTCTAAATAGCTTACAGCCGTAACAAATGTAACGGCGCTTACCGAGCCATAAGAAGCTGCTATGGCACCCGAATCATCGTTACTTAGTTTTAAACGTAATATATAGAAAGTATAAATGGGTATAATGATGGAGATGCAGATGCCAAAAAGTATAGAAAGAAAAATTTCCTGATCAAACACCTCGTGAGAGAGTTCTTGCCCGCCTTTAAACCCAATAGACAATAACAAGTACAAGGAAATAAATTTAGAGGTGTTGGGTGGAATTTCTAAATCGCTTTTTATTAAAACTGCAATTATACCCAATACAAAAAATAATAAAGCAGGGTTGCTGAGGTTATCTATTAGTAAACTATAATTCACAATTACCTATTTTATTTTGATGGTTGATTGTATGCTTATTTCTGCCGCAGCATCTGTGTTGGATAATAGTTTAATTAAATTTTCTTTGCAGTTTTTTAAATCTTCTATTCGTTCTATAGAATGTATCCCGGGTTTAGAATTTCGCTCATGTGCACTAAATACCTTTGCTTGATGATAATTTAGTTTGTATTCAATTAATTTCAATAAAAGTTCACGGGCTTCTTTTACTGAAAAATCGCCGTCTATTAATTTAATTTCCATTTCTATAAATTTATTTGATGCAAATCTCTACTATTGTTATTATATATTTTTATTTATATTTGTTATACATTGCATAAATATATTTTATACCCAAATTCATAATTCATAATTCATAATTCATAATTCATAATTCATAATTCATAATTCAAATCATGCATTACACCCTCCACCAACTCCAAATATTTTTAGTAGTAACTAAAACCAAAAGCATAACCAAAGCTGCAGAAGAGTTATTTCTTACGCAGCCAGCAGTTTCTATACAATTAAAAAATTTCCAAGAGCAGTTTGATATACCTTTAACAGAGGTGGTAGGTCGACAACTATATGTAACTGATTTTGGTAGAGAGATCGCTAAAGCAGCTGAAAATATATTAAATGAAGTAAATGCGATCAATTTTAAAGTACAAACATTTAAAGGGAAATTATCGGGTAGGTTAAAAATTTCTATTGTATCTACCGGTAAATACGTGATGCCTTATTTTTTAACAGGCTTCATGAAAAAAAATCCGGATGTGGAATTGCAAATGGATGTAACGAATAAGCAAAAAGTAATTCAGAGTTTAGAAAATAATGAAGTTGATTTTTCATTAGTATCTGTTTTGCCAGAAAAGTTACAAGTAGAAAAAATAGAACTGGTACCTAATAAACTATATTTAGTGGGTAATAAGGAAACAAAGTTCCCCAATAAACAACATGATAAAAGTGTGTTTGAAACCCTACCGCTTATTTATAGAGAGCAAGGTTCTGGTACTCGACAAACCATGGAGAAATTTTTAGATAAGAATAATATTTCTACCAGAAAGAAAATGGAATTATCTACCAACGAAGCGGTAAAACAAGCAGTAATTGCTGGTTTGGGCTATTCTATTATGCCGATTATTGGGATTAAGGATGAACTAAAAAATAATCAGTTACAAATAATACCAGTCAAAAATTTCCCTATTAATTCTCATTGGCATTTAATTTGGCTTAAAGGCAAAAAGTTATCGCCCATTGCCGAAGCTTATTTAACTTATATTAAAAAAGAGAAAGCGAATGTAATTGCAAAATATTTTGCTTAAAAATTACTCGATTCTAATTAGATAATTTCATCTGCGAATCTTACTTTAAGTAAATCCGCCAATGTTTTTTTATGTGGAGTAAATTGGCTATTTAATGCTTTGTATTCTTTTATTCTATCTAATCTAAACCATCTAAAATCTTTTCGCAACCTGCAGAATGCAATTACAGTCCAGTCTTCTGTAATGTTATGGTAAATGGCGAATGGTTCAATTACTCGAGTACTAATTTCTTCTTTTTCCGATTGGTAATTTATTTCTATTAATTCAAAATTAGTAATGGCTAATTGAAAGTCTAGTAATGAATTGCTCGTGGTTGTTCTATTAAAATTTTTACTAATCACCATTCTGTTTTCGAGCAATTCTGTTTTTTCTTTATTTAATTGCCTCATTACAGATTTAATTTTTGCCATTGCTTCTTGTGTTTCCTTAACCAAGGAGGCATCTTTATTTTTTAAGGCAATTCTTTCCAGTGTAATTAAGGCATTTGCTTCCTTATCTGTAAACATAATAGGAGGAAGCAAATAGCCGTCCATAATTTTAAAACCTTTGCCCTCTATAGCAATTATAGGAACTCCAGCTTCTATAAGAGTTTCAATATCACGATAAATGGTACGCGCACTTATTCCAAATTTTTTAGACAATAAAGTAGAATTTAGCAATTTTTTAGATTGCAACAGGGTGAGGATAGTGGTTAATCTGGATAGTCGATTCAAACTCATAATTAAAAATACAATTTTGAGCTCGAAAACAATATACAAATAAAAACTATTTGTTCATGTGCTCCGCACTCAACCCCTTATATCAACCTTCAGCCCCGAATTCTGTTCTCCAAATTTATTCAGTTTGTATTTAACCTTTATTAAACCATATCTTCCAATAATGTTGGAGCGGGTTTCTTGTATGGCATTCTGATCGGAAGTTCTTACCAATCCTGTGTTTTTATTAAGTATATCGAATACACTTAGTCCTATACTGCCTCTGTTATTTTTAAATACATACCTAGTAATTTCCATTTTTAACAAAGGTATGCTAACCGACTCGTTAAAACTTTGGGATGTATATTGATTAATGTCTGCAGTAAAGCCAATAAACCATTTGTCTGTTGGTCGGTAACTGGCGTCTAAAAAATATACTTGGTTGGTATAGGTATTGTTCAACTCACTTTGCACAGAGTAAAATGCATTACTTATACTTAACGTAGAGCCAACGCTTACATCCCATTTCTCTTTTTTACGGTTGTCTAATCTAAGCGTTACTTCGTGTGTATAAGTATTACTTATGTTTTCAATGGCATTAATGTAAGATAAACCTCTGTTCCAGTTTTCTGCCAATTCTATACTTGCATTAATTTTTAATTTTCTAATAGGGCTAGAGAATTCGGAACTAGCCCTCAGGTTATAGTCATTTGCCACATTAGCCGTTTCTAAATATTGAACTAAATTACTATCAATACGTCTGTTCCAATTTATTTTGTCTTTAGTATGTGTGAGCATTACAGAATTAAAAAAGGATATAAAAGAAAACTCATCAAAAATAATCCAATTCAGTCGCACGTTAGTTTGATACTCCGGCTTTAACATTGCGTTACCTTTCGTAAATACAATGCTGTTGGTATTGTTTACAATGGGTAATAATTGGTTTGCAGTTGGCGCGTTTATTCTAGTATTGGTTTGTAGCATTACTCTTCTGCCTTTACTGTATTCGTATTCTATTTCGAAGAGTGGCAAGGCATAGATGAAATTTCTGCTGATGCTTGTACTATCATTTATTTTAGTGCTCAGTTGAGCAATTTCATACTTAAGAGATAGGTCTATTTGTAAGGCATCAGTATTGTATTTAAATGTTAACGCTGGCCTGTATAAATTATAAGTGCGTGTAAAATCCGGACTTAATGAATCTATTTTCTGGTCGTTTAAGTTCAAATCATTTTGTTGCCTCGAAATATTTTCATTTGTACTACTAAACGCTATACTTGGTTCCATGTAAATATTACCTGTAATATTTCTAGTGGCACCAATGCTATAATATTGTTTAAGTTGTTTATTGCGTAATGTTTGATCTCTTACATCTATTACCGTAAAATTATTCTGATAGATGGTGCTTCTGTTATTCCAGTTAGAATAGTTCAAACTGTTTGTGTAGCTAAGCTCTGCATTTAATCTCAATGTTTTCCATTCATTCCGAAGTTTACGCACATAATTACTTTTGGTGCTTGCGTTTAAATCTTCCGATTCTGTTTTTACCATACTTAGTAAATCATTAATTAAATTATTAGCGTTTTTATTATCCGAATAATTTTGTTGATTGTTTTGGGCGTTATTAAATTGGATAGTAGCATTAGCGGTTATACTTTGGTTACTATCTATTTTATTTCTCCAGCCCATGTTTAAACTCTGAGAATAATTAAGAGCTGTAGTAGAATTTATGGAATTTCGTTCAAATTCATTACTGCTTAAGAAATTTTTACTGTAAACGGTTTCTTTTAAATTTCTATCTAATACATTGGCCATATAACTTATGTTAAATCTTTTCTCTGGAGCATATTCCCTACTAAAATTTAATCCTAAAGCTGCAGAACTAAGTTGGCCATTTACTTGTTGACCAAAATTAATAGGAGGGCTAGAACCATTGCTGCTATTAATGTTTAGGCCACCTTCTCCAAAACTTCTTAAGCCACCACTAAAACTTAAGTAATCTTCAAAACTAAACCCGAACTGGTTAATATTGTTGGCCATGCCGAGTGCCGCGAATTGTGTTTTTGCACCAAACTTGTACAATTTTGCCGACGATTGAAAATGCTCGTTGGTACCAGCACCTGCTTGTACATCGCCAAAGTATGCCTTTTTCTTATCATCTTTTAATACAATGTTTATGGTTTTATCACGTTCTCCGTCTGTCATCCCACTTAACTTTTCTTCTTCAGATTTCTGATCGTATACTTGCACTTTTTTAATAGCATCTGCAGGTAAGTTTTTAGTAGCTACTTTTGGGTCGTTACTAAAAAACTCTTTTCCATCTACTAATACATTGTTAATGTTTTCGCCCATTGCTTTAATATTTCCAGCACGATCTACTTCTAGGCCTGGGAGTTTTTTCAATAAATCTTCTGCTACCGCGTCTGGTTTATTTTTATAAGCTGCTGCATCATACTCCACAGTATCTTTATTAAATTTTATAGGAATTCTGTCTGCTTCTACATTTACATCAGATAGTGTTTTTGATTTCTGCGTAAGTACCAGGTTATATTCATGCTTAGTATTGCCATCAATGTTTAATGGTTTATATAAGGTTTGATATCCTAAATACGAAGCTTGAAGTAAATAGTTCCCGTTGCTCACATTTTTAATTTGATAAAAACCATTTGCATCTGTAATGCCAAAAAATTTCAAAGTAGAATCTTTAGGCTCTAATAAAGCAAGCGTGGCATAAGGTATCGGCTTCGTTTTCTCATCAAATATATACCCAGTAACTGCCTGCTGAGCAAACATTATTTTCGATAGTAGAATTAATATAGTTGTTAATAGTATTTTATTTTTCATTGCTTGTTGTGTATTGTGTTTTGAGTATCTAGAGACTAGTATCTAGTATCTAGTTTCTTATCTTTATAATCACATTCCCTTCTCCGCCATACTGCTCTTGCATTTCTTTACGTTTTATTTCTACAATTTCATTGAATTCTTTTTTACTTACTTTTTTACCTTCATTCGGTTTAGAAATTTCTTTTAAATCAATTTCTTTTAGTTCAATATTTTGAGCAGTAATTACAGTAGTGCCTTCGTTAATATCTACTGCTAAAATTAATCCAGGTAAATTCCCCAAAGCCATCGGGCCAATAGAGTAGGGCAGGGCGGGGCAGAACCAAGCTTTCACTTTATCTTCTTTTTTCGTTGGATTGGTTAATAACGCTTCAATACATGTATAGCCAAGTATTTCTTTTTGTTCGCCGGTAATTTTCCATGTCAATGTTTTTAAATCAGATTCTATTAAGAATTTTTTGCTCATAAATTCTTTTTGATCTATACATTTCATGTTAGTTAAATCGAAATAGGTTTTGTTATCTGGTTCATCAGTTTTAATTACAAAACGTGCACCTTCAGATTGGTGTTCGATGTTGTTATTTGGGTTTGGTTCTTTAATCGTTTTTATTAATGCATTTTTTTCTGTAAAAGTTAATTTGCTGCTTAGCTTTTTTTCTTTGGGCACCATAGCAGCCATTTCTTCGGTTACGCCATCAAATTTGATTTCCAATTTGGTGGTTTCTTTATAAGTAACCGTTCCAGAATTTTGTGCGAAAAGCAGGCTGCTAATCGCTAGTAGGTTTAATAATAAATAGGTCTTTTTCATATCTGTTAAATTTTAAACGAAAGTAGAGCGCTATCTCCTGAAGGTTTGTTAAAAGATTGATAATGAATGTTAAAAAGTGTTAAAGGGTAAATTTGAATAGTTTACATGTGGATATTTAATCAATTCAATATTATCTTATTATCAATAAATTCTTATTTTTGCAGAATCGTAAAATAAAACCCCAGAAACTTGGACTTATTTAATAAACTTTCGAATCGTGGACCTTTAGGTCAACATCAGAAGATGGCACACGGATATTTTACATTCCCGAAGTTGGAAGGTGAAATCAGTAATCGCATGGTATTTCGCGGAAAAGAACACTTAATATGGAGTTTAAACAATTATTTAGGTTTAGCAAACCATCCTGAGGTTCGTAAAGCAGATGCAGAAGCTGCACAACAATATGGTTTAGCATTACCAATGGGCGCTCGTATGATGTCCGGAAACTCTAATCACCATGAGCAATTAGAAAAGAATTTAGCAGAGTTTGTAAAACGCGAAGATGCTTTTTTATTAAACTTCGGTTACCAAGGCATGGTATCTATTATCGATACCCTCGTAAACCGTCATGATGTTATTGTATACGATGCAGAATCGCATGCATGTATTATTGACGGAGTTCGTTTGCACCAAGGTAAGCGTTATGTATACACACATAACGATATGGAAAGTTTAGAAAAGCAATTAGAGCGTGCAACAAAATTAATAGAAGGAACAGAAGGTGGTATTTTAGTTATTACAGAAGGTGTATTCGGAATGTCGGGTGCACAAGGTAATTTAAAAGGTGTAGTAGAATTAAAGAAAAAATATGACTTCCGTTTATTGGTAGACGATGCACATGGTTTTGGAACAATGGGCCCTACTGGTGCAGGTACTGATGAAGAACAAGGTGTACAAGCAGGGGTAGATGTTTACTTTGGTACATTTGCTAAAGCAATGGCAGGAATTGGAGCCTTTGTTGCCGCTACAGAAGACGTAACTAATTTCTTAAGATATAACATGCGTTCGCAAACTTTTGCGAAATCGTTGCCAATGCCAATGGTAGTTGGTTTGTTAAAAAGACTAGAATTATTAAGAAATAATCCAGAATTGAAGAACAATTTATGGAAAATAGTGCATGCCTTACAGTCTGGTTTAAGAGAAAGAGGCTTCAATATTGGCATTACAAGCTCTCCGGTAACCCCTGTTTTTTTAACAGGTACCCTTACAGAGGCCACCAATATTGTAATGGATTTGCGCGAAAATTATGGCATATTCTGCTCTATTGTTACCTACCCAGTTGTACCTAAAGGTGTGATAATGTTGAGGTTAATACCTTCGGCGATACATACTTTGGCAGATGTGGAAGAAACCCTGAACGCTTACTCTGAAGTGGCTGAGAAATTGAAATCGGGCTATTATGAGAGCAAGTCGGCAGCAGAAATGAATGCTTAAAAATTTATTCATTTAGGTATTGATAAGCTCAAAAATTCATTTTACATTAGTAAAACAAACAAATATTGTAAAACCAAAACGTAAAAGGAGTTTTCAAAAATGAAAAAATTCAACGAATTCAAAAAAATGCTCGCTGATTTAGAAGCGGATGCTGACAAATTTTATAACAAAGGTAACAGTGCTGCTGGTACTCGTGTTAGAAAAGGAATGCAAGACTTAAAAAACTTAGCGCAAGCAATTCGCTTAGAAGTACAAGAAATGAAAAATACGGAGCAATAGTCTTATTCCATCCAAAATATACAAGGAACCTTTCAGTTAATTTCTGAAAGGTTTTTTGTTTTTATGACTTTGCTCATTTTATTTGCCTTGTGGGTATCGCATTTTTGAGGTATGAATACTCAAGAGCAACTCTTAAAAAAATACAATCGCCCCATTCCTCGGTATACTAGTTACCCAACGGTACCATTCTGGACTCATTACCCCGAGCAACACGAGTGGAAACAGCATGTAAAGAGCCAATTCCAATCATCAAACAAAAGCGAAGGCATCAGTTTATACATACATCTTCCGTTCTGCGAAAGTTTATGTACCTATTGCGGTTGCAATACCCGCATTACGGTTAACCATGCCGTAGAAATACCCTATATAGAGGCCTTAGAAAAAGAGTTTAGCTTATACCTAAGCCTATTTAACGAACGCCCTCGCATTGCCGAATTACATTTAGGCGGTGGTACTCCCACTTTTTTCAAAGCAGAAAATTTAAAACGTTTAATCGATTTTATTTTTGAACATGCGGATGTTACCGACGATGCGAGTTTTAGTTTTGAAGCACATCCTAATAATACCAACATTGAGCATTTACAAGTTTTGGCCGACTTGGGTTTTAAAAGATTGAGTTTAGGAATTCAAGATTTCGATCCACATGTTCAACAATTAATAAACAGAACACAAAGTGTAGCCGATGTACAACATGCTACAAACAATGCAAGAGCATTGGGTTATACCTCCATCAATTTCGATTTAATTTATGGATTGCCCGATCAAACTTTAGCAAGTATTAAAAATACCATTACAGAAGTTATCAAATTAATGCCCGAGCGAATTGCCTTTTATTCGTATGCACATGTGCCATGGTTAAAGCCTGGGCAGCGTAAGTATGATGAGTCTAATTTACCCAAAGACGAAGAGAAATATGCTTTGTATGAACTGGGTAGAGAAATGTTAGAAGAAGCAGGTTATTTAGAAATTGGGATGGATCATTTTGCATTACCCAACGACTCTTTATTAGCTGCTTTAAAAAGCAATACCCTGCATAGAAATTTTATGGGCTATACAGAAAAGCATACTCAGTTGTTAATAGGCTTGGGTGTATCATCTATTAGCGATTCTTGGACCTGCTTTGCACAAAACGAAAAGAAACTAGAAGATTACTATAAACGATTAGAGGAGAATGAGCTTCCGATTATGAAAGGGCATATATTAACGGAAGACGATTTAACCAGGCGCGCCTTAATATTAGAAATGATGTGCCAGCTAAGCACCAGTTTTATTCCGGAATTATTAAACGACGATGCTATTATATTATTAAACGAAATGCTCGCCGATAATTTGGTGTATATATTTAACGATAAAATAGAAATATCGTACACAGGCAAAGCCCTGTTGAGGAACTGTTGCTCTGTGTACGATGCTTATTTGAGTAATGATTTAAAGGGCTTGCAAAAATTTAGCTTAGCCATTTAATCAAATTATAGGATTACTTTTTTAGATTGAAAAATATTTTTTTCAGCATATACATTAATAATATACATACCATTTGCGTATTCTGTTGTGTTTATTATTTCTGTTGATGTTCCTTTGAAAACAGTTTTCCCGCTCATGTCGTTTATACTTACCATACATGGTTCTGTTATAAAAGAGGGGATCACAATTTCAATAGATTCTTGATTTTGTTTTATGTTGAATTCTATTTTTTGCGTTTTGTTTAAACCTAAACCATTTTCATAAGCAAGGATGCTTTGGTTAATCCAATCTACATAACTAGAAACTCTGGTAAATACACCCGGGAATTCTTGAGTACT
This sequence comes from Sphingobacterium thalpophilum, assembly GCA_943371425.1. Lineage (GTDB taxonomy): Bacteria > Bacteroidota > Bacteroidia > Sphingobacteriales > Sphingobacteriaceae > CAJBVG01. The sequence continues at coordinate 173,078 of CALRUR010000003.1, forward strand.
GTGTAAGCCATTTCCAAAACTTACCAATCCAATTTGAATTCTGTTTCCTGCAGAATCGGTGTCGAACAGAGGTCCTCCGCTGTCGCCTGCTGCAGCTCCTGTTGCCGAGGTATCCAATCTGCCAGCCACAATCATGGTAGTGTCTATAAGTCCTGCATACTTGTTTACTTGGTTAGCAATGGTATTCGGGATGATGTTTACTTCTGCAATTTGCAAAGTATCGGGCTGCATATTTATAAGCACTGTATCGAAAATACCAAAGCCAATGACATCAACCTTATTATATGGTTTTTCATAAGATAAGTTGGTAGGGTCTATAAGATTGACGGGGCTAACATTGGCCGGTGTTTTCAAATGTATTAATGCGATGTCGCCCAACATAGTTCTACCGCTAGGGTCGAAGTAAGGGTGGCGAATGATGTAATCTGAAGTTATTTTTTGATAAGTAGGTTGAGGGTTACCGAGAGTATATAAATTTACCAAGGCAGTTATACTGTCGAGATTTTCTTCTGTAAAAAAATCGACCACACAATGTGCTGCGGTAAGCACCCATTGAGGGCGTATAAGTGAGGCACCACAAAAAGGGCTGTATGGAGGTCCGAAAGTGTTTGCCTCTGCTAAACTTACCATAAAGGGGTAATTATTAGCAGCAGCTTGGCCGCCTACCACATCTGGTGTAGGATCTTGAGCATGCGACTTTTTAGAGCTCACAATTACCACGACACTGAATAGAAGGATGAGTAATTTTTTGTTCATAGCTTTTTTAGGGGAAGACAGCGGGAGGAGGTAGGGACCCTTATTGAATTACGAATTACGAATTACGAATTACGGAGTTACGGATTACGAATTTTCGGTCCCTGAACGAGGCGGAACGCGGTTTGAGGGGCGGATTATCGTATTATCGGTTTTTCGGATTGTCGGTCTCTAGAATATTCTTTTTTATCCTTCCAAAACATTGATTTATACATAAAAATGCAAATCATTATTTTTCACTTGTTAATTGTTAATGTGTTTTGTATATTTACAAGTAATTGAAAAACAAGACAAAAAAAATATTTTTTGTTAATTCTTTATTTGGTTAGATGTTAATTCAAAAAAATAAAATTTTCAAATGTCAGAAGCGAAGTTTATACATTATGATTTGAAATTAGTGGAACCGTCGTTCGGTTCCACACTTACGGATTTAATCATTGAATTGGATTATTTAAGAAAAAAACAACTTGGAGGGTCGACCCATCCGAAAGTTTTTTTTCAATTAAAACATATATTCCATACTCTTGAAAGTATTGGATCGGCAAGAATAGAAGGTAATAACACAACGATAGCTGAATATATTGAAACGAAACTAACAGAAACGAAAAAAGTTCCGCCAAGCATAAAGGAAATACAGAACATTGAAAAAGCAATGGCTTTCATAGAACAGAATGTGAATGATCAATCTATTAACAGAGCCTTTCTAAGCGAGATGCACAAAATGATAGTAGATGGGTTATTGCCACCACCCGAAGGTGAAGGCGATTCCACTCCTGGAGTATACAGGAAAAGAAATTTGAAAATAAATAAGTCGGCGCATAGGCCACCTGAATGGTTGAAGGTTGATGATTATATGAATGAACTAATTGATTTTGTAAACCGAGAAGACAGTCCTAAATATGATTTATTAAAGGCTGCTATTGCCCATCATCGTTTTGTTTGGATACACCCATACGGAAATGGTAATGGCAGAACCGTTCGTTTATTTACTTATGCATTGCTTATAAAGACTGGCTTTAACGTAAACGTTGGTAGGATTATTAACCCAACAGCGATTTTTTGTAGTAATCGTAATGACTATTACAACTTTTTATGTGAGGCCGATAAGGGAACTGATGAAGGAATAAAATCTTGGATCGAATATGTATTAAAAGGATTAAAGGAAGAAATTGAAAAAATAGATAAGCTTTCGGACTATACCTTTCTTCGTAAAGAAATACTCCTGCCAAGCATCAGTTATTCACTTGAGAGAAAATATATCACAGAAGTAGAGTCTAAAATCTTGAAAAAAGTTATCGACTTGCAGGTTATTCAAGCTGCAGATGTAAAAGAGTTTTTTGTTGGAAAAGCAGATGCAGAGGTGTCGAGGCAAATTAAGCGGTTAATTGATAAAAAAATGATTTCCCCTGAAAAAGATGGTACAAGAAAGTACGTTCTTAGATTTGATAATAGCTACTTGCTAAGAAGTATAATTAGATCGTTGGGAGATAAAGGTTTTTTACCTGTCCGTGACGAGATTTAATGTACTTGTAATCAAATTATGAAGTCTCGGACCTCGAACGAAGCGTAGCGTATTCTAAGACTTATGCAAAATTTTTTTGATATTCAATTAGTTTGATGTTAATAAAATAACATCAACATTTTTTGACGTTCAAATTTTAGCAAAAATGATAATCAAAGGTAGTTGATTAATATAGATTCGTGTCAAAGCAGGAAGAAGTATAGGCGAATTATGAATTATGAATTATGAATTACGAGTTACGAGTTACGAATTACGAGATATGGAGGGCTGAGTTTTACTAGTCACCAATCACTAGGAACTAGAAATGAAAAGAGTGGACAAACGACAAAGCAAGAAAGATCAAAGTACTGATATAACTAATTATTATTTCCATTCCCATTCCAAGTCGGTGATATATTTAATTTTCAAATGGTCTGCGAGTTCTTAGAGTCGTATTTTAATATTATCGTAGTTGCTTATCTTATCTTTTAGTAGTTATTAGATTGGGCTTTCTTCATTATCGTTCGTCCAACAGTCAATATTCAAATAAATTCCATTTTCTCCAAGTCTTATCATTTCTTGAGGATGAAATTCCATTCCGCATTGTTGATCATATTCATAAAGCATCCAAAACAAAATTTTATCTCTTGTTATGCCTAGTTTTTCAAGTTCACTAAATTTTGGTTCTAAAATATCTAAAAAGTTATTAATAAAATCATAGTAAGGGTCGCTTTCTGTTTGCGTCACCATATACATCCATGAGCTATATCTATTTTCAGATTCATTGCTTTTTTCTGTTTCAGTCGGCTGAAGACCGAGTAGTTTTGTTACACTATGATAAGTTTCAGAGTCGTTTTCGGTGTCAATAAATAATTGATAGTATTTCATTTTTCTCGTTCTTTGTTTAAGCATACCGAATAACGGTTTGCAGATTGGCGATGCGCGGACTTTTCATAACAAAAGTTAGTTCGGAGAACTGAACTTTCGGCAACCACAAAACTGGCAAGCTGAGACGGAACTCCACCTATTTCCAATGTGCTTTTACCTGCATGTGCTAATCTCCGGCGGAAGTCTTGTGGTTTGAATTTATTTGAGTCTTTCATAAGAGTTATTGTTTATGTTTGGTTCACCTTCGTCATTTGGTTTGTCAACAGGTGTTATTGTAATAAATACAGTGTAGTTTGGAAGTCCTAAAGCATTTTTACCATAACCTTTAATTGTATTGATAACATCTTCTCTGAAGTCCAAGTCAAAACCGTTAAAGTAACGAAAGGCTAATTGATAAGAAAATGGAATTCCAATTTTGTAAAGGCCAATGTCATTTTTGCCAAGAGATAAAGCGGTGTTAATTTGTGTAGCAACTGAATAAGTTGTTGGTAATGCCCTAAGTGGGAAATGTATATTATAATGATTGTCGTAGCCAAAATAGACAGGAGCAAATTCAGTTATTGGAGAATAGTCATAAAGTAGAAGTCGTGCGTGTGGTGCATTCCTGTAAATTTTATTTAATTGTGATTTACGAAATGCATCAAAAGTGGTTCTATTTCTATATCTTTTTTTTGCTTCTAAAAAACCTACTCCTTCTAAAATGTCACCGTCTGGATAAACAATTTTTACAACAATTGCAATGTCGCCATACTTCGTTTCTGTATTTCGTCCGCGAAGTTTGAAAGGGTTTATTGAGAGATTGTATTCTCTTTGATGGTCGTCAATTGTTGTTTGTGAAAAATTAGAACGCAATTCAATTAGAATATTTCTTGTCAATGTATCTTCATCCCAGTCAGCAGGAAAAAGCCGTGCTGTTTGATGTTGAATAATTTGTTCTATCCGTGAAATAAATTCTAAAATGTCCATCGTTTATATTTTGTTTTTGTCGGTTCGTTAAAAGATAAAATGTTCCAAGCTAACAGTTTCCCCAAGCATTGTAGCTAACTTGTGGCTAAGTGATACATTATTACCAATAGCTACATAAAATTGGCTGAATTAGCGAAATTCTCAGCCGCGTAAGCATATTACTAATATCAATAATAAAAAAGAGAAATTATATACGTAGAACTACGTATTTTTCATATTGAATTATATTATACGAAAGCCGAGTGATGGGGTGAATTTCACCCTGACCATAGAGCTTCACACTTGGAGGGGTGTTAACGGTCTAAATTATAAAATTGACCAGGTTAAAGATCGATATATTAAGTGTTTTCTATATTTCAGTTGTTGACATATTGTCTTTAAACCTGCATCTTTGCTTAAGATAATTATATTTTCCCTAAAGCTCTATCGATAAAATATGCTCTATCAATACGCTTTACGCACATAAGACCACGATCGTCATAATTAAATATTAACTTCCATAGTTTTTCATCACCAAAGTCAAAGTATACATTTGTTTTAGATATATACCAATCTGTTCTTGCATTAACCCAATCAAATAAATGATGACCGACATAATTGTTTTCAATTTCAATCATAATTTCCGAATTAGAATAAATTCGAAATGAATTTTTAGATAGGTGATTGGGATTTTCTGATATCTTGAAATGAGCCTTCCCCTGTTGATTGTTTTTTCTAGGTAAAAATCTTACATTATTTGCAAGTTCTGATTGTGGACTTGGTAGCTTGTCTAGAATGTAAAATCTATTTTTAAATTTTTCACCATTTACTACCCAAGCCATTTTTTTATAAAAATTTTCCCTAGCTCTTAATTCATTTGAATTCATTGGTGAATTTTGAAATTCAATTACAACACCTTTTGAGGTTAAAACATCTGCTATATGTTTCTCTCCTGAAGAATCTTTTCTAACAACTTCCTGCCATTCTTCTGGAAAATGAGCTTTCCATTTTCTGTGCCATTCTGTTTCATTTTCCCACCATTTGTCGCAATGTTTAAGCGATTTATGTGCCCAATGATTTATCTTTTTATTTCCGCATTTTGCTACAGTTTCATTCTCACAACACACACAGATTCCCTTACCTTTTGGGAAAGCTTCTTTTTTTATACCATTCACCAAGGAATATTTCATCTTTGAAATTTTTAATTTCAGTTAACTGTTTACTGATTTACGTTAGGGTGTATTTCGGAACGCAAATCTGTTATCTTGCTTTGCACTTATATAGAAACACAAAACCATAAGTTTGCATATTACACCTATTTTATGCAAAAACAATGTTAAGTAGCGTACTTTATTCTACGTTCATGTAATTCTTTTAGTTTCACTTCAGCTTTTTTAATCAATTCTGAATAGACATTTTCTAATAATTCCTTGCTACTTTCATATGTATATGTATCGAGAATGGATAATCGATTTATTCTGATATTATATAATGTTGATGGTTCCCTTTGACCCTTTTCTATAATAGGTATAATTACAGCCGAAGTATTATCAACAATACGTGTAATTTCTTCTAAAATAATTTTAGGGTCTGAAAAGTCAGCAATAATAAAACGTGAAAGTTGTGATATAAGTAGAACAGGTTCAAGATAGTCTTTATTTTCAGGTTTTTGGAGGTCAAAAATTATTGGGACATATCCAAGCGAGCGAAGTTTATCCTTTATTTGGTCAAGTATTATTTTTCGATTTACAGAAAACCTCCCTAAAATTAGAACTATTTTTGACGTCAAATTTTCTATAATGTTTTTAATGTTTTTATTATTAATCATTAAGTAAAGAAATTGGGCTATCTCCAAGTTGTCAACACTAACTTCAATTTCCTCTCTTTTAGTAATTATAATATTTGATTGTAATGTATCTTCTGCATTAATATTCCAGATTGAAGCACCAAATACTTTACACAAATTGATAGAAGACGATTTAAAATTGGTTTCAATTAGCTTTGACCACATTAGATTGCAATTGAAGAGTGTCGTTTTAGTAAAATCAGCTTTATAAAATTCTACTTTACTCAAATTAGCACCAATGAATTTGCAATTATGAAATGAACTCTGATTTAAATTTGCATTAATAAAAGTAGTAAGTTCAAATGTGCAATTTTCAAAAATAGCCTCTCTCAAATCTGCATTACGAAATTGGGATTTCTTGAAATCACAATTTATAAATTTTAATTTACCGAGATTGCAACTATTGAATAGGACTCTTTTGAAGTTATATCCATCAAAGATTTGAAAGTCCCTCAAATCTAAACTACTTAAATCTGCAACTGTAAGAGACAAATACTCAACCTTGTGATTTCTTAGAGCATACTTGGAATAACTTTTTATTTTTGGAAGTTCTTTCCAATTAGTTTGCATCCAAACATTCCAGAAATCCTTTCCGCTCTTTAAAATATCATATTGGCTAATGTCTGCCATTGTCTTTTTTTAGTATTTCACTTGACTCATTTATAAATGCAACTAAATCTCCAATAAAATGTAATAATAGCCTGCTTGGAGAATCAATATCTATTTAACACAATACTAATATCAGAATTAAATAAGAGAAAATATATACGTATATCTACATATTTTTCAATTATTTATTATGTATCAGGGGTGTTTTACTTTACTAAAGGGATAACGGACTATTGGCCTTTCAGATTTACGTTCTACCAGCTATCCTCCTCAAACACCTTATTAACCCTCGGCTGTATTACCCAAACACCAAAAGGGAAGAAAAAGACTAGCAACATTTCTCCACCGAATTCAAATGGGTTACACGGTTTTTGAGTTTCTACAGATTTGAGTGCTTTTGCAATAAAGTAACAACAGTACAAAATGCTTCCCATTGAAATGAATTGCAAGGGTACAGATGCTGCGATAAATAGGAGAGCAGAGAAATCGGAAGTGTTGTTATCCATAGGTCTGAACATATACAATAACATAAGTAGAATATACACAGCCGGAATAAAAACAAAGATTCGGAAAGTGTTTATGTTCATGTATACCGTGGAGGGAAGTTTTTTATACAGGTTTACCCCAATAGAATAAATCCAAAAGATATAAAACTCAAACCAAAGAAAAGTGAGGATAGGTATCAATATAGAATTGAGCGAATCGTTCAGCATGGTCATAATTTCAAACACACTGTCTAATGATAATAGTATCGGAAAACCAATGAGAATGGCTATAAGTTGCCAATGTTTGAGGTGAAGGATTTTTTTCATTGGGTTTTTATAATATTTTCTAATTTGATTTTACGGTTGTTAATAATTGGCTGTTGTAAATTGCCGCTGGTGAAATTACAATTTCATTCATTGGAATATTATTACCATAACGTTCTTTCATTTTTTTCTTTACAGCTTCGTTTGTTAAGTTAAAGTCGCTAAGTTTTTCGAGCTTCCCAATTTCGATGCCTGTTGCTCGTTGATAGATTTTCCAAATAAGTTCCGAGCAATAAATTTTGTCGTCGCTCCATTCAAAAGTAAGGTCGTAATTTTTGCCCTTAAATTTCTCACCTTCATTTTTCATTTTTTCAAGCGTCTCGGCTGTCAATACTTGATCTGCATTTCTAAGGCGTTTGATAACATAATGTCCGTTTTTGCCACGGGCAATCCATTTGTAGAGTGGGGTAGTGGTTACAGGTTGTATGGCTTCAAAAACGTAGAATTGTCCATTTTCGCTGTAAACGATTCCGCAATGGGAATATTTTGAATTCGTGGCCAATTGAATGGCTTTACTTTGTTGTGATAGGGAAGTTTGAAAAATTAAATCTCCATTTCTGATATTGTCATTTTCCTCAAGTTGTTTTACTTCTGCCTTCGCAAAATCGAAGCGGCGTTGCGGATCATAAAATTTATGTTTGGCGTAAAGTACAGCAAAAATAGATATGCCTACTATTACCAATAAGATTATAACTTTTTTAATTGTCATTTGTGGTTGGTGTTTGGTAAATTATGCTAGTAGCTGATGTTATTGAACTTTTTTAGTTTTATTTACTAATATTTTATAAATAGTTTCCCAGGATAATATAGAAATAATTCCATATACAAATAGACTTGTATAAAAGCCATAAAAGTCAAAACTTGGTTTTATCTTATAGAATAGTATAAAATAAGCCGAACCAATACTCGAAATTGTAACCAATATTCCAGCAATCATTGTTATTATTAAATTTGACTTTAGAAAGTAAAATGAATAGGCAATATTCAAAATTAAAAATGAAACAAATAAACCGTAAGAAATACCAGTTTCTCTACTTCCTGTTATGATTATTAGAATTATTATAAGAAAGATAGGAAACAATATAGAAAGTAAAAAATGAATAAGATATTTTGTTAATCTCTGTTTTAAATTGAGAGGCTGCATATATGGTTGTTTTTGTTTAGATACTTTCTGTTTGATACTTTGTGTATGGATTGGCATATAAATTTTGCCACTTATATATAAAGAGTCATTATTACTAATTGAAACTTGTGTATTTACTAATCACTCTATTATTAAATATACTGAAATTTAAAGCACCCAGCAAGCCGTGCATTAAATTTATTCTTCAGTTAATTTAGTGTTTTCAATTTTACGAGCTAAATCTTTATTCGGTTCATTTATTAGTTCCACAAGAATAAATTTGTTTTTAGGTAAAGTGGTTTCGCCAATGAATGCTAGGTAATCGGAAACTACTGCTTTGTCAATTTGTATTTTCCCAGAACCAGCCCAGTGCCTATCTTCTGTATTCTTTTTAACACCAGAGATCCAATATTCGGCTCCAAGTTCAATATCAAAGTGGTTTCCGATACTAATATTACCACGACGAAATACTTTTCCATTAAAATAAACCGTTTTTCCAGTTTTATTGAAAAGACCATATCCAATCCATGCAGGACCAGTATGCGTGTGGTCTTGAATCATTTCTAAGTAGATAAGTTCTTTTTTCATTTAAAGAATATATAAAGGTTTGAAGAGCCAAAAAAATCCTTAATAGTATGTGTACCAATAATGTAAGAACCCCTTTTATCCTACAGTTCTAATTTAGGTTTTTTGTTTTTAATACTTATATCATTAGCGTCAATATTTTTTGAGTTTTTAATTTAATGGCCAGTGCTTTGGGTTAATTGCAAGCACTTGAAATATTGACTAAACTCTACCAGTTTTTTAGCAATTTATATGGCCATATATAGGCTATATTTTTACTTTAAATACTCTTATGACTCTTGACCAATTTGTACCAACCCATTCACCTTTTCTCTCTGTTACTGATTCAATCAACTCGAAATTTTCATAGCATTGAAAAGCTTCAACAAAGTCGTCAATTCTCTGTGTTTTATATTCCGAAACATAAGGACTAACACAAATAAAATAATTTAAGCCTGTGAAATTCTCCTTTATTTTCAATATCAAATCAGACATTGAGAATAAATCTATATCCAAAATATTTGAAAATAGTTGAATTTTTGTATTCTTTCCAATGTGTGTGAAGTCGTCTTTATTCAACGAGTCTAGATCTTTATTTATTGTATAAATACTCGAAGAGTTATTGAACTTTCTTATATGTAGGGATGCTCTTTTTAGGGCAATTTCGGATGGTTCAATTAATGTTAATACTTGGATATTTATAGCTTCTGATCTGTCATTAATATATTCCAAAAAACAAACAGATGCTAAACCCTGACCGCAACCCCAATCATATATTTCAATTTGTGAACTTATCGCTTGGTTGGATAATGCAGAAAATGCAGACATTACTTTTGCATAATGCATCTTTCCATAACTATTAATATATGCAAGTAGTTGATTTTGCTCAGTAAGAACTCTAACTCCCCTTTGTAAAGAGTAATAAATATCATTACTTGCTACATTGGAATATAAGTTTGCACATAGTTCTCTTATTTCCAAAAATCTAGCTTGAATAGAATCAAGCATCTGTGAGTATTCTGTATTTAGTTCTACTAGGTGTGAGTTAACATCAAATGGAAGAAATACACTTGACCTTTCTAATAATAAATCTAATTCTTGATGTATAGAGTTATAAACAAACTGAATATCATCAATATTTTCATTGAGTAATTTAATAATTGTTGAATGAACTAAGAATTTCTTTTCATCTGATGATAAATGTTCTAACAGTAAAGCCCTGAACTCAATTACTCCACTCAGGTTTTCTTTACCAAAATTATGTAGAACTTCAATGTAAAAGTGAATCAATGTTGCTGTAACCTTAGCTTCACTATCTTCTTCATTAAGTAGACTGTAAGCTAATAAATCTATAATTTCAGGAATTCTATTAAGATAGTCTGAAATTTTTTTAACACCAACAAGGAACTTAGAGGATGCATCTAGTCTACTTCCTATTGATATGTTCTTCCTTTTACATAAGTTGAATAAATCTTGAAATTCGCCGTGAAAGCCAAACCTTTCTGAAACATCCAATAATGATAAAACAAATAATCTGTTTTTATTATTTGTGAAGTCCAAATCCTTATAGATCTTGTAGTATGGCAATATGTAACTTTCAATTTTTTCCTTATGCACTAATAAGCTATTATAACTCTGACTTAAGAAAAAATCATAGATCAATGTTGAATTGTTTTCTATAAAATTTGATAGTTGGTCAGAACTATTTGAAGAGATAATTACATCATCAATTACCGCCATATTAAAACTCTTTTCTCAAAATTACGTTAATCAAATCTTCTTTTAAATTTGACGCTGACTTTAATCTATAATTGTATAAAATTGATTTTAGGTCTGATACTTTTAATGACTTTAATTCTTTTTCCCTAATCTTTCTCTTTATTTCAATATTTTCATTAGAAAATAAAGAACCTGTGAATTTTTGATTATATGTTTCATTTAGTTCATTCAATACACTTTCGTTATTTAATTCAATTGTTATTGTGTTATGCAAATCTTTATTATCAATTGTATTTTCATTGTTTTTATCAATCTTTTTGTTTAAAATGTCTTCTTTTGTCGATTCGAAATTATTACCTAAATTTTTGTCAGTTAATTTGTTTTTAAAATTATTATTTTCTGACTCTTGATAATTAATTATTTCTGTATTGAATTCATTTAACTTTTTCTGAAGCTTTTCAATAATGTGTTGTTTATCTTCTAGATTAGATGTAAGTTCTTTAATTTTATTCTTGTGTGTTTTTAAATCGCTTTCAAATTCACTAACTGATTTTTTAATAGTTTCAGAAGTAATGAATTGGGTGTAATCTTTAAAGAATTCATCAAATTCGTTTTGTAATAGTTCTTTAAATAAAACAGGGTTTAGAGGTAAAAAATTAGGAAGTGATTTTGATAAGTTATTTGAAATGATTTCAAATAACCTATCCCTTTTTGCCAATGAAGAATGAAACAATTCGAAGAAGAAATCGCCTTTTTTTTTAAGAATGATTGTTTTATCTAAAACTTGGTATGTTTCAAATATTGACTTATTAATACCCTGTTCTTTAGCTTTAATACAATAATTATCTATATATGAATAAGAACTTGATTCCGATTTGTTATTGAATACAAATTGATAAATGCTTTCAATTGTATAATAGTCAATTTGAGAATCAAGTTTGAATTTTACAAATGCTTCAAAATTCTCTGTCTTATATTTATTTCTAAATGAAGAATATCCTTTATTAATACCAAAAATTAAGGAGAGGCCTTCTTTCCTTTTTTCATTAAAATTCCCTGAAACCAAATCAGAAATAAATGAATCTGCTTGTTTTCTCTTACCGGGTCCATAAGTTTCTAAAACTGAAACCAAATACGTTTGACTATTTTCTGGTATTTTATCAATTTGAATAAGTCCATTTTTAGTTTCAATTTTAACTTTATCCTTGATGGCAAATTTTGCAACTACATCAATTGTTATTTCTGAATAAATTGTGTCATGTAAATTTTTGAATTTATTATTGTCAGTAAATGCAAATTCAAATGAATTTTCTAATTCAACTCCTTGATCAATAAGGAATTGATTAAAATACTTATTGATATTTCCTAGAGTTTTAAAGTAGTGAATAGGATAATTTTGGAAATCTTCTTTTCCAATTTTCATTATTGCAAAGCCTCCCAATATTTGATCATATTTCTTTAAATAGTGCTTCCAATCAACTTTAGTTGGTATATTTAGTATATTTCTTAATTCATCTATAGGTATTGGTGTTTCATTATCTAAAAATAATATTGCATCAGGTATAAATGCAGCTCCACTTGTTATATTAAATATAGTGTTTGTTATTTGTTCCTTGTCTGTAAAATAGATACCTTTTATTCTTGATATTGGTATTGGCATATCAAAAAGGAAAAAATTATCAGAAATTTTCTTTGGCAGCTCTTCCTTCTCATCAAAAACAATTTCTATTGAACAATTAGATTCAGTGGTGAATTTACTTGATGACAGCAGTAGGTAGTTATTAAACTTATTTTGGAGGTCATGGTTTCTGTTTTCGATATAGTTCGCTGGTGCAATGATTCCATTACTCAAATAATGAGCAAGGTTCATTGACTTTATTGGTAAATAGTATGTGGTTATCATTTCACTCAATTGTTATTGTTTCACGATTACCAATATTGGGAAAACCGTTTCTGCAAAGTAAGAATAAATTTGTCTTAGCTCTTGTAAATGCTACATAATAATCATTTTCAGTTACAACACTGGACCTGTTTACAATATTCCAAGAATAGCTATCAAACTCAGGTATAATAACTGTATCAAATTCTGTTCCTTTTGAAGACTTAAAAGTTGTAACGTGAACCCCTGAAAGTACTTCAAAATCTTCATTTTCACTCTGGTATTTTGAAATTTCTATATCTGATTCTAGGTTATCTTTTATTAAACTATAAAAGGTTTCAACTTGTGCTGCAAATGGTACAAGAATAGCAATATTATGAGTATCACTATTAAAGTCATCAATTATACTTATAATGTCGTTAATTTGATTATCCGCTCCCCAACCTAAGTTCACTTTCATAATTGGCTTTAAGCCAGTTTGTCTTGCACCAATAATTGTATTATGTGGTATTAAGAAATTCGGAAATACTGACCTTGTAAACTCTAAAATTTCTCTCGAGTTTCTGAAATTCCTGTTTAGTGTAATTTCTTCGTTAACATTAAATCGTTTATCAACTGAAAACCAATTTAATAATTCTTTGAGATTTTCATTAGATAGATACATACTTTGTCTTTCGTCTGCACCATAACTTAGTTTATTAGTATAGTTGAAAAAGCGTTGAAATTTATCTATATCAATGTCTTGACCTTCATCTATTATTATTTCTTCGTAATCAGTAGCGTTGTGTGTTAACCACCAAAATACTCTATCAATATTTTCTGCTGCATCTTCATCTTGGCTTTTAGCAGTAGCTCTTAAATAATGTTCCAATGTTTTTGTGTATGTTAATAGTAAGCTATTACAAACACCTGTTGAGTGATTTCTAATATGTCTCCATAAACAAACTACGCTTTTCCCTGTTCCTGGACCTCCTGACAATGCTAAAGGGCTTGTTTCGTCAACAGCTCTTTGTTGGTCTATTGTTAATGCTGTTATTAACGGTAGATTAAAGTAGTAGGACATATTATTTTATTATTCTAAAAGTTAAGTTTATTCTTTCATTGACAGGTTTTTTTGTTTTTGGTATTTGGTGTTGCCAAAAGTGTTGTAGCTCACCTAACATAATTAGAAGGCTACCATGTGATAATTCTATAGATATTTTCTCTTTAGTTTGAATATGTCTCATTTGAAATTCACGTGTAGCTCCAAAATTCACAGAAGCTATAATTGGATTTTTTCCAAGTTCCTTTTCGGCATCAGTGTGCCAAGAAATTGAATCATTTCCGTTTCGATAACGATTTAGTAAAACGCTATTGAATAAAGCATCTGCTTTGGTTTCTACTTTTCGCTTAATTTCAAGTAACTCTTGAGTCCAAAGTTGTGGTTGCAAAGTAATTCCCGAAAATGTGTATGGTTTATCGTTATCTCCATACCAAGCTGTTAATCTTGGAAAAAGCATTTCTTTACCATACATATTCATTATTTCTTGTTTCCAATTAATTGAATTTAGTAGCACTTTTAAATAGTTATCGCTACTTGATTTATCAAAAAAATTATTAATATGTAAATACTCACCGTTCTGAATTTGTCTCCTTTCGGTCTTAATCTTTGTTGAGTTAAACAAGTCCAATTGTTCCATTTTCGAATTTACGTTTTTTTGTATTGAAAAAATCAAGGCTATTTTGCTTGCGAAGCGGGCAAGCACATAACTGAGCAAGCTAATTAGCCTGAATGTCTGGTTGTCAGATTATTTTCAACGTCTATTTTGTTAAGTGACTTAATATTTTTTAGTATTGGAAGTAATTCTCGGCTAACATATACAATATACCAAAATCTAAATTTAATTTGATGTATTGTTGAAATAATCAGCTATTTAAGTAAACTACTAATATCTGTAATAAATTAGAGAAATTAAATAAGTAGATGTAAAAAAAATTATTTAAGAATTATGGGTTAAGCTTGTATTAACTTTTGGGCCTATAAATGCTACCGGCCTTCCTCCTCAAACACATTATTAACCCTCGGCTGTTTTACCCAGACGCTAAAAGGGAAGAAGAAGACAAGCAGCATTTCACCACCGAATTTAAATAGATTACTCGATTTTTGAGTTTCAACTGATTTGAGTGCATTTGCACTATTACAAATGTGCCACCAGATTCATTGGCTTATTATTCATTGATGTCTGGTTCTGCTGCAATACTTAATTTTGAATCATCAGGTTCAGGATATATTTTTATATCGTTGTTTTTTGATTTTTGCGTTCCAAAATCTACTTTCGGCAAACTGTTCACAATGTCAACGGTCTGAACACTTACATTGATAATGCTTAACAACAAGTCTAAAATATAACGTGGATTTCCTACTTCTTTTGCCCAATCGTTTGGGTCATTTGTGATGCCACTACCTTCTCCTTTTGAATTTAAGTCTGTAGTTACACGGTAACGTTCCATAATCCATTCTATAGCACTTTTGCCATTAACTAGATATTCATAAGCCTTTGCAGGAATATTACTGACTGTTATCTTGCTATTGTAATGAATGGTTTCTTTTTGGTCTTTCTTTGGAAAGCGCATTTTATCTACCGTGTAAGACTTGCCATCATCACCTGTTACGTTTACATCAGGAGAAGGAGCAACGGTTTCATAATTCAAATGCAGTTCTGCTAATTTTCTACCTGCTTTACTGAATGCCCAAAAATCTGATACTGTATCTACCAATGGTAAGCGGGGTAACATTTTCTTTAAATCGGTTGCAAATGTTTCTCTGTATTCGATACTGTGTAAAAAGCCATATACATAATAAAAAATATCTTCTTTGGTTACGGTTTTGCCGTATTGCTGTTTGGCTCTATCTAAAATGAAATCGCTAATGGTATCTCTGCGTATATACCTCTGACTTTCATCACCATCAAACAATCCTTTTTGTTGTAATTTATTTTCTTCGTAGTAATAAAGCGGGAAGGATTGATTTGCAAAAACTAATTGGTATTCAGAATATGTATCTGAAATAATTGCTGAAAATTCTTTACTCGAACCAACATTGATACAAGATATTACTACGTTTTTATGCTTAGACGTTGGAAATATTTGAGACCAAATACTTGGACTTTCTATAAAAGGTCTATCATAGTAAAGCCATTCTTTTGTATAAGGACGATACAAGCATTGAACTAATTCTTGTTCTTTAAATGAATGTTGAATAGTTTTTGAAATATCCTTTCTTAATGCTCTTGTCCAACTTATTCTTAAAGGATTTTGGTCGATAAATTCTTCAACTTCTAACTTGGTATTCTTTTGTTTTGCTATTGCGAAAGCATTGCTTTGTTCGTTGAAAAATGCAATCATGTTTTTCATGTTTTCCGAAAGAGTATTTTTTGAAAAACTCAAAGACCAAGCATCCCTTCCTGTCGCAATACCAACAACGTTTACAATGAATATACTTTGAGTTTTTGCATTGAATTTTTTCTCAGGCACAATAGGAATAAAATCATCAAATGCATTATTTCGCATACTTAACCAATCGCCATGTTCATTAGGTTCTAAAGTTGTTAATGACAAATTAGGATTTCCAAATGTTTTAAAGTTCTTAATTATTTTTAGTTTTTGTTCCCGGTCTAAATAATCTCCAATATCATGGTAATGTATGGTTGCTTTTTCGGTTTTTATATCAGGGTTTTTAACCAACAATGTTATTGAAATAGGAGTACGGCTTCCACTTCCGAAAATTTTGCCGCCTTCCTTTCTGCTTAATTCGCCACTAGTTCGTTGATTTCCTCTTAAATTAAAAATATAGATAGATGAAAATTCTTTTTCAATTGCTTTACGGAAACCATCTGTACTATTTCCGTCTAACCATGCACCATTGGAAACAAAACAAATTATCCCCCCTGTTTTATCCAATCGGTCAGTGCTCCATCGAAATGCTTTAATGTAAGCGTCGTATAATGACTTATTTAAACCAGCTTTGGATGCTTTGGCGTAGGTGGAAGCGATTTTCGCATCTAATTTTGGATAAGTTTGATTTTGTGCATTATCATTTGCTGATTTCTGGCCGATTGAATAAGGTGGATTTCCAATAATAATTCTGAGTGGTGCTTTTCTTTGTTTTTCAACTCTGTCAGAGTTTTTCTTCAACATTTCTTCATATTCAATTTCCCCCTCACTCGTTTCGCTAAGTTGAAATGTATCGGTTAATACAATCCCATCAAAGGATGTGTAGATTTCTTTTCCAACGCCATCATCTGGGTCGGGTGTTGCATCGTGATATGCGTTTTCAATGTTAATGGCGGCAATGTAATAAGCCAGCAATACAATTTCGTTTGCATGTAATTCATCTTTGTATTTGCGTTCCAAATCTTTTACATCAATCAAGCCGCTTTGAAGCAAACGCACTAAAAATGTTCCTGTTCCTGTAAATGGGTCAAGAATGTGAATATTTTCATCAGAAATAGTACGGTCAAACTCTTTTTTCAGAATATCATTTACAGAATGAATGATAAAGTCTACCACTTCTACAGGTGTATAAACAATTCCCAATTTCTCCACCATTTTAGGGAAAGCCGTTTTGAAAAACTTATCATACAATTCAATGATGATGCGTTGTTTGCCTTCTGAATTGTCGATACCTTGTGCACGGGTACGAACTGAATCATAAAACTTTTGGAGTGTTTCGTCTTGTTCAGCAAGGTTGCTTCCTTCTTCTAAAGATTCTATCATGCCTTGCATTGCCATAGAAACTGCATTGGATTTTACAAACGAGTAACCCTCAAATAAAGCGTCAAATATTGGTTGGGTGATGATATGTTGTGCCAACATTTCGATGGCTTGTTCTTCATTTATACTTGGGTTGATGTTCTTTTGTAAACCGCTTAAAAATTTATCGAAAGCTGTTCTTTGGTCTTTCTTTTCGTTAATGAGATATTTTATGCGTTCAATTTGGCGTTCGGCAATTTTGGCCACATCACGAGCCCATTGTTCCCAATATCTGCGGTCACCTACCTTTTCTACCATACGAGCAAAAACCACATCTTGCAGTTGCTCAAATTGCATGGCAATTTGTCGTCCAATTTCTTTGCTTGGGTCAGTACCTTCGTAACCGTCACGACTTTTTTCTATCGGGTTTCCATTTCCATCAAAACCGTATTCAGAACCACCAACAATTATTTGATTTGGTCGTTTCTTGTTGAGTTCAATTTTATTTACAGTAGCATTGAAACGGTCGTCATGTGCACGCAAAGCGTTCAATACTGTCCAAACTACTTTGTAGCGTTCGTTATCATCTAATGCATGTTCGGGTTCAACATCGGCAGGTACAACCACAGGAATAATAATATAACCATATTTCTTACCTTCCGATTTACGCATTACACGTCCAACGGATTGAACAACATCAACTTGCGAATTTCGAGCAGAAAGAAAAAGTACGGAGTCCAAAGAAGGAACATCAACACCTTCACTTAACACTCGAACGTTTGTTAAAATTCTACATTCATTGCCTGGAGTTTCTTCCTTTAACCAACTTAACATTTGGTCACGTTGAGGAGCTGCCATTGTTCCGTCCATATGCATAGCTTGCACGGTAACCATGTTCTTTTTCTTTTCTTCAGGCAGTGATTCTAAATAATTTTCAGAAGCCAAATTATAACTTGCTGCTATATTCGTAGAGTTGGCAATGCTTCCACAAAAAGCAACAGCACGTTTCATTGGCCTATCATCGCCTTCAACTTTTATTGATTCATTCCCTAAAAATTGTTTTGATAAGGCATTAACAGTGCCGATCAGTTTGGTGAGGTCGTCTGTTTTAATTTCAGCTTCACCGTTAGTAATCATTTTTTGCACCGCAGTTGGTACATCTTTATCATTTAGTGTAAGAATAATAACCTTGTAATCAGTAAGCAACCCTCTTTCAACTGCTTCACCAAAACCAATACGATGAATCTCTTTACCAAAAAATGCTTCATTGTCCATTGACCAAAGTGGAACGTCATTTTTAGCTGCTTTGGATTGTGCCTCCACATCATACAAACGAGGCGTTGCAGTCATGTATAAACGTTTCTTCGCTTTTATAAATTCCGAATCGTGAACTTTCACAAAAGCAGAATCATCCATGCCAGTCTCTGTATATCCTGTTGTACGATGAGCTTCATCGCAAATAATTAAATCAAATTCAGGAAAGCCGTTTTTTAGTAATACTTTTTGTGCTCTGGCAATTACATCAATGGATTGGTAAGTAGAAAAAACTACTGTCATTCCATTGTTCGCATTTTTATAATGTTGGAATTGTTTTAAAATGTAATCGGAATCCGTAGAAGCAGGCCAAGCCAAATCAATAGTGCTTGTTAAATCTTGGTCGCCTGTTGTTCTGTTCCTTGTTATTTCAGGGTCGGAACATATACAAATCGGATTGATTGGCTCATCTGCTTGCGATGACCATTCTTTCAAAGTCTGACCAATGAGTGCAATGGAAGGAACAAGAAATAAAATAGTTCCTTTGTTGTCGGTTTGTTTCTCGGCAATTTTTAATGAGGTCATGGTTTTGCCTGTACCACAAGCCATAATTAAACGCCCTCTTTCATTTTCCTTAAAATATTCAAAAACCTTATCACGTACTTCAAGCACATGCGGATAGAGTTTTTTCTTTTCTGCTCTTCCTTTTTCTCCGTGAATACCTTGCTCCAGTTTCTCCCAATCTACGGGAGCATCCATCAAATCTGTTAGGTTAATTCTGGTAACTGGTGGATTTTGATTTTTTATTGCTTCATATGCATTTGGTCCCCATTTATTGGTGGTTGAAATCCAAAGACGTTGAGCAAAACTTGTTGTTCTAAAACTTTCATCTTTAAATTCTCTACTCGATGTAGAAAGAAAACTGTCGACGGCAGGCTTGTCAATGGTTGCTGTTTCTTGATAGCATTTACACTGAACAGCCCAAAAGTCATTGTCGTATGTTACTGCTACAAGATCAATACCTGTATCGCTTCCACCTAGATCTTTCTTACCGGGAAATTCATTCCACAACCAAACATTTTTAAATTGATAAGCGTATTTAGGGTCAGTCAGCAAGTACGCTTGCATTAAGCGTTCAAAACGGTCGCCTTTATCTCTTTCGGAAAAGGAAATTTTTCTGTATTTGTTTAGTATTTTTATAAAACTCATTTTGTTTGCTTATCAGTACTCAAAGTTAATATTCTAATTGGTCATTTTGCAAGAAAAACTATTATGATAAAAGACGGTTTATGCTATATTTGATAGCAAAATTTCAATATTTCATTTATAGTAATAATCTTTGAAATAGTTTTAAGTTAATTCAATACAATACACGAAACCCTAATTATCACATTTCCTTTATTTGCAATACATGCGTCTACCTACTATTATTGATTATTTTTTCATTTATTAAGTAATTTATTGAATTATTATATTGTCAATTTTTGTTAACCATTTGTTATAGAAATCAATTGCTGCTTGTCCTTTTGGATGACACTCCTTATGAACAGAAACACCATTTTCAATAGTCGTCTTGCCACCATATTGATGTTCATTTACATGATGTATTTCTAAGTCATCCCACCTTACTTCAACACTGCAAACTTGACATCTTTTATTATCTCTATAATAAACGATTTCTCTTTCAAGTTGCCCGTATGTTCTACTTGTGTCCTTAAGAATAGGATTTAAAATGGCAAACATTTTCTCCGAAAAAAATTTGTGACGGGATTGAATTGACTTAGCGTTTGAAGATTGTGTCTGAGTAAGAGTACCATAATCAAACCAATAAGCACCAATGCGTTCCTTTTTGTCTGAAGCACTTTTTGCTCGGAAGTCGTCAAATGCTTTTATGAAATTATTTTGCCAACCCTTTGTATAATCATCCATTAAACTATCAAGCAAAAGAGAAATATGAATTGCTTCATGTGCCTTAAGTTTTGGACCTCTGTAGCCGTCAAACAATTCAACTGCTAAGTCCAACATTTTAGAAAATCTTAAAACTTTTGGACTCGTCATATCAAAACCCAAATTGTGATAATAGTAATCGTCTATTGGTTCAGTTCCAATGTCAAGCCAATTTGCTTTTGTAGCCTCTTCAAGAAAAAGCATCCCCATTTGAGCACATAATTGTCTTACTTCTCCTCGATCTGGATTTGGTACTTTTACGAACCGTTTGAAGAAATCATGACCTGGGTATCTCGGCAGTTCTCTTTTACCTCCAAATTTCAAAACAAACTCTGTATATCCTCCTGGCCATGCATCGCGCTTCTCTTGAGCGTTTAACGGAAGACCTGCTTGCAAACGGATAAATAAATCTCTTGCTTCGTCTTCGTTATCAGTTGTTACTTTAACAATAAACAACTCAGTATTTTCAAATTTGAAACGCAACTTTTGTTCAAGCCCGAGATAGTCGCAATGAGCCCAAGGACAAGGTGCTTGACTTACAAACTTTGGAAATCTTGCAGCTTTATCATCTTTAATTGGGTCAAATAATTTCAGGGCATTCTCTCCAAACAAAAAAAGTGCATTGATTCGTTGTTGACCGTCTATAATTTCTAAATCCTCGCGCTGCATACCAGCAACCATTTTCTTTTTGTGGTGCAAGTAGATTAAAGGTAATGGATAACCTCGAAGAACACTGTCAATTAGTTTTTTCTGTTGCGGCTCTTTCCAAACTGCTCCTCTTTGATATTCTGGATTAACAGTCAACATTCCGTTGCGTTTCAAGTCCAAAAGGTCTTTGATTTTAATTTTATCTCCGTTTAATTCCATTTTATAATTGATTTAAGTTGTAAAGTTTGAAGTACGCAATATTTTAATAAAATAACCACTTATATTTTATGGGGGTTGATATTGCTAGTAGATATATCTATAAACATCATACAGAAAGTAGAACTACAACCTTAGACATAATATATTCGAAGTACTTAACCTCAATTATTGCAAACGCATTGTTACCCTCGTTTAATTTAGCCTGTTCGAAGCTGTAAAGACTGAATTCAGTGTTAATGTTTTTTTGATTCAGTATTATCATACTTTCAATTTTCTATTTTTAATTAAGTCCGCTTGGATTGCTTTTAGTTGCATAGGTTTAATAAATATCTCATTTACGATATCAAGGAATAAGTCATGCAACGCATTTACATCATCCTCTGTAAAATTATGAAGGGTTATATCATTGTCTGGGTGTGCACCTTGATTTCCTACGTCCTTTATTAGTTTGCTGTTATCGTGAAAAAGATTTGTTAAATCAATTGCCAAGAGGTTTTTATTTTCTTTTAACCACTCTAATTGATTATATAATGTACTTCCTTTTGCACCTAAAATATCCTTTGCGATTATTTGTAATGCTCGTCTAAACAGAATTGCAGATGAAATATATTTTCCATTTGTCATCGCGAACATCGCTTCGGAAACTGAACGCTTTAGTGTTTCGTATTCGTCTGGAATATCCTTGTTTCCGAAACTTTCGTCTTTGGTCGGAATGGAATACATTTGATAAAGTTCATAATGCGTTTTGCTGTTGTAATTGACCTCCTCATCGTAATCAATATTCTCAACAACTTTTCCGTCATTATCCGTTATTACTCTTACTTCAATCAATACAAGTTGCATGAATCTTTTGCCCTTACATCTTGGACACTCAATAAAGTAAGTTATGAAGATCGGAAAGCGGTCTTGATTGTAGTCTGAGTATTGATAGCTCCGTGAATGAATTTTCAAAAAAACGTCTCTGTGACAAGAATCACAGAAACCGTCAAACTCATCACTAAACTCTTCCCATTTTTCAGTTTGGTGAAGTTTCTTATAGTTTTTCTGAATGTATTTATTGAATTCCTCTTTGTTTAATAATATCATTTTATCTAAGTTAATTTTTTGCAATTAATAATCAATTTGGCATTATCTTTAAACCTATACATTTAATATTTTTTTTGTTTTGTATTCGGTTTGTAATAAAAAGAACAAAAGCTTAAAATAAGTACAAATATTAAGCTAAGTACTGATATAGCCCAAATGCAAATCCAATGTTAGGCAAAGTGACACTTATTAGGCTAATAACCAATTAATACAGTTTTCAATTTCTTGAAAGTCGTTTGGTAACATTGTTATTAAATCACTTGTTTCTAAAGTCTTGGTGAAAGTTGCCCAAACTGCTTCATTCTTGCCATCCAAATTTAAATGATTTTCTATTGTTCCCTTATTCCAAACCCAGATATTATGTGCTTGCATTTTGACACAAATATTCTGTATATTTTGTATTGTATTTTGAGATTGTGCTAATATTGAAAATCCTTCTGCAGCAGAAACAGAATTTCCACTTTTAGTAGGCCATCCGTCAGTTCCTATTGAAATATTATTGGCAATTGCAATATTACCTAACTCAACCAAACAAGCATTTATATCATTATCACCAGCTATTAAATACCCTTCTGAAATTCCGTTTTTTAGTGCGAAATCTAAATCAACAATTGCCTTAGTTGGTAAATCCATAGTCGCCAAAACTTGAATTGATTTTTTTGTGTTACTTGAACCATCCAACTTTACAAATGCAGTTTTGTGATGTAAAATAGTTTTGCCTGTAATTTTTTCTATAATTAAAGGTAGTAGTTTGTTCTCAGTTTTACCTTCTGCTAAAATTACTTTTTCAGCAAAGAGAATATTACTTGAATTACTTAAAGAATACATTAAAGTTAATTGATGAGGAGCATATTGCTCAATTGTTGGAATTGCAGATTTTAAAGTTGTTCTCTTGAATGTACCTAATTGGTCGTTTTTTCTAACCAAAACAGTATTAGCTACGTCATTTTGAGTAATCATAAAAGGAGAATGCGTAGAAAAAATAACTTGATAACCTTGTATTGCCAAAATACTTAAAGACTTTCTTAATATTTCAATTGCTTGTGGATGTAGATACAATTCTGGTTCGTCAATTAATAGTAATGTTGTAGTTCTATTTTGTTGTGCAATTAATTTCAAATCAGCTAAGTGTCGTATAAGTGTCATTTGAATTGACCTTTGTGCACCATGTCCTAACGAACTTACATCTTTAGGGTTAGGTAAAATATTTTCATATACTTTAATCGTACCTTTTTTAAAAATTTCTTTCAATTCAGGTGTAGGAATATGAACTTTTACTTTCAAATCAGGAAAAAAAGCATCTAGTTTCTCATTTATTTCTTGGTCAAAATTTTGTAATTCAGGTGCTCTATTAATACCTTCAGCATCTAATATACCTTTAAGTTCATCAAGTGCCAGATTTACTTGTTGCCCATATTGAAGCTCAATTGGTCCAATAATTTCAGCCAATAATTTTCCAATAGTAGATGTTGTACTTGATTTTGAAATATCATCTTCTGCATTTTCCATGGCACCAATATGAATTGGTTCTGGAAATAAATCTTTGATAGCATTATCAATACCTGCTGGATTGTTTTGCCATGTTATTCCATCATTTGGATCTAAAACCATCAGCCTGATTTGAGCTACTCCTTGACCTGGTGTATCTTGAATTCTCTTTATATGCAAAGTATCATTTATAAGAAATGGTAGAATTCTTGCACGATGTATTGGGTCAATATTCTCTAAAATATCTTCCGTAATTCCTTCAATTATTGCCGTCATTGAAATTGGTTGGCTTATGTCGTAAAAGCATGAAGCACCTAATGAGTTTTTTCTAAGTACCCATTTAATTGCTTCAAGTATATTTGATTTCCCAGCGTTATTATAACCAACAAGTGGAGTAAATCTTGAAAGTTCAAATTCTTGAATTCTAATTGACTTAAAATTTTCAATTTGTATCTTACTTATTAGATGTCCCATAAATGTAAATTGTTTAGTTGTCGTTCGGTCATAATGCCTAGCATGTTATATATCCAATATAAATCTGAAAAAATAGAACATTTTTATATGCTTGGAGTAATTTAAAATCGTATTAGCGCAAAACTAATATCCACAATAAAATCCAAAAATTATATACGTAGAACTACGTATTTTTTAAATAACTCACCCTTGCGAATTCTCAACAAAAAAGCTGCTAAACATTCCATTTAGCGGCTTTTTTATAATTATTCTGTACTTTTTCTGATTATTAACTCATTATTCTCTGCGGTAATTGTTACCCTCTCCCCATGTTGGAAACCAGCTTCTAAAAGCCAATTGCCGTAGAACCTAATTTCGGGTACTATTTTTTTGCTGTATTTATTTTGCCTAAATTTTTGTTGGATTTTTAAGGTATGTACTTTGGGAGTTGGTGACTAGTAGCGGGTGTAGGAAGATGATTGTAATTTTGTTTTTTTATAGTTTTTCGAAAAGCAATTTGATTTGACCACTGGATTTTATCAAAGCGAAAATGTTCCACTTACTAGTCACTAGTCACTAAAGCTGCATTTATCATCCTGCATAAAAGAACCTGCATAAATGCTGTTGAGTATTCGAAAAAAAATTGCAGAAGTTTGAAATCCAAAAAAATAATTGATTTATTAAATTTGAATTTATGTTTGAAAATGAAAGAAAGATTATTTGTGTAAAGGATATTCAAATAATTACAGGAAAATCGGAGAGAGGGGCTCGCTACCTAATGAGAAAAATTAGGACTGCTTTACAAAAGAATAAGGACCAGTTGGTAACTTTTAAAGAGTTTTACGAGCATATAGGGATGGTTAAATAGGGGAGATTTTGGATGATTTTTATTTTGTTTTTAAGGAACACTTTTGCTTAAATTTGAAATAACTACTCTACATACGAGCCCGTGTTATAGCCAGTGTATTTAGATTTCAATTACTTCGTCAAAGTGTCCAATAAGGTCACCACTTGCTGTTTTTTGTCCCGTGTATTTAAATTTATTAATGCTTAATAGCTTGTCTGTCTTGAAAGCAATGGAGTTAATGCATCCAAAAATTCTTTTAGTTTCTTGTCTTTTTCCTGTAGTCACATCTATAATGACGATATGAAAGCCAGGTTCATTGTTGTCTAAATTCCATTTTACTAGTGCGAGCTTAGTATAGTTGTCATTCCATGCGTACGTATCTTGCCACCAACCATTTTCTAAGTTTATTTTGGTGTCACCAATTAATTTAATGCCACAATGATTATAAGATGAGCCCATTCTTATTTCTTGTGGCTCGATAAACTCAATCTTAAATGGTTCTTTCTTCATTTTTTACATTGGCTAAAACGTTTTGCAGGTTTAAGAATTTGCAGTATTACTTGCAAGAAATTTGTCCGCCCATACAAACATAATAAAAACAGACGAAGGAATTAAAATCACGTCGCCCCCAATTTTTTAAATCTGTTGTTACCAGTAGACGTTTTTATTTCTATTTGTAGCATAAATTATAATTGATATTCCAATTTGCCAAATAACAATTATTATTGGAAAATAATAAACAAAATATGTTTGGTAATTATTGTCAAGTTGCCAATAAATAAAAGTTGTTAATACACCATAAAAAGCAGCTAAAATATATGTCTTTGGTGGAAAGGTTATTTTAAAGCAAATATGATGGGTCAATAAATAAAGTAGTGCACCCAAACCGCCAGCTGTAATAATCCTAAAATTCTTTAAATCGTGAATTTCGGTTCCCATATAAAAAATAATTAAAAAGTAGATTACGGCATTTAAGAATATGAAACTATTTCGTTTTGTAGCTGAAAATTCAGGATTATTTTTACAAAAGTATGATTGGGTCCAACTATAAATAAAGCCAGGAATGACTTGTAAACTTATAATTGAAAAGATTGCAAATTTGTTCAAATTTAAAAGCAATGGAATGTAAGCGATTGCTAGGATTATTGTTACACTAATAAATGAGTATTTAATGAGTTTCATTCGATAAGCTTACTGGTAACGTTTGGCAGCTAAAGAAAGTGCGGAATTAATAGCACTTCACTGTCT
Organism: Sphingobacterium thalpophilum; assembly: GCA_943371425.1. Taxonomy (GTDB): domain Bacteria; phylum Bacteroidota; class Bacteroidia; order Sphingobacteriales; family Sphingobacteriaceae; genus CAJBVG01. The sequence continues at coordinate 199,635 of CALRUR010000003.1, forward strand.
TACCGCACTAAAGATATAAAATGTTCCGAAGTGAATGGCAAGGGCCAACACTTTCTTACCGCTGAAAAAATGCGCTTGCAACTTGCAGAAACTCCGCATTTTTCTTTAGGTGCTGTTACCAGTAGTTTTTCTTAATTTTTCAAATATGGTACTTGTCTGTTAGATACTTTCATAACTTGAATTGTCCTTGTACCCCATTGTTGATTTACCTGTATTGCTGCAACTTTAATTGTTACTTTAATTGGGTCTACTGTGTTGTCGTTTAGTAGCGCAAGATAAATTTTACCGCTTAATGGTGATTTCATTTGTGATGCTTCATTTAAAACATCTCCTCTCTTATATTGCATGAATGTTTGTCCAGCATTGAAAAGGGCAACATTATTCGCATCACTTATAAACCAATATTTTACGTTGTCTTCTCCCTGAACTTTGTTAAAATATGAAACCCCTGTCAATGCTAACGCAGCCATTGGTCCGTAACCTGGAATTTTTGAAACAGTTGCGGCTGCATTTTGTGTAAAGCTCGTTCTTGCATTGTCGTACTCAGCGCCGCCTTCATTTCCTGTCCCGATGTAAAAGCTCCAAGATATTGTGTTTTCAGGCAACATAAAGTCCACGACTTGAGAGTTTTTGTTTCCATTTAGGGCTCTTGTCGAAGAAATCTGTGGATTACTTGAATAAATTTCTTGTGCTATTGTGTCACTTTTAATCAAATAATTTTCTTCCGTTGGAATATAAGTCGTATCCTGAACTGTCCGCCAATAAACAGAAGTGTTAAAGTTTTTTGTCGCATCAGATGCTGGAATTCTTTGAATTTTCACTTTACAAATTCGACCACCAAGTGCAGAGTTCGAAAGTCTGAATTTATAGATTCCGGTTCTAGTGATATTCAAAATTTTATTTTCAATTTTTGTTGTCTTGTAGTCCATAAATTTTGAAGATGAAGGCAATTCAACTATTTCAACTTCTTTCAGTTCCTTTCCGTTTATTTCTTGAAAGTTAAAAATTAATTGGTCGCCCTCTGCAAAACCATAATAGAAAACTTCCTCTCCAAGTCCTCCAACTTTCAAAGTGTTTTCTGCTATATCAATGGTCGACTGTCCATAAAGTTTGGCTGAAAAAAGTCCAACTGTTAAAATTAAAATTGTTAGTTTATTCATTACTATGTCGTTTTAAAAATACTGGTAACGTTTTGCAGATTTGCGATGGGCGGGCCTTTCACCACAAATGTTTATGCGGAGTACAAAACTTTCGGCTACCACTAAACTGTCTGCGGAGAACGAAACCCCGCCTATTGCAAATGTGCTGTTAGCTGTAGTGTTTTTAAGCAACTCCAAGGCTTTCTTTTAATTTGGTTAAAATTTCTTCTGACATTTCTACATCTCTTGTGGAAACGAAAAGGTTTGTCCCGTGAATTAGTCCGTTCCTAAATGAAATAAGTTCAATGAGTTTATTTTTCAAATCATTGTCAATCTTTTCTTCTTGGAACAGGATGTATACTAATTTAGATTTTGCGATTCTCCTTCTTTTCACGCTTTCATAGTCAATCAAGTTTGGATAAAGAAAGCTTGAGCCATACTTATCTAAGATATACTCAATTTGGTTATAATGTTTCAAGAAATCTTCGAGGCTGCCGCTTTCGTTATTCTTGTCTTTGGCTGATAAATCTCTCAGCTTGTTACTTGCCAATTCAATGCTATTTGGATTTAGGATTGTAATGACAAATTTTATTACAATTATTAATTCGGTCAAAATGGTCGCTACCGATAGGTTGATTAAATATCCCAATAAGCTTCTGTTTGTATGTGTCTCATCTACAATGACCAGAAAGCAAAGTGAAATTGACAATAGTGTTGTTAAACTGATTCCTATTATAGAACCGAAATACTCAGTCTTTAGCAGCGAAATAATTTCTTCAAGTGAATCGTCTTTGTCGGCTTTTCTGTCGAGTTCATTTCTGAGAAAAATATAACCAGTAATAATTAGTCCGTAGATAGCAGCAATAACTTGTGAAGCCGAAGAAAAGAGATAAAGAATTTGGTTTTCATTCAGATGAAATAGTGGGTATATTTTATAGAGTCCAATGCTAAACGTGCAAAGTGATAACCAAATAATAATGTTTGGTATCGAACTTCGTTTAATGATGAGTTTTTTATACTCTTTTAGTTTGTCAATCATTTCTGGTTGGTGTGTCGTTTAACATTACAGCTAAATTGTGGCTAAGCGATACATTATTACCTATAACTACCCATTTTGGGTTGTATTGGCGAAATTCTCACCCACACAAGCACATTACTAATATCAGCAATAAAAAACAGAAATTTTAAAAAATGTGCAAATGAGCAAATATGCAAATGTGCAAATGGTCTGCAGTCGGCAATAGTTCTGCAAAAAGGAAATCCCGATAATTCGAGTTAGCGGATTATCGGTATAAGGGCCTATTGGATTAAGAATTAAGAATTAAGAATCAAATATCGCACAAAGTTTCCGCTGCATGCTCCCATCTCCAAGCTAAAAAGTCTCAACTGCTGTTTTCAACTTCTTCAACACCACATCACTCGGTGGCATCAATGGTAATCTCACATTGTCGCCACAGATCCCTTTCATTTTCAATACCGCCTTAATGGCGCCCGGGCTACCATCTGCAAATAATAAATTGATGATGTCTGTTAAACGGTAATGTAACTTACGTGCTTTTTCGAAATCGCCGGCTAATGCATAACGCGTCATTTGTGCGTACTCTTTTGGCCAAGCATTGCCTACTACAGATATTACTCCGCTTGCACCTAAGGCAATTAAGGGTAGGGTAATGCCATCGTCGCCAGAAATGAGCATAAAGTTTTTAGGTTTATGTTTTAAGATGTACATCATTTGGTCTATGTTGCCCGATGCTTCTTTTACGGCAATGATGTTTTTAAAATCGTTTGCTAAACGTAAGGTTGTTTCGGATGTCATGTTAGCACCTGTACGGCCCGGTACGTTGTACAATATTACAGGTAGGGGAGAATGCTCCGCCACCATGCGGTAATGTTGGTACAAGCCTTCTTGGTTAGGTTTGTTATAATATGGTGCCACCGATAGTATGGCGGTGAATCCTTTTTTATCAAAATGATTTAAATAATCGCATACCTCGCGGGTATTGTTGCCTCCAATACCTGCTACTAAGGGTACTCGCCCGTCAACCGTTTCTACTGTTATGTCGAATATTGCTTGCTTTTCATCTTTAGTTAAGGTAACCGATTCGCCCGTGGTGCCCATGGGTACTAAATAGTCGACTTTATTGGCGATTAAGGAATTGATCAGTTTTTTATAACTTTTAAAATCAATACTGCCATCTGCATGAAAAGGTGTTACTAATGCTACACCCGTGCCAATTAATTTTGAGCTCATTTTTTTAATATTTTGAGGTAATGGTTTAGTTGTTCAATATACGAAATCATGCTTTCTCCTTTATCATCAATCATAAAATCGTAGGCATTTACTGTATTTATATTGAATTTGCCTATGCGCATTCGCGCTCTAGATAAAGAGGAGATATAGTTAATGCTAAACTGATTGGTATAATTTAAACTGATTAATAAATCGAAATTGTTTTTATAAAACTTTTCGATTGCATTTAATTTTGGTCGATGGAAAAAATCGAAATCGCTTTCAAAAATATATCTTGCATCTATTACTTGCCCTTTGTATTTTTTCTTATAATCTTTTATGGCTATGTACCCAATGTACTCCACACTCTTGCCAACATCCGTTAAACTTTTTACATACTTTAAGGCTGTTTGTATATCCTCCTCGCTGTGTGCTGTAAATAATACGCCAACTGTTTTTGCTTGTTCAAATGGAACGGTTTCTCGCTGCACTCTTCTATTCAAAAGTTCTTTCTTTAACTTCCTACCCGCAAAAAAATAACCCAGTCGTTTAATTAATTTCTTCATTTAGATTTAAATCAGCGCAAGTTAAGAAAATATTAGCAGAGAGCAAGAAGCAGGGAGCAAAGAGCTGGGAGCACTAATTGCTAAAACCACTACACTAACTTCGAAGGCCTAATTCATAATTCATAATTCATAATTCATAATTCATAATTATTGAATGAGCATCTGCTCCACTTCTTCTTCACCAATAATGGGTACATTCAATTTCTGCGCTTTCTGCAACTTACTCGGTCCCATGTTTTCGCCGGCTACCAAATAGTTTAGTTTAGCGGAAATGCTGCTCAGTATTTTACCGCCGTTTGCTTCAATTTTTTCTTTGAGTTCTTCTCTAGAGTATTTGCTAAATACTCCTGATATTAGAAATGATTTACCTTCTAGTATGGAGCTCTCCATCACAATTTCTTTCTCCACCATCTCAAACTGTAGGCCTTGTTCTTTTAAAAAATGAATTAAGTCTTTATGTTCTTCTTTCGCAAAATAATCGAGGATACTTTGTGCAATACGCTCCCCAATTTCATCTACTCCAATGAGCTCCTCAAAATTTGCCATCATTAATGCATCAATATTTTTAAAGGCCATGGCTAATTTTTTTGCAACCGTTTCGCCTACATAGCGTATGCCCAAACCGAACAATACTTTTTCGAACCCATTCTCCTTAGATTTTTCTATCCCTTGAATTAAGTTGTGTACAGATTTTGAGGCGAATCGATCTAATTGTAATAATTGTAGTTCCTTCTCTTTTAATCTGTATATATCGGCAATGCCCGAAATTAATCCGGCTTGAAATAATTGCTCTATGGTTTCATCGCCTAAACTATCAATATTCATTGCCTTTCGGGAGGTGAAGTGTTGCATCTTGCCTACAATTTGTGGCGCACACTCATCTTCATTTGGGCAATAATGTTGTGCTTCTCCTTCTTTTCTAACTAATAGGGCATTGCATTCTGGACAATGTGTAATGTATTGTATTTTGTTAGCTCCCGCTTTTCTTTTTTCAATATTTACTTCAATTATTTTTGGAATTATTTCTCCTCCTTTTTCCACTTTCACTACATCCAACTCATGTAAATCTAATTTCTCAATTTGATCTGCGTTGTGTAAGGAGGCTCTTTTTACAGTAGTACCGGCTAATAATACAGGCTGCAAATTGGCAACAGGTGTAATGGCACCGGTTCTGCCCACTTGGTAATCTACACTCAATAATTGGGTTTCTACTTCTGCTGCTTTGTATTTATAAGCAATGGCCCAACGTGGCGATTTGGCTGTAAAGCCTAATGCCTTTTGTTGCGCATATGAATTTACTTTTATTACAATTCCATCTATATCAAAACTTAAGTGCTCGCGTTCGCTCGCCCAATGCTTAATAAATGTAAAAACATCTTCAATCGTTTTGCAAAGTTTATAGGTAGGGGATACGTGGAAGCCCCAATTTTTTGCTGCTTCTAAACTCTCATAATGGGTTTGGAAACTTAAGTCCTCTGCCAATAAAAAATACAAATAACAATCGAGCCCTCTTTTGGCAACCTCTCTAGAGTCTTGCATTTTAAGGGTTCCGGAGGCAAAGTTACGTGGATTGGCAAACAGTGCTTCGCCAATTTCTTCACGTTCTTTATTCAACAAATCAAAAGTAGTGCGGTGCATAAATACTTCACCGCGTATTTCAAAAGTAGCAGGGTAATTTCCTTTTTGTAATTTAAGCGGGATGGTGTTTATGGTTTTTACATTGGCAGTAACATCGTCGCCTTTTGTACCATCCCCTCTTGTAATGGCTTGCACCAATTTACCCTCTTCATACGTTAGCCCTATAGCTAAACCATCAAACTTAAGCTCACACACATATTCAAACTCATCGCCAATGGCTTTTTTTATTCGCTGGTCGAAGTCTATTAAATCTTGCTCAGAGTAGGTATTGCCTAAAGAGAGCATAGGGTATTTATGTTCTACCGTTTTAAAATTTTTGGTGATGCTGCCACCTACACGCTGACTGGGTGAATCTGAGCTTAAGAGCTCTGGGAATTCTTTTTCGAGGGCAATTAATTCTTCTAAAAGCAAATCGAATTCTCTATCGGAAATTAGGGGTGCCGATACTTGATAATATAGATGATTGTGTTTATGTAATTCTTCGGAAAGCTCGGCTATGCGGACTTTTGCAGCTTCAATATTCATGAAACTAAAGTAGCACAATTAAACGATTTATAAAAAGAGTTTGTGCTAAAAAAGGAATTAATTACGCGGAGAAAAATCTATTCTTAAAGAGAAGATGTTAGAGTATAATGCGTCTGATAAATTGCCAATATTGGTTAAGGCATAATCGATACTTACGTTTTTAATTTTAACACCTACCCCAAAATTAGGCTGTACATTGGTTGTTTCGGAACCATCAAAATCTTTTACTTTTTGTATGTTGCCTATACCTGTTCTTAAATAAGCTATTTTGCGGTAATCTACTTCTAAACCAACATGAGGGTCTATAGAAAAGGGATCTGCACTTATCAATACATTCCTTTGCCCATCTGTACTTATGTCTGTATTTACTTCTGCAAGCAAGCCTATTTTAGAAGTTATTTTTGTTTGGTAAGCAACCCCTAATATTAATTTCGGATTGGTTATTTCTATAGAGTTCTCTGGTATTTCATTACCTGTTCTAATAAAAGCATCTTTGGTAGCATCGTCTAAATTATAAGACCAAGTATTAAAGGTAGTACTAATGTCTCTGGCCATGGCGCCAAAGCTAAAATGTTCTAATTTATATTGTAACCCGAGGTCTAACCCAAAACCCCAAGCTTGTGCAAAATCGCCCACGCTGCGCTCTATAACTTTTACATTTGCTCCAACACTTAAGCGCTCGTCTTTCATTTTACGGGCATAACTTGCCATAAATGCATAATCAACTGCCGAGAAAGAACTTATTCTATCGTAATTTATATTTCCACCGGCATCAATTAATTCGGTAGTATTCGGAATATCATCTACCCCAAAGCGAATTACAGAAAAAGCGAAATTAGATTTATCATCAATTTTATAGGCCAAAGCCCCGTAATCGTATTTAGCAATGTCGCCAAAATACTCTGCATGCATTAAACCTACTTGTAAATTACCCGTCATTTGTGTTAAGCCTGCTGGGTTCCAATACCCAGCGTGTACATCGCTGGTAGAGGCAACCACTGCATTCGACATGCCAAAAGCACGTGAACCAACACCCAATGAAAGAAATTCATTGCTGTATTTTCTGCTCTGGCTGTGGGATGTGCTGCTTATTGCGCTAATTAGTAGGCAAATTAGGGTTAGTTTTCTCATTAAATAAGTGGGCCTCAATTTCATCAAATATAAAAAGATAATCTTGTTCTACTATATCCATTAATTCGGCAATGTTTGTATGCATTAGCCTCACATCGCTTTCCGTAAAAAATTGTCGGCTTAATCGATATTGTATTCTGTTTAACGCATAAACAATACTTTCATTACTTTGGTAGCTCAATAAATATTTAGAGCTGCAAAATCGTTCGTAAAACAGTTCAAATTCTTGTGCATTTTGGATCTCATTTAGTTCTAAGAACTTGATAATATGTTTAATATCGCATTTTTCTAAACTATCATAAAAACCATTCCCCTTAATTTTCTGATTAATTAATAACAGGGTATCGAGCATTATTTCTAAGCCAACATGCCCAATCATAAAGGGTTTTACCATCTTATTTTCGAAGGGGATGCCTCGCATTCGCTCTGTAATTAAGTGCGATTTTTCTAAGAAATAGGGAGCCTCATGGAAATAATGATCTACGGTTAAATGCCTTTTCCAGCCATTATAAATGGAAGTAAAAACAGGGTTTTCTGCAAATTTAGCTTCGTGTTTATGTGGGTGAACATTCCAACGGCGATTGTTATTTTTAACTAAATCGGGGAGGGCAATGCCTAAAATATAATAAGGATCGGCGTTTTGTTGATCAAAATAATAATGTGATAAGTAGTTCATTCCCCTGCGTTTTAAAAATGCTATATTTGAAGCCTAATTTAATGAATTAACCGATGAACAAGAATTTTGTTGAAGAACTTAAGTGGAGAGGCATGTTGCACGATATAATGCCAGGTACAGAAGAGCAGTTGAATAAAGAGGTAACGGCTGGTTATATTGGCTTCGATCCTACGGCAGATTCTTTACACGTTGGGCATTTGGTACAAGTAATGACGCTTATACATTTCCAAAATGCAGGGCATAAACCATTTGCATTGGTTGGTGGTGCAACAGGCATGGTAGGCGACCCTTCTGGCAAATCTGAAGAACGGAATTTATTGAATGAAGAATCGTTGAACCATAACGTGGCTTGTTTAAAAGCACAATTAACAAGGTTTTTAGATTTTAATTCGGATGCTGTAAATGCAGCAGTTATGGTTAATAATTACGATTGGTTTAAGTCGTTCTCCTTTTTAGATTTTATACGTGATGTAGGTAAACACATTACCGTTAATTATATGATGGCGAAAGATTCGGTAAAAAAACGTTTAGAAGGCGATACCGGAATGTCGTTTACCGAATTTTCTTACCAATTGGTGCAAGGCTATGATTTTTACTATTTATGGAAAAACCACCAATGTTTAGTGCAGATGGGTGGTTCAGACCAATGGGGAAATATTGTAACGGGTACAGAATTTATTCGCAGAAAAGATGCTGGTACAGCTTACGCCATCACCACACAACTTATTAAAAAGTCTGACGGTACTAAATTTGGGAAAACAGAAAGCGGTGCAGTTTGGTTAGATCCTAAAAAAACAAGCCCATATAAATTCTATCAATTTTGGTTAAACACATCTGATGCAGATGCGAAAAACTACATTCGTATTTTTACTTTGTTAGATAAAAATAGTATTGAGAAATTAGAAGTAGAGCACGATGCTGCTCCACATTTACGCATTTTACAGAAAGCAATTGCCAATGATATTACCATAAGAGTACATGGTGAAGATGCATTAGACATGGCCATTAAAACCTCGGAGTTTTTATTTGGAGCAGGTGATTTAGCTTTCTTGCAAAAATTAAATGATGAGGAGATTTTAGAAGTGTTTGATGGTATTCCTCAATATACCATATCAAAAGCAGAACTATCAGCTGGTATAAACATTATCGATTTATTAGCAGAAAAATCAGCAGTTTTCCCTTCAAAAGGGGAAGCTAAAAAAATGATTGCAGGCGGTGGTGTATCTCTCAACAAAGAAAAAATAAATAATGTAGAGTTAATAGTTAAAGAAGATGCTTTAATAAACGGGAAATATTTAGTGCCTCAAAAAGGAAAGAAAAATTATTTTTTACTAATTTGCTCTTAGTATAAAAATAGAAGTACTTACTAACCCAAGCACAATTAGAAATTTATGGATAACCTTGTTTGCAAAAATTGCTCCACTAAATTCGAAGGTAAGTATTGCCCTAATTGTGGAGAGAAAGTACTAAGCAATAGTGATTTTAAGTTAAAAACATTTTTGTTGCAAGGCTTGGATATTTTTACTCATTTAGATTCCAAGTTTTCTAAAACCTTAATTACTTTAGTAAAAAAGCCAGGAGAATTAACCCTTAATAATTGGGAAGGCATGCGCATTGCTTTTGCCAAACCAATTCAATTGTTTTTTGTGCTAAACGCTTTGTTTTATTTACTAAACAGCTCCACTGTAAATTTTAATATTTTTAATACTCCCTTAAAAAATCAATTAAAATATTTTAGTTATTCCGACTATGCAAAAGCAGAAACCGATAAAATTTTAAAAGAAAAGGAATATACCTTTGAAGAGTATCAAACAAAATTTAACCAAAAATCAGACAACTTATCTAAATCATTAATATTTATAATGATTCCTATACAGGCATTACTTTTATGGCTGTTCTTTTACCGAAAAAAACCATTTTTTGTACAGCATTTAATTTTTGCCACTCATTATTATTCTTTTGTACTCATTTATTGTTTAGTAATGATTGCCATTACCTTGCTAGCGGTATTAATTCAACAATTAATTCCGAGTTTAAATGCGATGAGTTTGTTAAACGACAGAACATTTTCTTTATTAGGTATTGTATTTATGTCGTATTACTACTTTAATGCATTTAAAAAATGTTTTAATTTGAAGTTAGGATATAATATTTTACTTACCGGCGTATTTGTGTATAGTATGTATTATATTTTAGAAATTTACAGACTCATTTTATTTTTAATTGTAAGGCAAACCATTTAAATTATTGCACTAACAAATTGCAGCCGCGTATATCTGCATTATCAAACCTACCTATTACTTCGAAACGTTCGTCGGCGTGTTTTTTACCTAAGTCTTGTGTAGCTATAAAGGAGCAGGAGTGGAGGTTTGCGAGGTCTATGATGTTAATGCCTCCTGTGCGTTCTGGTTTTACATATGAAAAGGGATCTTGAGTTTCTCGTATCATTATTTTCATCCATGGTGTAGTTCTAAATATACCATTGCCGGTAGAGTATGCTTGAGACAGTAACTCCGTCATTCCATATTCTGAATGTATGCTTGGTAGATGGAAGGCTTTACATAAGCTTTGATGTACTTCTTCTCGCAGCATTTCTTTTCGTTTGCCTTTCATACCACCTGTTTCCATTACAATGCAATGCTCCATTTCAAAAGGAAATTGTTCGGCAAAATCTAGCAATGCATAAGTAACTCCAATTAGTATTATTTTTTTAAGCCCATCGTTTTCTTCAATTATCTGTTTTATTTTTTCAAATTCATTTAAATAAAAACCGCTGCGCTCATCATTAGAATTTTTAATTAGATGATCGCACATATACACCAATGAAGAGCCAGTACGCTCTAAGTAAGAGGGTAGGAGGGCAATGATTACATAGTGTTCTATATTGCCATAAAATAGTTCGAAGGCTTTGTTAAAACTTTGCTCATAAATGCTAAGCTCAGAAAGGATGTGTTTGCTTTGAATAGTGCCCGTGGTGCCACTCGAACTAAAAACAGTTTCTGTATTTTTTATATTAAAATCGGTAACAATATGCGATTTAAAAAACTCTACTGGCAGAAAGGGGATGTCTTCTATTCGTTCTACACTATTGGGGTTTATGGCTAAATAATTTACAAACTCTTTATAAACGGGTACTGATGCTGCTTGATGCCTGAAAATTTCTAATGCCAAGTCCTCAAATTCTAGGGGGGATTCTATCGAAAATATGGCTTTTGGAGTAATTTCATTCATGCTTGAACGTTCATTATAATTATTGTAAATTTACATTCAAATTCTTAATAGACATACAAATTGGTGAAAAATACTAGCATTTTTATTTTAACTATTTTAGGCATAGGCTTATTGGCTTGTAATAAATTGGAGGAGTATGATGATCGACCGATTATTACAGAGGGCTCTTATTCCTTATTACAAAACGCTCAGGGTAAAGACACTTCCTTAGTATTGAAATTTACTTTTACAGATGGCGATGGAAATGTAGGTTTAAGCACTGGCGATACCATCCCACCTTATGATACCAATGTGAAAATAGATTACCTCGAAAAAATTGACGGCGTGTTTACCAAAATTTTAATTCCCGGTACAACAGATACCTTAAATTTTAACTCCAGGATTAAAACCTTTGGTTCTAATAATCCTACCAAAGCAGAAGTAGAAGTAAAAGTTAACATCAGCGTAGTACTCGCCGATACCGTAAAATTCGATTATTACATTATTGATAAAAGTTTAAATCGCAGCAACAAAATGACCACCGGAACCATCGTACTCAACAATTAATTCAATCCAGCACAAACGGTGCTCTCATTCATAATTCATAATTCATAATTCATAATTCAAAAAATGCTCTACTGGAAAGCCCTTCACATCATCTTCGTAGTAACCTGGTTCGCCGGTTTATTTTACATTGTACGTTTGTTTATTTATGATGTAGAAGCAAATTCCAAAGAGAATGAGGTGCGAGATATTTTGCAGAAGCAATTTAGAATTATGCAGCGTAGGTTGTGGTATGGCATTACCTGGCCATCGGCAGTAATAACCATTGTAACGGGAACTTACCTTGCGTATATTACTAATTACTATACATCGTTTTGGTTGATGTTAAAACTTGCATTTGTATTGTTATTGTTTTTGTATCAATTAATTTGTCAGAAAATATTTAACCAATTACAAAATTCGGAAGTAAAATGGACTTCGTTTCAACTGAGATTATGGAACGAGCTTGCTACTTTATTTTTAGTAAGTATTGTATTTATAGTAGTGTTGAAAGATACCTTAGGCTTATTATACGGAATGGCTGGTTTATTAATTGTTACGGGTGTGTTGTTATTGGCCATACGTATTTATAAAAAAGCAAGAGCGAAAAGTTAAGGTTGAATTCGGCTTTCGTCCGATTCATTTTCTTCTACACTTATTTCATTACTGATAGCTTGTTGTAAGGCATTTTTAATTTTACTGAAAATTTCTGGATGCCAATTTTCTTCGGAGAGTTTAGAAACTAATCCCATGGCAAGCTGTGCAATGCCATATTTTACTAATATGTTCGACTTTTTTAAGATTACTCTTTCTACTAAAAACCCAGCAAGAATAGTGAGCCCAGTAGTTACTACTGTTTTGTTTTTTGCTTTTTTATTAAAGAATGATTTTATTCCTGCATTTAACAAGGCACCTGGTTCTAAATCTTCAGAAAGATCGTCGAATCTGGTTTGTAATACTTGCTCTTTCGCTTTTATTTCTAATTGCAGTCTGTAAATTTCTTTTTCTAGCTCAAGTTTATTTGTTATGGTTGCCATGGTTTTCTTCTTTAAAAAGTTCGCGAATAATAGTATTGCTGATGTAGTTTTTTAATGCTTTTCTAAACAGAAACGCTACCATCAACATAAAAAAATAAATGCCCGCTACGCATAAAAATCCTAATGAAAAACTTTGTAAAACTTCTGCCAAATAATAAGCCAAGGCAAAGCTCCCAAACACAAATGCCATAGAGGCGAATATTATTAATACAGCGCTAGAGCTGATGCTTGATATTAATTCTGCAGCCGTTTTCCGGATTTGTAAGCTGAGTAAATTAGAACGTAAATTGATGTACGATTTTAGTTCTGTAACTAATGCTAATACATCTTCTTTTATAGTATTGTTATTTTCCATTTTATCGATAATTAATCAATTCTGGTTTAGAAACATCAAAATCTTTTAAGTTTAAATTATTTATACCAATTGGGTTATATTTAAAGTTTGTACCTGTACCTGTTGGTATGTTCGGATAAAATCCTATTGTTATTTGTATAGTGTTTACCACCAAGTTTTCTTTTCTTAATAATAAGCCTAGGCCATATGCTTGGTAAATAGTGTTAGGGTTAACGTTTGTATACAAAGGGCTACCAATTTTACCAAAGCCTGCAAATACAACAGATGCCACTTGTATACCTGCAAAATTAAATGGCGTATATATTATAGACTCTAACTTTAATAAGGTTTTGTTTTTACCTAATACTGCAAAACTATTAAAGCCGTATAGTCCTTCGGTGCCTCTTCCGTTTAGGGTAACGGTTTCTGTGGCTAACCTATTTAAACCATTGGTAACTTGGAAATAAACAAACTGACGCATGTTCCATTTGCCTCGCGACCATAAATCGGAAAAATAACTGGCATCTACGTTAAAAACACCTCTAGATGCGATGTAGTTATTGTAAAACACGCCGTATTGTACAGAACCAGACAAATAACCAAAATTCATGATGTGTTGCCCGGCAGAATACCTTAGCGCATTATAGATGTACTCAGTCTTTTCCTCATCAAGTATACCAAAGATAGCATTAAAACTCCGACCTTCTGGTATATCTTCTGTATTTCCGAATCGGTATATTTTTTTGTCTTTGTAATACCTACGACTAGAGAAACCCAAACTAAACAAATAGAGGTTTACATCGCGATAAGAATCTAGGGTATCTAAGGATAAATCTGGGCGTTCTATAAAATCTGTTTTTACATACCGAGTACCAAGAACTAAGGAATTGGTTCGCCCATTTTCTTCGTTCTGATTAATCTTTAAACTCCTCCCTAACCAAACATCGCTAACATTATAAACCAGGGTTGCTGGTATTATAATTCCATCGGCAACGGTATATTCTTTATTTTCTTTATACCTTGAGATACCAGCAGAACCGGCCCATTTGGTTAATGGAGAGAAAAATGTTCTGTTAAAATTAATTCCATGAAAACGTAAAAGAGGAGAGATGTTGTAAAAAATTTTACCATCAATATAAGTGTTTTTTAGATTATTATCACTCAACTCACCTTGCCAATTTGAAAACTTACCTTTGGTAATATCATACTGCCCGGCTTGCGTAATGCGAGAACCTGTACCGAGTAAATTAGATTCGGTAACTCTAAAATCCGAGGAGGTAGTACTTGCACCTACACTTGCATTTATAGACCAACGATCTTGCACAATTACAATTAAATCTACCGAATCTGCATTCTTTTTTGTTTTAGCAGGTACAATAATTCTGGCATCGCGTATGTACTCTTGCCTACGTAATAAACGTTCAGATTCTTTTACTCTTAAAGGATCAATTCTATCGCCTTTTTTAAATAAAATTAAACTCTGAATATTGCTTTGTCGAGTACCAAGGTTTACTTTATTGCCAATGTCTTCAATAAAACCTCTACGTAAAATTAAGGTATCATCCACCTCGGTTCCAAAAGGGTCGAGCGTTTTAAAATAAACATTTCTAATAATTTTACCTTCGAATTTATTAATGCGATCTTGCTTTTGTTTGGATTGCATATTGTCTATAGGCTTAGCATCTTGTTGTGGCCTACGATATAAATTTTTAAAAACATAACGACCTAATTTTGTTTCGCTGGAGAAACGAATCATCGAACTGTCGAATTTTGTGTAATGTTTAGTTTTTGAAATACTGTCGACTAAAGGCGTAGCTGTTCCTTTATACACTAAGGAAGTAACTAATAAAAAAACAATTAAAAGGAGACTATACGCCTTCTTCTGTTTCATCTTTTTTGTGTATTAGAACTGGATTTGTATATGGTTTGGTGCTTTTATTTTCGTAAATAGAAATTAGTAAAAGGAAAAATGAGATTAACAATGGGCCAAATACCAAGCCTAAAATACCAAACATGGGTAAACCAATAATTACCCCCACTATAGAAATAATAGGGTGTATGTTGGCTATTTTTTTATTGATAATTAAACGCAATACATTATCGATGTTTGATACAATTAACACACCCCATACTAAAATTCCGATGCCCGAATAATAATCGTTATAACTCAAGGCAATTATACCGGCAGGAATAAATACCAATGCAGAACCAACCAATGGAACAAAGCTGAGCAGGGCAGAAAGTACACCCCAAAAAAGAGGGTCGTTTATGCCAAAAATTAGAAATCCTAAACCTACACAGGTACCTTGGGCAAAGGCAATAATGCCTTGGCCAATTACATTTGTTTGGGTTATTTTTTGTAATTCGTCTGCCAATAACAAGGAGTTTTTTTCTTTAAATGGAAGGTATTTTAATAAAGCACTCTCGAAATTTTCGTATTCTGTAAACATAAAATACAGTACGAAATACATAATAGAGATCAGTAAAAATATATTAAGTATGGCACTCACAATGCTTGGAAAAGAACCCAAAGCCCAACTTTCTAATTTTTGTATGGTATCTACCACACGATCCGATTGTAAATCGACGCCTAATAAACCAGAAAAATGGCTGAGGATATTGGTTATTTCTGTAGAGTTTTGAGTATAAAAACTAATTTTATTTATAACCATCCAGCTTAATATTAAAAAGGGGACAATTAATACTAGGAAAGAACTGAAAATAATAAATAAGGCAGCTAAAGAACGCTTCCACTTTCTATTTTCAATTAGTTTGATAAACCTATTTCTCAATAAAGTATACATCACTATTGCTCCTAAACCGGCAGAAACAATATCTTTTAAGGAGTATGCTAAGAAAGCTCCTAATAAAATGATGATAATTAGTATAAATATTCTCTGTTGTTTAGAAGTATAAATCGACATGTTTTTAGCTTAATGCTTAAATATAGTACAAATGCACCTAAAAAGAAAAACCGGAGCGGGCGCCCCGGTTGTTTCTATTAACGGAGTTACCCATTCTCCGTATAAACTAAACTAAACTGTAGGAAGTTCTATGATAAACGTTTACTATATAGTACCGCAACCATTAAACTTATATTAGATATAAGTAATAAAAAATGTACCAAACCTTGTAATCCTAAGATGAAAAAGGTGTATGCCCATGCCAAAAAAAGAATTATGGTTAGTATATATAGCGTTTTCTTCATTAAATCAAGCTTTTAATCATTTCTAAAAAAAAATTGTTCTATGCATTTTTTTTAAATTCTATTTTTTAATAAGCAATAAGCTTTTTAATGCTTGTAGAGTCATTTCCCCACTTTGTAGAATTTTTGCTATGTAGAACGCAATTAGATTCTGCATTCTGAGAAAAAAACCTATCCTATAATTATAGAATAGGCTTTTTATTAGGTAGACGTAGAATCTACACTATATATAGCGAATACTAAGCCATTAATTTAAATAAACAATGCTTGCATTAAGAATGGTGGCAAATATCACCCATAACACGTATAAAATTTGAGTGGCAGCGAGCCATTTTTCAATTTTATAAAGCGTAACAATAAATAGGAAAAGTGTAACTAATAAAAAGAGAATATCAACCAAGGCAAAGGCTGGATTCTTTAATCCGAAAAATAAAAAGGACCAAATGATGTTAAGCACAAACTGAATGATAAAAATGCTCAATACTTTTTTTGTTAGTGGATGCTTAGATTTTAACAAGCCCCATAAACAAATGCCTAGTAAAATAAAGATGGTGGTCCATACAGGGCCGAATAAATAATTAGGCGGATTAAAAAAGGGTTTTACTAAAGTAGGGTACCAAGTATTTACAGATTGAGCCGTAAAATAAGCACCACTAGAACCAATTATAATACAAATAATAATGTATAGTAATAATCGTAAAATTGAGTTAAGCTGCATAGTTTTTGGCTTTAATTGGTATTTTAATGGTGAATGTTGCACCAGCACCTGGTTCACTTTTTACTCTAATATTTCCATGATGATTGAAAATAATAGTTTGACTAGCTGTTAACCCAATTCCAAAGCCTTTTGTTTTGTTTGTATAAAATGGTTCGAACAATCGTTGCTGATTTTCTGGTGAAATGCCCACCCCGTTATCAATAATTTCAATAATTAGTTCTTCTTTTTCTAATGTAGAATTTACTATTAGCTTGCCCTCTACCGTTTCCATTGCTTCTATTGCATTTAAAATAATGTTTAACAAGGCAATTTTCATTTTCTCTACATCAATTTCTATTTCAACATCTAAAGATATATTTAGCTCTAGCTTTATATTTTTCAATTTCAAGCGGTCTTTAGCCGCTTCAATACAATTTAAAATAAATAAACGAGAAGATATTTTCGTAAATTCTAATTCAGTTAATTTAGAAGCATTCATTACTTCAGAAATGAGTTCATTAATTCTTAAGGTATTTCTTTGAAGGATGTCGATGTACAAACCTGTTGATTCGTTATCTTTAATTTCTTCTTTTAATTGTTCTACAGAAAGTAAAATATTGGTGAGGGGATTTCTAATTTCATGCGTCATTAATCTTGCAAATTTATTTGCCGATTGTATTTTCTGGTAATTCAATATTGCCTCTTGCCCCATGATCTGATCGGTAACATCCATAAAGGTTACCGCAACACTATCCGCAAATTTTGTAACGTATATATCATAATGGCTTTTGGTGTTCTCACTATAAATTGTAAACCGATCTGGATTTCCAGTATCGTACACATTTTTATATTTATCAAATAAATAATTTCCAGAAGGTAAAATTTCAAAGAAAGAATTACTCAAGAGGTGCTCATAGGAGTAGCCCATGTCTGTGAGGGCTTTGTTATTTGCCATTGTCCATTTAAAGTCGATTACTTCATTTAGGCTGTTTTTAACAGGCATCATAGCCATAATTCCATTAAGCGAAGCATCTAACACACCCACTAAGGTGTTTTGTATTTCTTCGTTTGATTTTAATTGTACATCTAATTCTTCCGATACTTTGCTTTCATTTTTATAAGTATCAATATAATTAATAGTTAAGCCTATAAATGGAACAAAGTATGAAACAGATTTTAATAGCTGAGCGGAGAAAAAATGATAATCATAAATTTCTGTAGAGCCGAAAGCCATGTGTAGCTGAGCTATTATAGACGGTATTAAACTCAATATTAATGTTTGAGAAAAGGTGTTTTTATTTTGTGTATAGAATTTCGGGAATACAAATATGCCCGCAATTAAATACAGCGCCAAAGGAATTAAATCATAAGGATGAGAAATGAATGCATTAGGATACACCATGGTGGGTGTACTAATAGATTCATCGGTTATAATTAACACTGCATTTACAGAGAGTAAAATAAAAATTACCCCAATAAATCCTATAAAATATCGCTCACTTTTGTATTCTTCTATAAAAGTATCTTTTCGTTGTAACAAGAATATACTTACACCGAACATTAATATTAAGGCATGAAATACTCTAGAGAATAACCAAGTAAATGAACTGATGTTCATATCACTTAATTGATAATTGATTATTTGATCGGCACTAATAATATGCACCAAATCTAACATCCCTGCACAAAACAATGCGATACCTACAATTGGTGTACTTGCATTTTTCTTAATGAAATAATCAACAAAAGAGAGAATGGTAGTTACGAATGCAATGGTTATGGAGAAACTTACAATAAAGGTATGTATGAACTTACCTTTTAATAAAGGAGAAAGAATTTCATTAGAGGCAAGTTCGTTTAAAGTATGTACATCACTCAGGTTTACAATTTTATTCGAATAATTTAAGTCGAACCCCAATAAATAAAGTATAAAAGGAATACTACAAATAAATGTAGTGATCAAAAAATACAGTGGGGTTATCCCATATTTATTCACTCTCGTCATTTCCCGGCTTATTTAAATTATACGATTTCATTTTATTGTATAAAGTTTTCCTATCAATGTTTAGCATTTTAGCTGCTTTGGTTTTATTGAATTCTACTTTGCGTAATACATTGTAAATAGTTTCCATTTCGGCTTCTGCAGCGGCATTTCTAAGGCTAATATCTTTAGGTTTTTTATCTGCTTTTTTATCTTCAGAGAAGGATAGTTGTATGTTGTTTACAATTTCCTGTGGTAAGCTTTTACTTTCAATAAAATTACCAGTGCTAAGCAAACATGCGCGTTTTATTACATTGTTTAGTTCACGCAAATTACCTGGCCATTGGTAGGTGTTAAAACTTTGTAATACTTCTTCATCAAAACCAATAATGTTTTTTTGTAATTCTTTATTAGCAATGTCCAGAAAATAATTAGCGAACAATAAAATGTCTTTTTCTCTTTCTCTAAGCGGAGCGAGGTTAATACCAAACTGATTAAAACGATGGTACAAATCTTCGCGGAACTTGCCAGTTTTTACAGCCTCCAATAGGTTCTCATTAGAGGCTACAATAATGCGTACATCAATAGGAATTTCAACATTCCCACCAATTTTCTTTAATTTTTGTTCTTGTACAACTCTTAGTAATAATGTTTGAGTATCGTAGGGTAAATTGGCTATTTCATCTAAAAAAAGCGTACCGTTATTCGCTAATTCAAACAAACCTGTTTTATTAAACAGCGCTCCTGTAAAAGCACCTTTTTCATGCCCAAACAATTCGGATCCGGCAAGTTCTTTAGAAATTGCACCACAATCTAAGGCGATAAATTCTGCATTAGCCCTTTTACTTCTTTCGTGTATGGTACGTGCAACAGATTCTTTTCCGGTACCAGTTTCACCATAAATAATAACACTGTATGGAGTAGGGGCAACCAAGTCTATTTGTTTATACAACTCTTTAGATTGTTTGCTTGTACCAACAATAAAATCCGAATTAACTTTCTTTATATTGGTTTTTGGGATTCCAGTTTCGGTAGCTAAGCTAACTTCAGAGTTCAATGCTTTTTTAATGCTCACCAATAACTCATCGGGTAAAACAGGTTTTGTTAAATAATCAAATACTCCCATTTTAATAACTCGCACGGCTACCTTAATGTCGGAATACCCTGTAATCATTAGTATCTTCACATTTTTGTTTAATGCTTTAATACTGTTAATGAGTTCAATTCCGTCCATATCGCCTAAACGGAAATCGCAGATGCACAGATCGAATGGATCTTCTTTAAGCATCTCTATCGCAGTGCTACCTTTATGCGCACACTTTACATCGTATCCATTTTTTTGTAAAAATTTTCCGAGTAAGGTACACATATCAATATCATCATCTGCTATTAGAATTTTGTGTTTACTATTCATTATGTTGTTGTTGTTGTTGTTCAATCTGTTTTTTCTGCAGCTTAATTTTCACCTCTCTATGTTCCACAAAAATTGCGTTCTTTTTTGGAACTATTCCCTTGCCTGCGTGTAATGAATACATGTGTGTAAACTCGGCACCAAAATAAATGATAATTGCCGAATAGTATATCCATAACAAAATAATTACTAATGATGCTGCAGCACCATAAGTAGAGCCAAGGCTTATGTAGCTTAAGTAAAAACCAATGCCCCATTTCCCAATTAAAAAAAGGATGCTTGTAAATAAAGATCCAATTAAAGCATCTTTCCAATGTATAATAGCATCTGGCAATACTTTAAATATTACCCAAAATAATAATGTTAATATAATAAATATAAATACTGAATTTACATGGTTAGCAAATTCTATCGGGAAAAATGGAAATAAATCATTTATTCGATTGCTAAAACCTGTAATAATGCTATTAATGGCTAAACTTATAAATAAGATTATGCCCATGCCTACCAATATTAAAAAAGAAAGCAAACGATCGAATAAATATTTTAATATGCTTCTCCTCGGTTTGGGTTTAATACCCCACATAAAATTTATAGAACTTTGAATTTCTGCAAACACACCGGTAGCACCTATTAACATGGTTACAATTCCAATTACTGTAGCCTTTAATCCTTCTTTAATTACATCAGCATCACCAATCATGCTTTGTATCTGCAAAGCAGCTTCATCTCCCACATACATTCGTATTTGCTGATAGAGCTCTCCTTGTACAGCTTGGTTTCCTAAAAATATACCCGTTAAAGAAATAATAACAATTAACATGGGTGCCAATGAAAATATAGTGTAATATGCTAAGGATGCACTTAATTTAATGGCATTGTCTTCTAAAAACTCATCCCATGATGATTTTACAATCATCATATACAACATCATTCTTTTCTTTATGGCGTTTGGGTATTTCATTTTTATGATATCATTCTGTTTACTACCTCAAGTATATTTTCTTGAGTAAATGGTTTTCCTAAAAAAATATCAGCTCCTTTTTGTACCGCTACTTCCTTTTCTCTCTTTGTATCAAATGCACTAATGGCAATTACTTTAATGCTAGGGTGTGCATTTTTAATGCTCTGTATCTCGTCGAAGCCACTACCATCTGAAAGATTATTATCAATAAAAATTAAATTATAAGCAGAAATTGTACTGTGTTTTAATTCTTTTATGGAGTGTATGCTATCCACTTTATGAAATTTTTTCTTTAGAAATATCGTAAGTAAAAAACAAATGTCTTTTTCATCATCTAAAATTAAAATAGCAGCATCGCTCATTTTTAAACTTAAATTACTTCTATTCTTACTACAGAGCCAGCATCTCTGTTATTCTTATATAATAATTTAGCATTATTTTTACTTGCTAGTTCTTTACAAATAATAAGCCCAATGCCGTTGCCTTTTTCATTAAGGGTGCCCATTTGTTGAGCAGATATTTCTAATTCGGCAAAACCATTATGTACTCCATTCGGAAATCCAATACCATTATCAATAATGTCTATACAATACTTACTACCTTCTCTAGTGGTGGCAATATTTATAATTCCATTTTCATTGGTAAACTTTATAGAGTTGTTTAATAAATTTCTAAGTATAATTAACAAATGTGTTTTGTCTATGCTAATGGTATCCTCTCCACAAATAGTAATGCCAAGTTTTATATTTTTTTTAGTGATAGAAAAATTATATTCTTTAATTAAATGCATGATTAATTGATCCACTTCTACACGTTCTGCTTTTGCATTTATTTCTGTAAGTTGATTTTGTGCCCATTTTAACAAGTATTCTATAGATTCAAATTGGCTTACAAATTCTTTTCGAATATTATTTAAAATGAAATTTAACTCTTCGGTACTTAAGTTCTTATTCTCATCGAGCTTTAATACTTGGTTCAAATTATTTATAGGGTTTCTTATATCGTGGGTAATAATTGATATCAATTTGTTTTTATTAACGTTTATTTTTTCGAGCTCTAATTTCTGATTTAAGATAATATCTAATTGATTTTTAGTGATGCGTTGAAAGTAGTTTAAGCATAATAAAATACCCGTAAACAAGGTTATTACATCCATTATATAAATCACCCTATTAAAGGGTAATTGGTGCTGATAATAAGGGCGGATATAATCGACCCCAAAATACAGCGTTACACAAATTAATAGCCCTAATATTCTGTTTATTGGTTTGTTATATACCACAAAAGAGAGCATGGCTATACCGAAGAAATAATTGATGGAAAAACTACTTGGGTTATCTATTAAGGAGAAAGCTGCAATTTCTATACACAATCCAAAAAATAAGATGTTACGGGCGGCCACTCTTCTGTTAATGTAATGCATTGCCGGAACCAATGTAAAGAAGATCGGAAAAATTACGAGGGCAAGACTTAGAGTTATGCTGCCAATATTTAAGCTTTCAATAAAAAAAGAAATACTCGCAAAAATTACGAACAGCGTACCGAAATTTACCATTCGTACTTGTGTAATCTCATTTAAACTCAGCTCATCACGTATCCCTAGATTTATATACTTATTAAAATAGTTCTGCATACTTAATTGGGTAATTACCGTAAAAATAACATTAAAGTACTTCCGCTACAACAAAAGTACTACCCGCAATTAAAATTAAATCCTGTTTATCAGCATTTTCAAGGGCTGTAGCGTATGCTTCGGCTACAGAATTGTAAGAATTTCCGTATAAATTGTAGTTATTGGCTATTAATTTACACTCATTTGCATCTAAACCTCTGGGGATATTAGGTTTGCAAAAATAGTATACAGCCTCTTTGGGCAGTAGTTTAAATACTTTATCCGGTGCTTTATCATTCACCATTCCCCAAACCCAATGAAGTTTTTGATAGTTCGTTTTTTGGAGTTGTTTTAATATTTCTAAAATACCATCTTCATTATGCCCGGTATCAGCAATACACAAAGGTTCGTTTTGTAACACTTCCCATCTGCCTCTTAAGCCTGTTAGTTCTTTTACATTTTTTATACCTTCAATAATATTATCCTCGGTTAATTGAAAACCTTTAGCGTTTAATATTTCAATGGTTTTTAAAACCCCAGCAATATTTTTTTGTTGGTAGGAGCCAGGTAAAGAGCAGCTAATTTCTTTTTCGTTTAATACAGACTGATGTACTTTGAAAATGGAGTATTTATTATTTGATTTTTGTAAATATTCTAGCTTAATTTCAGCGTCAGCAAAATAAATATCCGCCTTATTTTCTGAGGCTTTTTCTAAAAACACCGGTTTGCTTTCATCTTGTGTTTCGCTAATAACTACTGGTGTGTTGGCTTTAATTATACCAGCTTTTTCTGCTGCAATTTTCGGAATGGTATCTCCTAAAAATTGCATATGGTCATACCCAATATTTGTAATTAAACATACTTCAGGGTGAATAATATTGGTAGAATCTAACCTGCCACCCATGCCTACTTCTATTACCGCAATGTCAACTTTTTCATCGGCAAAATATTGAAAAGCCATAGCCACACATAACTCAAAAAAGGAAGGCTTAATTTCATTTATATTACCTAATTGTTGTTCCACAAAATTTACAATGTAAGCTTGTGAAATCATTGCGCCATTAATTTTTATGCGCTCTCTAAAATCGAGTAGGTGAGGAGAGGTGTATAAACCTGTTTTGTACCCCTTACTTTGTAAAACAGATGCTAATAGATGTGAGCTAGAACCCTTACCATTTGTACCTGCAATGTGTATGCTTTTAAATTGATGTTGAGGATTACCAATGGCTTTGCATAATGCAATGGTATTATCTAAACTGGGTTTGTATGCTTGTGCTCCAATTCGTTGAAACATTGGTAGCTGAGCATATAAAAAGTCGAGTGTTTCTTGATAATTCAAGGGAATACTTATTCTAAAATAAAGGTAAATATAACAGAACCTGCTTGTATTTCTGGTCCGTTTGCAATGGCATTTAACTTAGCACCCAATACAGCTTTCTCACATTTGTTCCATAAGCTCGCATTAGAAATGGTGGTACCTCTTGCGCCTGCTTTTGCAGTTACAATGGTTCCATTTTTATCAACTGTAATTTCTACCGAAACTTTGCCAGATGTTTGTCCATCGTCTTGTATACGTGGCAAACTAATAAACTTACGGCCGCTTAAATTAAGTGAAACACCATTGCCACCTGTGCCGCCGCCGCCTTCGTATGATTTACTGTTGGGGTCGCCATCTGTAGCACCTTGGTTGCCTGGAGTGGTTCCGGTTCCATCACCACCTCCGGTGCCATTGTTTTTCTTGCCTTTAAATATTGCTCGCTGATCTACGCTTGGTTTTGCAGGCTCAGTGGTGGTAGTAGTACTTGTATTGCTATTATTGGAGGTACTAGGATTTTTATCGTTAACAGTAGGTGCATCTTCTGTATTTTGTGTAAGTACATCCTTATCGGCAGTGGTGCTGCTTTCTACAGGTGAGTTGGGTCTATTAGGATCTACTACAGGTTCAGAGGAAATGTTTTCTCCTATTGCCGGCTCGTCCATACTGGTATAATCATTACCCATACCAGTTTCGCTGGTACCGTAATTAATTACTACACCACCTGTTTCAATTTCTTCTATTGGTATTTGTACTTTTATGTAAAAGAAATAACAGAGCGCAAACAACAGTATATGTAATACCGAAGTACTAATAATGGCTTTTACTCGCTGCGAATTTTCTTTTTGTTCAATCGTATTCATCCTGTTTTTTATTTAGGATCTGTAGCCAATACTAATTTAATTTTTAATCTATTTGATACGTCCATTACATTTACAATGTCTTGTATCTGTACCGTTTTATCAACGTATAATATTACGGTTAGCTCTTCTGTATTTTTTATGAAACCATTTAATACCTCTTCAATTTGATTTTGAGCTACTAATTGTTTTTCAACATAATATTGTAGGTCTTTAGTAATAGAAACACTAATTGTTTTTTTAGAAACAGATTGCCCACTCGATGCTTTCGGTAATAATAACTTAATAACGTTGGGGTTTACCACCGACGATGCAATTAAGAAAAACAACATTAAAAAAAACATAATGTCATTCATCGAAGCGGTGCTTACCTCGGGTGCAATTTTATGTCGTCTTCGTAAATTCATTATTTGCTAGGTTCTTCCAAAAGGTCAATAAAATCAATACTTTCAGTCTCTAATTTTAAAATAATTTTATCAACCATAAGGTTTAGTATATGGTGACCAACGTATGCAAGTATACCTACAATTAAACCGGCAGCAGAAGTAATCATTTTTTCATATAAACCACCTGCAATGCTACCCATGCTAATGTTATCTGATAAAGATATGTTGTAAAATATTTTAATTACCCCCGAAATGGTTCCTACGAAACCAAGCATGGGTGCAATACCTGCAACTATCCCCAATACACTTATGTTCTTTTCTAATTTTGCCACTTCTAATTTCCCTACGTTTTCAATCGCACCTTCAATTTCTTTAATTGGTTTACCAATTCGCAATAATCCTTTTTGCAACATTCTGGCAATAGGAGTGTTGGATTGTTTACATAGAGCCAAGGCTGCATTTAAATTACCTTGTTTTATTAGTTCCCTCACTTGCATCATTAAAGAGCTTTCGTCTTTTATTGCTTTTCGAAGTGTAAAATATCTTTCGAAGAAAATGTAAAAGGCCATGATCGATAATATTAATATCGGATACATTACCCAGCCACCCTTCATTATTAATTGCAATAAATTTAATTGCTCTGGAGCTGCAGCTGCTTGCGATACTTGTTGAACAACTTGTTGTACTGCTTGCTGTACAGTATCGCTCCCTAAATTCTCAGTTATTTGTAATAAAATCATTTATTTTCTTGGTTTTACAGTCATTAAATAAAAACTATTATCTATTTCTTTTGCAAAGGCTAATTCTTGCTTTGCTAATTGTACATCGCTAAATTCTGCAATTACAACATGGTATTTTTTAGTGCCATCTGTTTCAATTACACTTGCTTCAAATCCAGTATAATCTAAATTCTTTTCTTCTGTACTTGCATCTTGTTTATTTATAAAAGATGCTTTAGTAACGTAATACATAGTAATTGTATTGTTGCCATATGTTACCCTCCCAGATTCGGAAATATTACTACTAACACTTGGAGTGCTTGGTTCTACAGGGCTACTTTCTGGTACTTGCTCATTACCAAGCTCATTGTTTTGTATGTTCTGTATTTCGTTTAGCGTATCTGCCAATTGCTCCATGCCTTGTTCTACAACCACTTGTGTAGTATCATTGGTTACTGTGGGTTTATTTAAACTCGCAATTTCGTTTCTGAAAAAATAACCCAAAATGCCAAACAAAGCCAATACTATAATGATAATTAAGGGAGCTTTTACTTTCGAATAATCTAATGGCTTGCTTTCCTTTTTTACCTTCGGAGCCTTTACTTTTTCTGGTTCTGCTGGAGTTGCTGGAGCAATAGGAGCTGCTTGAGCTGGTGTATTATTTTTCTCTGCACTTGCATTATTTGCAGCACTTCGTTCTAAATAAGTTTGACGTATTGTTTCAATGTCAATTTTTTCAGATGAAGTTTCTTTTATCGTTGAAGGTTCAGCTTCAATCTTTTTTTCAGGAATCTCAACTACTGGTTTTACTTCTTCTACTATTGGTTTTATTTCTTCTTTTACCGCAATAGGTTCTTCTGCCTTCAGTAAAAATTGTTCATCAAATGGTTTAAATACGATGCGTTCATTTATTGCTCTAAACTCGCCAATACCCTCTACGGTAAAGGTCCCTGTATCATTTATGGTATTATATATTTCTTCTAATGATGATTCTATGAACTCTTCTGCATCTTCTTCCGAACAATTGTTTTGCATCGAAATGTGTTTCGTTAACACACCATCATCATTTTGTTGTTGAGCACTAAATATAATAGAGATGTACTCTCCATCGTTTAAAAAAGTGGTCGTTTTTTGAAGTACAAAAGCACCAAAATTGGGCACAATTATTAATTCTTTTTGCGACAATATTTCGTGTACATACTTAAATAATGATTTTTTCATAGCATTAGTTTAAAACCGGAAACTAGCACCTAACAATGCTTGGAAGCCAAGTCCATTATAATAGTTAAACGTTTCTCGTTTGTAATTCAATACGTTATTTAAATTTAAATATACCGAAATGATTTTAGAATATCGGTAGTCTATGCCCAAATTTAAATCAACTCCACCTTTAATGCTTTTTGCATTTCCGTTCACTTCTCGGCCTTGCATTTTAGAGTACGAAAATAATTGTGCGTCTATTAAAAACTTATTCGCAATGTTATAATTGGTACCTAACCTAAAAATACTAGCTGGCCTATGCCAAGCAAATTTAATAGTATCCACATTATAAAAGGTATGTTCAAAACCAGCAAAAATCCTTAGTTTCTCTGAACTTTGGTGGGTATAGTTCAAGTCAATGTTGGTTTGTGAGGCATCTGGTCCATCATACACTACATCATACGTTCTATAAGCATCGTTGTTTGCTACAAAGTAAACCGCTCGCGATAAAGATTTGTATGATACGTTAACTTGATAAGTGTTTTTTAAATCTATTTTACCTCTAATACCACCCAATAAATTTATTTTTTCGTTGGTGTTTAACATTCGAATGTCGTCTCCAATAAATGGATTTTCATTATAAAAATCGCGTAAACTATTTTTCTTTACTCTACCATTTAAGCCAGCATATACAATAGCATCTAACTCTTCTAATCTATAATTAATAGCCACATTCGGATAGATATGGAACAAATTATTATCGCCAAATTCTTGGTATAATGCAGCACCAATTTCAATATTAAAGCCCGCTTCTTTTAAATGTATACTGGGCTCTATGTAAAACAAATTATTTTTAGAACTCAATGAATCTTCAAAATTGGCAACATCTACACCTACTTTAGTTTTAAACTCTTTGTACTTAGCAGTGCTGCTTAAAGCAAACCTGTTTTCTTTTGCATCAAAACGATCGTTAACCGTATAAAAGTCGAAGTTACCTATGTACGACAAAGAATTAAAAGCTTGTAGATTAGATTTTAATTCAGACTGAATGCCAAATAAATTATAATTCTGACGAACTTTTTTTGCTTCGTAAGATACCAGCGAATGGTCGTATCCATAGAAATGATTTACATCTCTATCATACATTAACCCTAAACTAATATTTTGCTTTGCATAAATTCTTTTCGCATAACCTTCAATGGTATTGTCGCTATAAGCCATGTTTTTTACACTACCGGCTTGTGCTTGATGTCTGTAATGCGCACCCAACACCCATTCTTTAGAACGCAAATTGTTTGTCCATGCTTCAAAATAAGTTGTTCTGGCACTGCCTGCACCCACACGTATGTAATGGTTATAAAGCTTTGCAATGCTTTCGTTTTTCATCTTCTCAATTTGTGCTGCACTTACTTTCATAGAACTATCTATTCTGTGCGACAAAAAATTGTAGGTTGGAGTTTCTTTACCTTGTTCTTCTACTTTTATTTCTGGGTTGGCAGTTACTTTTACAGCTTCTGCTAGTATCGGTTTATATTGCCTTACTACGTTTACTTCTTCAGATAAATTTCGTTGTGCAATACTGTTAGTGCTTATTAATCCTACAGCCAACAGTATGTATATGTATTTTCTGTTCATGTTATTTTGGCTGTGTAAGTTCTGTTAATTTCTTTTTTGCCTCTTCAACTACTCCGTCGTTTTCTATGCTGTATTCATCAATAATAGATTCGAGTGTACTTTTTGCTTGGAAATCGTTTCCTAATTTGGCATAGGTTTCTGCTAAAATAATAAAGCCTTTAGCTACCCAAAATTCATATGCTGGCACTTGGTTACTTAAATCAAAACAAGCCTGTTGTGCATCTAAGTATTTCCCTTTTATAAACAATATTTGTGCGAGCATGTATTTAGCTTCTGCTCCGTATTCTGTTTTGGTTAATTTAGCTACTGCTCTAAAATAATTATCGGCTTCTTCTATATTATTTATGCTGAAATAATACCTGCCTAAATATAGGTTTGCTAAGTATTGATCTTCGATGCTCGATTTTTCAACTAGTAGTACCTGTTGAGCGTATTTCATAATACCTGTAGAATCATTTAAGGCGGCGTATGATTTTAGTGCACCAGAAATGGCTTCTAAGTAATTGTCTTTAAATTCTGCTTGCGCTTCTAAACTAGTATACAACTTGGCTGCTTTTTCGTATTCTTTTAGTTTGAAATTTATTCGTGCAGATTGTACTAACGATCGTTCTAAATATTTAGGATTAGAATTTGCTACTAAATACTCATAATCTATTAAAGCCATTTTATCTTTTTTGGTTTTCATAAAACACTCTGCTCTGTTTGCATGTGCTTCTAAAATAAATGAACCAGTTGAAAAACGTTCGATGTAATTATTAAATCCGTTTATTGCATTTTCACAATCGCCAATTAAATACCTGTTGTTTGCAGCTTGGTAGGTAATAGAATCTTGCGCACCCGAACTTACACTCGCAAAGGGTAATGTTTTCACATAGTTCAAATACCCATCTGCATTACCTGCATCCACATAAATATTCTTAATAGCCAACAATGCCTCTTTTGCCTCTTCAGATCCAGGGTAATCTGTAATAATAGCCTTGTACATTTCTGTAGCTTTCTCATCATTAGATTCGTTGTAATAAATTAAACCTAAATTTAATCTGCTCTTTGCCACAAACCTGCTGTTCGGGAATTTCTGTATTACCAATAAAAAATACTGTATAGCATCTGGTATGTTATTCATTACAAAATAACCAGTTCCAATTTCATAAGTTGCATCATCACCATAAGTTGAATTCGGATAATTACTCAACAATTGTTTTAAGGTTACAATTTTATCGTTCTGTTTATTTTGTAAACCTAAAATCATGCTTTTCTGAAACAAAGAATAATCGGAACCAGAAAGTTTATCGTTAATTATTTTATTGTAATTAAATAAAGCTTTATCATATTCCTTAATCATAAAATAACCATCAGCTAAGCGAAGTATAGCATCGTTATATCGTTTCGGATTTTGAGTGCTGCCTAACTTTTGTTCAGATTTTAAATATCTATCGAAATAAACGATTGCAGATTTATATTCTTCTTTCTTGAAATAGGTATAGCCCAATTGATAGTTTACAGCCGAATTTAATTCATTATTAAATTGAATGTCGGATTGCTCGTATAATGAGAAATATTTTAATGCTTCATCGTAATTATTCAATTGGTAATAACTCTCCGCTTTCCAATACCATGCAAAGGTTTGTATGCTTTTATCTAATGGGTTGCTGAGCGATTGGTTAAATAATTTAATAGCTTCTTGATGTTTACCTTCATTAAACAACTCAATGCCTCTAAAGTAACTTACTTTTTGTAAAGCCAAATTTGCACGTTTAGATCTTGGTTGTATTTTATCCAAAATTTCTATGGCTAGTTTATAATTACGAGTATACAATAGTGCTTCGCCTAATAGCGATTGTGCATCTTCTGCATCAGCAGAGTCTGGGTACTCATCTATATAATCTTGAAAACTTTCAATTGCTGTTTGGTAAAAATTTAATTCGTAAGATAGCTTCGCATAGTTTAGTAATGAAGAGGAGCTTAAAAATTTCTCTTGATTTAATTTCGCTGCTTTACCAAATGCATTACGTGCCGATGGTTTATCTTTTAATTGATAAAAACTTTGTGCAATAATGTATAAAGCGTGTTGAGTATATGCTGTTTTTTTATCGGCAATGGTTTTTAAATAATCAATTGCTTTTTGATACAATTGAGTTTGAAATGATGCATAACCAATTTCGTAACTTGCTAAATCATTCAATTTCGATTTTTTAGCTGCCAACTCATAGTACTCTACCGTTTTAGTCCAATCTTTTAAAATAAATGCACTGGCTCCACCAATTAAATAAATATCGTTTATGTTTTTTGCATTCGGATTTTGAATTGCTTCAGCAACCGAATTTAACGCCGCTGTGTAATTTTTTTGCTCATAGTAAATTTTGCAAATGTAGTAGGGTGCTATATCTGCATAAGTTTTAGACGCTTTTATAAATTCAAATCGAGTTAATGCATCCGAATAGTTTTTAGCATTGTATTGTATGATCCCATCATAATAAGCAGCAGGGTAGGAGTACTTACTGTTTTTATCAATTAACTTTTCAAATTGATTGCTAGCTTCTTCAAACTTATCCGTTTCAAACAAAGAGTAACCGTATCTAAAATAATATTCGTTTTTAATGGCTTTACCTAATAAAGTTACATCCGTTTTCTGATACCATTCTATGGTTTTAGCAAAGTTTCGTTGGCGATAGTAAAAACTACCTAACTCATAACTAGCGGTTTTAGACAAAGGGTTTTCTGGGTATCTGTCTACAAATGCCATCAATTTATTTTCTGCGCCTTGATGGTACAATTCTAAATCGCAAATAGCCATGTAATATTGAGCATGCACCAGCATTTGTTTGGCATCATCACTTAAATACAAATTTGCGTTTTTAATGAGGTCTTCGTTTACTTTTTCGAAGCTATGGTAGGCTGCATTAAACTGTTGTAAATCGTACAAATGCAAACCTTGCCTAAATTCTTTATCTATTTCTTTAAATTTCGCC
This sequence comes from Sphingobacterium thalpophilum, assembly GCA_943371425.1. Classification (GTDB taxonomy): domain Bacteria; phylum Bacteroidota; class Bacteroidia; order Sphingobacteriales; family Sphingobacteriaceae; genus CAJBVG01. The sequence goes on from CALRUR010000003.1 coordinate 231,618, forward strand.
GACTCTTGTGCAAAAGCAAATGTCGAGCAAAAAAATAAGAAGAGGTATATGGATAGTTTCTTTTTTAAAACCATGTTTTTCACAAATTCTATTTATAACGTTCAAATCTATGTGTTTTTATATAATGGAGCTTGTTTAAAACTCATTAAAATATCCACAAATGCCCAGAAATAACGATTTATTTAGTGTTAATAACTTGTAAAAAGGGAGATCTAGAGATTAATCCAGGGTTTATACCCATTAATCCTTCTGGAATGTAGGATTGTAAAGATTTGTAATACTCTACCCAGGCTGGAAAAAACTGCTTATTACGTGGATCTTTATAGGTCATGGGTTGTAAATAAAACAACTTGGAATTTTTCTTATGTGATTCGAAGGCGTGGTATATTAATTCTGAGCAATACAAAGAATCGTTATCCATTATAAATCGATCATCGTAGGGCTTCCCAATTGTGCTTATGGCGTATTCGCTGGCCTGTTTTATCAAGTATTTATACTCAGGAATTAAACGCATGGCCAAGTATTTATCGGGGTTGGGGCAACGCAAAAACAAACTATCTATGGAGGTGCTTTTTACATGGCTGCCTATTGCTTCTACTGCTCTTAACTCCTCCTTAATTTTTACAATAATGGCCACATGCGAAAAATCTTTGCCTTGATAGCCTTCGGTAACCGCTTCTATGGCATCGCACAAAGGCCCACAATCTAAATCCTGAAAAACTAAATCTCCTTCCATAAGCTCAGGGCGATTTACTTGAGCCCATGAATTATAAGATATTCCAAGAATAAATAATGAAAAGAATAGAAATCGCATACACAAATGTGCCTAAAACATGTTAATAATCCAATTTTTATATTTATTAGGTAAGTATATCAATTATTTTTAGACTAATCTAAAATAATTATATATTTGTGCGTGAAAAACTTAGTACTCCCTTTTTTAGCATTGCTTTTAGCTATTCCAAGTATAGCTCAAAAGAAAGATTCTCTTCTAAAACGAAAAATAAACGTCGAAGAAGTGGTTATATCTGGTAAAATGAAAGAAATGCGTAAGATCGATAGTCCAATTCCTATAGAATCTTACCAAGCACATTTCTTTAAAAAATCTGCAGTTAATAATTTGTTAGATGCTACACAACAAATTACAGGCTTACGCCCTCAAATAAATTGTTCTGTTTGCAATACTGGCGACATACATATGAATGGAATGGAAGGAGCTTACACTGCCATCTTGATAGATGGAATGCCAATAGTGAGTAGCCTCTCCTCTATTTATGGCTTAAGTGGAATTCCATTGAGTATGATAGAGCGGGTAGAAGTAATTAAAGGCCCGGCTACCGCCTTGTATGGTTCGCAAGCCATGGCAGGTGTTATCAACATCATTACCAAAAAAACAAACTCTGGTGATGTGCTTTCTTTAGAAACAAATGTTTCGAGCATGCTAGAGTTTAATAATGAAATTGCGTTTAGATGGAAACTCAGAAAAAATATTTCGGCATTAAGTAGCATCAGTTTATTTAATTATAATAAACCTTATGATGTAAATGGAGATGGATTTACAGACATTGCGATGCAAAATAGAATTTCTGTTTTTAATAAAATTAAAATAGGAAATGGAGAGCATCCTTATCAAATAGGCTTGAGGCTGTACAAAGAAAATCGTTGGGGAGGGCAATTAAATTGGACCGATAGATGGAGTGGAACAGATTCTATATATGGCGAAAGCATTGAAACCAATAGAATAGAATTGATACAAAGTTGGTTATTACCTTTACCAGTACCTGTAGAAATACAAAGTTCTTATGTTTACCACGAGCAACAATCTTTTTATGGTAAAACAATATTTGATGCAGTGCAACATACTGGGTTTTTACAAGGTATTTACAGACATCAACAAAATAAAAATGAATACGAGATTGGGGCATCTATCAAATATCAGCATTATGATGATAATACAATTTTAACAAGAAAACTTGAGGATAGCTTGTTTACACAAGCGCAAGTAGAAGTGATGCCTGGAGTTTTTATTCAACAAGAACGAGCATGGAATAAACAATGGAAAACCTTAGCGGCTTGGCGAACAGATTTACAAAAAGACCATGGCTTAATACATTCGCCTCGCTTATCTATTCAATTTAAAAAAAGCGAGCAAACTCAATACAGATTGGGTATGGGCAGAGGCTTTAGGGTGGTAAATGTTTTTACCGAAGACCATGCTGCTTTAACAGGCGATCGTAAAATAAAAATTACGGAAGCACTTAATCCAGAAAGTTCTATTAATACTTTTTTCTCTATCGATCATTTTTCTTTGCTTACTAAGGCAACCTTGAAAACAGAAATTCATTTTTTTTATAGTTATTTCTTTAATAGAATTCAGGCGAATTACGACATTGATCCTAATTTAATTATTTATAAAAATTTAGATGGAAATGTAATTAGCCGAGGTGCAAATTTGCGTTTCGATTTACAAACCGAAAGTAATTGGAATTTACAAATTGGTTTTACCTTTTTAGATGCTTTTGAAAATAGAAGAGACAGTATTAGCGCTAAGATTCCATTAATGTTTAGCTCTAGGTTAAATACAAATTTGAATTTAACTTACGACCTACCTAGGTTAAAAACCAAAGTAGATTACCAAGTAGTTGGTTATAGCCCAATGCGTTTACCCATTTTACCTAATGATTTTAGGCCAGAATATTCTGATTGGTATTTTATACACCAAGTACAAATTACGAATACGAGTATTAAAAATTTAGATGTGTATGTTGCTGTAAAAAATATATTCAATTTTTTACCATCTAATCCGATTATGCGAGCGAACGATCCTTTTGATAAAAGTGTGAATGTAAACAACCCAAATAATTATACGTTTGATACTACTTACGGATATGCACCAATGCAGGGCAGAAGAGTTTTAATAGGATTGCGCTACCATTTGGCTAGGTAGTGTTTTAGGGAAACTAAGCGGATATACACCACCGTTTATATATTTTACAAAGGAGTAGGGGCTATCTTGTAATTTATTTTCGATATCGTCTGTATTTACATATTGTACTACTAATGCAAATGGATTTTGTACCACGTGTACTTGTACAAAACCGTTGTTGCATCCCCAACGTGCATTGTTTACAGATCCACACGAAATCATTAACGGGCCAGTGTTTTCTGATTCTTCTAACACTCTACGTTCGAAATAATGGGTAGTTCCTGCCAATAATAAATCACATTTTTTGGTTACTATTTTTTGTTGCTCCAGACTTAAATTATCAATCCATGAACCATACATAGAATGAGCAGAAACGATGATGATATCTTTCTCTGTTTTTTGAATGCTGTTTAAGGTTTTTATTAAGTAGTTTTTACTGCTGTTAGGAAATGCGATTTCTTGGTTGTAAGGGTTGTCTGGAAAATGCAATACGATGTAATGAACGGTAATTCCGTTTACATTCATTTGTGCATAATACTCTGCACCATTTGCATTCATTTTAACATTCGATCTTTTATCAACACCTAATATGCGCAAGAACTTTGCCCCACTGCCCCAATCGTCTTGCCCGGTTCCAAAGTATTCGTTTTCTGCATCAGCAATGGTTGGGTAAAAATTGTTTCGCCACCATTCATCGCGAATTAAAAAAGGTAAAAAATCGTTTTCTTCATTTTTTTGTAAATGATCTCCAACTCCTAATATAAAAGCATCTTCAGAGTTTTTTATCCACTTATTCATTTTTGCCATGCGTATATTATTCATAGGGCTGGCGCCGTGATTGTCTGAAATAATAGAGAATGAAAAAGATTCGCGACACTCTAATTCTTTAAGCGTAGTTATTTCTTGAAAGCCGAATTGTTTTTTTATTTCTTTTGATGGTTTAAATGCGAGTCCCAGCAATGCTATCGAACCAATTAGTGCCAACTTCAAATATTTCATACCCTACCTTTTGGATTTGAATATATTTACGGCGCTAATTTTGTTTAGTTACAGAAATAATTTAATAATTTTTTTGTGCGATTTAAGTATCGTTAAGCCTTATTTTTTGAAGAACTGTGAATATTCTTCCTCATTAAATCCGAGTATAATTTTCCCCATGTGTTCTATCAAGGGACGTTTGATGACGCTTGTGTTTGCTTGCATTACGGCAAGTGCTGTAGAAATTTTCTCTAATTTCTTTTTATCTCCATCCGATAAATTTCTGTAAGTAGGACCCTTCGTGTTTATTAACCTTTCTAATGGTACAATTTTCGTCCACTCTTTAATTTTTGAAGCCTCTATTCCCAGTTTTTTATAATCATGAAATTCGTAAGGAATGTTATGCGTTTCTAAATAAGTAAGTCCTTTTTTTACGGTGTCGCAGTTTTTAATACCGAATGCTAGTGTGCTCGTTTGTTCGTATGCTCGTATGCTCATGTGGAAAAGTGTGCTATCTTTTAATTAAACACAAATATAATGTTTTAAATTATTAGCAAGTTTTCGGCTTTGAGCATACGAGCATACGAGCATACGAGCAAACGAACACACGAGCACACGAACTATCCCCCTTGTCCGCCACCGCTTTTCCCTTTCACATCATCATTACTTATGCCGCGTTGGTTTTTCTTTACACCACCATCAAGTTTGCCAAATCTATAACTTATGCTACAACCGTAATTACGATAGAAGTTTTGGAAATTACTGGTTTGAGTAAATTGTGAAGTATTAAAATCTTGTTTCCAATCTCTAAACTTTTTCCAAGGGTTACTAATTTGTGCAGTAACTGTTAGTTTTTTATCCAGAAAATCTTTGGATACGCTGAAAGAGGAATACACAAATTCGTTTGATTGGCCTTGTAATTGTATCCATGGACTGTAATACCCAACGTTTACACGTGTTCTGAAGTCTTTTGGTAAGGTATAACTTGCAAATGCAAATGCATTTCCTTGGAATCCTTCGTTTGTAAAAAATTGCGAATTATAGGTTCCTTCTATCCATATATAAGAAAGCAAGGCATTAAAATTTACACTTAGTTTTTTGCTGAAAGGGTAACTAATATTAGCGTTGAAGCCTAACTTCTTATCTTTTCCAATATTCTCATACGTATCTCTACTAATTGTATCGGCACCTAGAGAGGTTACACTTTGTATGGTATTATTTGCATACGAATAACTTGCTCCTACATTAATACTTCCTTTTTTGAAGGTACTGTATCCAACTTCAAAATTATTGGTAAGCACAGCTTCTAAATTTGGATTTCCGTAACTTATAAATCGTGGATTCGTTTGATTGATAAATGGATTTAGTTCCCAAATACTTGGTCGCTCTATACGTTGTGTATATCCTAAATTCAAACTACTCATGTCTTTAAATTTACGCTGTACAGAAATAGAAGGAATTACATTGGTATAATCTTGTTTTACTTTAGTGGCAGTGGTTTCAAAATTGGCATCAACCGTGGTACGCTCTAATCGTACCCCTGCTCTTATTCCCCAATTTTCTAATTTCAAATTATACGAATTATAAAAGCTATATACATTTTGTTGATAGTTGAAATTATTACTATTTGCAGAATCGTACACATAATCATTTACCGTGGGATCAAAATTATGTTGAGAGTATTCGCTGAAATTATTTCTTAATATTGCTTTTACACCTGCTTCAATATCTACTTTTTTATAAGGGTGTACGTAATCCATTTGGTAAGTTTGTTCATTTGTACCCGATTCGTTGTTTTGTTTATAAGGGTTAAAATTGAAGTTTATATTTTGGCTAGTGCTCACATTGTTTTCATTGCCGTTGGTGCTTGGCGAATATTTATAAGAAAGCGTTAATAATTGATCTTTATTTTTTTTGAAACCATGTTGAAAATTTAAGCCAATATCGGTTCCTGACCAATCGTTTTTTCCTTCATTATTGAGTATAAAATATTGATCTAAAGTTCCTGTAGAACCATAGAGTGTACTGCTTTGGGTGCTTTTAGTATTACCATAGCCAGGGTTGGTGCCAATGGTTGCGGTTAACAAATTTAGTGTATCAAATTCATAACTCATTTCAGATTCTACGTATTGCCAAAACCAGAAGTTTTTATTTGTACCGTTTTGCAATAAGGTAGTTTCTTGTAAAATTCCAACTCTACTAGAGTTAAAACCTGTTTCCGGGATGTCTTGGTAACCGTTGCCATAATAGGCACTCATGGCAAATTTGTTTTTCTTGAGGGTTAATGATGCACTCATGCCTGGCCCCCAAGGGAAATTATATCTTGAACTTACTGAACCATTATAACCCGATTCTAATTTTTTGGTGGTTATAATATTGATGATGCCAGCCAAACCTTCTGCATCGTATTTTGCAGGAGGGTTGGTAATTACTTCAATTTTTACAATGCTGCTTGCAGGCATGGCTTTAAACACATCGCGTGGGTTACGAGCTACCAAAGAAGAAGGCCTGCCGTTAATAAGTACTTTAAAATTTCCACTGCCTTTTACTTGTATATTATCATCCGCATCTACACTTATTAAGGGCACTTTTCTGAGCATGTCTAAGGCTGTTTGAAACTTACTCTCCGGATCCGATTGTACATCGTAAGAAATTCTGTCGACCTCTTGTTTTACAAGGGCTTTATCGGTAGTAATTTCTACTTCTTGTAAATTGTTTCCTTGTGTTGGTAACAGTATTGTTCCGATATTTACATTCAAATTATTTTCTGTAATTTCTATGTCTTTGGTAATTTTTTTATACCCAACATTTAAAATACTTAGTTGATGTTTCCCTGTCGGAATTTTTTCAAAAATAAAAGAGCCATCCTCTTTACTCAAGGTAGTTCTTAAATTACTAATGTTTTCTAGTTTAATGGTGATGGTAGCATACGACAATTTTTGGTTGCTAGATGAATCGACGATGGTACCTCTTATAATACCTTTCGCTTCGGGGTTTTGTGCTTTTGTTTGGTACGACAATATTCCAAGCAATAGCAGTAGAACAATTTTTTTCATGCGTATAAATTTTTTTGTTAGATGAATAATCTAAGGTAACGAATCTTCTCTTTCGAAATTGTAACTAAGGGGTTACTATCGGAAATGTTGCATACTAGTCACTAGTCTCTAGTCACTAGTCGTTAGACCGTACTAGGCGAGTTTATTGTCTAAAGACTAACGACTAACGACTAACAACTATTTTCCTTATCTTCGACTATGATTAAAAACGACCCTAAAGATTGGATGGGATTTATTTTCAAATTCCACAAATCGGATACCATACGAACTTTATTTTATGCCATTGTAATGATGTGTGTATATTCCTTTATAGTGGCATACATAGAAATTAAGTTTTTGAATTTGAGTGAAAATTCGCATCTCAAAAACATAACTGTAATGCATGGCTTGTTGGGATTTGTAATATCGATGTTGTTAGTGTTTAGAACCAATACAGCTTATGATAGGTGGTGGGAAGGCCGGAAACAATGGGGAGCATTGGTAAATAATTCGCGAGGCTTGGCCATTAAAATGTCGGCAATATTGGCACCAGATAATACAGTGGATAGAAGTTTTTTCAAAAAAACAATTCCAGCATTTGCATCGGCATTAAAAAATCATTTACGATCGGAAGAAACCAAATTAGAATTATTTGAAGCGGAGAGTGAGGATGAAAAAGTAGACCATACCAAACATTTACCCAATCAAGTTTCACTCATCATAAATAAACGATTACAAAACTTAGTTCGTCATGGTAAGTTATCGCAAGAGCAATTATTATTTATAAATGGAGAAGTGCAATCGCTCAACGATATTTGTGGTGCTTGCGAACGAATAAAAAACACACCCATTCCATATTCCTATTCAGCATTTCTAAAGAAATTTATTTTTATTTATGTGGTAACTCTACCACTTGGATATGTTTTTTTATTGGGTTACTTCGTAATACCTGTAGTGGCATTTATTTTTTACGTATTAGCCAGTTTAGAATTAATTGCAGAAGAAATAGAAGATCCGTTTGGTACAGATGAGAACGATTTACCGATTGATAAGATATCTGAAACTATTAAAAGGAATGTTGAGGAGATTCTGTAAATTGGCAAATGATCCAAAAATTACCCATACAAGAGGTTTTAGCCCTTGCCAAAACAAATCCATTGTTTGATGTAAGAAGCCCATCAGAATACGCACATGCACACATACCCAATGCCATTAACTTGCCCATTTTTACGGATTCGCAGCGTGCAGAAATTGGTACTGCCTACAAACAAAAAAGTGTGCAAGATGCCATTAAGATCGGATTGAACTATTTTGGTACAGATTTAACAAAGCATATAGAATTGGTTGAAAAACAATTGGCAATTACAAGTGATAAAAAAGTGTTGGTACATTGTTGGCGTGGAGGAATGCGCAGCGGTGCCATGGCTTGGTTGCTCGATTTTTATGGCTTTGAGGTAATTTTAATCGATGGTGGATACAAAGCTTATAGGCAATTGGTATTACAAAGTTTTACACTTCCTATTAAATTTAATGTGTTGGGCGGATATACCGGAAGTGCTAAAACCGAAGTATTATTGGCATTTAAAGAAAGAGGAGAAGCGGTAATAGATTTAGAAGGACTAGCCTCCCATAAAGGTTCGAGTTTTGGTGCATTAGGCTTGCCCACGCAGCCCACACAAGAACAGTTCGAAAATAATTTGCACAAAGAATTGTTGGAGTATATTCAAATTAATGAAGATGGAGTACTTCATCAAGAACACAAAATATGGTTGGAAAATGAAAGTCAGCGAATAGGATTAGTAAACATTCCGAAAGCATTGTTTGAAAACATTATTGCCTCTTCATTATATGTTTTACAAATACCATTTGAGCAGCGTTTAAATTTTATTGTGGAGCATTATGGAAAATTTACTAAACAAGAATTAATAGATGCGGTGTTACGTATACAAAGAAAATTAGGAGGTTTAGAAACAAAAAATGCAATTAGTTTTTTAGAAGAAGAGAATGTTTATGCGGCATTCGACTTGTTGTTGAAGTATTATGATCGACAATATTTAGTAGCTTCGAGCCGATCTAATAGAGTTGGAAAAATAGTGAATGCAGACACTATAAATATTGCAGAAAATGCAAAAAGTGTATTAGAAAAAAATAACAATTGATGGAAGAATTTAAGTTAACACAATATGCGAAAGGCGCTGGCTGTGGATGTAAAATTGCGCCGAGTGTATTAGAAAATATATTATCGAATAGTAGGGTGGATGGAATTGTGCAAGAAAATTTATTGGTAGGAAATGCTAGCAATGATGATGCCGCGGTATACGATTTGAATAATGGAATGGCTTTATTAGTGACTGCCGATTTTTTTATGCCGATTGTTGACGATGCATTTACATTCGGAAAAATTGCAGCTGCCAATGCCATAAGTGATGTGTATGCAATGGGCGGAAAGCCAATAACAGCCATCGCTTTGCTGGGTTGGCCAATAGATAAATTACCTGCAGAATTAGCAGCTAAAGTAATGGCTGGAGCCAAAGAAATATGTAAAGAGGCAGGCATAGTAATTTCTGGCGGGCATACGATTGATTCTGCCGAACCATTTTTTGGATTATCGGTAAACGGAATGGTAGCCATAGAGAACGTAAAACGAAACAGTACAGCAAAAGTAGGCGATGTATTAATGCTTACCAAACCATTGGGAGTTGGCATTTTGGCCACCGCACAAAAAAGAGGAGTATTAAAAAAAGAACACGAAGCAGTATTAGTAAATGCTTTGTGTAGTTTAAATTCTGTAGGCGAATATTTCGGTACACAAAAATATATTAACGCCATGACAGATGTAACAGGTTTTGGAATAATGGGACATGCGATAGAGATGGCAGAGGGAGCAGGATTGAGTATACAATTAGATTTTAGCAAATTGCCAATACTTAGCCAAACCCAAGAATACATAGATCAGCATATTTTACCTGATGCTACTTTTAGAAATTGGAATGCTTACCTGCCTAAAACTTCTATTGTCGAAGGCATAGATCAGAAGCAAAGTTTTTCTGTTTTGCCCGACCCGCAAACGAATGGGGGCCTACTTATAGCAGTAGAAGCTGGTAAGCAAGAAGAGCTAATGCAAGGAGCATGGAAGCTGGGAGCAGAGATGTGGGAAGTGGGACGGTTTGTGGAGCAGGGGGGAAAGTTGTTGAGAGTCGAGTAAGGAGCGGGGAGCAGGGAACTCGGAGCGGGGAGTACGCAATGAGGATTGGAGTAAGCAATTGGCTAATGCAATTTTATTAGATTTAATTCGTAAATTGATTCTAAAGAATTCGAAAATTTAAGCAGCATGATATCACGTAATTTGCTTTCAAGAAGAACTCCACTCGTTTGTTTTTTGTTGCTTTTTGTTTGCGGCAATAGCTTTGCATGTTTACTCAAAGGCAATATCAAAGAAAGTAAAACCTCCCTTAAAATTCCATATGTTACTATTTATTTGAACGATGCAAATGGGTTTACTCAACAAGCAATGGCTAATGCAAATGGGTATTTCGAAATAGATTTACGAACTGCAAATTTCCCTTTAAACATTAGTTTTAAATCCATTGGCTATGATACCAAAATAATTCAATTAAAAGAATGCATAGAACTAACAGTTGCTTTACAAGCAAGTGTTTTAAACATAAGCCAGGTTGAAATAAAAGAGCTTTCTACCAAAACAATTGTAGCCAATTGTTTAAATGGTTTTAATAAAAATTTATATTCGGAACCTTTTAATTATGAAGTTTTTTATAGAAAACACCAAACAGATGCCAATGGTAAATTTTTGTATAGTACAGAATATTATTCTAAGGTTTACCAGCTATTGGGTGATCAACCGGGTATAAAAAATATTAAAACGCGGTTCAATAGTGTTGAAAATAAATATTATGATAAAGCTATAAAAGAAGGTAATTGGGAAATTAGGTGGATGTTAGCTTATGAATTGTATGCTTCGGCACAGAAAAAATTCAAGTTTGGCATCATCAATAAAAAAAATATAAATGATTTACACTTTACCTTTCTCGGCGATTTAATTTATGAAGAAGAAGAGTATTACAAAATAAGCTATGCCGGAGATACCAGTAAAAACGACTATCGTAAAGGAATTTTATACATACATAAAAACAATTTCTGTTTACTTTATTTTAGTTCTGAACTTTTTATTGATAAAAAAATAAAAATCAAAAAAGAGTTTTTTTATACCAAACTAAACAATCATTACTTTCTGAGTCATATAAAAGAATGGTCGCGCAATTACGATCTTACCAACAACGAGAAAATTATGTTTGTACATAATTATGAGTTTAAAAATATTCAGAAACTTGAGAACAATACAAAATCAATTATAAATACCAGCTTCAAAAAAGAGCAGAATTTTGAACCAGATTCTGCGTTTTGGAATGGACTGAATTATATTCCGAAAGTCCGATAGGCCGAAAGTCCGAAAATTCGAAATTCGCAGAATCCTAGAATCGTATTGTCGTATGCTCTTAAAGTTTTTGTATACTTCGTTAAACACTATATTAGTCAAAACACTAACAAATCTCTTTGTAATGATTTTTTGATGCGCGATTGCCAAGTGCATATCTTCATTACTCGTTATCAAGTGGACAAATTAATTCTTTATTTGATAGCCTAAATAAATAGTTCATAAAGCTGTTAATATATCAGTTATGATACGTATTGATACGCAATGATACGAAAATGATACACAATATTCTGATTAAAAAAGCAAGCTAAAATTGAAAGGATCGGATTTTCGGTTTTACGTATTTTCAACCTATCGGCCTTTCGAAAAAAACAAAAGCCTTTAGTTTCAAACTAAAAGCTTTTGTTTTTTGTGGAGCTGGAGGGAGTCGAACTACCTCATGTAATCGATTGATATTTAATACCTATGTTAATGAACTGCACTTAGGGGTCACGAGAATGGTACGAGTCTTTTCAAAAAGGGGTTTATTTGAATAGCACCGTTTTGCATTCTATTGCAAACATAAATACTTATAGGTTAATATTCAATTCTAAGTCATAAATTTTTATCAACAATAATTTACTTGAAAATTAGCTAGTTATATTCATTGAATTTTGAAATCTCGAATCATCGCTATCTGGCAATATGGCAATGTATATGTATATATACATTGCCGTATTGCCAAGTGATTTAAACCAATCATAATTTCAGTCTATAAATTTTAAAATTTATGCTCATTTAACGTTATTTGCGGAAAATTTAACAACAGCTCCCAATGCCATTAACAAAAACACTAGACGAGTTAAAAAAAGCAAAAACAAAAATCAGAAAAACAAAAACCAGAAGAAAAATAAATTTGTTCGAATTTGACTTAGGTGCGGATATTCAATTTAATGAATATTCTGATCCATTTGAATATTACAATTTCCTTAAATCTAAATTCAAGGAATGTACTACATATTTTGATACTTATATAAGAAACACTGAGTTAGAGAAAAGCTATAGGAAATTAGAGTATGCTAAATATGAAGTCAAAGAATTTAAAAGCTTTTACTTTCCATCAGATACCAAATTGTTAATTAATAGATTGGAAGTAGATTCTATTGATAATTTCCCATTTGATTCTGAAGAATTATTTAGAGCTAAAGTGCTAGATTTCTTTAAGGTTCAGAACTTACTTACAGAAAATCTTTTGAACTATTTCAATCACAGAATTAGGCTAATTCAAAAGTATAACAATACTGATAATCAAACTAAAATCCCGACAACTAAAAATCATATAAATAAAAGTCAATTAGCTTTATTCCCAGAAGGGAATGATAAACCATTAATCAAGTGGACAAAAAGTAAAGCTGAATTTATCACTCTAATTTCAGCATTAAATGAATCAAATGCTTTTGCAAGAGAAGATGCCACACTAACTTTTGTTGATTTATTAGAATTCCTTAGCTGGTCATTTGGTGTTGAGGTAGCCGACCCATATGGTACATTAAAAGCAGTAAAAAATCGTAAAACGAATACTCCATTATTCAGAGAGTTAGAAAGTGCATTTCAAAAAATAAAAGAAAGAGATTTATAATCAAGTTATTGTATAAAAAAACATTCCAGTAGAATTTCTAGTGGAATGTTTTTTTTGCAGCCTTCGCATAAACTTGCATTATAAAATATGCGGTTATGGAAGTTATTACAATGGAATCTGAAGCCTTCAGAAATTTGATGAAAAGGTTTGATCAGCTCGAAGAAAAAATGAAATATTACAGTCCAAAAGCACAAATGGAAGATGAGTATGTTGATGTTGCTGGGGCTTGTAAACTTATTGGTATCAGCAGAAGAACACTATTCACCTATTTAGAACGAGAAGAGATAGAATGCTTTAAATACAATAGAAAACTCAGGTTTCATATAAATGATATTAGAGCTTTCTTAGAAAAAAAGAAAAAGGTCACAGCAGGAAGTATATTGTAATTAAGTAATGAGGGATGAAATATTAGCTGCTACTAATCGTGGGTTAGAAGTATTTAAGTCATATCTGTTTCCTAATTTCACTGAGGTTGGTAAAGCATTTAAGAACCCATATTATGATGATACTAAAGCAGCTTGCTATATATTTTTAGATAAGGTAAGTAATACTTATAAGTTTAAAGATTTTGGAGATACCGATTATTCAGGTGATTGTTTCCAGCTAGTTGCGAAAATTAACAACTTAAATTGTTCTGATTCAAATGATTTTAATAAAACATTAAATATAATTAATGATAGGTTAGTATTAAATATTCAAAGTTTTAAACCTGAAACTATAGTTAATCATTCAGAAAAGAAGGCTGTTATCTCTAACAACACTGAAGAAATAAATATTGAAGCAGACGAAATTACTATTCCTATTGAACACAAAAGTTTTGATGAAACTGAATTAGAATTTTGGAATCAGTATGGTATATCAGCCGATACTTTGAAATTTTTTAATGTAGTATCGATTAAGAAATTTTCCGGTAAAAATAAAAACGGGGGTAATTACGAATTAATTTCAAGGAGTTCAGAACCGATTTTCGGTTATATACAAAAGAGATTTGTAAAAATTTACCAGCCATTATCAAAGCTTAGATTTTTATATGCTGGCGAAACTAATCCGAATTACGTGTTCGGATTAGAACAGCTCCCTTCTAGAGGTGATATCCTTTTTATTACTGGTGGAGAGAAAGATGTGCTTAGTTTATACTCTAACGGATTCAATGCCATTTGTTTTAATAGTGAAACGGTTAATATTTCTAAGTCGATAATAAAACGATTGCGAGCACGATTTAAGCATATTGTACTTTTATATGATACCGATAAAACAGGTATCGAGTGTATGAAAAAACATACCTCAAGTTTAGCAGAATATAACATCCTTTCATTAACACTTCCCCTACCTGGCACTAAAGAATCAAAAGATATTTCAGATTACTTCAGGTTAGGTAATACTAAGGAGCAGTTAATGAATCTATTCTGTAAATTACTCGATTCAATCTATGAAGAAACGATGTCTATTTTGAAATCGTGTGAAATAGATTTTATGAATCCACCTTTAAAAGCAGAGCCAATTATTTCAATTAATGATGTAACTGTTGGGTCTGCTGGTAACTTACTTTGCATAACAGGTATGGAAGGTAGTGGAAAATCTAATTACCTAGGGGGAATACTCTCAGGTGCAATATGTAGACCAGGAACCGATATAGATACTTTAGGTACTACTATTCAAAATAATACTAGTAACAAAGCAGTAATTGTTTATGATACAGAACAGTCAGAAGATCAATTGTACAAAAACATGTCGCATCTTTTAAAAAGATCGAACTTAAATTATCCGCCCAATTATTTTAAAGCATATTGTTTAGTAGGTATGTCACGCAAAGAAAGACTTCAAAGTATTTTGCAAAGTATGGATAAGTTCTACTATGAGTTTAATGGAATACACATGGTTGTTATCGATGGCATAGCCGATTTGATTTCTGGTGTAAATGATGAAGAACAATCGGTAGAATTAGTTGATGAATTATTCAGACTTGCTGGTATTTACAAAACTTGTATAATTTGTGTTTTGCATTTAAGTCCCAGTGGAATGAAACTACGAGGTCACTTAGGTTCAGAGATTCAACGTAAAGCAGCTGGAATAATTTCTATTGAGAAAAGTGATAATTCAAATACCAGTGTGGTAAAAGCATTGAAAGTAAGAGATGGAAGTCCGTTAGAAGTACCTATGATTCAATTTGGTTGGGATGAAGAATTAAAGAGGCATGTAAGCTTAGGAATTAAAAGCAAGGAAGATACTGATCACCGTAAAATAGAAGAGCTTTCTGGACTTATAAAAGACCTTTTTGCACGTAAAAGCATTTACACAACTGCCGAATTAACGTCTGAATTAATGAATTATCTAAATATTAAGGAAAGAATGGCAAGGAATTACCTAAAATTTATGAAAGATTACCAATTAATTACCATAAATCCCCAAAATTCACAAGAAATTACCACTAATTTAATTCCTTTTTAATATTAATTAACAGATATTTACGTTTGTTAGTGGCTATTTTTATAATCGCCATTTACTGTGAAAATATATACATAATATGCTGTAAAAAATACTGCAGATTATGTATATACTAACTCAATCTGATTTAGTTTTTTTGTTGAATAACTAAAAAATTAAATATTTATGAATTACACAGGAAATGAAAATCATGAAATTAGCTTAAACGAAGCAGCTGAATTAACACAAAGATTTAGAGACAGACTACCTGTTATAGACAACACAATTGGTGAATATTTTGGTAGAACAGCGATGGAAGATTTACTAAGTCAGCAAGGTTGCGTTGGAATTAGAATTTATTATGGTATTGATGCTAATGATATCAAAAAATTAGTGATAGTTGGTGTTGATAATAATGGAAATGATTTGTATGATGGCGAATTGATGGAGGCAGGAACAACTTGTCCTCCACTATGCTCAACCTCAAATCCTTTGAATTCGAATAATTAGCATGTTAAAAACATTAGATATAATAAACACAATAGTTTCTTTTTTAGTATTTATTCCGATTTTGGTTTTATTAATGAATTATAATAAAACTAAAGAAATGAAACCAGTTTTATTATATCTAATTGTTTGTTTTTTTGTAGAGTTTCTATCTATATATTTTCGATATATTTTAGATCAGAGTTTTCGTGAACTAGGAATTACTTTCATTCTTTTTGAAACTATTTTTGTTATTATTTATTTTTCAGATTATTACAGTAAATTACTGTATTCTATATTAATAAGTTTTTTGTCAATTTATGTATTAATTTTTTTTATTGAATTATTTGGAGTGAAAAGCAATCTAATAAATTTGTTATTTGGTGGAAGTAAATTTATTATATTAATTATAACTCTTAACAATATATTACAAGGTTTCCGACTAGAAATTAAATCTTGGTTGAGATATTTAAACTTCGGCTTTTTTATTTTCTCATTAATAAATGCTACCACTTATTCATTTATTAGTTTCTTTGAGTTATATAAAGAATATTTGCAGTTTTACTTAATATTAATATCGCTTTCAAATTTAATATTGTATAGTTTTATAACTTTAAGTATTTACAAATGCAAGAATCAATCTATTTAAGTATAGTTTTAATAACTTCAATTTTTATATTAATCACAGTTGGAATAGGTTTGATAGTAATTAAATATTATAAAGCAAAGGAGAAACATAACAAGGAACTATATTCTTCAATAATACTAGCACAAGAGAAAGAAAGAGAAAGACTATCTAGAGATGTGCATGATGAATTAGGAGGTTTAATAACATCTTCAAGATTAAGCTTGGAAAGTATTTATATTGAAGATAAAGATGATGAAACAAAGGAGAAAATTAATCACATTAGCAAAGTATTAGAAATGGCCAGTATTGCTGCTCGAAATGCTGCCTTAGAATTAAGTCCTGTTGAAATTAAAGAATATGGATTAAAAGGTGCAATACAAATGTTCCCAAATTTGTATCAATCTTATAATGGTGTTTTTGATATTAAATGTGAAATTCCCCCTTTAAATCCCTCTTTGGAGATTAGTTTATTTAGAATTATATCAGAAATTATCAACAATTCTATTAAATATTCGAAGTCTAAATATATTTATGCAAATATTTTTATAGATGATTCAGATACCTTAAATATAAAAATTGGAGATAATGGAATTGGATTTGATGTCAATTCGGTTACGGATAAAAGTAATGGTATAAAAAACATTGAAAATAGATGTAAAGTATTAAATGGCAGATTCAGTATAAAAACAATTGAAGGTTGTCATTATCACTTAACTTTCAAAAAAGCAGATTATGGTAAAAGGTAATTTGAATATTGTAGTACTTGATGATCACCCATTAATATTAACAGGTCTTAGAGATTTGTTAAAAAGAAATCCATTAATTAAATCTACCGTTACATTTGAGAATCCAGAAGACTTCAGAATTCATGTGAATTCAAACAGAGTAGACATAGCTATCATTGATATTAGAATTTTTAAATCAGATGCTGGTCTAGATATGGCAAAACACATTATTTCCAAAAAGCCTAAAACAAAAGTTTTAATTTATTCTGGCAACTCTAATATATCTTATATTACAGAGTGTATAAAAACTGGAGTTAAAGGATTTATAAGTAAAGACAGTCCGATTCGTGAGATAGGTGTAGCACTTGAAAAAATCAATTCTGGTGGAGACTATTTCTCTAAAGATGTAGCAGAATTAATTGATAATCATGCATTAAATTTTGAACCATTAAGTACTCAAGAATTAAAAGAAAATCTATTAACTACAAGAGAATTAGAAGTTCTAAAATTAGTATGTAAAGGATTTCCTGATAAAGAAATTGCAAATATGTTAGCTATTTCAGTTTACACTGTTCGAACCCACCGAAATAGAGTTTTAGTAAAAACCCAAACTAAAAATGCTAGAGGTCTCTACCAATATGCATTAAGAAATCGCATTATTTACGACAAAATTGACTAATGCAGATTATGTATTTTTCAGATTTTTGTAACCTTTTAATTGTCTGAATAATAATATTTTATTCTTGTTTTCTATTGTGCTATTGGATCAATACACTTCTTATATTTAATTCTTTATAGGTAAATTGGGTTTATAGTTTATATACACATTAATTAAATATGATATTTGAAAAAGGGCATTTTATAAGTAATAGTATAAAAAAGTCAAATATTTCTGAATCACTAAATAAAAGTAAAACTTTTAGTGCAAGAACAGCTTATGACTCAAAACCTACAATATTTTTATCTCATAAGCATAAAGACCTTCAGGAATTGAAGGAAGCTGAAAGCGTAATCGAGTTCTTAGAAGATCTTGGGGTTAAAGTATATATTGATAGTTTAGATAATAAAATGCCAAACCAAACAACTGGAGAAACAGCTGCTCGTATTAAAGAAATAATTAAATATTGTGACAAGTTTATTTTACTAGCTACATCGAAAGCTATAGAGTCTTATTGGTGTAATTGGGAGCTTGGAATAGGGGATGTCCATAAATTCCAAAGTCATATTGCAATTTTACCTGTTAAAGAAAAAGGAGAATACAATTTTGAATACAAAGGGAATGAGTATTTACAAATTTACCCTCACATTGATTACGAAGACGGAACATCTCGCTATAATAATAATGAAATTATACCGAAAGGTTATTACATTGCTAAACCGATTAATAAAGAAGGAGTCAGAATTATTACACCTCTAAAAACTTGGTTAGGTCTGCTGTAAATGATAACAAAGTATCAAATAATAAAATTAGGTTTCGAAAATGCTTTTTACAAAGAGGTGATGGAAACTTTGTATCACCATATTGATGAACTTGGTATAGCAAAAGAATCTATTTTAGAAATTGATGAGAATAATTTCTATAATGAGTACAAAGAAAATGCTCCAACAGTTTGTCTTTATTTCGGAAGTAATTCGGGTTCATTCAAAAATATTGATTTGCTTGAAAAATTAATCATGGATGCGAATATAATCCTTCCTATAACTTCTGATATTACTAAATTTAAACTTCAAATACCTGAAGAATTAAAAAATGTTAATGGCTTTGAATTATCAACTAGCAACGATATTGAGAAACTTGTTTCTTGTATATTGGAAGGACTAAGTTTATTAAGACTTTCCCGAAGAATATTCATAAGTTACAAAAGAGAGGAATCGTCAACAGTTGCGATACAATTGTTTGAGCAATTAGAAAAAAGTGGATTCGATGTTTTCCTAGACACACATAGTATTCGTCCTGGAGAGCCATTTCAAGAAGAGCTTTGGCATAGAATGGCTGATACTGACGTAGTTGTTTTACTAAATACACCTGGTTTTTTAAATAGTAATTGGACAACCCAGGAGTTGGCTAAAGCCAACTCTATGTCAATTGGTATTTTGCAGGTTATATGGCCATCGCATAATCTTGCAAGAGATGCAGAATTAAGTATTCCACTTCAGTTAAATGATTCTGATTTTGGTAGCAATATTTTTAAGGATTCAACGAGTTATCTTAACTCAAGCATAATTTCAAAAATAATTAGCCAAGTTGAATCTTTAAGAGCTAGAAGTCTAGCATCAAGACAAGACAATATTATAACTGAATTTATTGCATCATCTAATAGAGTTGGTAAGAAGGCTGACTTGCAACCAGAAAGGTTCATTACTATAAAACGATATGATGGTAAAGAAATAGTAGTAATTCCAACTGTTGGTGTACCACAAGCATTTACTTATAACCAATCAGAAGAGTTAATATCGAGAATTTCATCAAAAAATTTTGCAGGTATTTTCCTGTTATTTGATCACAGAAACATCAGAGATAAATGGATTAAACATTTAGATTGGCTAGACAATTATCTTCCAGTAAGTACAATTAAAATCGTAAATGTAGAAGAATGGTTAATGAAAATCTAACGAAAATATTTTTATCTGCAAGTATCCCCTATCCAGAGAGAGATAAGAAATTCTATGATTCTGCAGATATAGTTTCAATAAGAGACGCAATACGTGCATTAGCAACTATCGTAATTCCAAAAGCCCATCTTATTTGGGGCGGACATCCGTCAATAACACCTTTGATTCGTTTTGTGATAGAAAGAATTAATGTTGATGTAAAAAGTCATGTTACACTTTACCAATCATTATTTTTTGAAGATAGATTTCCTCCTGACAATTTCGCATTCGAAAATGTGGTATTGACTGAAAGAAAAGAAACTCAAAAGGAAAGCCTGGATTTAATGAGAAATGCTCTCATTAATGAAAATGATTTTAGAGCTGGTATTTTTATTGGTGGGATGGATGGCATAATTGAGGAGTTTAACATGTTTAAAGAAAAGCATCCTAATGCTTTGATAATACCAATTGCAAGTACAGGTGCAGCAGCCAAAATTATATATGATAATAGACCACAATATTATAATGTCAGATTAAAAAATGATTATGCTTATATGGCATTATTTAGAGATTTACTCAGTGATTACCTTTAAAAATAATTACAATGGGAAAAAAGATTTTTGTTTCGTATAAATACTCAGATAATCAGGTTCAAGACCTAAACATTTATGAAGATGTGAAAGACTTCTTCGGCAGGATTAGTAAACAAAAAGTTGAAACTACTGCTCGACATTATGTAGATAAGATTGACGAACTGCTGGAAGAAGGTGACCACATATTTAAAGGCGAAGATGATGGAGAGGATATGAGTTCGCTTGAAGATTCAACTATTGGTTCAAAATTGGGAGACAAAATATTTGATAGTTCTGTAACAATTGTTTTGATCTCAAAAGGTATGAAAGTTACATACATTTCAGAGAAAGATCAATGGATTCCTTGGGAAATTTCATACTCCCTTAAAGAACAATCACGTGAAGGTGGAAGAAGTAAGACGAACGCAGTTCTGGCTGTTGTGCTTCCTGATACCTTTGGTAACTACGATTATTTTATTGTTGATAAATCTTGTCCATATTGTAATTGTTCAACTTTAATGACAGATTTTTTATTTCAGATTTTGCGTGATAATATGTTTAATATAAAAAAACCAGTTTTTACAGATTGTAGTAATCACATAGGGAATAAGCCATACTTCGGAAATTCCTCATTTATTCACTCTGTAAAATGGGTGGAATTTAAAGCCGATCCTAACAAATTTATTAATTTAGCTCTTTCAATTAGACAAAATATTGATGATTATAATATAATTAAAATCGTAAAATAATGTAAATTTCAATAAATTTTCTCGCAAATATTTGAAAATCAATCGTTAAAGTTTATTACAGTCTATATATTCATTATAAATCCTTTATGACTACTGTTGATTAATTTCTTTAATGATTTATTTTATTAAGATTTTCTTTTTGAGTACTTATTTATGCCAATTTCATCTAACTTACTATATTTAAATAATTGGACAAATAAGTCAAATGAGATTAGCACTCACATATGAAAAATATTTTTGATTTACACAATGATATATTATCAAGTTATAAATCATACATTGATAGTTTTATCAATATAGCAGACAATAGGGTTCTGAATACAGTAAAAGCTGAATTTGACTCTGGCAACCTTTATCCAGAACCATTGGTTCAATTCAATCCTTCTTTTGAGCCAGGTGGCAAGGTAGAAGATTTAGTTAATCAAGGAATATTGGTAAAGCAATTTAATGATATATTTTATGATGGTGACAACAAATCATGGTCGATATATAAACATCAAACGGAAGCAATTAAAAAAGGTAACGAGGGGCAAGGTTTTGTTGTTACCTCTGGAACTGGTTCAGGCAAAAGCTTGACTTATATTTCAACTATTTTTAATTACCTTTTTAAGAACCCAAACCTTCCTGGCATCAAAGCAATAATAGTCTATCCATTAAATGCATTAATAAATTCCCAAGAATCGGCTCTTAAAGGGTTTGAAGAAAATTACATCAAACGAACTGGTAAGAACCTGCCATTCACCTTCGCAAAATACACAGGCCAAGAAAAGCAAGAGGATCGAGAGAAAGTAATTACAAATCCCCCAGATATTTTGCTTACAAATTACATGATGCTTGAACTCCTTATGGTCAGGAAAGCAGATGAAGATTTACGCAAATCATTTTTGGAAAACATTCAGTTTTTAGTGTATGATGAACTTCATGTATACAAAGGTAGACAAGGTGCAGATGTCTCCCTTTTAAATCGAAGGATTAAATCTGCTGCTAAAAATAAAAATATTATATGTATTGGAACTTCAGCAACTATGGCCACAGGAACCATAGAAGAACAAAAAAATCAAGTTGGCAAAGTTGCATCCAGATTTTTTGACACAGACTTAAATTCAAATAACGTCATTGTAGAGTCTTTGACATACTCGACCAGTGATGCTATACCCAACTATATTCAGTTAAAAGATGCTGTTACGACTCAAATAAATGATAAATCTAAAGAGGCTATATTAAAGAACCCAATCGCAATTTGGTTAGAAAGAACAATTGCAATTAGAAACGAAGGTGAAAACAAGCGAAGAAACGAACCAAAGTCACTCCAAGCAATATCGAAAGAACTGAGTCAGATTACGAATTTAGCTGAAGAATCATGTGCTAATCGAATAATTGAAATATTAATCTGGGCTGAAGACTTGAATGTTAAAAGTGCAATTGATAAAAAAAAGGATACAATATTACCCTTTAAATTGCATCAATTTATTTCTCAGACTGGCTATGTGTATCTAACTCTCGACAAGCCTTCGAAACGATTTATAACATTAGAGCCAAATCCATTTGTCAAGCTTCAAGAAAGCAATACTGAGCTGCCTGTTTATCAAACAGTTTTCAGCAGAGTGAGTGGTGAAGAGTTTATTTGTGTGCGAAAAGAGATAGACGAAAACAATCAAGCCAAGTTTGTTTTTAGGGACTTTAATGAAAATTCTAATCCCAAAAATGATGAGGACTTAAAAATTAACAATAAAAAGGTAAAAAGCAGAACAGAGGATGACTACAAGGACGGTTACATAATTTTTGATAAAGATTTCTTATTAGACATCAATGACTATATAGACCTACTGCCATCTGCATGGCTTACTAAGACAGGAGAACTTGACCCTAAAAAGTTATTGAGACTACCCAACCAAGTTTATGTAAACAATGATGGGACTTATTCTTATTCGCCAAATGGTGGAGAAAAAGCTTGGTTTATCCCTGCTCCACTAATTTATGATCCAACCTGTGGAGTAATATATTTAGAGACCAAATCTAGTGAAAAAACAAAATTGATTTCATTGGGAAATGAAGGAAGATCAACTTCAACAACTCTAATTACCCTTCAAACTTTACTAGCACTTTATAAAAACGGAAAGCCATTAAAAGAACAAAAATTGATGAGCTTTACGGATAACAGACAGGATGCATCTTTGCAAGCAGGACATTTTAATGATTTTATTCAAGTAGTACATTTACGATCTGCTATTGAAAAAGTATTAAGAGACAGCTCTGAGCCATTAAAAATAACAGAACTGATATTTAAAGTACAGGAAGCATTAAAACTTCCAGAATCTGAATATGCAATAAATCCTGCGCCAAACCTGAATAGACCAAACGAAGATAATCTAGCAGCTTTAAGAAGTTACATTGCATATCGTATCATTCAAGATTTAAAAAGGGGTTGGAGATATATTCTACCAAATTTAGAACAAACTGCTTTATTAGAAATCACATATAAAGGCTTAGAAAAGAATGCTGCTGATATGTCTCTTTGGAGTAATATTGAATTGATTAATGAAATGTCAAATGACAAAAGAGTTGATTTTATATTGCAAGTTTTAAACTATTTCAGGAACATGTATGCAGTGGATTTTGAAATGCTTCGCTATGAAAATAGATTAAGAACTGAAAGCGAATTAAATCAGCAACTCAATAAAGATAAACTCTGGTCATTGGACAAGGGCGAAAAAATAGAGGCGCCAAATTTCCTATCAATAGATGGTGCTGACAAGGCAACAAGGGATACTTTTATTCAAAGTATTGGGCCTTCTAGTAGATTAGCTCGATTTATTAAACATGAGTTTCGTAACGCAGGAAAAACTCCACCAAGTACTGATGAATACAAGCTGTTCATGGGCAAAGTTCTGGACGCATTAACCGAAGTTCACTATCTTAAAAAAGTATCTGTAAATGCAGAAAAGGGAGTTAAAAATGCTTATCAACTGATTTTAACAACTGCACTTTGGAAAAAAGGAGATTTAGTTAATATTACCACCGATAAAACATCTTATATTTCATTAAATAGTCCAATCAATATTAAACCTCACAAATATTTTCAGGACTTATATCAAGAGGATTTTACACGTTTGCCTAAATCATACATAGCGGCTGAGCATACAGGTCAGATTAAAAACGAGGATAAAATTGAACGAGAGGACAAGTTTAATGAAGCAATTGAGTTAAGTGCTTTATACTGCTCACCAACAATGGAATTAGGGATTGATATTTCTTCGTTGAATATTGTTCATATGAGAAATGTACCCCCTAGCCCAGCTAACTATGCTCAAAGAAGTGGAAGAGCGGGACGAAGTGGTCAATCTGCTTTGGTGTTTACATATGCATCTAAACTTTCGCCTCATGACAAACACTATTTTTCAGATCCTGTAAAAATGGTTGCTGGAATTGTTCAAGCACCAAGAATTGATTTGACTAATGAGGAGCTAATTAAGTCGCACATTAATGCCACTGTATTATCCTTTTTAAACGCTGAAGAATTTAAGCCATCATTGGTTGATTTGATTGACATTGCAGGTGGGTCGTACATGCTAAAAAGTAATGTTAAAGCTAAATATCAAGATGTTATTGACTCAAGATTTATAGAGATTAAAAACCTGGTTAAGGAGGTTGTATCTAAAATAGATTTTAGAGGAGTAAAATGGTTTAATGAATCTTGGCTAGAAATTCAAATTAGGACTGTGCCAGATAAACTAGAACATGCTTTATTAAGATGGAAAAAAATGTATGTGGATGCCATCAGACAAATGAATGAAGCACACGAAACTCATATTAGCCCCATAATAAAAGACAGTGAAAAAAAGAAATTAGCAGGAGTTTCATACGCAAGAGCAAAGGATAGAAAAAACCTACTCGAAAACCAATCTGATAAAAACAAAAATTCTAGTTTATCAGAGTTTTACACTTTCAGATATCTCGCATCAGAGGGGTTCCTGCCAGGATATAACTTTACAAGATTACCAATAAGAGTATTCTTAGGTGGGAAGGACAGAAATGAGTCAATTTCAAGACCGAGATTTATAGGTTTAAAGGAGTTCGGGCCAAACAACTTAATCTACCATAATGGTGGTAAATACAAGGTAAATAGAGTTACTCCAAACGATGTTTCACTTGATTTGATGGAAATTAAAATTTCTTCAGAGACAAATTATGCATTCTTAGGAAAAGATGAAGGGAAAGGTAAAAATCAAGATCCAATTACAGGAAGCCCTTTCACTTCAAGCAATATAGAAATTT
The DNA here is from genome assembly GCA_943371425.1 of Sphingobacterium thalpophilum. Taxonomy (GTDB): domain Bacteria; phylum Bacteroidota; class Bacteroidia; order Sphingobacteriales; family Sphingobacteriaceae; genus CAJBVG01. The sequence goes on from CALRUR010000003.1 coordinate 257,079, forward strand.
ATCAAAATTTACTCGAATTGGAAGAAGCTCAATCTGAAAACTCAGAAAGAATTTCTTGTATGGAAGAAGTTAGAACATCTGAAGGATACGTTACAGAGATGTATTTAAATTCAACTGATGGCTTGGTAGACGCTACTAGAATAAAATTAACTATTGATGGTGATGAGATGATGAAGTTGTTTTATGCCCCATCAGCCAAATTGATTTTATTAAATAAGAAATGGAAACGTTCAAAGGATGATGGATTTGATATTGGTACAAAATCTGGTTTTTTCAAAACAAAAAAGCAGATCGAAAAGCAAAGCACAGAAGATCCGAATCAGAATATTATGTTATATACCTATGATACATCTGATGTTTTGTACATACAACCAGTAAAAGCTTTAGGTCTATCAGATGATGGTGTTGTTACATTACAATATGCATTGGAAAAAGCTATTGAGCAAATTTACAATATAGAACCTGTTGAAATTGCTGTAAAACTAATGGGTGGCGAAGAAAATAAAAACATAATGCTTTATGAATCTTCAGAGGGTAGTATTGGTGTTTTAAAGGATATCGCAAGGAATCCAATTAAACTAAGAGAAATATTTATGAAGGCATACGAAATTTGTGGCTATGACTTTAATACAAAAATGGATAAGTTCCCATCAAAGCCAAAAGCTAGTTACGATGACTTGCTTTCGTATTTCAATCAAATGGATCATATCCAAATCAATCGCCATGAAATAATAAAAGCATTAGAGTTACTTATAGCTTCTAATCCAGATGATACTACATCTGGCACTTACGAAGAAAAATATGAAGAGCTAATTCAAAACATACATCACAAAAGTCCTGGAGAAAAAGAATTGTTAGATTACTTGTTTAACAATGGTTTCAGATTGCCTGATTATACAAACTACAACATGGAGCAGTTCTATATACAACCAGATTTTATTTATGAAAAAGAGAACGCTGTGATTTTTGTTGATGGTGGTGTCCATAGAAATAGCATTGTTAAAGCAGACGACAACAAAAAACGAAAACAAATTGAATTGGCTGGTTTTGATTTATTAGTATGGGATTATACTACTGAATCGGTTGATGCCTTTGTGTCAAGACGACAAGATATTTTTAGAAAAGTACGATAAACATCATGATCGAAAGCAAATATAAAAAACCAGGTAAACTCGTTAAGTTCAGAGGAAGAAGATGTGTGGTGCAACCATCAACAGATGATGAAGTTATTATACTTAAACCGCTAGGAGGTTCAGATGATGAAATAATTTCTGTTTTTGAGCCTATTCTTCAACACTTTGAAAAAATTGAAGATGATGAGTTTGAGATGCCTAATGCCGATGATTTAGATAGTTTCTTTACTGCAAAATTATTGTATGATGCAGCTCGGCTTTCTTTTCGTCAAGTTAGCGGGCCTTTTAGGTGTATGGGTAAACTTTCTTTTCGACCAAGATCTTATCAGCTAGTGCCATTAATTATGGCTTTAAAACAAGAGACTACGAGGTTGCTTATAGCTGACGATGTTGGAGTTGGAAAAACAGTGGAAGCAATCCTAATTCTTAGAGAGTTAGTTGAAAGGGGCGCAATAAAATCATTTGCAATACTTTGCCCTCCGCATTTGTGTGAGCAATGGCAAAAAGAACTTGCTGATAAACTAGATATTGAGGCGGTGATAATCAGATCTAGCACAGTAGCTGGGTTAGAACGAAAAATAGTTGGTGATGACACATTGAATGTGTTTAATTATTATCCGTATCAGGTTGTTTCTATTGATTATGTAAAGAATGGATCAGCAAAAATGCCTGCCTTCTTAAAAGATGTTCCTGAGCTTGTTATCGTAGACGAAGCACATACCTGTACCAAAAATTTGGACTTTAAAAAAGCAAGTCAAAGCCAGCAACGGTATGAATTACTTGAAAAAATTTCTGCTAAAAACACCCAACATTTAGTTTTACTTACGGCTACACCCCATAGTGGTAAAGATGGGGAGTTTAAATCTTTACTAGGGCTAGTAAACAAAGAATTTGAATCCTATGATTTTTCAGAGCTAACTGTAGCCGAGAAAAGAAAAGTGGCTGGACATTTTATACAACGAAAAAGAAAAAATATAGAGAAGTGGCTTGATGAAGCTACTCCATTCCCTAAACGATCGACAGAAGAACTGCCTTATAAATTCTCGGCTTCATCTGCTTACTTCCAACTATACCAGGAGGTGCTGAAATTTGCCAGGGGGTTAAGTACAGATGGTATTGCCGACAATAAAGCTAGAATGAAATATTTCGCAGCCTTATCATTACTCAGAGGCGTAATGAGTAGCCCTGCTGCTGGTTATGAAATGCTTTTAAAGCGTAAGTCTAAACTTGTAGAGGTTGAAGAAATAAGTGAAGATGAAGTAAGAGACAATCCAATTGTTGAACGTTGGGATGAACAAAGTGATACAGAACAAATTGAAATAATTGATCGTGCAGATCTTTCCGAGACCGAATGGAATACCTTAAATAGATTAGCCCAAAAGGCTCAGGACCTTGCAAGAATAGATAAAGATGAAAAAGTTAAGCTAGCGGTAGAGCAAATAAAAATATGGGTAAATAAGGGGCAAAGTCCAATTGTGTTTTGTCGATTTATTGCTACTGCTCAATATGTGGCAAAAATGCTGAAAGAAAATTTACCAAAGAACGTTGAGGTAAGAGCTATTACAAGTGAGTTAAGCGATGAAGAGAGAAGAGAAAAAATTGATGAAATGGCTAAGAGTTCAAGACGTGTACTTGTAGCAACAGATTGTTTAAGTGAGGGTATCAATTTACAAGATAAATTTAATGCTATCCTTCATTACGATTTACCTTGGAATCCAAACAGGCTTGAACAAAGAGAAGGACGTGTAGACAGATACGGACAACCAGGTTGGATTGATAAAAACGGAAATCACCAAAACACTATTGATGTAAAGGTGCTTTTTGGGGAAGACAACCCAATGGATGTTGTTGTTCTTAAAATCATTATCGAAAAAATACAAAAAATTCAGAATACATCTGGCTTTAGTATAGCATTGGCAGACGACAATAGATCTGTAATGGATAAGGTTTTAAAAGAGGTTCTATTAAATCCTGAGAAAGCCCAAAATAAGTTTGTTAAGCAAATGAAAATGGAATTTGGTGCTAATCCAGAATTAGATGAATTAGATGTAGAGATTACCAATGAAATTGAAGCTGCTCGTGAAAAGGCAGAGCGAATTAGAAGCATTTTTGCACATGAAAGCATTATGCCCGAAGAAGTACAAAAAGATTTAGAAGAGGTTGATGAAGCCATTGGTAATGTAGTTACCTTAAAAGAATTTGTTATATCAGCATCAAAACTATTAGGTGCAAGTATTGAGCAAGTTGATGGAGGCTTTATTTTTAAAAAAATGAACATGGAAGAATGGATCGCAACATCTTTAGGAACTGAAGATAAAATTCATATTTCCTTTGACTCTCCTACTCCGCAAGGATTTAAATACATCGGACGTAATCACCGTTTTGTAGAACAACTATGCCATAGAGTAATTGCAAACTCCTTGGATAAAAGTAGAAACAATAATAAAGCCGCCCGTGCTGCTGTATTTGCTTCTGATGAAGTAAATACTCAAACTACTTTAATTCAATTTCGTGTTCGTAATGTTATAAGAGAGGTAAACAAAAAACACGAAATGGTTTCTGAAGAAATGTTTTTATGGGGTTACGAGCAAACAGCCAATGGTATCATAGCTTTAGATATAGAGCAATGCAAAAGATTATTACACACCTCTAATGCATTAGACATAAGCAAAGAAAGACAACAATTGGTTTTTAATAGAGAAATTGAACATTTTCAAGAATTACACCCTGACTTTATTCAAATTGTAGCAAAAAGAAGTGAGGAATTGGTTAATGCGCATACACGTTTTGCAAAATACATTGGAGCTAAGCGTTTTGAAGCTGTTACCCCAGTATTGCCTCCTGATATTTTAGGAGTGTATGTGCTAATTCCAAACCCAAAATTTAACAGTTAAGTTTATGAATTTCCCATCAATAGACATACAAGGCTCGATTTTATCAGCAGAAATTTTAGCAAGGATAAGAAGTGAACAAGCTTCATATCAGCAGGGAAAAGATTTTAATGTTGACTTTACCAATGCAAAGCTTAAAGACGATATAAGTTTGGCTTGGCAAGAAGCAAAAGGGCAATGGACAATATACAGAAGTAAATTAGCTAGATTAAAAGAAGGAGAAAACGGAACCACTGAAACTCGTAACTTCTGGATATCTCCCTTACTCACAAATCTGGGCTACAACCTTACTTATACCAGGCAAGCAGAGGAATTAAATGGCAAATCATTCCCAATTGGTTTTAGAGACAGTAGCTTGGATAACTTCCCATTATACATTGGAGGATATCATGAGAGTTTAGATAAAAGACCAGAGAATAAGCAACTCCGAGTATCTCCTCATGCAATGTTGCAGGAGTATTTAAATTACAGTGAGCATCTTTATGGTATTGTAACAAATGGTAAGCAATTAAGATTACTAAGAGATGCTAGCAGGATAACAAGATTAAGCTATTTGGAGTTTAATCTGGAAAAAATGATGGAAGAGGATTTATATTCCGATTTTGTTATTTTGTATCGCTTACTACATGCAAGCAGAATGCCTAGGCGCATTGATGCGGGTGCTGAAAGTATCATTGAAAAGTATCATCAGGAAGGTTTAGAAGCTGGCAGCACGATTCGCAACAAGCTTGGAGATGCGGTTAAAGGGGCTATTTTGAATTTAGCCAATGGTTTTGTTAATCACCCTGACAATAATGAGCTGAGGAGCACAATAGCAGATGGTAATTTAAATCTTGATGAATATTACCGTCATCAATTGCGTATCATTTACCGATTACTTTTTTTGTTTGTTATTGAAGAACGTAACTTGGTTTATGCAGATAGCAAAACACCAGAATCAAAAAGATTTAATCAAATATACTTTAACCATTATAGTTTACTGCGCCTGAGGAAACTAGCAAAAAAAATACTTCCACCAGATGCCACAAGGCATACCGATTTATGGCAGAGCTTGGTAAGTACATTTTCGCTCTTTGAAAAAAAGGAAATTGGCGAAAAGCTAGGCATTATGAGCCTACAAGGCGATTTGTTTGGTTACAATGCTATTCAAAACAACCATTACGATTTACACCAATGTTCATTGAGTAATGCTGTTTTATTAGACATCATCAAATCGCTGAGCTATTTTGAAAACGAAAACCAAGTATTAATTGCGGTCAACTACGGAGGTTTGGATGTAGAAGAGTTTGGATCTGTTTATGAGGGCTTACTTGAGCTGAAGCTAACGCTTAATAAAATTGAAGGGAGCGAGAAATACAGCTGCAATTTTGATAGCAGTAATGAAAGGGGAAAAAGTGGGTCTCATTACACTCCAGAAGAACTGGTTCAACCACTTATTAAGCATTCGTTAGAATATTTAATTGAATACCGATTAAAACTATATCAGGAAAAGAAAGCAACCAAAGAGAGCACTGTTCAATCATTGTTAGAATTAAAAATATGTGATGTGGCGTGCGGAAGTGGACATATTTTATTGAGTGCAGCCCGTAGAGTTGCTCTGGAAATCGCAAGGCTGCAAACTGAAGAGGAACAACCAAATCCATTATCCATCCGAAAAGCAATGAAGGATGTGGTAAAAAATTGTATTTATGGGGTAGATAAAAACCCACTTGCAATTGAGCTTTGTAAGATTGCTTTATGGTTAGAAGCATATAACCCAGGAGAGCCGCTTAATTTCCTCGACCACCACATTAAATGTGGAGATGCCATAGTGGGATTAGCTCACCAAGATGAGTTAAAAAAAGGCATTCCAGATGAAGCTTTCAAAACACTGTCTAGTGACGATAAAGAAATTGCCAAAAGTTACCGAGATAAGAATATAAAGGAGCGAAAAGAAAGAGAAGCTAAAGCGACCCAATTAAAAGCTGAATTTGAAAAAAGCACCGAGAGTTCTGTGCAAGAGGCAACGACAGAATATAAGACATTTAACCAATTGCCCGAAACTACACCAGAAGAGATAGAACGTAAAGCCAAAGCGTATAAAAAATTTATTGATGGTAAAGGTTTTATGTTTTTAAAAGCAATGGCAGATGCTAAAGTTGCTCAATTTTTTATACCTAAAACATTATCTAACAAAGAAGTTTTAATGACTGATGGTGATTATAGTCTGATTTTGAGTGGTTACAAAGGCTGGCAAGACAGAAAAATTGCTAAATCCAATGCAATTGCATTTGAACATAGGATATTTCATTGGTTTATTGAGTTTCCTGAAGTTTTTGAAAAAGGCGGATTTGATTGTATTCTAGGTAATCCTCCATTTTTAGGGGGACAAAAATTAACAGGAAATTACGGCGAATCATTTTTAGAGTTTATTAAGCATGAATTTGCTCCAATAGCAGCGGTAGACTTAGTTACATATTTTTTTAGACGAATATTTTCAATTTTAAAACCAGGAGGTTTTCAATCATTAATTTCAACAAATACAATTGCACAAGGTAAAGCTCGTGAATTTGGACTTGATGTTATCTATCAAAGTGGCGGTATAATTAACCATGCTGTACGTTCAATGAGATGGCCAGGAATAGCAGCAGTAGAAGTTGCTCTAGTTACTATCCATAAAGGTGAATGGAATAAAGAAGTCATTTTAGACAGTAAAAAAGTAGAGAGAATAACACCTTATTTAGATGATTCCGAGGTGATAGGTAATCCTATGCCTCTAATTCAGAATTTGGGTAAGAGTTTTCAAGGCAGCATTGTTTTAGGAAAAGGTTTTGTGTTGACCACGGAACAGGCTAAAGAACTAATCGCTAAAAACCCAAAGAATAAAGATGTATTATTTCCATACTTAAATGGTGAAGATTTAAATAATGATCCAGAACAAAATCCATCAAGGTGGGTAATAAATTTCTTTGATTGGCCCGAAGAAAAAGCTAGAGCATATCCTGATTGTTTTGAGATAGTAGAACGACTGGTAAGACCAGAACGACAACGTTGGTTAAAAGATAAAAATGGTCATGAAATTATAGGTACATATGCTTTAAGAAAGCCACTACCACAAAAATGGTGGATATATGGAGAAAAGCGACCTGCTCTATATGAGACCATATCCAAGTTAGACCACGTCATGGTAATTAATAGACATGCGAAATACCTACTCATATCTATAGGAAGAAAAGATATTGTTTATAGTGAAGCCACTATTGTGCTTGCTTCAGAAAATTACTCAGATTTCTCAATTTTGTCATCTGTCTTGCATGATGCTTGGGCTTGGAAAAATAGTTCTACCATGGGTTCTTCAACTTTAAGGTATTCTGCCAGTAATGCATTTGAAACCTTTCCATTTCCAACTGAAAAATCAAAAAAATTAGAAAAACTAGGTTACGACCTGAATAATTTGCGAAGGCATCTAATGACTCAAGCAAATATTGGCTTAACTGAATTATACAATTTATTTAACAACAAATATTTAGATCAATCATCTATTTTATACGAACATATTGTAGAACTTCGAAGTGTTCACTGCGAAATAGATGAAGAACTAATGGAAATATTTCAATGGAAGGACCTGGATTTAAGACACGGATTTTACGAAATAGAATTCTTACCAGAAAACGACCGAGTAAGATTTACAATACATCCTGAAATACGAAAAGAGATATTAAGTCGACTTTTTAATTTAAATCAAAAACTGTATAATAATGAAAGAAAAAATGTAGAAACAATATCGAAAAATAGAAAATCAAATAAATCATCAGAAATTACCGATTTGTTTTCAAATTAATAGAACATTTAGAAAAGTAAACCAGTATCTGTTGAAGTTTGATTTTTCATATTTATTTTCTTACTTCTTATTAGCTCGGTGCTTTCATTTTGTTCTCTTTTGTAAAAGTGGTTATTCAAATTCAATAACCGTTTTAGAATTTCCTTCCGAGCATCGGAGTTAATGGTGAAACGAATCCTGTCGTTTGCTGGAAGATATTCTAGTTCATAAAACCCATGTTGTAAATCAATATCTCCCCAACCATATGATTGTAAAACTAAATAATCAATTCTTACATGTAACGATCGTAATTCTTCAATTTGTAGCGAGGGGTGTAAAGTTGAAGTTTTTAATTCACTATTATGAAAGAGATTGTAAATTTTAGTTAGACCTAATTTTGATGAACTCATAATATCTTTTCTTAATTTAAAATACTCTGCTCCTAAATCTTCCAATTGATAATTGATAGTTTCTGGAAATGGAAAAGTTTCAAAAACATTACCTGGTGTATAATTCAAATCAGACTTCATCGTAGTACAATATTTCCATGCCCATATATTGTGAATTGTAGATTGCATTATAGAAAAAACTGAGAATGACTGATTGTTGAATACAACCAAAGCGTCAGCAAAAACCATTTCCTTATTTACAAAATTCATAGCCAACGTTTTACTAATTCTTGCAACTACCATGACGTGGTCTAACTTGGATATGGTCTCGTATAATTCTTTTCGTAAGCGTAAGAATTGCCACCATTTTTCTCTTCCAAACTTGTCGTTTTTTGTTAGTCTTTCAGGCTTTACTAACCGTTCTACTATCTCAAAACAATCAGGATAAGCTCTAGCTTTTTCTTCGGGCCAATCAAAGAAGTTTATTACCCACCTTGATGGATTTTGTTCTGGATCATTATTTAAATCTTCACCATTTAAGTATGGAAATAATACATCTTTATTCTTTGGGTTTTTAGCGATTAGTTCTTTAGCCTGTTCCGTGGTCAACACAAAACCCATTCCTAATACATAACTGCCGATAAAACTTTTTCTTGAATTTGCTTTCAAAGGGAGTGGATTACCTATTTTCATAGCCGTGATTATAATTCATTGATAAACCAAGACTTCTGAAAAATTGTTAGCTAAAAAATGCTATTTTCCACTTCTTAAATACTTCACAAATATGAATCAAAAGATTACTTATGGGTTTGTTTTAAAACCTAATCCAAACAAAAAGGGACTTCATCCGATTTATTTTCGAGCATTTCAAAAGGGAAGAAAAATTGAAATTGCAACTTCTGTAACGCTTATTGATAAAGATTGGTCATTTAACCTTCAACGTGTAAAACGACGAAATAAGTTTCATGAACGACATAATACAATTTTAGAAGCCTACGATAAAAAGGCCATGAAACTTCTAGTTGATAACTTTATTAATGATGAGTTACCATTAACTCTTCAACAGTTCAAAGAACTTATGATATCGTCAAACTATGAAGATGAAAACTTTACCAGTTATATACTTAATTATTTTTTAGAAAATAAGTCTAGATTAAGTAAAGAATCCTGGCAGAGTTATAAATCTCAGATTACAAAGCTTTTAAAGTTTAAAAAGAAGGTGATGTTCTCTGATATTACAGAAAAGTTTATTAATGAGTATTATTATTATATGATCAATACCTTAGGTAATAATGAAAATACCGCCAGTAAGAGCTTAAGATCATTAAGAACTTTTGTCAATATTGCAATTAGATATAAATTCATAAAAAGCAATCCATTTCAATATATAACAATTAAGAAAGTTGATGGGAAGCGTGATTTTTTGAATGCAGAGGAGCTTAGTAAGTTGTCAAATGCATATTTCTCTGGTGACATGACCAAACCAATTGAAAAAGAAATATTGCAATATTTTCTTTTTTCTTGCTATACTGGTTTACGTTATTCAGACTTAAAATCACTTCAAACCAATGCAATATGTGATAAAATGCTAAAAATAAAAATGCACAAAACGGGATATTGGATCACAATACCTTTAACTAATAAGGCCACTCAACTACTACCCTCTACAATAGATTCAGGCACACATCCAGTATTTCGAATATATTGCAATAAGGTAACAAACAAAGTGCTTAAACAAATTGGCAAGCAATATGAAATCCCGAAAAATCTTACATGTCATGTCGCGAGACATACGTTTGCAACAATTTCAATTACACTTGGAATACCAATTGAAGTTGTTAGTAAACTTTTGGGACATACTAACCTTAAAACTACTCAGATTTATGCAAAAATCATTGATGATGTTAAGGAAAGGGAGATGAAAAAATGGGATGTGGCTTAGATTTCCATAATTCCACTAGCAGTGAACCTGCCAGTTGAAGATGCCTTATACTTCTCTACTTGGATAATCACATCCACTTCATGTGCATGCTCATTCCCCCCTCTAAACTTACCTTCTTTGGTAGAGTGGTA
>CALRUR010000004.1:0-231276 GCA_943371425.1 Sphingobacterium thalpophilum
AGTAGTTAAACAATATTTCTAAATTTTTGTAGTTATTGCATCATGCAAAAAACTTATTTGCTCCTTTTCTTTTTATTGCTTGCTAGTGCATTAAAAGCTCAAGAAACAGAATCTTTGGATGCAATTACGGCCTTTGAAAATAATAGCAAGGTTTATTTGCGTTGGACTATGAAATCAGGAAACACCTGCAACGGCATCAGAATTTATAGATCCTTAGACTCTACGAGTTTTAATACCATCGGGCAAATTAATGGAATTTGTGGAAGTAGTACCGAAAGTATTTCTTATGATTTTACGGATGAAAACCCCTTGTTAAATGCCATCAATTATTATACTATTGAGTTAGGCAGCTTAGGGTTCTCTAAAATTATTTCTGTGGAAGTATTAGATTTTAAAAGCGGAATATTGGTAAGACCTCAGCCTTCACAAACAGATGTGGAACTCGTTTTTAAGAATGAGTTAAGTGATGTATACTCTATTCAAATTCATAATTTACAAGGCAAGGTTTTACTAGAAAAATCAGGCAATTCCGACCGTTTCAACATAGATCTTAGTTACCACCCCAGTGGTATTTACATCTATAAAATTTATAATAATGAAAAGGGCGACTTAAGTACTGGTAAAATTATAAAGCAATAAAATTTTATCTTTCCATTAGTTTAAAAAACACTCCATCTTTTTCTAATTCGTAAATTACTTTTTTGCTTAATAAAGTATCTTGCAATTCATCGGGATAATTAAACACATTCGACCATAAAATGTATTTTGTATTATGTAAATGGTAGGATTGAAACCTTGAGGTATCTCCATTTAATTCTAAATATTCTCGAGAATCTAAACTCGGGAAACCAGCAGCCACATTATTAATGGAAATGTGGTTATCCTCCATATAATTAATCATGTTGGCACGTAATGTATAATAGGGTCTGTGTGCTGGAGTTGCATCCCAACCCATGGCAATTTTACTTGGGTAAATATAGTAAGAGCCAATAATAAAACTTATAGCAATACTTGTGCTTACTAAATCTTTGTACTTAATAATGTACCTGTGTATCCATTGCAATGCTAGCAATAAGGCAACAATGTAAATGGGTAAATAATAGCGATGGCCTACGAGCCCGTCGGCAAATAAGGTGTTGGCAGAATATACAATAAACAAAAAGGCAACTAATAAGGTTAAAAAAATCTGCTTGGCTTCTAGCTTATCTTTTCTTTTATATTGATAAAGGGCAAAGCCAATACAAAAAAGCCATACCGTAATTCTTCCAAAATCTACAAAACGCCAAGTCATCAAAAATAAATTTTTGAAAACTTGTTCGATGCCTACTGTTTGAAAGGAACTTGCCCAAGGAGAATCGTTATGGAATCCTATCCAACCAGTTAATTGATAATGCCTAAACAACCAGTAAAAACAAATGGCTACAGCAGGTATAAATAAATGTGTAAATGCTAAGAAATTCTTAAAACTTATTTTCTTAGTTAAATAATATTGATGAGAGATAACCGCTAAATAGAAGGCAAAAAGCAGCATCATTCCTCTAAGCGAAATAAAAGACATAGGAATAAGTACGAGCATTACACCAAAGTTTTTTTGTTCTTGGTAACATATTAAAGCCCAAAGAAAAAAAGCTATTAATACAATGTCGGGAGAGGTTAAACTTGCTTGTGCTCTTAAAGTAGGTTCGAAAAATAAGAGTAGACTTATAAATAAAACAGAACCAGTGTTTACATAATTTTTTACCAGTCGAGGTATAGCAAATGCAATTAATAGTAAGAAAGGCAGCATTGCCCAATGGCTTACAGCTAAATTTTTACCAAATAATTTCCAACACATGGCAATGTACAAACCGAAAATTGGCGGATGTCCGCTATCTAAATAATTCGGCAACCATAAGCTTTCAAAATTATGAAGGTAGAAATAATGAGAATGGCGAGAACCAAATTGAACCATGTCGCCAAAAAAAATATTCTCTTGTGAAGTATAGGTTAATAGTATATACAGAGCAGATATAATATAACCCGCATACTTATTAGCATTCATATGCTAAAGATATAAATTAATTGAGAGCCTTAAAATGGCAATTTTGCAAAAAAAATATTTTTTTGAAATCCAAGCTTCATTTTTTCTCGTTAGTGCTATCAAATGAAAATAACGATGAAAACTTTAATCACAAAATTCACATTAGCAGTAGCAGCTATTGCTTTTGTTTCAACATCTGTATTGGCAGGGCCAAACAAATCAGAAAAAACTAAAATGGTTGGTGGTGCAGCAATGTATCCAAGCAAAGACATTGTAGATAATGCAGTAAACTCTAAAGATCACACTACTTTGGTAGCAGCTGTTAAAGCAGCAGGCCTAGTAGAAACATTAAAATCTGCAGGACCTTTTACAGTATTTGCTCCAACAAATGATGCATTTGCAAAATTACCAGCAGGAACAGTAGAAACTTTGTTGAAGCCAGAAAACAAAGGAACGCTTACAAAAGTATTAACCTACCATGTAGTTGCAGGCAGAATGGATGCAGCAGATTTATCGAAAGCGATAAAAGCTGGTAAAGGAAAAGCAATTCTGAAAACAGTTTCAGGTGGCACTTTGGTAGCGAGTATGAAAGGGAAAAACATTATTGTAACAGACGAAAACGGTGGAATGGCAACTGTCACCATCGCGGATGTTTACCAAAAAAATGGTGTTATTCACGTAATCAACTCGGTAGCACTTCCTAAATAATGTGCAAATTAGAAAATGTGCAAATGCGTAAATGGGGGCCACTCATTTACGCATTTGCACATTTACGCATTTGCACATTTAAAAAGAAGGGGTTTGCTTGGGCTGGCGTCGGTTTTTAGGGAGGCAATTTGCAAGTTTAAAAAATAGTTGCCGTCCGCAATAGAATCGGGAACATAAATTAATTCGGTAATGGTCATGTCTGTTCGCATACCTTGTTCGAAATTCCAAAATGCTTTATGAGCTGCCAAAGCACCTTCGTCTTCTTCTCTATCAACAGAAGGTAAGTCTAAGAGCAAATGTTTATAGCCCATCTCTCTAATTTTTTTACAAAAATCGGCACTCAAATAAGTAGGGTTTGTGCCCGAATAATTTTTTGTTAGTTTTTCTGGAGTATTAGGAGTTGTTCTAATAATAAGGGCTTCGCAATCTTTTATTTTAATTAAAGAATTTAGCTCATCTACTTCTACAATAAAATCATTTTGATGTTCAGTTGAATTCACTGTGTGTAGCTGGGCAAAAAAGAAAAACTCTTTCAAACAATCATCAATACAAATTCTTTCGGCACTTATATGCCCAACACATTCTGTATGTGTGCCATTGCCATGTGCGTTTATATATAAGTTTTCGCAATTGGCCGAACCGCCTTCTTTTACAGAGCCTACAAAGCTTCCTACTCTTATGGGTTCGAATTTGGCGGGCTCTATATAAAATGCATTTACACCCTTGCCAGGTTCAATAGCAATTGATAAGTCGATGCCTTTTCTTAAATCAATACTAATTTCTTTTTCATTAAAAGTGGTATGAATAATCATTTTTCAAAATTTTCTAGTGTAAATAATTCCGACGCAATTTTATCTGCCATAAGTTTGCCTTCCTTGGTGGTTTTGTAAAATCCGTTTTCAAAAATCACCCATTTTTTAGAAATAAATTCTTGTACATTTTCCGCAAACTCTGCTAATACAGACGAACCAAATTCATTTTCAATGTATTTAATATTTACTCCTTTAGAAGTTCTAAAACTAAGCATTAAATACTCATTAAATCGATCGTTAAGTTTTAATTGTTCTATTTGAGTTGGAAGAACATCTGTATAAATATCATTTAAATATTTTTGGTTATTGGCAACATTCCACTCTCTACTGGTTTTGTTAAACGAATGTGCCGAAGGCCCAATTCCCAAGTATTTAGATCCTTCCCAATAAGAAGAGTTGTGTTTAGAATAATAACCTGGTTTTGCAAAATTAGATATTTCATAATGCTCAAAACCATTGCTACCTAACTCTTCCATAAGTATTTCAAACTGGGAGGCAGCTTGTTCTTCGTCCATTGGTTTTTGTTTTTTCTTCTCCACCCAATTTCCTAAGGCTGTACCTTTTTCAACAGTTAGAGCATAAGATGAAATATGAGGAACTCCTAATTCTAATGTCTGATGTATGTTGTCTAACCATTCTCTGTCGGTTAAACTGGGTGTGCCATAAATTAAATCGATACTGATGTTTTCTATGCCAATATCTTGTGCTCGCTTAATGGAAGTTAAGGCTTCGTCTTTGTGATGCGCGCGATTCATCCATTCTAAATCTCTATTTATAAACGACTGCACTCCAATGCTCAATCTGTTTATACCAATTTGATGTAAGGCCGATAGGTGCTCTTTGCTTAAATCGTCGGGGTTCGCCTCTAAGGTAATTTCTGGTGCTGCACTAAGTTGGAAACGATCGTATATACTCTGTAAAATCTTTTCAATGTCGCGTGCAGGAATTATAGAAGGAGTTCCACCGCCGAAATAGATGGTTTTAACTTCTTCATCCCCTAAATAATATTTACGCATTTCTATCTCACGTACTAAAGCTTCCATCATTTCGTCTTTATACTTTAAAGAAGTACTGAAATGGAAATCGCAATAATGACATGCTTGTTTGCAAAAAGGAATATGTATATAAATACCAGCCATGTCACGAATTTCAACAAATTTCAATTAATTTAGCCCTAATGAAGAGCCCTTTTTTCATCCTATTGTTTATTCTGCTGTCTGTAAGCTCTTTAATTGCTCAAGACAATATGTATATCTTGAGTATACAACCTACTTTGCCAAGTACTATTAAATCGGTTAAAACAGAATTTAAAGATACTGTTAAACTAAACAACGAAGTGTTATATTTTGAAAACAAACTGCGGGCTGCAGGTTATATAAATTTCAAAAAACTGCAAGATACTACCGTAGCAAATGCACGCAAGTTGTATTATAATTATGGTGATGTTTGGATTTGGGGAGAGGTGAAATTAGGGGAGAATTTAGCAGATTTACTTCCGAAATCTGAATTGAAAAACAGTATTAAAACAGATCGAATAATACGAGTAGATTTACTTACAGAGGCTATAGAGCAAATGCTCAGTTATGCAGAAGAACATGGATATCCATTCGCAGAAATTAAATTTGACAGTATACAAATTAGTAACAACAAAGTAAATGCTCAACTCAATTTAACTCTTAATCCATTAATAAAATTTGATACCTTAACGATCATCGATAAAAATATAATTAAACCTTCTTTTTTAAGTTCGTACCTAGGCATTAAATACGGCGAGGTATATAATGAAAAAAAAATACAAGCCATACAAAATAGAATAGACGAACTCGGATTTATACGATTAAAATACCCACCAAAGGTATATTTTGCTAATAATACAGCAAATGTGGTGTTAAATCCTGAAAAAAGAAATGCCAATAAATTCGATGGATTAATTGGTGTACAACCAAACGCCAATAATCAAAAAACGGCAATAGTTGGGCAAGCACAATTGTATTTGGTAAATGTATTAGGCCGCGGCGAAAAAGCTTCTGTTGATTTCAAAAGCCAAGCGAATGAAACGCGCGATTTAAAAATTATGATGAATTATCCATTTGTTTTTTCAACATCATTTGGGTTAACTGCTAACCTCGACATTCGTAGACAAGATACAAGCTTTTCTAATTTAGGCAGGGCCATTGCAATTCAATATTTATTAAAAGGGAATAATCAACTTAGTTTAGTGTACAGGGTAAATGAAAGTAATTTATTGTCGGTAAAAAAATACGCAAACACCAATGTGCTTCCGGAAAATTTAGACGTCAATAAAAGATCATACGGAATTACCACATTGTTTGAGGAGTTAGATTACAGAATTAACCCCAAAAAGGGATATAGCATTACAAATGCAGTCTTGTTTGGCACTCGAAAAATTACAAAAAATGCTGGCATTGTAGATACTTTATATGATGGATTACAATTAAGTAGCACACAAGTACAGTTATTACTTGGTGTTAAAAAGTATTTTAATATAACAGGTAAACATGTTGTACTATTGTCTTATAAAACAGAATGGATAGAGAGTGATAAATTGTTTAATAACGAGTTGTTGAGAATAGGAGGGATTAATGATTTACGTGGATTTGATGAAGAAAGTATTTTTACCTCTTATTATTGGATTACTACTTTTGAGTACCGTTTTTTATTGGATCGGAACTCGTTTTTTAGATTGTTTTTCGACCAAGCATACTATGTAAACAAGGTGTTAAATGCCGAAGATTACCCGTATGGAATAGGCGCAGGCGTGCAAATACAAACAGTTGCAGGCATGTTGCAATTAAATTACGCATTAGGTTCGCAAGCCAATTCCGGTATAAATTTTCAAACAGGAAAGATTCATTTTGGAATCATCAATTATTTTTAAACTTTTGCAAAATGAATAACGCAAGACTTTTTCTAGTATTTATTTTTTTTAATTTAATAACGTTTTGTGCGCATGCTCAAGTTACTAATAATGGAATTGATACATCCAATTATATCAACCTAAATTATTTTGAACCTGTTGATACAGATAATAGATATTATGTGCTAATAGATTCAAGTATACTTACTCCCAGTGATACGTTTAAAAAAATTGTGCTTAATAAATATTTGGGAAATACTTTTAATTACGCAGATAGCACCATTAAATTAGACACACGGAAATATGTAAATAGAAATGCCATTAAATTGCGCAAAAGCCCAGACCAATGGATTGTATATGTATTTTTAGTGATTGTATTACTGTATGTGTTAATAAAAAATATTTATAATAAAACCTTGTCGATTGTATTTCAAGCATATTGGAACGACAGGGCAATTAGCCAATTTACACGCGACGATAATTTTTTCAAATTACGAAACACACTTTTATATTTTGTATTATTTGCAATGGTATATGGCTTGCTTATTAAGTACATGCTAAATAATTTCGGTGTAGAAATAAAAACAAAAGATTCCGACGAATATTTATTTATAACAGCTGCAGCGGTTTTGTTTTATATCGCAAAATTTATTTTAATGAAATTTGCGGGTTATGTATTTTCTATCCAAAAATTAATGTCGGGTTACTTATCAATAATTTCTATCTCAAATTTTATTTATTCAATATTTATCATTCCCTTTTTAATTTTGTATTACTATGTACCTAGTGAATATGAGGGTTTGGTGTTTTATTTAATATTGATTTTATTTTGTTTTAACACCATATATAAGTATTTGCGTACAGGATCGTTTATATTAAATAATTTTCAGTTTCCGAAGTTTTATTTATTTCTCTATCTTTGCAGCCTTGAAATAATGCCATTATTAATTATCTACAAAGTGTTTCTAGCATAATTATTGCTTGGAGAGTATAACAAGAGAAGTATGGATAAGAAATTGAAAGTAAAAAGCATTTTGGTAACACAGCCAAAACCGGAATCAGATAAGTCGCCATTCTTTGAATTAGCCAAGAGATATAATTTAAAGATAGATTTTAGGCCATTTATACACGTAGAGGGCATTCCAGCGAAAGAATTCAGAAAAGAGAAATTAAACCCTTCGGACTTTACAGCGGTAATTTTTACAAGTAGAAATTCAATAGATCATTATTTTAGAGTGTGTGAAGAGTTAAGAATAGAGGTTTCGTCTGAAATGAAATATTACTGCATTACAGAGGCTGTAGCATTATATATGCAGAAATATGTCCAGTATCGTAAACGAAAAGTCTTCATTGGTAAACAAACTACAGCAGACCTAATCGAATTATTAAAAAAACACAAAGACGAAAAATATTTTTATCCATGTACTGATGTTCATACAGATGAAATACCTGTATTTATGAGAAGTAGTGGTTTTAACTTCTCAGAAGCCGTAATTTACAGAACTGTTTGCAGTGATTTGTCCGATTTAGCAGAAGTTAACTACGATATGATCGCCTTTTTCAGTCCTTCGGGCATAAAATCTTTATTTAAAAATTTCCCAGATTTCAAACAAAATAACACTAGGATTGCCACTTTTGGGCCAACTACCGCTCGTGCGGTAATAGATGCGGGCTTAAATATAGATGTGCAAGCACCTAGTCCTCAGGCACCTTCCATGACAATGGCCATTGAGGAGTATGTAAAAACCGCAAATAAATAAGAAAGTATTCTTTGGTATCAAATTTGTTGCAAAAGCATTTCTAACTAAAAATTGAGGAAATGAGTACAAAATTTGCATATAGATAATATTATGCTAATTTTGGAATCCTTGGTTTTACGGTTGTTATTTTAGGAATAAATGAAGAACAAATCTAGATTGCTACTAATAGCATTACTATTAGTAGGTTTTAAAACATTTGCACAGCAAGATCCGCAGTATTCTCACTATATGTTTAATGGGTTTGTATTTAACCCTGCATTGGCTGGAAGTAAAGAGTCGTTGAGCGCTTTAGGATTGTTCCGTACACAATATGTAGGTGTTGATGGTGGACCGCAAACACAAACAATAAGTGCACACATGCCTTTACCTAGTATTACTAGTGGTGTAGGTTTACATATTATTAATGATCAAATTGGTACCAATTCAAGTTTAAGCTTCATGGCATCTTATGCTTATAAATACCAATTGGCAAATGGAACTTTATCTGGGGGGGTGGGTTTAGGCTTTATTCAAAGAATTTTAGATGGAACGAAGGCGGTAACAGGTGTGCCGGGCGATCCAGTAGTACCAGCAGGTAAGCTTACTGCAATGAAATTAGATATTAACGCGGGTGCTTTCTATAATACAGAATTATATTATGTAGGATTATCTGCAACACATTTAACAAGGCCAAACATGGGTTTTGATGGTGTTGCGGCAAGTGAATATAGAAACGTAATACATACAAACTTGGTTGCTGGATATAATTGGAACATTTCTCCAACATTAGACGTAAAACCATCTGTGTTATTAAAATATTCGAAAGCAGTTTCTTTTGATGTAAATGCAATGGCATTTATCAATCAAAGATTTTGGGGAGGCTTATCGTATCGTTTAAATGAGTCGTTAATTGGTATTGTTGGACTAAATATTACTCCAGCGATTAAATTTAGCTATGCTTATGACTATACGTTGAACAATTTAAATGTAGCTAGTTCAGGTTCACACGAAGTTATTTTAGGTTATGATGTAATCATCAAAAAGAAAATAAAAACAGATGTTATAATAAAAACACCTCGTTTCTTATAGTATAAAGGCAGTATTTATACTATAAACCGAAATCATCCGTTAAATGACCCAGCTCAATTAATAATATTTTTTGAAAAATAAAAATTGAATACAAATAAAATTATTCACATTCGTTCTTTATTATTTAGTAGAATATACTAAATTTGTACTTACGGCTTAGTTTAATTAATTATATAAAAGCAAATTTTTAGTAACGCTTGCTATGAAAAAAATCGCATTGTTCTGTTTAGCGGGACTAACAACTGTTGTTAGCAGTTGTGGTTTAAACTCTGGTAATGGAGAATTGGTTGGGTCGAATGATCGTCCTAGCTTTAAGCCTTTCATTCCTTTTGGAATGGTTTATGTTCCATCAGGAACGTATCATATAGGTCAGTCTGATCAAGACATTGCCTATTCTCAAACTGCGCACAATCGCCAGGTGAGTATTAGTGCATTCTATATGGATGAAACTGAAATTACAAATAACGAATACCGTCAGTTTACGGAATACGTTCGCGACTCTATTGTTAAGAAAACATTAGGTGGTGAGCATATTTTGCAAGATGCAGATGGTAAAGAGTATTTAAACTGGAAAACAAAGTTGAATTATAATGATCCAATAGTAATTGAGGCTTTGGCTGAATTATATTATCCAGAAGAAGAGAGAATTTTTGGTAGAAAAGAAATTGATAACCGTAAATTGATTTATCACTTAGAGTGGTTCGATTTAACATCGGCCGCAAGTAAATCTAATAGAGATAAACCTCGTACACAGTTTATCGTTAAAGAAGACATTCAAGTTTACCCAGATACTTTATGTTTCATTTCAGATTTTGCTTATGCACTAAATGATCCGATGGTAGAGAAATATTTCTGGCACCCAGCATATGATGAGTATCCAGTTGTTGGTATTACTTGGAAACAAGCACGTGCATTTACGATTTGGAGATCTAGAATGTTAGATGATTTTAAACGTGAGCAAGGTGAAGCAGTAATGAATCAGTACCGTTTACCAACAGAAGCGGAGTGGGAATATGCATCACGTGGTGGTCGTATAAACGCAGATTATCCTTGGGGTGGTCCGTATGCAAGAAACAGCAGAGGTTGTTTATTAGCAAACTTCAAACCTGGTCGTGGTAATTATGGCGATGATGGTGGTATGCATACAGTAAAAGCAACTTCTTATTTCCCGAACGATTTCGGATTATATAATATGTCTGGAAATGCAGCAGAGTGGACTAGTACATCATATGACGAGTCGGCTGTAGTATTTATACACGATATGAACCCGAATTACACATATGAAGCAAAACCAGATGATCCAGAAGTATTGAAGCGTAAAGTAATACGTGGAGGTTCTTGGAAAGATATTGGTTACTTCATGCAAAACGGTACACGTTCTTATGAATTCCAAGATACTGCGAAATCATACATCGGTTTCCGTTGCGTAATGTCGTACATGGGTCGTTCAATCTCTGATGAATAGTATCATCAACAAAAAAAGAAAACAATAAAACAATCAATAAATTAATTTACACAAACATTAAAATTATCTATTAAAATGGGCAACTACAAAAAACTAATGGCCAAAGTTTATGGTATTGGCGCGGCTATCGTAATTATCGGTGCATTATTTAAAATCTTACACTTAAAATTTGCAAACGAATTATTGATTGTTGGTCTGACGACAGAAGCGTTAATATTTTTCCTTTCTGCTTTTGAAAAACCACATGAAGAGTACGATTGGACTTTAGTTTATCCTGAATTAGCTGGAATGGATGCTCATAGCAAACCTGCTAAATCTGCGAACAACGGAACTGTTTCACAACAGTTAGATCAAATGTTAGAAGATGCTAAAATTGGTCCAGAATTAATTGAAAGTTTAGGAACAGGCTTACGCGCTTTCGGCGATAAAGTAAATACTATTTCTAATGTTACTGATGCCGCAACTTCTTCAAATGAGTTTGCTAGCAAATTGAAACAAGCAACTAAATCTGTAGACGAGTTAACATCAGCATACTCACAAGCATCTACTTCTTTATCAGAAATTGCTGCTTCTTCTTCAGATTCTAAAATGTACCATGAGCAAGTTCAAACATTAGCGAAAAATCTTTCTTCGTTAAATGCGATGTATGAATTAGAATTACAAGATTCAAACAATCACTTAAAAACATTAAATAAATTTTACGGAAACGTAAATGAAACTATGCAAAACTTTAGCGAATCGTTAAACGACGCTAGAGCGTTTAAAGAAGAAGTAGGTAAATTATCTAAAAACTTAGCTTCATTAAATGCAGTGTATGGTAATATGTTATCGGCAATGACCGTTAAAGCAAACTAATTAAAGGTTTTATATCTACTAAAAGATTAAATTAATTAAAGAAGATGGCAGGTAAAGAAACCCCAAGGCAGAAGATGATCGGGATGATGTACTTAGTGTTAACAGCAATGTTGGCATTAAACGTCTCTGAGGAATTTATGAATGCCTTTAAGTTAGTAAACGATGGTTTAGAAACAACAGCGGAGAATTTTGCAGCGGCAAATAAAATGACTTATGATGCATTTGAACAGTCGATGAAAAATGATCCAAAGAAAACTGGACCATACCGCGATAAAGCATTACAAGCTCAAAAATATTCTCAAGAGTTAGATAAATACATTCTTGAGTTAAAAAAAGAACTTACTGCTGAAGCAGGTGGTATTGATGAAGAAACTGGTGATATCGCAAAAAGAAGTGATATGGAAATCGGTGTTCAATTAATGATTACCAATAAAAAAGGAACTGACTTAAAAACAAAAATTTTAGACACTAGAAAGAAATATCTTGCATTGGTTGATGAATCAGAACGTGTTAATTTCGATTTTAGTTTAAATGCTGTGGAGCCAGGACCAGATAAAGAAGGTATTAAAAAATCTTGGGAAGGTAAAAATTTCGAGGGCGTACCAGTAACTGCAATTGTTACTATTTTATCTAAAATACAAAACGATAATAAAAACGCTGAAGCTGAGGTTACTAAATATTTATTAAGTAAAATCAATGCTTCGGATTTTAAATTCGACCAATTAGAAGCTACTGTTGTAGCTCCTACAAGTTATGTATTAGTTGGGCAAACGTATGAAGCAGATGTATTTATTTCTGCCTCTAGTTCTACTCAAAACCCTAGTATTGTTGTAGGCGGACAAACCTTAAAAGTAGAGAATGGTAAAGGTAAATACATGGTAACACCTAACAAAGAAGGTTTAGTGAAATGGGGTGGTGTAATTAATGTAAAAGGACCTGACGGTGCTATTAAACCTTACAAATTTGAAGCAGAATACCAAGCAGCAAAACCAACTGCAGTAGTTTCGGCAGATAAGATGAACGTATTTTACGTAGGTGTTGATAACCCAGTTTCTATATCTGCTCCAGGTGTTCCAAAAGATAAAATTAAAGCAACCATTAATGGTGAAGGTTCTAGTATTTCTGGATCAAACGGAGTGTACACAGTACGTGTTGCAAAACCAGGTACAAAAGTAATGGTAACAGTTTCTGCTGAAGTTTCTAAAGGACAGGTAAAGAATTTAGGTGGTATGGAATACCGTGTAAAACGTATTCCGGATCCAGTTGCTAAAGTTGCAGGCTTAACAAGTGGTAGTATTTCTGCTTCTTCGTTAAAAGCTCAAAGAGGTGTATTCGCAGTATTAGACAACTTTGATTTCGATTTGAAATTCAACGTTAAATCTTTCTCAGCAATTATTATTAGAGCACGCCAAGACTTAATACGTTTACAATCTAACTCTGCAGCTATTACGCCAGAGATGTTAGGTGCAATGAACGGTTTAGGACCAAAAGACAAAGTGATATTTGATGATATCGTTGCTTCTGGACCAGACGGTACAAACAGAAAATTGAATTCAGTAGTGATTTCAATTCAGTAATTGAATTAACTCTATAGTATTATAGACATGAAAAATAAATTTATCTTATCACTGATTACCTTGCTCTTTGCAGCAAGCATCAGTTTCGCGCAAACGGAACCACCTTTAGATGGGGTGTACCAAAAAATTAACGTGAAAACAGCAAGCGTAACGCCTTATGCTCCTTTAAGAGAAGCAGATGCGATGTGGGCTAAACGTGTTTGGAGGGTTATTGATTTGAAAGAAAAACAAAACCTGGTAATGACGTACCCAAGAGCGAAGCTAATTGACGTAATTATGGATGCAGTGTTGGCAGGTGAATTAACAGCTTACAACCCAAATCCAAGTGGTCCGAAAGATTTCGGTGATGAATTTAAAGTGCCAATGACACCTGAAGAGGTTGCTCAAATTGGCGCCGGTACAGATACTACAGATGTTGAACAATTAGATGGAACTTTCCAAACAGTTATCACTGTACGTGAATTAAATCGCGATGATGTGGTAGCTTACCGTGTAAAGGAAGACTGGGTATTCGATAAACAACGTTCTATTTACGAACCTCGTATTATTGGTATCGCTCCAATCTTAATTTATAGAAATTCTTCGGGAGAAGAAGTTGGTAAAGGTCCATTATTCTGGATTTACTTCCCAGAGGCACGCAAAGTATTTGCTACCGCTGAAGTATTTAACCGCCAAAATGATGCTGCTCGTTTTAGCTATGATGATTTATTTACTCAACGTATGTTTAGTAGCTACATCACTAAATGGTCTAACGAAAAAGATTTCCGTATCGAAGATTATGCAACAGGTATGGACGGTTTAATTGAAGCAAATAGAATTAAACAAGCATTGTTCGAATTTGAACATGATTTGTGGGAATACTAGAATCTAGTCTTTAGATATTAGTCATTAGATATTAGAAAGAGAGCTGCGGATTACGCAGCTCTTTTTTTGCATTTATATTTTTTTGTTATTGAAAAAACTCCTTGAGCGCTTGGAGTTGTTTTTTATTGAGCACTTCGCTCAACTCTTTTTCACTCGCTTCTCTAATTCTTTTTACCGATTTAAATTTAATCAGCAATTTTTCAATGGTGGTTTTACCTACTCCTGGAATTTCTTCTAACTCAGATTTGAGCGTTCCTTTGTCGCGTTTACTTCGATGAAAGGTTATACCGAAACGATGAGCCTCGTCTCGCAAATGTTGTATAATTTTTAAACTCTCCGATTTTTTATCAATATACAATGGCAATGAATCGCCAGGATAGTAAATTTCTTCTAACCTTTTTGCGATTCCAATAATTGTAACCTTTTTATCAATGCCTAGCTTAGCTAAACTTGCCACTGCCGACGATAACTGTCCCTTTCCGCCATCAATAACTATTAACTGAGGCAAATCTTGCTCTTCTTCTAATAGTCGCTTATATCGCCTAAAAACAGCTTCCTCCATGGTGGCAAAATCGTTCGGACCTTCAACTGTTTTTACATTAAAATGCCTATAATCTTTTTTAGATGGTTTCGCATCTCTAAACACCACAATTGCCGAAACAGGATACTTGCCTTGGAAATTTGAATTATCAAAACATTCAATGTGCTTCGGTAATTGATTCATTCGTAAATCTTTTTGCAGTTGCAATAAAACACGCTCCGTTCTAGCTTCGGGGTTTACCTTTTCGTATTGCTCTAATTTAGATTTCTTAAAGAACAGCACATTTTTCATCGATAAGTCTAAGAGGCTTTTTTTATCTCCTAATTTCGGAACTGTAAACTTTATGTTTTCTTCTGTATCAATATTTATTTCAAATGGCACTATTATTTCTCTCGCCGTACTGTTAAATTTATTTCTAAAATCAGAAATGGCTAAACTCAATAATTCTTCATCACTCTCATCTAATTTTTTTCTTATTTCAATTGTTTGAGTTTGAGAAATAGTCCCTTTGTTTACTTTTAAATAATTTACAAATGCGATTTTTTCATCAGAGCTAATCGCAAACACATCTATATTATCAATTATAGTACTTACTACCGTTGATTTACTTTGATAGTTTTCTAAAGTATCTATTTTCTCCTTCAGCAAATTTGCCAATTCGAAATTCATATTAGCTGCTGCATCATTCATTTCTGAATTTAAATGTTGGAGTACAGGTGTAATATTTCCTCTTAAAATTTCTTTTATTTCTTTGATGTTTTCTTCATAGCTCTCAAAAGATTGAAATGCTTGACAAGGTCCTTTGCAGTTACCTATTTGATATTCTAAGCAAACTTTAAATTTACCTGCAATTATATTCGCTTCTGTTAGGGCTAGGTTGCAGGTTCTAATAGGGTATAATGTTTTTATTAATTCGAGTATAGTACTCATCATTCGCACAGATGCATACGGGCCTAAATAAGTAGAACCATCTTTAATAATATTTCGTGTTGGAAATATTCTCGGAAATCTTTCTTTTTTTATACAAATAGACGGATAAGTTTTATCGTCTTTTAATAATACGTTGTAACGAGGTTGATGTTTTTTAATTAATGAATTTTCTAATAACCACGCATCAATTTCTGTATCAACAATTGTAAATTTAATGTCTCGAATTTTTTTTACGAGAATTTTCGTTTTAGAATTTACATTGTCGTTATTAAAATAAGAAGAAACTCTATTGCGTAAATCTTTTGCCTTACCAATATAAATTAAGGTACTTTCTTCATCGTAATACTGGTACACTCCGGGCTTATGCGGTATGTTAGCTAAGGCTGCACGATAATCAAATGTCATGTTAATTATATCAACTAAAACTCTAACCCAGGATTACTTGTACCCTGATTGTTTTTTTTATATTGATCGCAATCTACTACAATACTTAATCCTCCGGGAGGAGCTTCAAAATCACGCATAGAAATAGAAAGGCTGGCATCTCCATATACTTTTTTCATGTACAATGCCCAAATTGGCAAAGCAGTATTAGCACCTTCTCCTAAATTGGTTGATCTAAAATGCACTATTCTATCCTCAGCACCAGTCCATGTTCCAGATACTAAATCGGGTGTAATCCCTATAAACCACCCATCGGAGTTTTCTTGTGTAGTACCTGTTTTACCGGCGATAGGGTTTGTAAAACGGTAACGCGGTCCGCGTAAACGTAAGCCCGTACCTTTATCAATTACACCTTTCATCATGTAAATCATTAAATAAGCAGTTTGCTCACTTAAGGCATCTACTTTACGCGGAACTTTTTCAAAAAGTACATTTCCATTTTTATCTTCTATTCGCGTAATGTAAACAGGTTCTGTCCATACTCCTTTGTTTGCATACGTTGAGTATGCACCAACCATTTCGTATAAACTCACATCTGGTGTGCCCAAACAAATTGATGGATATGGTGGGATTTCACTGGTGATGCCCATTTTCTTCGCCACATTTACAACTGCTTGCGGACCTACTTGCTTCATCATGTAAGCAGTAATTAAATTCACAGAATTTGCTAAGCCCATTCTCAACGTCATCATACCTCCGTCTTTTCCATCAGAATTTTTTGGCGACCAATTATCAAAGTCTTCAAATACTATTGGTAAGTTGGGTGCTTCAAAACAAGGCGACCAACCATTGTCCATGGCTACTGTATACACCAATGGTTTAAATGTAGAACCTACTTGGCGCTTACCAGTTTTTACTTGATCGTATTTAAAATATCTATAATCTGGGCCACCAACCCAAGCTTTTATATGACCTGTATGTGGATCCATAGACATAAAGCTAGAACGCAAATACCATTTATAATATTTAATAGAATCTAATGGCGACATGGTAGTGTCTCTATCACCAGCCCACGTAAACACGGTCATAGAAGTTGGAGTATTAAATACCTTTTGTATTTCTTCATCACTTGCACCTTCTTCTTTCATTAACATGTAACGCTCGCTGCGTTTCATAGAAAGGCTAATAATATCTGTATTCTTGCCCCATGGAGTTCTGCCTTTCCAATGGTTATTAAATTCCTTTTGTAAATAAGTTAAATGTTCTTTAATGGCTTCTTCTGCATATCTCTGCATACGAGAATCAAGAGTTGTATATATTTTTAAACCATCTCTATATAAATCATAAGGTTCGCCGTCTGATTTTGTGTTTTCTTTGCACCAATTTTGCAATTCAATTCTTAGATACTCTCTAAAATAAGTTGCTAAACCCATGTTATGTGTTGGGCTTGTAAATTTTAAATTTAATTCTGATGAAATCGCTTCTTCGTATTCTGCTTCTGTGATGTAGCCGTATTTTTCCATTTGTGCGAGCACAACATTTCTTCTTCGCAACGAGCGATCGGGGTTGCGTATTGGAGAGTAAACCGTGGTGCCTTTTAAGATGCCTACTAATAATGCTGCTTCATCAATTTTTAATTCAGAAGGAAGTTTATTGAAATAAGTTTTTGCAGCTGTTTTAATTCCGAATGAATTATTGCCAAACTCAACGGTATTAAAATACATGGTAATAATTTCTTCTTTTGTATAGTTGCGTTCAATTTTAATAGCCGTTAACCATTCTTTTAGTTTGATGATCCCGATATTAAAAATGGTTTGTTTTTTACGAGGGAATAAGTTTTTAGCTAGCTGTTGTGTAATCGTACTAGAACCTCTTTTTTTACCAATTGCCGAATAAAAAATAATTGCAAAAGTCCCTTTTAAATCGATGCCCGAATGTTCGTAAAACCGAATGTCTTCGGTAGCTATTAAGGCATTAATTAAATTGGGTGATAGGTCTTTGAATTTTGTGTTAGATCTGTTTTGAATATAATAAGCACCTAATACTTGCCCATCTGTTGATATAACTTCTGATGCTAAACTGCTTTTCGGGTTTTCTAAATCTCTAAATGTTGGTAGCTCACCAAATAAGCCAAAGCCAACAGAGCTAATTAATAATACAACAAACAAAAATCCACCAACAATTATTTGCCAGAATCTTTTTATATATATGTTGCCACTGGAAGATTTATTACTCATTGCCTATTAAATAATTACCATTGTAAAATTGAATGTATTTTTTTATCGCTTTACTTTCTCTTAATGTTTTTAAATTTCGTTCAGAAATAAAAGAAATTACATAAGTGTTTGGCTTTAATTTAATCACTTCATTTAATTTTTTATTTAAGGCATCAATATATTCACGTGCACTGGTTACATCTTCAAAATTTTCAATTAACAATAATTGTTCTTTCTCTCCCATTAGTTCGGAGTTTATGCGTAAGCTTTTTAATGAAAACTCGGTGATGTTAAATCTAACTAAATTATTTTTAGTTTCTCTCAAAGCCGACAAATCTGTAGAAATCATCACAATGTATTTCGCTCTATTTTCTAATTCAAAATTTATGGGGTCTTCTTCTCTTGCTGCTTTTAATGCCGGATTTTTTTGTTCTTCAATCTTCTTTAAATGCTCACGTGCCATACTCGCTGCATCCGATGAGGGGAAGTCGTTTAACAATTTTTGTAATGAAGCTTCAAATGCCGTTTGACCGTTTACTTTATTTTGTGTTAATGCATATAAGTAGTAGTATTTAGGTGCGATACTAGTTTTAGAGTATTGAGTATCTATTCTTGATTTCGAACTAAATACTGCTTCGTAACTTCCGTTTTTATACGCATCATAAATATTATCATAAAAATGTTGTGCAGCTAAATCGTTTGCTTTAGCTTCTGATACATAAGAGGGATCTAGTATTACTTTTGCAATTAATGAATTAGGGAAGTCGCTTAAAATTTTATTCTTGTAATATTCACTTTGCTGTTTATTGTTTACTTCAGCATACAACCTGTACAAATTAAAATATATTTCGGCGCGTAATTTATTATCTGGGAATTGAGATACGATAGTTTCATATGCTTTTATAGATTCTTTTAAATTAATAATTTCTTCTCTATAAAACTGCCCAATGTTATAGTATGCCCTCACCATTTTATCAGTAGATGCAGTTAAGGCAGCAGGAGTAGTAGGAATATTAGCCAAGTATCTTTTCTTTAATGCAGCATCGTCATTTTTATTGGTGGTGCCTTTTTCATCTGCTATAGCTTCACCATTATTAGTAGTATTTAAACTTGCATAAGTTTCTTTGTTAGATCTTCTCCAATTATCTTCTAAGGTTCTTCGACCGTATTTTTTTACGAAATCTGCATTGCCTAAACCAATTGAATTTTGGTTATAAAAATACCAAGTGCTACCTGTACTTACATTTGTAGCAGTGTTATTGTTCGCATCTGCAGGTCTCGATAAATTGTTTAATGCTTGTTCTGCAAGCCTCTTTTCTTCTTTTTCTTTTTTAATTACTTTTTCTACGTATGCAACCCGTTCTGCTTCTGGCATACGTGCCAAACGCATTAAGCTATCTTCGCGTTGAATGATAATTAAATTCTCAACCAATTTTGTTAAACTAGTTTTACGTTTATTTACAAAATCAAAGTCGGGGTTTGATTTTGGCAAGAAAGTGCTAGCACTATCATAATACATTTGAGATATTTGATAGCGCTCTCTATCATAATAAATATTTGCTAATTTAAAATAAGCTAAACCTTTTTGACTTAAATTATTTACGCTGCTAGCCGCAGAAGATTTAAATGCGTTTACCATTTTATCTTCCTCTTCTTCTTTTTCGTAAATTAATCCAAGAGAATAATATATCTGATCTTTAAACTCTTTATTCTTCGCATCATTTAGCATTTTAACTAATTCTTTTTCCAGATTTTTTTTAGATCCAGCAGAACTTGTTTGCACTAATCTTGCAGAGTTTATTTTAGCATTAAATAGTAAATCGTAAGCAGGATTCATTTTCACAACTTGCTGATATTTTACTCCAGCTTTACCTTCTTCGTTTATTTTTTCTAGTAACTGAGCCGTTATATAAGTATACCTAGCACGTTTATTTTTTTTCTTTTGAATAACTGTAGCTTTCTCCAAATACTCAATTGCCTTTACATAATTTTTCTTATCAATATAATACCAAGCTACGGTAGCAAATAATTCTGAAATGTGTTTTTTAGGAAAGGTTTCACTGGCAAGCGCAATATTTATTACCGATTCTGCTTGTGGATATTTTTTCAATAAAATATAACATTTTATTAACCAGATATACGACTTGTCGCCCACCTCTTTGTCTTTAAACCTACCTGCAGCAAACTGAAAAGTTTCTGCGGCTGTAAAATAATCTTTCTTATAAAAATAGGCCCTTCCAATTTCAAAGTAGCAATCGTCTATCCATTTACTACGCTCATGCCTTTGTACTACAAGAGAAGCTTTTTTTATGGCTTCATCCATTGCTTGGTTACCTCCGCCTTTTGCAGCCTTACCCGCCGATTCCTCATTTGCAATTTTAAATACAGGTAAAATATCGTCGTATTTATCTTGAAATGATTTGTCGTTTTGCTTTTCAGTATTATCTATTTTAAGCTTTGCATTGAAATAACCATTGTAATGAGCAGTTATATCATGGTAAATTTTACCGATTGCCGACTTCTTGCTCGATTTGCATGAGCTGAAAATCAGAATCATTACGATATATAGAGATATTTTAAGGGAATTCGTTTTCAATTTTAATTGTTTACAGTATTAACTAAAGGATTACAAATTTATTTTATTTAATGATATTCTTTTAAAACTTCTTTCGATTAAGTACAATTCGATAAAAATGGTTTAATTTGTATGCATTGCATATGACCAAAAAGAAGCAAAAAATACTTGATCGTTTAAAGAATAAGTACAAGTTAGTTATTCTAAACGACGAAACCTTCGAAGAAAAGGCCTCATTTACCTTAAATAGGTTAAATGTGTTTATTCTTGGAAGTGTTTTGTTGGTGTTATTAATTACTATTGTTACCTCGATCTTAATATTTACACCTTTAAAAGAATACATACCTGGTTATGCCGACGTATCCTTACGTAGAGATATTTCGGAAATGGCCTTGAGAGTAGATTCAATGCAAATGATTATTGATGCTAACGATCAATACATTGAAAATGTGAAAGGTGTAATTAACGGTACAGTTGGATTAAACGATACCATCAATAAAAATAGTAAACCAACCTTAAAAGACACTACGTTTAGAATTGGAGCAAAACCAGAGGAAGATTCCTTGTTGAGATTAATGATAGAGGACCAAAACCAATATGGTTTTGCTATTAAAGAAAGCAATGTGAAGCCCACAGGAATAGCTGGTTATACTTTTTTCACTCCAGTAAAAGGTATTATTTCTGAAAAATACAACCCTCGTAAAGGGCATTACGGTATAGATGTAGCGGCCACAAAAGGAATGCCTGTAAAGGCAACCTTAGAGGGCAGCGTAATTTTTGCAAGCTGGACTTCTGATGGAGGTTACGTAATTGCAATACAGCACGGAAACGACTTAATATCAATATATAAGCATTGTTCGGTGCTTTTCAAAAAAGATGGTAACTTTGTACGTTCCGGAGAACCGATTGCAATAGTAGGCGATTCTGGTGAAATGCAAACAGGACCGCATGTACACTTCGAACTTTGGTTTAAAGGCAATGCGGTGAACCCTAAAGAGTACATAAACTTTTAAATTATGTTTGAAAAGAAAGAACACAAAACCACTAAAGAGAACGAGTTAAACGGCTCGATTAATTTAATTGGACAAGGAACTACCATTACAGGCGATATGTCTTGTAAAGGAGATATACGTATTGATGGTGAGATAATTGGGAATGTTATATCTAAAGCGAAAGTGGTAATTGGAGCAACAGGTAAAGTAGTAGGCGATATTATTGGTTCTAATGCAGATATAAGTGGGCAGTTAACTGGCGACCTAACGGTTTCGGATACCATATTTTTAAAATCCTCTGCAAGAATAGAAGGCGATATGGTTACCAATAAGTTAATTGTAGAATCGGGTGCAATTTTTAGTGGTAATTGTAATATGGGAATATCATCAGAAAAAGGATATTCATCAAAATCTAAAACAGAAAAATCTCTTCAAGAAATAGAAGGAAATTGAACAGCTACTTAAAATATGCTGGTCTAGGCTTTCAAATGCTAGTAACCATTGGTGGTTTAAGCTATTTGGGCCATTATCTAGATAAAAAGTGGACAATGGAAACTCCTTGGATGACCATTAGTTTAGCACTTTTTGGGGTTATTGCTTCGATGTATCAAGTTATTAAATCACTCAATAAATAATATGAGCTTATTAAAGTATTCAATTTACACCCTATTTATTGGCGTGTTGATGTATGGGATTTCAGAAGTAATGAATAATTTGATGGAACGCGACTACTTTTTAAGTGCCTATCCAGCCTTTATTTTATTTTTTTATGTAATTGGTGTGGTGGCATATGGAATTTGTGAGTGGGGTTTAAAAAAATCTGCAGATAGTTCGGTATTTATTGTGCTGGGAGCGGTGGTTGCAAAACTGCTTTTAAGCATGGTATTCGCACTTATTTTTATTTATGGAAATAGAATTGATAAGATTGGATTTCTAATAAGTTTTTTCCTTCCATATTTTATTTATTCGACCTTTGAAATTTATACGTTATTGTATAACTTGCGCGCTCTTAAAAAATAATAAAATCTTAAAATAGATGCGCAGAAGAGGCTTTTTCACTAAAAAAATGAAATCAATTTTATTGTTTTCTGCTATTTTTTGTATTTCGATAGCTACGACTTATGCAAATGAGCCGGAAAAACACGAAAATCACTCAACGGAAGTTGCTGATTCTATAAACCATGGGGTTGATACTGCAAATGCGGCTCAACATGTTGAAGAAGAGAGCTTTAATGCTGGAGAAATGATTTTACATCACATTGCTGATGGACATGAGTGGCATTTATGGGGGCATACCTCAATTGGTTTGCCAGTTATTTTATATACTGATAAAGGAATTGAAACATTTTCATCGAGTAATTTCCACCACGGAGATTCTGCTTATAAAGGCAAACACTATACATACAAAATAGAACACAATCATATTAAAGTTGTAAATGAAGCAGGTTTAATAGATGAAGAACTATCTAAAAAAGTAATAGACTTTTCGATTACTAAAAACGTAGCATCTATGTTTTTATCAATCATTATCTTATTCTTAATATTTTCATCGGTTGCAAAGTCATACAA
The DNA here is from genome assembly GCA_943371425.1 of Sphingobacterium thalpophilum. Taxonomy (GTDB): domain Bacteria; phylum Bacteroidota; class Bacteroidia; order Sphingobacteriales; family Sphingobacteriaceae; genus CAJBVG01. Next base: position 23,215 of record CALRUR010000004.1, read on the forward strand.
AAAGAGAGAAGGAAAAGCGCCAAAAGGGTTCCAATCTTTAATAGAACCAATTATTGTATTTGTAAGAGACGAAATAGCAAAACCAAATTTAGGATACAAATACGCGCGTTTTATGCCATTTTTATTAACCATTTTCTTTTTTATATGGATTAATAATATGATGGGCTTAATACCTTTTTTTCCAGGAGGAGCCAATTTAACAGGGAATATAGCCTTTACATTAGTGATGGGGGTAATAACTTTTATCGTAACTAATTTAAATGGTAATAAGGCATACTGGCAACACGTATATGCACCGCATGTACCAATGGCCTTATGGCCGATTATGATTCCGGTAGAAATTATTGGTTTATTAGCAAAGCCATTTGCATTAATTGTCCGTTTATTTGCGAACATTACAGCAGGGCACATTATCGTATTGAGTTTAATTTCATTGATTTTTATCTTTAAAAGTTTAGCCATTGCTCCTGTTTCGGTAGCATTCGTAATTTTTATGGATGTATTAGAATTATTAGTAGCATTTTTGCAAGCCTTCATTTTTACAATGTTAACCGCATTGTTTATAGGAACGGCTGTTTCTGAAGAGCATGGTGAGCATGAGCATTCTGAAGAACATCATTAAGAATAAATTGAATAAATAAATAGAATTAATTTTTAACTTAAAATAAAATAAAATGACAGGAAGTATCGCAGCAATTGGTGCCGGTTTAGCAGTAATCGGTGCTGGTTTAGGTATCGGAAGAATTGGTGGTTCTGCAATGGAAGGTATTGCACGCCAACCAGAAGCAGCTTCAAAAATCCAAACAGCAATGATCATCGCTGCAGCCCTTGTAGAAGGTGTTGCATTATTCGGTGTGGTAGTTGCTTTGTTAGGTAATGGTTGATCCGACAAAAAGCCTGTAGCGATTGGCTACGGGCTTTTTTAAACATTTGATTTTAATTATTAAAAATATATACTTAAAAATATGGAATTAGTAACCCCAAGTATTGGTTTAGTTTTTTGGACTACTATCTCTTTCCTTTTATTACTTTTCATTTTAGGCAAGTTTGCATGGAAGCCAATTATGAAGGCTCTTGATGATCGTGAGCGTTCTATAGAAGATGCTTTAAGTGCAGCAGAAAAAGCTAAAGAAGAGTTATCAAGATTAAATAACGAAAGTGAGCAATTGTTGAAGCAAGCAAGAGCAGAACGCGACCAAATATTAAAAGAAGCAAAAGAATTGAGAGATGGAATGGTAGCAGATGCAAAAGGCTTAGCTCAAACAGAAGCAAATAAACTAATTGATAAAGCGAAAGTTGAAATTGATAACCAAAAGAATGCCGCTTTAGCAGAAGTAAAAGCTCAGGTAGCAACTTTATCAATTGAAATTGCAGAGAAAGTATTACGCAAGCAATTAGACGATAAATCTAAACAAGAAAGCTTAGTTGCTGATTTATTGAAAGAAGTAAAATTAGGCTAAGATTAATTCGAAATAAAATTATGTCAGAAATTAGAGTTGCAACACGATACGCAAAAGCTCTCATCGACTTAGCGATAGAACGTAACGAACTAGAGCAGGTGAAAGGGGATATTGATTTGTTTTTGGCGGCTACAAAAGCTAGTTCTGAATTAGTTGCTGTACTTAAAAATCCGATTGTTCCGATTGATAAAAAAGGAAAAATTTTAAAAGGTATTTTTGGTTCACAAGTAACTAAAAGTACTCAATCATTCTTCGAAATAGTAGTGAATAAAACTAGAGCAGCAGTATTACATGCAACTGCAAAAGAATTTATTGAGCAATACAACGAAAAGAAAAATATATTAAAAGCAAAAGTAGTTTCGGCAACAAAATTAACAGAACAAGCTGCAAACGAAATTATAAGTATTGTTGCGAATGCTACTGGTAAGCAAATTGTACTAGAGCAATTAGTAGACGAAAAACTTATAGGAGGTTTCTTACTAACGGTAGGAGATAAACAATTTGATACAAGTATTGCGAAGAGTTTACAGAAATTACAAAAAAGCTTTAGCAATTAACATAATTTAAAAAATAACATAATCAATAAACACAAAATACTATGGTAGAAGTAAGACCAGATGAAGTATCGGCGATATTAAGACAGCAATTGTCGGGCTTCAAGTCAGAATCTGAATTAGAAGAAGTCGGTACCGTATTACAAGTAGGAGATGGTATTGCGAGAGTGTACGGTTTAACAAAAGTACAATCGGGTGAGCTTGTAGAATTCGATAACGGATTACAAGGTATTGTATTGAACTTAGAAGAAGACAACGTGGGTGTTGTATTATTAGGAAGTTCAGACAATATTAAAGAAGGTGATACAATTAAACGTACAAAACGTATTGCATCTATTAAAGTAGGTGATGGTATGTTAGGTCGTGTAGTAAATACATTAGGTCAACCTATAGATGGTAAAGGCCCTATTGCTGGTACATTATACGAAATGCCAATTGAGCGTAAAGCTCCTGGGGTAATTTACCGTCAGCCGGTTAATGAGCCATTACAAACAGGTTTGAAAGCTATTGATGCGATGATTCCTATTGGTCGTGGACAACGTGAGTTAATTATCGGTGACCGTCAGACAGGTAAAACTACTGTGGCAATTGATACAATTATTAATCAAAAAGAATTTTACGATAAAGGGGAACCTGTTATCTGTATATATGTGGCAATTGGACAAAAGAATTCTACGGTAGCGAACATTGTTCGTACGTTAGAAGAAAAAGGTGCAATGGCATATTCAATTATTGTGGCTGCATCTGCTGCAGATCCTGCACCAATGCAATTTTTTGCTCCATTCGCAGGTGCTGCAATTGGTGAGTTCTTCAGAGATACTGGTCGCCCTGCATTAATTGTTTACGATGATTTATCTAAACAAGCAGTTGCTTACCGTGAGGTGTCATTATTATTACGTCGCCCACCAGGTCGTGAGGCTTATCCAGGTGACGTGTTTTACTTACACTCTAGATTATTAGAGAGAGCGGCAAAAATTAATGCTACAGATTCGGTAGCACAAGCAATGAATGATTTACCAGATTCTATTAAAGGAATTGTAAAAGGTGGTGGTTCATTAACAGCTTTGCCAATTATTGAAACTCAAGCAGGCGACGTTTCTGCATATATTCCAACAAACGTAATTTCTATTACCGACGGACAAATTTTCTTAGAGTCGAATTTATTCAACGCAGGTATTCGTCCGGCAATTAACGTGGGTATCTCGGTATCACGTGTGGGTGGTAATGCTCAAATTAAATCGATGAAGAAAGTTGCAGGTACATTAAAAGGTGACCAAGCACAATACAGAGAGCTTGAAGCGTTCTCTAAATTCGGTTCTGATTTAGATGCAACTACTAAATTCGTATTAGATAAAGGTGCTCGTAACGTAGAGATCTTAAAGCAAGGTCAATACTCACCTGTACCAGTAGAAAAACAAGTAGCAATGATTTATTGCGGTACTAAAGGTTTATTAAGAAGTGTACCTGTAAATAAAGTAAAAGAATTTGAAGCTGAATATTTAAATCAGTTAGAGCTTCGTCATAGACCTACATTAGATGCAATTCGTGCAGGTAAAATCGACGATTCTATTACTACAGTTTTAGAAACCGTTGCGAAAGAAATTTCTTCAAAATATTAATTAATTAAATCTCGTCTTTAAAAAGGCGAGATTGCTTATATTTTTTCAAAAGAAAAATGGCAAATTTAAAAGAAGTACGTTTAAGAATAGCCTCTGTTAATTCTACTCAACAGATTACAAAAGCCATGAAAATGGTTTCTGCTGCGAAGTTGAAAAGAGCAACAGATGCAGTAGTTCAAATGCGACCTTATGCAAATAAGTTGAAAGATATTTTAGCAAATCTTACAGCAAGTTTAGAAGGGAACGAAAGTGAGTACACCGTACAACGTGAGTTGAAAAATGTATTAGTAGTAGTGGTTACTTCTAACAGAGGATTAGCAGGAGCATTTAACGCGAACGCAATTAAAACTGCAAATAATCTTATTAACGAAAAATATGCAGGCTTTAAAAAATCTGGCAATTTACACATCGTTGCAATAGGTAAAAAAGCACAAGATTATTTTACTAAAAACAAGTTTAATGTAATTGGTAATAATAATGATGTGTTTAATAATTTGAATTTCGGAACCTCTACAAAAATTGCCAACGAAATTATGGCAGGATTTGTAGCAGGAGAGTGGGATAGGGTAGAAGTTGTGTACAATCAGTTTAAAAATGCAGCGATGCAAATTTTAACTACCGAACAATTATTACCAGTTCAAGCTACAGTTGCAAGTGCCACTGCTAAATCAAACGTAGATTATTTATTAGAGCCTTCGCAAGAAGAAATTGTAAGTGGATTAATTCCGTCATCAGTAAAAATTCAATTGTACAAAGCGTTGTTAGATTCTCATGCTTCAGAACACGGAGCTAGAATGACAGCAATGGACAAAGCAACTGATAATGCAGGTGAATTATTGAGAGCATTAAGACTTTCATACAACCAAGCTCGTCAGGCTGCCATTACAAACGAAATATTAGAAATTGTGAGTGGTGCGAATGCACTATCCGCAAGTTAATAGTAAAACAAGATTTTGAAATATAAGATGGCCGCATAAATTATGTGGCCATTTTTATTTTATGCACTTAATACATCTCTCAACTCTTCTTTTTTATCGAACACTGATTTCGCAAATGGGCAAAGAGGAATAACTTTAATGTTATTTTTTCTTGCGTAGTCTACTAAAGCGCTTAACAATTGTGCTCCTGCACCTTTGCCTTTTAACTCTTCACCAACTTCTGTATGGTCAATAATTATTAGTTCCGGACCAGCAATTGAATAGGTCATTTCGCCAACAACTTTTCCATCTAACTCAATGTAAAATGAGCCTTTTGTTTCCGAATGTTTATGTTTAATTTCCATAGTTTTTAAAATAAAAATACGAGAAACAATATATAAATAAATATTTATGGTTCCTCGTATCTAATTAATTCTTATATAACTTTTACTCCAAGCTCCCAGCTCCAATCTCCCCGCTCAAAGCTCCCTGCTATTACGCCTGCTTAGCAAACTGTACGTTAATGTGTAACTTCACCTCATCACTCACAACTACACCACCTGCTTCGGTAACTGCACTCCAAGTAAGTCCGAATTCTTTTCTGTTTATTTTGCCGTTTACTTCGAATCCAACTTTTGTGTTTCCATAAGGATCTACCATAATTCCACCTAGTTCGGCATCTAATTCTACTGATTTTGTAACGTCTCTAATTGTTAAATCACCAACAAGTTTGTACTCATTTTCTGATACTTTTTTGAATGATGAAGAAACAAAGTTCATCGTTGGATATTTATCTGTTGCAAAAAAATCTTCAGATTTTAAATGTCCGTTACGATCTTCTTGATTAGTATCGATGCTATTCGTATCAATGCTGAAGTTGATGCTTGCGTTTTCAAAAGCATCATTGTCTGTACTAATCTCTCCACCAAAAACTTTAAATGTTCCGGTAACTGTAGAAATTACTAAGTGTTTAACTTTGAATTGAACTTCAGAATGTGCAGGGTCTAAAACCCATTTTGTTGCTGTTAGTGTATTTTCCATAATTTTATCTATTAGTTTATGGAGTTATAACAGTCTTAAATCTAAATTGTTTGTTTAAACATGCAAAAACAGGTAAAATGCTGATTAGTAGTATTGTAAATAAAAATTGGTGCCACCACTTAAGTGGTGGCACCAATTACAATAATACTTTAGCTAAATCGCTAGAACGACTATTTTATACTTATTATTTATGAATTTCGTAGTTAAAATTCCAGAAAACAAAACTCCAGATATCGGCTACTTCTTCGATGATTTTTGAAGTAGGTTTGCCAGCGCCGTGGCCCGCTTTTGAATCGATGCGAATTAAAATAGGATTTTCGCCTTTGTGCTTTTCTTGTAAAGTGGCAGCAAATTTAAATGAATGTGCTGGTACCACTCGATCGTCATGGTCGGCAGTGGTAATTAAAGTTGCCGGATAGCTTACAGAATCTTTAACATTGTGTAAAGGCGAGTATTTAATTAAGTAGTTAAACTGATCTTGTTTATCGCTTGAACCGTATTCCACAGCCCATCCCCAACCTATGGTAAACTTGTGGTATCTCAGCATATCTAGTACGCCTACTCCTGGCAATGCTACTTTAAATAAATCTGGGCGCTGTGTCATACAAGCACCAACCAATAAGCCTCCGTTAGAACGCCCACTAATTGCTAAGCGAGAGGAGTTGGTATATTTTTCTGCAATTAAATATTCAGCTGCACTTATAAAATCGTCGAATACATTTTGTTTCTTTTCAAGCATACCTGCTTTGTGCCATTCTTCACCGTATTCACCTCCTCCTCTTAAAGTTACTTGAGCATAAATTCCACCTTGCTCCATAAAGTACATGTTAGACACACTAAATGCTGGTGTTAAACTGATGTTAAAGCCTCCGTAACCGTATAATAAAGTAGGATTGGTTCCGTCTAGCTTAATTCCTTTTTTATGAACAACAAACATTGGAATTTTGGTGCCATCTTTAGAAGTAAACCAAACTTGTTTTGTTTCAAAATTATCAGTGTTTATTTTGAAATTTGGTTTTGTGTATAAAGTAGATTTGCCCGAATTTATATCGAGTTTGTAAATGGTACCAGGAGTGGTAAAATTGCTAAAGCTATAAAACATAAACGAATCTTTTTTACTAGCAGGTGCAAATGAAAGTGTGCCAATGCCAGGTAATTCAAGGTTCTTAGACTGTTTGCCATCGATGCTATATTCAATTACTGTACTACTAGCATCTTTTAAATAGTTAGCATAAATTTTATTTCCAACCATTTTTGCACCTTCTAATAATTCTTTTTGTTCAGCAATAATTGTCTTCCAATTCGCTTTGTTTTTATTTTTAGGGTTAATAGAAACTACCATATAGTTAGAAGCACCATTATCTGTAAGTACTAAAACATCTTCATTTATATTATCAATAATTGAATAGTTGAATTCAAAACCTGGTAGTAAAACTTCTATTTTAGAATTGGGGTTTTTCAAATCCTTAATTAATATTTCAGAACCAGAAGTGCCTTCAGAAGCGTAGATGTATAAATATTTTTCATCCTCAGAAACATCGGCTCCAAAGTACCTTAATGGATGCGATTTGTCTTCGTAAATTAGTTGGTCTTTTGTTTGTTCATCACCTAGTTTATGGTAGTATACTTTTTGATATTGATTTTGATTTGATAATTCTGAAACACCTTTTGGTTCATCATATCTACTGTAATAAAATCCATCACCGCGCCAAGCTGCACCAGAGAATTTCACCCACTTTATAACATCTTTAGTAAGACTTCCTTTTTCAATATCTATTACATAAATCTCATTCCAATCTGAGCCTGATCTAGAGATGGTGTATGCAGCAAATTTGTAATCGTTTGAAAAATATAAACCACCTAATGAAACTGTTCCATCTTCCGATAATTTATTAGGATCTAAAAAGACTTTCTCTTCTCCATCCAATCCTTTTTTAGAATAAATAACAGATTGATTTTGTAAACCATCATTTTTAGAATAATAATAATATTCACCTTTTCTGTATGGAGCGGATATTTTTTCATAATTCCAAATTTCGGTTAAGCTGTTTTTAATTTGCTCTCTGTATGGAATTTGACTTAAATAGTTTTGAGTAACCTCATTCTGAGCCTTAACCCAGTCGGCCGTTTCCGCAGTAGTGTCATTTTCTAACCATCTGTATGAATCGGTTATTGAGCTGCCAAAATAATTGTCGACAGTGTCAACTTTTTTAGTATCCGGATATGGTAACATCGTGATTTTTTTTACTTCGTTTGATTTGCATCCCAACAGAAATGCAAATGAACTTATGATTAATATTTTTCTCATATATGTAATTTATGTTATGGTTTATATTTTGATGAACTTAATATTTTCTGACTATCTTTTTCCTTCATTAAATCTTCGAGTGTGTAGCTAGGATTATTTTCCATAAAATTTTTGATGATTTGCCAACCACAAAACCAAGCAATACGTGGAGCAGAGTCGTTTGTTAAATTTACCGTGAAAGGAGCTTCGTCTGTATATTTTCTATATTTCAAAAAATCACTGCTAAACAATCCATCTTGTATTAAGAGTTGATAAATATTTGCCTCGTTTGCTTTGCACCATTCGTATTGAGTATTGGTATAACCTATTTTTAAAGTGTCGTTAACATCAGGTAATAATTGGTCCATAAAGTACAACATTTTACCTTCGTTAATTATTACATCAATTAATAAAGGTTTATCATCATTAAAAGGATATTTATAAGATGCCATACCTTTTACAAACATTGGAAGTAAATGATTGGGGGTGTATCTTTTAGTTAAATATTCGGGCAAATCTAAACTCGGATAAAAGCGATAGTTTGCTCCTAAAAACAAATCTAATCCGATACCTATAAAACCATCGGTTGTAACAATTGCATTGCCAAAGCCAGAAATAAAAGTACACACTTGTGGTAAGGTATCCTTTGGGTAAATCGCTTGGTATTTTTGGAAAACATCTGAAATCTCTTTTTCTAAGGATTCGATTTTTGATGCGTTATAAATCGAGTCACAATCAGACAATAGCATATTAAAATCTTTATTCTGTACAAAATCACTTACAATATAAGAGAACCCGGGAGTTTCAATATTCCCAAAATTCATTATTTGTAAAAAATACACGTCGAAAAAGGCGTTGTAATTTAGTTTTAATCGCTTTAAAGTAGAGTCCATTTGTGAGGGCTCTGTTTTAAATAATTCTTGCTCGAATCGCTTAAGTATCAGTGTTTGTTGGTTCGAACTAGCTGAACTGTTAGTATTTGATGGTACTTGTTGACAAGAGTTAAATAATAATGAGATTAATAGTAGTGTAAAAATCGATTTTATTATGTTACTTTGAGATGAATAATTAACCATAAATTTAAAAATGAGCAAGCCTAAAATTAAGCATTTCTGTGTAATTATTATTACCCTAGTATCTTCGATGGTTGTTAATACAGCTAAATCTCAAGATTTCAGACTAGGTTTTAAAGCAAATCCTTTATTTTCAAACTTAAAACCTTCGAGTGATAATCATGATAATGTATCTGCTCGACTTGGTTTTTCATACGGTTTGGTTTTCGATTATTTCTTAAAAGAGCATTATGCCATTGAAACAGAATTTGGCATTAGCACCATGGGTGGAAAAGTGGAATACTCTAAAGGAGACACCACCATTACCTCATCTATTAAAATGAATTATGTTGAAATTCCTATCACTGTAAAATTGCTTACAGCCGAAGTAAAACCTAATATAAAAGTGTACGGTAAATTTGGTGTAAACTTAGGATTTTCAACAAAAACATCTGCTGAAGTAGTTTATAAAAAAGGTGCTACTGAGTTTGCTAACGACGATATAAAAAATGCTAATAAATATATACAACCATTTAATGTTTCGTTATTAATGGGTGCGGGTGTTGAATATAATTTAGCTAAAAATTTAGATTTAATGCTAGGTATTTCTTATGCAAACGGATTTATTAATACAATGAAAAGCACTTCAATTTACAGATCGCCAAGTGTTGCAAGTAGTACTAATATAAAGCCTTTTGATGCAGATTTAAATTATTTATGTATTAATATCGGTCTGTTATTTTAATATGAAAATAAGTATTGCGCAAGTAAATGTTCATGTAGGGAATTTTGAAAATAATCTTCAAAAATTTCAAACAGAAATAAATAGTGCAAAAGAACAGGGTTCGGAATTAATTGTATTCCCCGAACTTGCGATATGTGGTTACCCTCCAAGAGATTTTCTCGAATACGAACATTTTATTAATCAATGTACAGCTGCAATTAATGAATTAGCAAAATCATGTATAGGCATAGCTGCTATTATTGGTTCTCCAAGTTTTAATACTACTACAGAAGGCAAACGATTGTATAATTCTGCCTATGTTTTAGTTGATGGTGCAATACAAAATATTGTACACAAAACGTTATTGCCAACGTATGATATTTTTGATGAATACAGGTATTTCGAGCCTAATACCTTGTTTAATTGTGTACAAATAAATGGAGTTAAAATCGCCTTAACTATTTGCGAAGATTTGTGGAATCTCGATCATCAGAAATTATATAAAATTTCGCCGATGGATGAGTTAATGAAACAATCGCCAGACATAATGATCAACATTGCAGCATCACCGTTTGATTATGAGCAGGCTCAAGAAAGACTAAACGTATTAAAATGGAATGTAAACAAGTATAAATTACCATTAGTGTATGTTAACCATGTTGGTGCACAAACAGAATTAATTTTTGATGGAGGTTCTTTGTATTTAAATGATAAAGCAGAAATTGAACAGCAATTACCCTTTTTTAAAGAACAAACTACCACATTTGATATAAAAAATTCTAAAAATAAAGTTGAAGAAACATTAACACCAAAAATTGCTTTAATACATGATGCTTTGGTGTTAGGTATTAAAGATTATTTTAAAAAATCTGGTTTTACAAAAGCAGTGTTAGGTCTTTCTGGAGGTATTGATTCTGCTGTTGTTGCTACATTAGCTGCAGAAGCATTGGGTCCAGAAAATGTGTTGGCGATTCTTTTACCTTCTCAATATTCATCAGATCACTCTATCCAAGATGCTAGAGATTTGATCAAAAATATGGGATTGCAAGAACAATTGTTACCCATAAAAAATATTTATCATTCATTTGAAAAAGAACTTGCTGAGATGTTTGCCGATAAAAAATCAGATTTAACGGAAGAAAATATGCAAGCAAGAATTAGAGGTGTTTTATTAATGGCAGTATCTAATAAGTTCGGTAATATATTGTTAAATACTTCTAACAAAAGTGAGGCTGCCGTTGGATATGGTACTTTGTATGGTGATATGTGTGGAGGTTTGTCTGTAATTGGCGATGTTTACAAAACACAAGTTTATGAACTGGCGAATTATATAAATAGAAACAAAGAATTAATACCGCAGAATACAATCGTTAAAGCACCTTCGGCAGAATTAAGACCGGGACAGAAAGATTCGGACTCGTTGCCTGATTATGATTTGTTAGACAAAGTTTTATATAACTACATTGAATTGGCGAAAGGGAAATCTGAATTATTGGATTTGGGATTCGACAATAATTTAATTGAGAGAGTAATAGGTTTAGTAAACAGAAATGAATACAAGCGTTACCAAACGCCTCCGATTTTGCGCATCTCTCCGAAAGCATTTGGAATGGGCAGAAGAATGCCTATTGTAGCTAAATATTAACTGATAATATGTAACCTATATGGCTTATTTTAGTAAAAGGAAATTGGTCATGAACGTTTATATCAAATATACACTTCTCGTTTTGTCTTTCAGTCTGTTTAGCTTAAGCTCTATGGCACAAACTCAATGCTCTGGAGGTACACCATCATTCAATGTTAATTTAAGTACAAAGTCTGATAGCGTATGGTTAAGTTCAAGTGTAGAACGCGATGGAACATGCTGTTCTGGTGGAAATAATTGCGTAGAATTTATTGTTACCTTAAGCCCTAATGCCGAAGCAATAGTATTAGAAATTGCATCTGGTGCACAGCCTTCGGGTTCACTTACTTATACCGTAAATTGTGGTACACCTACAAATATTGGACAGAAATTTTGTGTAACCGGACAAGGGCCACATAGTATTACTTTTTGTAAAAATGGGGGCAATGTAAATGTGTATAGAATAAGATCTATACCACGACCAATGGTATCTGCAAACTTTACTACACGTATCGGTTGTAATAGTTTAATAGCTGCATCGGGTTTTCAAGAATCCACTATACAATGGAGAGCCATTACTAACGGAACAACTTACCAATCAACTATTACTTGTACAAGCGCTTGCGATAGTACAACAATTGTAACCCCAAGTAATCCTCCTGCTTTTATAGATTATGAAGTAAGCGGTACGCCTACTGGTGCATGTAGTGGTGTATTTGCGCGCGATACTGTTAGAGTAAGTTTTGTTGGTTCTATTTCTTCGAGTATTACGCCTAGCAATAATGTGGTTTTATGTAAGGGAACAACTTCAACAACTTTAACCGCCAATGTTGTTGGTGGTAATCCTCCCTATTCTTATTTATGGAGTAATGGAGCAACTACCCAAAGTATAACTGTTGGTGCAGGTTCATATTCTGTAAATATAAGTGATATTACTTCTTGCCCAAATACTTCAGCTAGTGTAAATGTTAGTATTGATAATGATAATACAGTAAATGCTGGTTCAGACAGAACAATATGTGCACATGAATTTCCAATAGTATTAAGTGCTTCGAGCACCCAAGGAGGAACTTGGATTGGAGGCAATGGAACTTTTAGCCCAAATAGAAACATAGTAAACGCAAGTTATACACCAACAAATGCAGAGGTATTGGCAGGTAACCTTAGCTTAATTTTTCAAGGTAATGCTTGCTCACATTGCCCCTCTTTAAAGGATACAGTTAACTTTGTTTTAAAAACGAGTCCAATACCAAGTATAAGTGGAGTAAGTTCAGTTTGTGGCGTATTAAATCAAACAGAATCTTATAGTGTAGATATGGTGGTGAATGATGATTATCAATGGACTTGCACTGGAGGACAATTTCAAACCACAACCAATCAAAATACTATTAGCATTAGATGGAATGCTTATGGAACCTTTCAATTGCAACTTACACAAACACGTCCCAATTCTTGTGAAGTGGTAGTTTCTAAAACAGTAAATGTAAGTGAAACACCTATTACGCCTAGTATACAAAGAGATTAACCAATAATTTTTTTCTTTATCAAACTATAAGCTAATAATAACAAAGCTAGTAAGCTTGCGGAAAATGCAAACCAATCTCCATGTTTTACATAAAAAGTAATTTCATCGTTTAAGTTTATGTTTCCGTTTTTTGCATCGCTTACCCAATAGTTGGTAGCCTCTATTACATCTCCTCGTTGATTAATAAAACTAGAAATGCCTGTATTGGCAGAACGTGCAACGCTTCTACGAGTTTCAATAGCCCTGAGTTTTGCATATGCAGCATGTTGTTTATAACCCGATGTGTTTCCCCACCAGCCATCATTAGTTACGATTGCAATAAATTGTGCACCATTTTTTACATACTCCGCAACATACTCTCCAAATACTGATTCGTAACAAATTACAGGTGCAGCACCTATTCCGCTTTTGGTATAAAAAACGGTTCGCTCTTTTTGTTTGCCTAAGCTCCCAAAAGTACCACCTAAATTTATGGTTAAAGGTTCTAACACATTTAACACAGATGGATAGGGTATTTGCTCTACCCCAGCAACCAATTTTGATTTATGATAGATCTGTATTCCTGGAGTATTCTCTATTAAAAACGCAGTGTTAAATGCATCGTAACAACATTCGCCTGTTCTAAATTTTCGTGCAGTTTCTGTTTCTTCTTTTTGGTAGGTTTTATAAGTATCGGCGCCGGTTATAATATTTCCGTTTTTATATTTTGATAAAAACAATCTCGATCGAATAATTAATGGATTTGATTCTAATGTTTCTTCCGCTAAATTATTTTGCAAAGCTGTTTCGGGCCAAAGAAAAAACTCTGTATTATTTTGCGCTACAGAATCAGATAATTTAATTAATCGTTCTAATTGTTCTTCGTTTGTAAGGCCATTAAATTTTTCGTGATATGGGTCGATGTTCGGCTGTACTACAACGATGTTACTTGGATTAATTTTTTCAACATAATTCGAATAGATAATTGTAGAAATAATTATGGGAATAAAAACCAATAAAATTGGATTGAGTAAAACCCTCCATCTTGCCCAAGTAACTCCTTTTGTACTTACTATTTTTAAGTAAGCCTTGAAAAATAAAACATTACATAAAAGCACCCAAAAACTTCCACCAAAAACACCTGTGTATTCATACCATTGTACCCAAGCATTATGCTCCGCAAATGCATTGCCCAAGGTTAACCATGGCCAAGCAAAATCCCAATGATGGTGTAATAATTCCATGGCCATCCAAAAGCAAATAAAAAATAAAGAGCCAACAAAAAAGTTATTTCTTTTTTTAACGAAATGATATGCTACAAAAACCGTACTCATCATGGTAGAGTTTAATAGTACAGCAACAAACATTCCGAATGCAGAGGCATTCCAAATCCAATAACTGCTGAGTAAATTCCAAATAAGAAATGATAAGAATGTATATTTAAAAACGGCTCTATTGCTTAGTGTTGCTTTAGCTGCACTAATTTCATGTTCTATTAATAGTAAAGGAATAAACGCAACAAATAGTAAAATGCTGACACTTATGCTTGGCCAAGAAAGCCAAAATGCAAGCGCGCTCATTAAACCCAATATTAAGTACTTTTTATTCTTCATCATTATTGTGGTTGTATTTATTTTCTTTTTTCTTTACAATAACATTTCCTGCTAAACATACTACAAACTCCCCTTTTATAGGATTCTCTGTAAAATGTACAAGTAGTTCTGAAGCGGTACCTCTTAAGGTTTCTTCAAACATTTTACTCAACTCTCTCGATATACTTACGTAATGGTTTTCTCCAAAATGTAAAATTACTTCTTCTAATAGTTTCAGTAAACGGTGCGGCGATTCATACAGAATGATGGTATCTTCAATTTTGGTTAGAAATTCTAACCTTGTTTTTCGTCCTTTTTTCTGAGGCAGAAATCCTTCAAAATAAAACTTATCTGAAGGCAGTCCCGAGTTTACTAATGCTGGCACAAATGCAGTGGCACCAGGTAAAGTTTCTATGTGAATATTTTCTTTAACACATTCTCTTACTAATAAAAAACCTGGGTCTGAAATGGCTGGGGTACCAGCGTCACTAACAAGGGCAAGAATTTTCCCTTCTTTCAGCATTTTTATTACTTCTTTTAAGGCATGGTGTTCATTATGCTGATGGTGCGATAAAATCCTTTTATCAATTTCATAATGTTTAAGCAATTGCCCCGCAGTTCTGGTATCTTCTGCTAATACCAAATCAACTTCTTTTAAAATACGTAATGCTCTAAACGTAATATCTTCTAAATTGCCTATAGGCGTAGGTACTACATACAGTTTGCCGCTCATATAGCGAAAATATGCTAAATAAAAGGGTTCAACAAATCTAATCTATAATAAATTACATGTAAAGGCAGATTGAATGAATCTGTATTTTATTATCTTTGAACAAAATTAAATATATGTTATTAGTACCGTTTATTAGAGAGAACAGAGAGCACGTTATTGAGCGTTTGCAGAGAAAGAATTTTAAGAACATCGACTTGGTAGATGTAATTATTAGTTTAGATGAGAGAAGAAGATCCTTGCAAAACCAATCGGATACGGTAGCATCAGAAGCAAACTTAATTGCCAAACAAGTTGGCGAATTAATGCGTACGGGTAAAAAAGAAGAAGCAGAATTAACAAAACTGAAGTCGTCAGAATATAAAGAACAACAAAAAACCTTATTAGAACAATTAGCAGAAGCTGAGCAACAATTACAACAAGCCTTAGTGCAGTTACCTAATTTGCCACATACAAGTGTGCCTGCCGGAATTACTCCAGAGGAGAATGAAGTGGTACACGAATGGGGTGTAATACCTACTCTGTATGAAGGGGCTAAACCACATTGGGAACTAACCTCTCAGTATGATATTATCGATTTTGAATTAGGTGTAAAAATTACCGGAGCGGGCTTCCCTGTATACAAAGGTAAAGGCGCTAGGTTGCAAAGAGCATTAATAAATTTCTTTTTAGATGAAGCAATAAAAGCTGGCTATGCAGAAATTATGCCTCCACTTATGGTGAATGCAGAATCTGGTTTTGGAACCGGCCAGCTGCCAGATAAAGAAGGGCAAATGTACCATATGCAAGTAGACGATTTGTATATGATCCCAACAGCAGAAGTGCCAGTTACTAATTTGTATAGAGATGTAATTTTGAAAGAGGAAGAGTTGCCAATTAAAAATGTTGCTTACACTCCATGTTTTAGAAGAGAAGCAGGCTCTTATGGTGCACATGTAAGAGGATTAAACCGATTACATCAGTTTGATAAAATAGAAATTGTTCAAATTGCACATCCAGATACCTCGTATCAGATTTTAGAAACAATGGTTGCTCATGTAAAATCATTACTCGAAAAACTGGAAATTCCTTATAGAATTTTACGTTTATGCGGAGGCGACATGGGTTTTGCTTCAGCATTAACGTATGATTTTGAAACCTATTCAACCGCACAAGGTCGTTGGTTAGAAGTAAGTTCTACTTCTAATTTCGAAACGTTTCAATCTAACAGAATGAAATGCAGATTTAAAGGCAAAGACGGGAAAAACCAGTTAGTACATACCCTTAATGGAAGTGCATTAGCGCTACCAAGAATTGTAGCTACCTTATTAGAAAACAACCAAACTCCTGATGGTATAATGATTCCGAAAGTGTTGGTGCCATATACAGGCTTTGATATTATTAGTCTCTAGTCATTAGTCTTTAGTAGTTAGAAGAGGCAACAACATTGCTTTCTAAAGACTAACTACTAAAGACTAATTTCTAAAAATAACACTTTCCTTGTTTTCTGGTTTGAGTTTAATTCTCCAGATAAAACCCTTTAGTTTCAAATCTTCTTCGGTTACTTTATCTAAAGGTGAAAATACAGCATCTGGTTTTACTAAGAAATTTACTTTTTGAACTTTATTTTCTTTGAAGCGAATACTCATGTTGCTGCATTCGGCTTTGTTTACACCGAGGTACTCGCCTGGTTTATCTTCTTCTTTAGCAAAATAAATACTTTGCCCATTGCCCTCTACATTTAATACTTGTAGCTCATTATTCACAAAAAAACCAAACATGTTTTTCCCTTTTATTTGATCAAACTTTAGGGTATCTAAAGAATCTACCATCACTAAAAATGCATTGTTGTACAAATTCATTTTATCTAAATCGCCATTTTTCAGTTCTAGTGTTATAAAATCAGCCGTCATTTGTGCATTCTGCGACCAAATAGTTGGGTTGGTATAACACCGCATGGTAGAATCTATGTAAGTATACACCATAGAATCACATCGAGCTTGTAAATCTTTTTTAAATGCACGAACATCATGGTATGCTACTAGAGTTCTATAGGTCATGCTTGCATCCATAAAACTTTTTAATGTATCTGCTGATAAAAATAAAGAATCGTTATCAACCAATACAATTACATATGCATTATTTGTAACTACAGATGATTCTGTCTTTTTATTATAATTTGCCTTATCTCCTTTAAGAATAATTTTTTGAGCAGTATCTACAAAGCTTATATTATTAAGGGCTCTACCGAGTCCTTTCACTCTATCATAATATAAAAAATCGCCTGCTAAGGTTTGTGAACCATTTTTATAATAAGGGTTTTTGGTAAACTGAGCAATGTCTGTAACAGTATTATAGGTACCCGCTTCGGAGTATAAAAAATCCTCTTCAGATGTAATAGTTGTGGGTCCGTAAAAAGTTGAAATACGTGTTTTAGAATTATATTTTAGAGTATCCGACTTTAAAATATACTTGGGGTTAGTGAGCACTACGTTTTTCTTGAAATAGGCATCAGAAGTATTTGCGAAATAATATCCATAGGTGCTTGTAAGTATATTATCAACGTTTACAATTTTGCCACCGTTAGGGTAGGTTGCTATTCTATTTTTTGTATCGTAGGTTAACACTTGCGTGGTAAGCAACATATCGTTATGTATAACTCTTACGTTTTTATTGAACTTAGCAATTTTGGTATTGCCATCGTAATTTAAAAAATCGCCAAACAATTGGAGTGAGTCGCCTTGTACTATTCTTACCTTACCATAAGCATCAACTGTATTTTTGGTGTCGTATAATAATGCCGAATCACAATAAAAGAAAGTATTGTCTTGTTTAAATTGGCAATTGCCTTTAAGTTTTTTAATCTGTTCGTTCCCAACTTTTAGAAATTCGAACACATCGGCATTTAAAACTTCTACCTTACTTGCTTTTTGGGCAATGCTAAGAGCTGGAATAATGATAAAAAGAAATAAAAACCTGAAAATTTTCATGCAGCGCAAAAATACTCGATTTAATTTACCAAAAGAATGCAATTCAACGAAATTAAATACTTTTGTATTGTAATGTTAGAAAAACTAAAGGAATATATTGACGTTAATGGCCTATTTGAGCCCTCAGATCGCTTATTATTAGCGGTTAGCGGGGGAATAGATTCTATGGTGATGTTGCATTTATTCCAACAATTACCTTATAGAATTACAGTAGCACACGTTAATTTTAAATTGAGAGGGGCAGAATCTGATGCAGATGAGCAATTTGTTAGGGAATATTGCCAACAGCATTCGATAGAGCTTTTTGTGAAACAAGCTGATACAATTATTTATTCTGAAGAAAATAAAGTATCCATACAAATGGCGGCTAGAGAAATTAGGTATGCCTGGTTTAAGGAGTTAAAGCAAAGTAAGGGCTATAACAATGTGCTTGTTGCACAGCATGCCGACGATTCTATTGAAACTACTTTTATAAATTTAATGAGAGGTACTGGCCTTGCAGGTTTAAAGGGTATAATAAGTAATGAATATGCAAGCAGGCCGTTGATGTGTTTCAACAGAGTAGAAATTAATGAGTTTGCAAAGCACAATCGTATTAATTGGAGAGAAGATTCTTCGAATGCTAAGAACGATTATTTACGCAATAATTTACGCAATAAAATACTGCCATTGTTTGATGAAATTTCTGATGGTTGGAGAAAAAATATCGTTCAGTTAAATAAAGATGTTGAAGAAGCGGAATTGATTTTATCTAAATATTATATAGAGCATATCGACAAAATTTTTAAAAACAATTTAATAAATATTGAGGGTGTACAAAAGCTACCATCGGGCAAATGGTTGTTCCGAAAACTATTGATTACATTAGGCTTTACGCATGATACAATTACAGATATAGCGGAGAATTTAACAATACAAATTGGGAAAACGTTTGAATCTGAAAAAATAATTTTGAGGAAACAACGAGATGGTTTTTATGTAGAAGAAAGGGCCATTCTTGCAAATTATGTTGAGGAAATAATAAATATTGATGATGTTGAAATCAAAATCAATAACAGTCGCATTTTAATTCAAAAAATGGCTGGATTTGCTCCTGAGTTCAAGTTCGAAAAATCAAGTCAATACATAGATTTTGAAAAGCTTGTATTTCCGTTAATAATTAGAAATTGGCAAGCTGGTGATTGGTTTATGCCCTTAGGAATGAATGGCAAGAAGAAGCTAAGCGATTATTTTATCGACAAAAAATTTACATTCCAACAAAAAGAAAATACCTTTGTTATAGTTAGTGAAGGCAATATTGTTTGTATATTAGGGCATCAAACAGATGAGCGATATAAACTTTCTGAACACACGAAACATATATTGCACCTTAGAATTGTAAATGGCTAGGCATATTTTATATCAAGAACGACAGACTTTAGGAGATGTAAAGTTTTGGACAACCCGCAGATTTGTGCTGGCAATATTTTGCTTTTTGGCTTATTTTATTTCGGAAGATAGAAATAGGGAACAAGAAGCCGGTTTGTTTTTAGTTGTTGGTTCAGGAATATTGTTTATTTCAATTTTGTTTGTTTTTCTAACCCATTACAGAACAATAATTGAAAATGGAAGCGTAATAATTAGTGCTATTTATAATACTAAAAAAGTAAAAATCGATTTAAATAGTATTGTATCTTCAGAAATTACACAATACAGCCCATTTATGATAAACAATCCTGTTTATAATTTACATAAAAAGGGCACCATCAGATTTTATTCTTACGGCAAATATGCTGTAAAGCTAACAGATAAGGATGGGTTAGTGTATTTAATTGGATCGCAAGACCCTATAGAGTTTGATTCGATAGTAAAATCAATCATTAATAAATAAAAAAGGCATTAAGTTTTTACACTAAATGCCTTTTTTATTTATTACCTATATTATTTATTTTTTCAATCCTATTTCTCTTAATCTTTCATCTAAATATTGCCCAGCAGTATAATCGTCGAATGCTTTAGGGTTTTCTGCATTAATGCAAGAATCTAAGCAGGCTAAACTCATTTCAGAGCGAGGGTGTAAGAAAAATGGCACCGAATACCTCGATGTACCCATTAATTCACGTGGTGGGTTTACTACCCTATGCGTAGTTGATTTTAGTTTGTTATTAGTAAGTCTTTGCAACATATCTCCAACATTCACTACAATATCATCTACTTGAGCTTTTATAGGGTACCAGTCGCCGTCGCGGGTTAACACTTCTAGGCCATCTGCGCTTGCTCCAATTAACAAAGTAATTAGGTTGATGTCTTCATGAGCTCCAGCTCTTACGGCATCGGGAGCCAGACTATCTGGATCTGTTATAGGGAAATAGTGGATGCCTCTTAAAATACTATTGCCGTTTTTGATTTTCGCATCAAAATAGAACTCATCTAAACCTAAGTAAACAGCAATTGCTCTTAAAATATGAGTTCCTGCGTATTCTAATTTTTTAAATATTTCTTTGGTAATTTCATTAAAGCGTGGAAGCTCATCTACCAAAATATTATCAGGATATTCTTCTTTCGACATTACTTCACCTTCAACAAATTGCCCTACTTGCCAAAACTCTTTTAAATCTGGGGTAGTAGAATCTTTTGCTTTTTCACGCCCTTTACTTGTATAACCTCTTTGGCCTGCAAGCTCAACAATTTCGTACTTCTTTTTAATTTGCTCATCAAGGTCGAATAGTTTTTTCACTTCTACGTAAAGTTCTGCCATGAGTTCTTTACTCATGCCATGGTTCGCAATGGTTACAAAACCAGTTTCGTTAAATGCTTTACCAATACCTTCCGAAAATGCTTTTCGTTGGGTTTCGTTTCCCTTGATGTAATCGTTTAAATCAAGACGAGGAATGTTTACAGTTGCCATAGTGTTGTGTTTAATAATATATGCAAATTACTAATTTGTATATAATTTATAGAAAGCGTTGAAAAGTTTTTATGCTTGCAAAAATGATTAAAAACAAAAATAAGAATAAATGTAGGTAGCAAATAATGTTCAGCCATTTGTTGTCAAATACCCATTCTACCTGGTGTTTCCCTTTATTTAATAAAATTAATTGTTGAGCATAGTTTGTTGTGTAGATCTCTGTTGGCAAATTATCTATAGTTGCAACCCAACCAGGGAAAGGATTCTGAGCCAGAATTAGGCAAGTATTTGTATCAGCAGAGTAATTAAAATGGATACCATTGGAGGAAAAGATTATCGAATCGATGATTGGTTTTTCTACAAAATATACAATATTTTTTTTATCGGATTTTACCCAAGCAGAATTAGAATTTACATCGTTTACGCTATCTGCATAAATTATAGTAGAGGGCGAATACAGCCAAGCATTTTTCCAAACACTGTCTTTTATACCCGAGCTTTCTAATTTATTAAAGGTATTTAACACAAAAGGATTGTATCCATCTATTGCTATTTCGTTAAAGTAACAATTCATATTCCAATTTAATGGCCACCTATATTCGTACTGTTGATCTATAGAATTTATTAGCGCTTGAAATTTTGGCACATGAAATTTATCATCTGCATTTTTAATTAACTGATCTACATCTTTTGATTTTGTGTTTAAAACCATGGTAGCCATTGCATTTAAGCGAACACTTAAAAACAAATCAGCACAAATCAATACGAGTAAAAAAAACTTAGCTACTTTTTTATATAGTAAAATACAAAATAGAATTAGCAAAATAGATTGAAACGCTAATTGATAAATTAAATGTTGATAGAATGTTGATGTTTCGAATTGAATTGCAAGGGCGTTAAGCGAAAGTATAGAGAATGGTTTCCATGAAGATACATTGTAAATAATAATTGCTCCAAAAACGGAAACAACTATTAATAGGAGTTTAATAATTTTGAATCTATACTTTTCTATATAAATTTTTAAGCTATCATAATAGGATGCGCTGAACAATAGAATACAAATGATAAAAAACAGTCGGAAGAGTGAAGGGAACCTAAATAAATTGAAGCCAGGAAGGTAATTGTAAAGCAATGTTCTAAGTGGCGTTTGCGCGCCAAATGCAATTACTAAAAACAAAGTTGATAAGATTAGCCAAAATGTACTGCGTTTATTTTTCTTTGAAAACAAATAGAATAATACAAGCATTACGGGTAATAAACCAACGTATGCGTTAGCCATAGAAATATCGGTATTAAATAATTCAGGATTTTTAAAGGAACTAAATGGAGCAATTAGCGAGAGTAAACTTTGCCAAGAGAAAGGGTGTTGTAAGGCTTTCTCTAGTGTAATACCCGCGCCTCTGCTAAAGTAATTTGCACTAGTTAATATTGAATAAATGATTGGAAATATGGCAATGATGCTGAGTAATGCTAGAACAATTTTATCTCTAATAAAAATAATTTTGGCGGAAGAATAATAGAATAAAATTAGTTGATCTATAAGAATAATATAAATACAGGTTATTAGAAATGCAGGGTAAGAACTTGAAACAAATAAATACAGTACAATGAGAAACCAAAGCAGATGAAGGTTATATTGAGATTTACGAATGTGTAAATACTGATAGAATAGCCAAGGTATCCATGCGGCAGCAGCAATCCATGTTAGGTGTTGCGCATTACCTACAAAGAATCCGTTAGCGATATAACAAAGGGAAACGATAAAAGAGGAGTTGGTGCTGTTGCCCACTTTTTTACTAAATGCGAATAGGCCTAAACCTCCTAGTAAAATTAAACTTAGTATTTCGAGTTCAATAATTTTCATGGAATACCCTAGTGAGCCACCAATAAGCCAGGCAGGGTAATACCATGCTGAGCTTTGTGGATCGGCGAAGCTAGGGTAGCCGCCAAGTTGGAAGGGATTCCAAAAAGGCAATGTTCCGTTTGAAAGTGATTTTCCGGTGAAATGTCGCCAAGGCAGGTATTGTTCTGCTAAGTCCCATTTCATGCTATATGGTTCGTACCATAAAAAATGATAGCAAGTAAATGCAAATAAGATTAGAAGTAGATAATGATAATTTAATTTAAAGAAATTACTCATCTTCAGGATCTGGTTTTTCTTTCAACTTTTCTTTTAGCTTTTGCAATTTAGTTTTTTTGCTAATGCTATCGGTTTTATTAGTTGAAGATACAGATTTATTTTGAAGGCTAGGTTTTGGGATGTCTTTTTCCCATTCTTCACTTTGTTCAGAAATCGACTCTTTGAACTCTTTTTCTTTTTTAAACCAAGATCCAAATTCATCTTTAAGTATTTGTTTTACCTCTACACGCTCCTTTTTAAAATCATCGGCAAGTTTTTTTCGAATCATTTGTTTGTCTAATGAGAATGAAGGATTGTACGCATCACCATACATCCGTATAAACAGCTTAGTATTTCCAGTGCCATCCGGTTCTACCTCTCCAAAGCGTTCGTCGCCTAATCTTTTAGATTTCTTTTTAATAAAATCAGAAAGCAAAAGTTGTAGATGATAGTCAATTTTATTTTCGAATGTATGAGAGCCAGACAAACGCATGCTTAAGGCATTCGATTTTATTTCCATATCTGGAATGGTAATTGATTTATTTTTAATTTCAATAGTGTTCTCGAGGTTAGAAAATCTAAGGTTTTTTAATTCATTTACATCAATATATTTACCTAGCGCAAGCATTGGCTCGAAATCAATTAATTGACCATTTTCTATAAGCACATTTCCTTTAGCATAAAAATCTTCAAGTTTAGAATTTAAATTCTCATCCCAAACCATGTTTATTTTCATGTTAGAGCTTATTTGCCCTCGAATGTTTTTGTCGGTAATAATATCAACACCGAAATTGTTGAATTCTCTAAATAAATTACTTGCATCAACCTTATTTAAATTTAGGTCAATATTCATTGGCATGTTGTTATTTTTCTGGGTGTTAAAATCAATTTTGGCAAAAACCAAACCTTTCTGCGAACGGAATGCCAAATAGTCTGTACTAATAATTTGGTTTTCTATTTTCATCCCACCTTCCATATCAAAAGCTTGGAAAGGCAAAAAGTTGAGTTGTTTTATTTGTAATTTAACATTTGCATTTAAACGCTTGTTTATTTTTAATTTATAAGGTTCATCATCCGTACTATTAGCGCTAGAACCCAGTAGTTCTTTAAGGTCTATGTTATTACTAACTAAACTTGCGTCTATTTCTAAGTCTTCATTTTCAACCAAAATAAATGAAAAAAGATTTCTGAAAAATCCGTTTATTTTGAAATCAGATTTCCCAATACTAAAGGTCATTTGATTGATTCTCAAATCTGATTTCAAAAATTTATAATCTCCATTAATATTATCAATACTTAATCCATATTTACCAGGGACTATTTTTGTATTAATTATTTTGATGATCCCTTCTGAACTTATTTCTTTTAAATTATTATCTTTTTGTAGGTCGGTGTACTTAGCTTTAAGCTTAATATTTAAATATAATTCACCTGCTTTAAAATCGATGTCTTTTATTTTCCATATCTTCTGTAATTCTACCAACGATTGTTTGGTCTCAATAGCTAAATCCAGAAAGGGGTCTTCTAAATTACTTACCCTAACTTTACCTTTAATAGGGTTGTTATTATATAATCCATAAAACTCGTTGATAGTTAAAACATCATCAGTAAATTGCACAGTACTATTATTTTTGTACTCAATTTTCAATTTGATGTTTTTTATTTCTTGATTTTTAATTTGATCATTATTCACCAATATGCTGACATTGTTTAAGCCAGCTGTTACATTAATTTCAGGTGATTTGTTTGGCATTAAACTACCTTCGATCTTCGCATTAAAATAGAAGTCGCCGGTGCTTGTAAAATCCTTGAAGTTGTTTGTATACTTTTCGGGTAATAAACTTACAAACGATTGAATGTTTAAATCGTTCCCCGCAATTTTTAATTTAATGTTTTTAATATTGCTTGAGTATTGAATTTTCCCATCAAGTAGTAATTTCATTTTTTCAACTAAAATTTCAGTTTTATCAAATGAATATATGCTATTTTTAAAATCAACAAATAATGATGTGTTTAAGTTGATTTCTTTATTTCGTAAGTATGTAGTTTTATTAATGTTAATGTTTTCAATTTTAGCCTTGGAGATTAGTTTCAATTTGAAATCATCGGCATTAAAGTTCCCTTTTGCATTAAGGTCGTTAAAAAGTATATTGAATATGTAATAGTTTTGAAGATCCAGATGTTTTATTGAGGTGTTTATCAGAATTATTTCTTCAATGGTAAGCTCGAAGTTAGATGGCTTTTGTATACTACATGTATCTGGTTTAAAAATGTCGAAATTATTAATGCCACGTTTATCAATTGATGATGTCCATATTCCATTTTCGATATATAGCTTTTTCACCTTGAAATTGCCGTTGTAAATATCCCAAATGTTAAAAAGCATTGAGATTTCTTTTGCTGATAATAAAACGTTCGAATGTTCTGGTTTCGAATCGTAAATAACCACATCTGGAAACTTTAAGGAAACAAAAGGGAAGTGTTTAAAGTAAGATAATTCAATTTTACCTACTTTGATGGGAGTATTTAGCTGCGTATTGAGTTTTTCTATGGCAGATTGTTTTATCTCATTTTCATATATATAAATCAGCACAAACCCTTGTATTACAACAAGAATAACAAAAGCTAAAAGCCAGAAAGCAATCTTTTTAAAGAGTTTCATCGGAAGATTTAACGCTAAAAATACATTCAAATGCATTTAAAATACATTTTTTTGAAAATATTTTTTGGAATAAATAAAAGAGTTCTATATTTGCAGTCCCAATAAGGGTAGATAAATAGTAAGCTCGCTTATAAATATCAATTAGGAGGCTTAGCTCAGCTGGTTCAGAGCATCTGCCTTACAAGCAGAGGGTCACTGGTTCGAATCCAGTAGCCTCCACAATCCCGAATAAAATTCGGGATTTTTTATGTTCAAGGAGAAAGGTGATGACGGTATACATATTATTTTCAGAGGAGCTCGATCGATATTACATAGGAGTAACATCAAATCTAAAGGAGCGGATAAGAAAGCATAACAGCAAACACAAAGGATTTACGGGTAGAGCAAATGATTGGCGTTTAGTTCATGAAGAAAATTATGAAACTAAGACTGCAGCATTGGCGCGTGAACGAGAAATTAAAAATTGGAAAAGCCGTGAGATGATTGAGAGGCTAATAGCTTAGCTGATTCAGAGCATCCCGATTACATCGGGAGTGGTCAAGGTTCGAATCCTTAGCCTCCACAATCCCGAATAAAATTCGGGATTTTTTATGTTCAAGGGGGAAGGTGATGACGGTATACATATTATTTTCAGAGGAACTCGATCGATATTACATAGGTGTAACATCAAATCTAGAGGAGCGGATAAGAAAGCATAACAGCAATCTCCTCAATTTTAATAAACTATTCTTTAGCCTAGTTGATTTTATCAATTAATATTAACATTAAAAGATAACACCTAATCCAATTATAAATCTGTATTTATTAGAGGTTTGTGTATCTCTCAAATTTTCAACAAATGCTTTTTGAAAATTTAGGTTGAAGTTCAACATTTTGTAATATGAATCTATTCCAGCCACCACATAATTAGATGCACCATTGGTATTAATTATTGCTTGGTCGTTTAAGTGATCTTCTTTAGCAAATTCTAATAAATAACCTAATGAAGAAATTATAGATATAGTTTCATTGCCAAATGTGTAATAAAAGGTAGAGTTAGACGAAAATCGATCTGCAAATTGATAGTTCAGATTATTTTCGGTATTCATTCTGTATAAAATCTCCTCGTTGAAACTGAATTTTTTATATTTCAATAAATAACCAGTATTATAAATTAGGTCCCAACTCCCAGTTCCGGTTTGAATATGTTGATCTAAATAACCACTATTTGAGTTGATATTATATCTACCTGTTGGTGCTTTTAATCCAACTCCAATAACTACTCTAGAAATAACTTCATTTTTAGATTCAGTTTTGTAGATCTGATACCTAAAAAGTCCTTGTACATCTCCTATATAATTATAAGCATCTACCACCAAGCCATTTTCCTCCACACTATTCATAGAAAAGGGTAACATTACCACCACTTGTATTTTTCTGCCCAAGTTTAATTGCCCCCATGTTTCTATTGTTTGAAATGTTCTAGTTTGAGGATTTGTAGAATGTACGATCCCATTATGCACGTGTGAACTATTAGTTTTATATAGGCTATAACGATATTTTAAACTAATTCCATTTTTTACTTGATTGGGATGTAAACCCATATATAAACTACACATGTCGCAACCAGCAAAAGAATTGTTTAAAGAAAATACCATAGCTATTAGTAGGATCCATTTCTTAAATGCATCATACTTTAATATCATGTTATTCATAATAAAAAAGCTCCCCGAAGGGAGCATTTTAATTAATGTTCGTGATTGTGTACATGGTCTACTGTAAACATTCCTGCGTAATTGTTCGCAATATTAACAGAGTATGGACTAAACATAACTACTGAATTTAGTTTATAATCTACTTTGGTAGCTCCATCAACTAATTTACCTGCATCTACATATAAATGAACCATTGGTCCGTCGGTACCATGTTCTTCTCTTACTTCAGCATTTTCTGCGCCAAAAGCCAAAGAAACAGTTTTGATATTATTTAAAGTTGGCGAGGAATAACCGCCAAAGCCACCAATATGGAAAATGTATGGAGTGCCTGTTAATATAGAATCCGTTGGATCATCGAAACTACCTTCCATTTTCAAAAAGATATATCCAGAATTCCATGTCCAATACATCCCTGCTGCAGCACCACCCACATCTAACACGCCTGTTCTTTCTGTAGCTGGTTTCGTGTTTCTTAAACTGTCTATCCCAACTATAAATTTCACTGCAGTGTAATTGCCTTCTGGAATTCTTAAACGGATTTCTCTAGAACTCGCAACATTTTCTTTAACCAAAAAATAGCTGCTGTCTTGTGGAACTGTGTAAAAAGATCCATCAGCATTTGTAAATACAATATTGCTGATGAAATAATCAAACTTACTAATAGAATAATTCTGATTGAAAGAATTTGTATAAAATGGTGAGTCTAAAATTAAGCCTAATGAACCAACTTTATTGTCGAATTCTATTGATATATACCCGTTTCTATTAGGATCTATATCATTTGTAGGCGTAGTAGAATCTTCTTTTTTACATGCTGAAAATAAGGTAATTAATATCGATAAACTTATTATGATTTTTTTCATTGTATATACTATTATCCCATTACATACTTTTAATAAGTACGCATAGTTTTGTAATTAATAAATTATTATTTGAATTGATTTTTTAGGAAAGAACCAAAAAATTAGGTGGGTGAAAACGAGTTTCGTGAAATTCAGATAATTTATATTGTTTTAACTCAGTATATATAGGAACTTGTGCAATAAAAATCTGAGCTAAAGAATATTCGTGTTCTATGTAAAGTAGTTCCTTTATGTTTTTTAGTGTATTAATAATAATGCCTTCCGCTTCTTTCTCCGAAGTTTGTTTTTCAATAAAACACTTGCCTAAACAACAAGAGTCTTCTACATCTCTATTTATACATAGTTTTTCTATTACGTATTCTTTTTCTAGCTCATAAAATCCAAAAACCAATGTTTTCTGGATACTTATAAGTAAAAACAAAAATGCGAACGTAATTGATAATACTTGTTTCACTTGGCAAATATAATAAATACCGTAATTACTAAATGTAATATAAGTAACAAAAACCTTGCCTAATTTAAAACTTCTTCTAAAACATGATGCGATTTTAAGCCTTTAAAATTGGGGATATGCCATTCATAATACCTAATCAAATCCATCAATAGCTGTTTCCTGGTTTCTGATTGAATTTTTATATTTTGGATTTCCTCGAAATTAGATGACATTAATTGCTCCATAACCTTTGTGCATTGTTCGTTCATAAACAAAGGGTGTTCGGGCATTTTAGTTAAAAACTGCGCATTTTTTAAGTCGAAAAATAGTTCGTTTATATTTTTTTCTTGAGGGTAGAATCCCAAATATTTAGAGTACTTCAACATAAACCATAAATGATAATTTGCAATAGACCCTTCGTTTAAATCTAACAATTCGATGGCATGAAATACAAATTCAAATAACTCTTCGTCATTTGGTTGTTCTTTCAAGGTTTGGTAAAGTAGTTCACATATAAATAATGAAACAGATGTTTTAATTACATCTATTGAAATCTGATTCAATATGGGTTCATTTCTTAATTCAGAAATTCTCTGCAAGCCGCTGTTTTCTTTGTGGTAAACTACCATTTGCAATAAGTGCAATGGCTGCAACATAGATGTTCTAATTTTAGATTTATTTTTACGGACGCCTTGTAATAAGTACGATTGGACTCCGAACTTTTCTGTAAAAATTTGAACTACTAAACTGCTTTCTGAATAAGGTGTACACTTTAAAATTATACCACGTGTTTTATGTAACATTAACGAACAAATAATATTTTGTTTACCATTTTTTCTAAGCCTTCTGCATCAGTAGAAAAAACTAAATATACACCTGTACTCACGCGTTCGCCATTAAAGTTTTTACCATACCAAATGGCTTGAGCACCGTTCGCTTTTGTATGAAAAACAATTTTACCATTTACATCGGTAATTTTTACATCTGCATTTTGCACTAAGCCTTCAATAGCTATTGGCCCAGTATAGGTTTCTTTCACAGGGTTCGGGAAAACCTTTACAGTTTCTTTATTTGTTTCGGAGCCTTCTGTTGCATCACCTCTGTATGAAATAATTCCTTCATCACTTGCGAAATATACTTCTCCTGTATTTGGATCTATAGCTATATCATTAATTCTGTTGGATAATAAAGGGCTATTGCTCTTGTTGAAATAATTAATTTCTTTTGTACCATCTTCAGAAAATAACCATGCTCCATTGCTTGTTCCAACCCATTTTCGATTAGCTCCATCAACCTTTATACAAGTGATGGTTTCGTTTTCTAAAAGTGATTGTACAAATTCACCGTCAACAATTTTAATTGGTTGCGCATCAATATTTGTGGTAGTTAATACAATTGATGGGTTATAAAATACAGCTAAACCTTTGTTTGTACCAACCCAAATTTTACCTTCTTTTTCTTCTGTAATACACAAAACTTCTGTAGCTTCTTTGGGTAAATTTCCGGCGCCCTCTCCAATACCTAATTTTTTAAATGTAAGGGTTCCGTTTGCATTTTCTTTAAACACTAAGATATTATTACTTCTAGGTATACATACCCATTTCTGGTCGTTTCTATCAATGGTAATATCCGATACATATTTTAACTCTTGAAATACACCTGGAAACTCGAATGACTGCCACTGTCCGTTTGCTTTTCTTACAGATACAGGTTTTTCTGCCCAATAATTTGTAACCCATAATTGGTTCTTAGAATCGAATGCAATACCAGTAATTCTGTATTGCCCATCGTTTCCTAGGGCTTCGCCAATGGTTGAATTATGATAGCTGTAATTTCTTACGTATTCACCATTATTAAACTCGGTTAATCCTTTCCAAAATGTACCATAATATTCTCTTCCAGAAATTGGGTCTATAGCTACTACAATAAAATCAAACAACGAATCTAACTCCGGTCTATTTAAGAAATTCCTGTTTTGCCACTCTCTGTTTTCGTATCTATAAATTCCATTTCTTGTAAATTTATTCGAATAATTATCGCCAACAGTGCCCGACGCTACAATTAACTTATCATTATTAATAGCAAGCCTTCTTGCAATGGTTTCATATGGTCCGTTCGGGTAATAATTTGAAGTTACTCCTTCAGTAATGGTAAATCTAACCAAGCCATTTATAATATCTGCAACCCAAAGTGTATTTGTATTGTCGTATAATGCAGAAAAGGTGCTGCCAACAAAATTTGGGGTGTAATAAACCATTTCAACGCTTAAATCTTGCCTATAGGTTCTCACCGAAACATTTTCTATTACAAATAATCGGTCGTTATCAACCCTCATTTTTCTAACATTTGCTGGATAAATACTCTGTGCTGTTTGCCATATTAAGCCATTATAAGTTTTTATAGAATCTTTAAACTTGGTAAATAATTGATTATTAAACGCCACTAGGTGGTAGACGGCGGTATTATTTGGAAATTTTTTTGTGCTATCATGTCGAGTCCAATTTTGGTAGTTAGCTAAATTAATATCGTTGTAATTTGCTTCTAACACTCCACTATCGGTTGCGGCATAAATTTTATCGCCTAGCTTCGCCATATTATACACGGCTAAATTAGCACCGTTTGCACCTAAATAATAGGTGTCTTTAATTTCATTTTTAGCAAAATCATACAAAACTGTACCAAATCCACAGTTAATATATGCTATGCCATTGATACAATCTACAGAATTAATACTTTTTATTCCACTTATTTCCTTCTTTAAAATATCGTCGATGTTTATTATTTCATTGTTTTTAATGATGTCGATATTGGTATTTTCATAAGCAATTAATACTGAACCACTCGTAGGATCTAATGCTGCCGTTTTAATTTTCACATCAGATAATCCGTCAACCTTCGTAATAACATTTATTGTACTGTCTTTCAAATCTAATGTGAATACGCCTGAATAGCAGATTGCATATAATTTACTGTCATTTTCTAAAACTTCGATTGCCTGCTGATAGGGCATATGTGTTCTCCAGCTGCCAATTGATGTGCTTTGTGCATAAGATGTTAATTTGCAAGCTATTAAGAATAATATTGAAAGTTTCAGCTTCATACTGTAAAGTTAATTAGCCTAATTAACAAAAAAACTAGTTATTTATTATTTAAAAAGCTTAATAATGAAGTAATATCTCAGCATTTATCGAAAAAAAATGGCAAATTTGCAGCCTATTTAAAAAAACATGTGGGGTAAATTTTCGGAATCAATTCTCAAATACAGACTTTTCTACTTAACAATAATTATTGCATTTACGAGTGTAATGGGTTACTATAGTAGAGAAGTGCAATTGTCTTTTGCAGGCTCTAAAATTTTGCCATTGAGCGATCCAGAATATGTAGCCTATAATAAATTCAAAAGCAAATTTGGTGAAGATGGTAAAATGATGGTGCTTGGCATTTCATCAGAAAAAATATTTCAAAAAGATTTTTACAATGCATGGTCGAAATTAGGCGATAGTATTTCTAATATCGACGGAATTTTAAATGTACTTTCTGTTGCTCATACATTTGAATTAAAAAAGGACACTTTAAAAAAATCGTTTGTACTTAATAGAATAAATAAAGGTGGAGTACAAACCCAAGAGCAGTGCGATAGTATAAAGAATGTAATTTCTAATTTGCCATTTTATGATAAATTAATTTACAACGAAGACTCTTTGAGTACATTAATGGCAATTAGTTTTGACACTGTTGCTTTAAATAGTTCGCGTAGGGCAATAGTATTAAAACAAATAGACGATTATGTTGCGTTTTTTGAAGTCGACCAAAATATTGTTGTACATAAATCTGGCTTGCCATTTATACGCACTGTAGTTGCAAACCTTGTATCGGGTGAGTTCAAATTATTTCTGACCTTGGCATTATTAATTACAGCTGTAATTTTACTGTTTTTCTTCCGATCTTTTTATGCAGTATTATTCCCTGTTATTGTTGTGCTATTTGGAGTGGTAACTGCTGTAGGAACCATTGTTTTATTTGGTTATAAAATTACCATTCTCACAGGGCTTATCCCCCCGTTAATTGTAATTATAGGAATACCTAATAGTATTTTAATATTGAATAAGTACCATACAGAGTATATGTTATTGCAAGACAAGTTTAAAGCAATGCAAATAGCTATTAAACGAGTAGGTACTACTATATTTTTCACTAATTTAACAACTGCAATTGGGTTCGGTGTTTTCGGATTAACAAATTCGGAAGTACTAACAGAATTTGGCATTATTGCTTCGCTAAACGTAATGATTACGTGGCTGCTGTCTTTAATTTTAATACCTATTATTTTTAGTTATTTACCAAATCCAAAAGCGTGGCAAACAAAACATTTAGAAAACAAATACCTAAATATTTTCATTTCGAAAGTAGACCACTGGGTTCATTTTAAACGTAAACAAATTTACGTAGCCACAACTATTGTTGTAGTAATAGCAACAATAGGGATGTTAAGAGTAAGTGTCAACGGTTATATAGTAGACGACATGCCACAAGGTGCAGCGGTATTAAAAGATCTCGCTTTTTTTGAGAGAAATTTTGACGGAGTAATGCCCTTAGAGGTCCAAATTGATAGTAAAAGGAAAAACGGTTTAATTAATATCCCAACAATAAAAAAAATAGAAAAATTGGATAAAATGATGAGTTCATATCCTGAGTTTTCTAGATCAGTTTCGTTAAATGAAGTATTGAAATACTCGAAACAAGCATTTTATAATGGCAATCCGCAATTTTATAAATTGCCTTCTGAAGCTGAAGCAGGGTTTATATTATCCTATGCAAAAACTTCTGGCGCCTCTACGGGTTTATTAAAGTCATATATCGACACCAATAGCCAAGTTACTCGTGTTAGTTTTCAAGTTAAGGATGTTGGTTCGAACAGAATGAATGAATTATTGGCTGAATTAAAACCTCGAATAGATTCTATCTTTAATCCTGAAAAGTTTGATGTACTTATAACTGGTAATAGTGTATTGTTTGTAAAAGGAGCAAACTATTTATTGAAGAATTTAGTTGAAAGTTTAATGCTTGCATTCTTTTTAGTAGCCTTGTTAATGCTTGCATTGTTTAGAAGTTTTAAAGTGGTATTAATAACCTTAGTGCCAAACATTATACCTTTAATGATTACAGCAAGTATTATGGGGTACTTGGGCTTAAGTTTAAAGCCTAGTACAATTCTAATATACAGTATTGCATTAGGAATTGCATCCGATCAAACCTTGTATTTCTTAACGAAGTTTAGGCACGATCAATTAAGTAAAGGTTTTAGTACTTCGAGAACCATTTCGATGACCTTAAAAGAAACAGGTATGAGTATGATTTATACTGCAATTATTTTGTTTTTTGGTTTCGGGATATTTTCGGCATCAAGTTTTGGGGGTACAGTGGCGTTAGGAATTTTACTATCCATAACCTTAGTAGTAGCAATGTTATGCAACTTAGTTTTGTTGCCAGCATTAATAATTAGTTTTGACAAAAAAGAGAAGAAAGATTAATATCAATATGAGTAAATATCCTGAATACAAACAGTTGAATTTATCGCAGATCGGGAAAGATGTGCTGAAATATTGGAAACAAGATGATGTGTTTTCGAAGAGTATTCTTACTCGTCCGGAAAATAAACCATATACATTTTATGAAGGCCCTCCTTCGGCTAATGGCATGCCTGGTATACACCACGTAATGGCAAGAAGTATTAAAGATATTTTTTGTAGATATAAAACCCTACAAGGATTCCAAGTGAAGAGAAAAGGTGGATGGGATACACATGGTTTACCAATTGAATTAGCTGTAGAGAAATCCTTAGGTATTACAAAAGAAGATATAGGTAAAAAGATTTCTGTAGATGAGTATAACGCAGCTTGTAAAAAAGAAGTAATGCGCTATACTGATGTTTGGAACGACCTTACGGAAAAAATGGGGTATTGGGTTGATTTAGATAATCCATATGTTACCTACCACAATGAATACATAGAAACACTTTGGTATTTGTTGAAAAGGATGTACGACAAAGGGTTGTTATACAAAGGATATACCATACAGCCATATTCACCTGCTGCAGGCACAGGCTTGAGTTCGCATGAACTTAATCAGCCAGGAACTTATAAAATGGTGAAAGATACCACTGTTGTTGCGCAATTTAAAGCCATAAACAATGAAGCTTCGGCCCAATTGTTTGATGGTGTAAATGCCGATATACATTTTATTGCATGGACAACTACTCCTTGGACTTTACCATCTAATACTGCTCTTGCAGTAGGTAAAGAAATTGAATACGTATTAGTTCATTCATTCAATCAATATACATTTCAACCTATAAATGTTGTACTGGCAAAAGATTTATTTCCTAAGTATTTTTCAGAAAAAAATGCTGAAATAAGTATTGATGAATATAAAGCTGGAGATAAAAATATTCCATATAAAATTTTAAAAAGTTTTAAAGGAAAAGAATTAGCAGGCATACAATACGAGCAATTATTGCCCTACGTGCAACCAACAGATGGCGATGCGTTTAAAGTTATAATTGGAGATTTTGTAACTACAGAAGATGGTACAGGCATAGTGCACATTGCACCTAGTTTTGGAGCCGACGATTTTAGAGTTGCAAAACAAAATGGAATTGGATCCTTAACTTTAGTAGATAAACGAGGTAAGTTTTTAGAATCGGTTACAGATTTTGCAAATGAATTTGTAAAAGAAGATTATTTAAATGCGGAAGAAAAAGAAATAGAAAGAACGAAACAAGCGAGAGAAAAATATTTATCGGTTGATGAGCGAATTTCAATTAAATTAAAAACAGAAAACAAGGCATTTAAAGTAGAGAAATACGAACATACATACCCTCATTGTTGGAGAACAGATAAGCCTGTTTTGTATTACCCACTAGATTCTTGGTTTATAAAAACCACCGCACTTAAAGAGCGTATGGTTGAGTTAAACAAAACTATTAATTGGAAACCAGAATCTACTGGTACGGGCAGATTTGGTAATTGGTTAGAAAATTTGGTGGATTGGAATTTATCGCGTTCAAGGTATTGGGGAACGCCCCTACCAATTTGGAGAACGGAAGATTCAACTCAAGAAAAATGTATTGGTTCCATACAAGAATTAAAAATAGAATTAGCGAAAGCAGTAAATGCGGAAGTATTTAATTCAGAAGAAAAAGTTAAGCTTCAAAACATTTTAACTCAATATAATAATAACACATTTGATTTACATAGGCCTTATGTTGATGATATTGTATTAGTATCTGAAGATGGTAAAAAAATGTTTAGAGAGCCGGATTTAATTGATGTTTGGTTTGATTCTGGAGCAATGCCTTATGCACAATGGGGATTAGATTTAGAAAAGTTAGCCGCTGGCGACAATATGCCTTTTGCCGCTGGTTGGGATGGTGCTTTCCCTGCAGATTTTATAGCAGAAGGAGTAGACCAAACAAGAGGATGGTTTTTTACTTTACATGCAATTGGAGTTTTAATGTTTGATTCGATCGCGTATAAAAATGTAGTTTCTAACGGATTGGTGTTAGATAAAAACGGCAATAAAATGTCGAAGCGTTTAGGCAATGCAGTTGACCCTTTTGATACTATTGAAAAATTTGGTGCCGATGCAACAAGGTGGTACTTAATAAGCAATGCTGCACCTTGGGAGAATTTAAAGTTTGATATAGATGGACTACAAGAAGTTCAACGAAAGTTTTTTGGCACACTTTACAATACATATGCTTTCTTCGCTTTGTATGCAA
Organism: Sphingobacterium thalpophilum; assembly: GCA_943371425.1. Classification (GTDB taxonomy): domain Bacteria; phylum Bacteroidota; class Bacteroidia; order Sphingobacteriales; family Sphingobacteriaceae; genus CAJBVG01. The sequence continues at coordinate 59,726 of CALRUR010000004.1, forward strand.
ACATAGATCAGTTTGAAATTGATGAACAGAATTTAATTCCTGTTGAAGAAAGACCAGAATTAGATCGTTGGATCATTTCAAGTTTAAATACATTAATTAAAGATGTAGAAGAAGCTTATGAGAATTACGAACCTCATAAGGCGGCACGATTTATTCAAAGTTTTGTAGACGAGAATTTATCTAATTGGTATGTAAGGTTGGCTCGTAGAAGATTTTGGAGAGGAGAAATGACCAATGATAAAAAAGCTGCTTACGAAACCTTGTTCGAATGCTTAGTTACTTGTACGCAGTTAATGAGCCCAGTAGCACCGTTCTTTTCTGATTGGATGTACAAAAACTTAACAGATGGATTAAGAAGTAAAGCTGTAGAACACAATACTAACTTAAAAGAAGAATCGGTACACTTAAGTACTTGGCCAGTTGCCAATGAAAAAAACATTGATACGGGACTAAACGAAAGTATGCGTTTAGCACAAGATATTTCTTCGATGATTCTTTCTTTGCGTAAAAAAGTAAACATTAATGTTCGTCAGCCATTACAAAAAGTGTTAATTCCGGTGCTCGATGATAAGTTTGTAACTAAAGTAGATAGAGTAAAATCATTGATACTATCTGAAACAAATTTGAAAGAATTGACTTATTTAACGGATACTGAAGGATTCATTAAAAAGAAGATAAAACCTAATTTTAAACTATTAGGGGCCAAAGTGGGTAAGGATATGAAGGAGGTGGCCGCAGAAATAGCCAGTTTTGGGCAAGAGGAAATTTCGGAATTAGAGAAAAGAGGTGAATTAGCTTTAAAAACGGGTGGTTTTGTAATTTCAGTTGCCGAAGTAGAAATTATCGCTGATGATATACCAGGTTGGTTAGTAAACGTGATGGGAACTTTAACGGTTGCTTTAGATGTAAATATAAGCGAGGAGCTTCGTCAGGAGGGTATTGCACGCGAATTTATTAACAGAATACAAAATTTAAGGAAAGAAAAAGGGTTTGAGGTAACGGATAGGATAAAAGTAATGGTGGCTGAAAATGAATTTATTAAAGATTCATTAAATAATAATTTAGATTATATTTGCGCCGAAATTTTGGCTGACACTTTGGTGTTTGCCGATTCGCTAACAATTAAGGAAAGGGTTGAAATAAATGAAAAAGAAATCAACATCAGCATCGAAAAAGCCAGCTAAAACGGCTAAAAAACCAGTTAAAGCGGCTAAAACGAGCGGTTCAACTAAAAAAGTAGTAGCAAAAGCAGCAACCAAAAAGGCAGTAGCTAAAAAGGTAGTAGCCAAAGCAACTCCTAAAAAAGCTGTAGCCAAAAAGGTTGTAGCCAAAGCTGCCCCTAAAAAAGTAGCAGCAAAAGTTGCTCCTAAAAAAGTGGTTGCTAAGAAAGTGGTAGCTAAAACTGTTACAAAAAAGACAGTAGCAAAACCGGCTCCTAAAAAAGCAGTTGCGAAAGTAGTAGCTAAAAAAGTAGTTGCAAAAGCAGCTCCTAAGAAAGCAGTTGCGAAAGCAGCTCCTAAGAAAGTAGCCCCTAAAAAAGCAATAGCAAAAGTTGTTGTTAAAAAAGTAGTTGCAAAAGCAGCTCCTAAAAAAGCAGTAGCAAAAGTTGCTCCTAAAAAAGTGGAAGTGAAAAAAGTAGCCCCTAAAGCAGCCGTAAAGCCTGTTGTAGTAGCGCCAAAAAAGGAAATTGTGAAGAAAGAAGTAGTAAAGAAAGTAGAAGTGAAAAAGGTAGAAGAGAAAAAAGTAGAAGTGAAGAAAGAAGTTGAAACTAAAGCGGCTCCTGTAAAATCTTCAACTCCAGAAAAAACTAGGTATTCTGATTCGGAATTGGTGGAGTTTAAAGAGATCCTTCAGAAAAAATTAAATTCTGCTAGAGAAGAACTGCAATTGTTAACCGAAACATTAAGTAATCCTAACAGTAACGGCACCGACGATACTGCTGGTACGTTTAAAGTATTGGAAGATGGTTCTGCAACTTTAGAAAAAGAGCATGTTAACCAATTAGCTGCTCGTCAGCGTAAATTTATCGACCAATTAGAAGCAGCATTAGTAAGAATTGAAAACAAGACTTATGGTGTTTGCAGAGAAACTGGTAGATTAATACCAAAAGAAAGATTAAGAGCAGTGCCACATACCACTTTAAGTATGGAAGCTAAGCTAAAACAAAACTAATAACGTTTATAAAAGGTATGTGATAATTGTGCATACCTTTTTATTTCTATGAAAAAATACATAAGCCCCATACTCATTGTTATCGGAGTATTAGTAATAGACCAAGTGTTAAAAATTTGGATTAAAACCAATATGTATATTGGCGAAGAATTTAATGTATTAGGAAACTGGTTTATTATTCATTTCACCGAAAATAACGGTATGGCCTTTGGGCTCGAATTGGGTGGGAGTTATGGAAAATTAGCTTTGAGTTTATTTAGAGTTTTTGCTGTTTTTGGAATTGGATATATTTTTCATTACATCATTAAAAATAAATATCATTTCGGCTTAATCACTTGCGTGAGCTTAATATTAGCAGGTGCATTAGGTAATATCATCGATTCTGTTTTTTACGGAAAGCTTTTTGGTTATGCCGGCTTATTGCATGGTAGAGTAGTAGATATGTTCTATATGCCAATTATACAAGGGCATTACCCGGCTTGGTTCCCGCTTTGGGCAGGTGAGGAGTTTGTGTTCTTTAGACCCGTATATAATTTTGCTGATGCTGCTATAAGCATTGGAGTCATTACTATCATTCTATTTCAAAATAAATTCTTAAATCAAGGGATTAAAGAATTAGAAAGCAATTTAAACTAGTTTAAAGGCTTCTTTTATGCGTTATCGTAGTTATATGATATAAGTCATATAAATTTTATACGCCTAAAGTTACATTTGAGTATAATTAAACGCTCAAATAAAATGAAACCCCTCTTAATAGTGGCATTATTACTCCTTCTTGGGTCCAGTAATTATGCGCAAATAACTAGTGAACCGAAAATTTCTGGCAGAAAAATAGAAGTTATAGCATACTCAAGTGAAGAAGTACTTCCAAATGCTATAAATGCAAGTTTTGTATTAACAGAATATACTGAAAACGGAACAGTTGTAACCATTCACCAATCCATCGAAAGAATAAAAAAAATGATTTCTAAGATGCAATGCGATGTTAGCAACTTAACAGTAGGTAATGTTTATGGTTATCTAAATACAAATGAAAGTGGGCTGGAGTTTTTCGACCATAAAATTCAATACATCATGAGATTCCCAAATACAGCATGTATTCATACCTTTTTACATGAAGTGGATAAAAGAAGTTTGCAATCTTTTAATATAGATGAAATGTATTATGAAAATAGAGATTCGGTAATGAGAGCGATCCAAATTAAAGCATATAATAGAGCACTAAACAAAGCAAATGCATTTTTAAAACTGTATGGTGAAGAAAGAGGAAGATTACTAGAAATTCAAGAAATAAATAGATTTGAATCTTTGCCTAATTTTTCTGGAAAAGGTGGGGATATAAGATCTATAAATTCGGTAAATGGAGTTACTAATACAGAAACTGATGCCTCTAGATCAATGTATATAAATATTGAATACGTAGCTAAAGTAGTATTCGAAATAAAATAGTATCAGAACTAAGATGTTATAAACCTATGAAAAAAGTATATGCAATTGTGTTGATGATATTTTTTATCAATACTCATGTTAATGCGCAAATGACAGAGAATGTTAGCTCTACAAATAGAAAAATAGAAATAATAGCACATTCCAGTGCTGAATTTATACCAAATGATATTTACATAAGTTTTATATTAAAGCAATATAATGAGAATGGCAATGTAATTCCTATAAATGAATCACTTGATGAAATAAAACGAACCACGTTAAAAATGGGATGTAACAAAATAGAATTAATACTTGGTAATATTTATGGATATGTTAATACACAGGAGGATGGCTCAAACAATTTTCAACATAAATCCAAATATATTTTACGCTTAAATAGTTTAGATTGTGTTGAGCAATTTGTTTTGAGTCTAAATAAATTTGCATTAGAGTCTATTAATATTGACGAAATTAATGTTAAATTTTCTGATACAATTATTCGAGATTTACAACGCAAAGCATTGGAAGAAGCAAAGGCAAAAGCAGATTTATTTCTAAGTATTTTTAACGAAAAAAGTGGTAAGATTTTAGAAATACAAGAGATAAGCGGCAATATAATTCAGCCTGCTTCGGTAGGAGATAATGCTAATAAAAAATCGATAAGAAGATCAGATGGAGTTCAATATATTCAAACAGTATCGAATAATTCAAAATTGATTAAATATGAATATACTGCTAAAGTTATATTCGAAATAAAGTAAAAAGATTTTAGTTAAACAATGCAAGTTCCATATTTGCCAGAGCCCTAGCTCTGTGGCTAATATTATTTTTTTCTGCCTCATCCATTTCTGCAAAAGTAACAGCATAACCAAACGGTTCAAAAATAGGATCGTATCCAAAACCCTTGTTTCCACTACGTTCTAGCCGTATGGTTCCATGAACTTCTCCTTCAAATATAAATTCTTGATTATTTAAAATAAGTACAATTACGGTTACGAATTTTGCTTTCCGGTTTTCAATCCCTTTCATCTTTAATAATACTTTTTCAATATTATTATCATGGTTCACAGGTTCGCCTGCATAACGCGCAGAGTAAACGCCAGGCTCATTGTTAAGCGCTTCAATTACTAAACCAGAATCGTCTGCTAAACAATTACAATTAAATTTTTGATGGATCGTGCGGGCTTTAATTAATGCATTACCAACAAAAGTGTCTGCATCTTCAACAATATCTTCTGAAAAACCAATCTGCTCCATACTCAACAATTCATAACGATTTGCGAGTATCGATTTTATTTCTTCAATTTTATGTTTGTTATTAGAAGCAACAACGATGCGATGTTTCAAGCGAATTATTTTTTAATTTCCTCGTAGTCTACAAAGTCGCCACCGCTTTTAGTAAAGCTAAATTTCTTCTTTGCTTTTGGTGGCGAATAATCAACATTAATTTCACCTTCTTTATGTTGGTTTTGTTGATTACGATATTGGTTCTCCATGTTTCTTTGCGCTTTTTTCATTACTTCTGTAACCATAAATGGCATAAGTAACCTAGCCAAAAAGCGAAGCACAAAAACAATTAAAAGGAGTGTTAAAATAAATTTAAACATGATAAATTTTTGTTTACAAATATACTAAATAACAGAAAGTAGGGAAGCTTGTTTAGTTATTCTTTGTAAACTTTTCATTATAAACGCTCTCTAAAGCAAACATCTCGTCTCTTAATTTGGCTGCAGTTAAGAAATCTAATTCTTTAGAAGCCTTTAACATTTCTTTTTTAGCAGTATCTATAGCTTTTTGCAATTCATTCTTATTCATGTACTGTACTACAGGGTCGGCTGCTAAATAGTTGTCTTCGCGCTCTACATATGCTTGTTGAACCCCATCTTTAAAGTCCATAATGGATGTTTGCTCAATTATAGCTGCTTTCGTTTTGGTTACTGTAGTTGGAGTAATTCCATGCTCTGTATTGTATAGAATTTGTTTCTCTCGGCGTTTATTTGTTACATCAATGGTTAATCGCATCGATTCTGTAACCTTATCAGCATACATTATTACTCTGCCCTCCGAATTTCGGGCAGCTCTACCAATAGTTTGAATTAAAGAGCGTTCTGATCTTAAAAATCCTTCTTTATCTGCATCCAGTATGGCTACTAAGGCTACCTCTGGCAAGTCCAATCCCTCTCTCAATAAATTTATACCAATAAGTACATCAAATACACCTAATCTTAAGTCTCTCAAAATTTCTACACGTTCCATTGTTTTTACTTCGGAGTGAATGTATCTGCATTTAATATTTAAGCGAGTTAAATATTTACTTAATTCTTCGGCCATACGTTTAGTAAGGGTGGTTACTAAAATTCTGAATCCTTCTTTTATAGTTTTATCAATTTCATCAAGTAAATCATCTACTTGGTTTATTACTGGTCGCACCTCTATTAAAGGGTCTAATAAGCCAGTAGGTCTAATTATTTGTTCTACTACTACACCTTCAGATTGTTGCAATTCATAATCACCGGGAGTTGCACTAACATAAATAATTTGCCCTGTTAACGATTCAAATTCTTGAAAGTTAAGGGGGCGGTTATCCATTGCAGAGGGCAATCTAAAACCATATTCAACTAAAGAGTTTTTTCTAGATCTATCACCACCATACATCGCTCTTATTTGCGGAACCGTTACATGGCTTTCGTCTATTACCATTAAAAAATCATCAGGGAAATAGTCTAACAAACAGAAGGGTCTATCACCAGGTTTTCTTCCATCAAAAAATCTAGAATAGTTTTCGATGCCAGAGCAATAGCCCAATTCGCGAATCATCTCTAAATCGTAATTTACGCGCTCGTCAATTCGTTTTGCCTCCAACACTCTTTTCTCTCTTTCAAATTGATCTTTACGCATTACCAACTCATCTTGTATATCTCTAATAGCACCTTGCATTCTATCTTTTGGAACTACATATAAGTTGGCCGGATAAATAGAGCTGGTATCCATTTTCTCTATTGTTTTGCCAGAATTTGGCTCTATGGTGCTAATTTCTTCTATCTCATCACCAAAGAAAGAAATGCGTAAAGCATAATCTGCATAAGCTAAATACACATCTACCGTTTCTCCTTTCACTCTAAAGGTGCCTCTTTTAAATTCGGCAGTTGTTCTAGAGTATAATAATTCTACTAGTCTAAATAAAAAAGCATTTCTACTAACCACTTGGCCTATTTGTAAACGCACCACACTATCTGTAAAATCTGCAGGGTTCCCCATTCCATAAATACAAGAAACAGAAGAAACCACAATTACATCTCTTCTGCCCGATACTAATGCGGATGAAGTACGTAATCGTAGCTTTTCAATTTCTTCGTTAATGGCTAAATCTTTTTCGATATAAGTATTTGTAGTAGGCAGATAAGCTTCTGGTTGATAATAATCGTAATAGGAAACAAAATAATTGACAGAATTTTCTGGAAAAAATTGTTTGAACTCCCCGTATAATTGTGCTGCCAGTGTTTTATTATGGCTTAATATTAACGTTGGTCGTTGTACTTGTTGAATAACATTTGCAATACTAAAGGTTTTACCAGAACCCGTAACACCTAATAGTGTTTGAAAACGTTCTTGCTTTTGCAATCCTTCTACTAATTGTCGAATTGCTTCTGGTTGATCTCCAGTAGGAATATAGTTGGATGTTAATTTAAATTGCATTAACAAATATAAGAAAGAAGCATTAGTATACCACGTGGATTAGGAATGATTTTGAGTATAGATCTGTTTTTAAAAAAACAACATAAGCTCCTGGTGTAACAGCGCTACCATTTAATTTACCATCCCAACTAAATGCTTCAAATTTTTCTGCAGAAAACATCACTTTTCCCCATCTGTCAAATATTTTCAATGCTTCTATTTTACAAGGATTATTAGTTGTGTTTTCAATATAAAACAAATCGTTTTTTCCATCGTCATTTGGAGATATAACTTCAGGGAAATAAATGCCACCGTTTATATTTTCTTTCACAACTAATATGTTCTCCACAACAGAATCTTCACAAGCTGAATTTGGATTAGTAATTAGAGTTACAGTGTAATTTCCTGTGGTTTGAAAATTATGACTAAACACATTTTCTTTACTTGTATGCCCATCACTCAATTTCCACAACAATTCGTCGCTAAAATTCACTGATTGAAATACTGTACCCGCTAAACATATATCGTTTGTTGTTGCAATTTGTGCGTCTATAAAAGGTGCAACAAATAGCTCTAACGTATCAACTCCTAAATTACAATTGTTATCAGAAACGCTGGCATAAATAGTATACTTTCCGCCTCTTAAAAATTGGTGGGTAAATGTTTTGGAATAATAGTTGAAATTATCTGGTCCCTTTATATCCCAAGCATATGTTTCATTAGTAAGGCTGTTTTGAAGTTCGAAATTAAAAGGCTCACTGGAGCAATATCCTATTGATTCGATTTTAGCGTTAACAGGGAAATGATCAATAATGTAAATATGCAAAGTATCTGTATCGGAATTACACTCGAAATTAGTAATTAAGGTACACACATATTTTCCCGGGTTATTATATATATGATTATCTGCTAAATTTGTTGATGTATTATTGCTACTGCCAATGTCTCCAAAGTTCCATAATACAGATCCAGCAATTGCATTAGCATTAAAAACAAAGGGCACTACGCTGTTTTTACAATAGGTTATGGCATTAGGTTCTATGCTCGATACATTTAGAGGTATTATGTTAACAGTCATGCTATCAACCCTGTTTCCACATTCGGTTTTGCTGTATAATTTAACATTATAGGCGCCAATCTGAGTATAGGTAAAACTTGGATTTTCTAAATTGGATGTATCGTTATTCAGATTCGAAACCCCGAAATCCCATTTATAATTAGTAATAAAAGCGCTGCTGCTATCTGCAAAAAAAGAGATAGGTTTCCCTAAACAAACTCCAATTTTATTCAGAAATACTTCATATGGTATTTCCTTTACAATAGTTATCCTTACCGTATCTGTATCAGAATTACAATCGAAATTAGCAATATAATAAATCAAATATGTGCCAGATGTATCAAATTTAAATTCGGGATCTTCTATATTACTTGTTATCGAATCACCAGCTATCCATGTATAAGTAATTGGAGTTACACTTGTGCTAGCACTGAACTTAATTAGTTCTGAAATACAATATGGCCTATTCTCTACCTTAATTCTTGCAGAGTCGTTCAAAGGGCCGCAGCTTTTTATTTTATCTAAAGAATAGTTAATTGTTGAACTAGTTAAGCTTTTAAGTAAACCGGCGTTATTAAAATTGAATGTTTGGGTTCTGGAAATTACAGTTACATCCGTCTGTAAAAAAGTGATATCTTGAAAGTAATCGCAACATGTAAACTTAAAACTATCAGTTTTAAATATGACTATCGCTGTATTAGGTGTTCCAGTAAGTTTAGTTGATCCCATAACCCCAACAATTTCGGAGTTACTTGCTGCAGTAATTGCATTTATACTATATATGGTAGATTGCCGATCAAATATTTTTGCATTAATTATATTTCCATCTAAATCAGTTTTAAGAAAGAAAGATTTAGAAGGAACAATTGCACTATCGGGAACTAAAATGGAATCTAAGTTCCCTGCAATTATTAATTCGTTATTAAGAGCAACTAAGGAGGTTGGAAACTCTTCGGATTTTAAACCATAGGATTTTGTAAATATTATTGATAAATCAAAATCTAGCTTGCTTAATAATGCATCGTAAAGCCCAGCACCAAAACTGTAGGTTCCACCTAGTACAAATAAAGAGCCATTATTAATTTCTAAATCATAAGCACCTTCATTATCTACACCACCAAATGTTTTAGAAATTATGGTTGTTAAATTAGGACTATACTTTACTACATAAAAATCCATTGCAACCTGCCATAATTTAGCACCGGCAATTACAATGTTTCCATCTGGTAGTTCCACAATGCTGTTAAAGTAGTCGGTGCCGAAGTTGTTGCTTATTTTTGAAGAGATTATATTTCCTGAATTATCAATATTATATATAATTGCATCTCTATCCGAAAGTTCATTTCCGCTTCTAGAGCCATAGCCAACTAAATAATAACTTCCATTACTGTGTTGAATTGCTGATTCTACCACATCATTAAAAGTTCTAGAATTTTGATAGGTCCAAATAATATTTAAGTTCATATCTAATTTCATCCAAAATATATTAGAGCCTTGATTGTTGGAACTAAGGGTTATTCCAGAAATGAAAATATGATTATCTTGTGTTTCTAAAATAACTTTTAGAAAGGAGCAGTTTTCTATTTTTTTTGACGATTTAATACTTCCGTTTTCATCTGCTCGAAACAGAATAAGTTCATCTGAAGAATTATGACCACCAAAAACAATTTGTTTATTGCTAAACACCTTCGTTACTAAACCATAATTTGGTTTGTTTAAACTAGAATATGCTTGTATCCAATTGTCGGCAAGAGAATAATTTGATATGAATGTAAAAGAAATGAGTATTAGTGTATTCTTTTTAGTTAATACATATTTTTGAATAATATGTAAAAGAAATAACACCATAATCATTTTTATTAGCTTAGGTATGAAGATACTAACTAATTAACTAGTTAATGTAATTTGAAAGTAAAATTGATAATTACTCTATTGCAACAAATTAATTGTTTTTACAATTTTCTCATTCTCAAATTCTAAATATAGAATATAGGTGCCAACTGGACTTTCGACACTTTTGTTTTTACCATTCCATTTGAAAATAGAATCAGATTCATAAATTTTTCCTCCCCAACGGTTGAAAACAATCATTCTTTTTACTTCACAATTTACATTTCCAATAACCTCGTATACATCATTTATGCCATCGCCATTAGGGCTAAAAGCATTTGGAATAAGTAGTCCTAATTGTGAGCTAACATTAGAATAATTAATTGTTTTTTCTATAGTATCTGAGCAATTAGATTGCGGATTAATAACTAATTTTATAGAGTAATTTCCTTTTTCATCAAGTGTTATACTTGGGTTTTCTTCAGCATTTGTAAATTCATTATTAACATACCAATTAAAGATATTATTGGAAGGAAGAGAACTGCTGAGTTTTAATATTCCGAGACAAGAATCAATGTTATAATTAAAATCAGCAACTAAATTATCTACAACATTTATTGTTATAATATCTGAGTCGATATGACATTCATTTAAGGTGATAAGTAAAACATCATATGTACCAACATTATTAAACACATGTATTGGATTTGCTAAATCAGAAATGTTATTTATGCCGCTTGATGGATCGTTAAAGCTCCAAAAATAGCTAACGTTATTATCGTTGGTAATAGAACTAAACTTTACCGTATCCGACATACAAACCACATTTATATTACTTGATATTTGAGTCTCTATGTCTATACTATTTATAATAGTTACCGAAAGTTCATCGGTATCGGATACGCAACCATTACTTACAATTAAAGTAACCATATAAATACCAGGGTTACTAAAAACATGAGTAGGGTTTTCGTTTGCAGAAATATTATTAGTTCCAGAACTTGGGTCACCAAAATTCCAATCAAATGTTAATCCTGGAGTAGCAGAATTTGCTAAGAATGATATTGGGCTATTAATGCAAAGGCTTGTATTGTTTAAAATGATGGAGGCATTAAGTTGACTTAATACGCAATTTAAAGTTGGTGCATATTGCGTTGGAGTAGTTTTAGTAGAGATGAAATTCGTAAAAGAATTTAAATTAAGGTCTTCTAATATAATGTTAACAGTATTTGTATTTAAGTTAACTGTTTGTTCAAGTACTACGATTTCATTTACAAATTCACAACAATTTGCTTCTGTATTTATTGTAGCAAAAAAAATATCTCCCATACCCTTTCCATAGGAACTAGTTTCACCAGTCATATATATTAGAGAATTGTTTCTAGTATACAATTGACCTTTAGTGTAAGAATATTCGGTACCCGTTAATCCAATTTTTTTCTTTCTAGTGATATCGCCATTGGTGTTAAATGAAAACAAAACGATATCGTTATTTTCATTTGAACTAAAGCTTCTTGAATAACCAGAAATTGTTACCTCGTTATTTTCAAAACTTGAACAAAATGGAAAGTCGAATTTGTTTCCACCATATACTTTAGTAAACTCAACGTTAAAATTAGTATCACATCTGCTATACACCAGGTCGTATTCTCCAATTCCAAATGACCATGATCCTGCATTTAGTATTAGTTTATTATTAACTAATAAAACAGAATAAATGACTTCATTTTGATCACTCCCAAAAGAAGAAGATTTTAAAATAGTACCATTGGCATCCGTTTTTAATAATAAGAAATCTACAGAGCTAACTACAGATGCGCCTATAAAAACGATATTTCCATTTGGCAATTCTACTAAGTCTAATAGCCAATCTGAACCATTACTAGTTTTAACAATCTTTTTCCATTTAAGGTCTCCATTATTACGTAACCTAACCATTAAACAATCCCAGTTAGAATTTGAAGTACCATCAACAGACGAATAACCTGCAATTACTATATCATTATTTTGAAGTTCTTTAACACTATAAGAATAAACCATATGAGTGGATTGAATTTTTTTACTCCATATAATATTAAGCAACAAGTCTAGTTTTAAAAGCACAATAGCATTATTTTCGCTAGTACCTTCAGACCCTGCTACTAAAATGTTATTATCACTTAATAATATTAATTGAGTAATGCTTCTTGTATTTTCAAGCTGCACCTGATTTAATACTATACCATTATCTTGAATATGTAACAATTCAAACTTATTATTAGATGCCCTTGCACCTATTAATAGTGTACCATCGGGTAATCTTAAAATATTTGATGCGCTTTCTTGTTGATTGGTACCATAGGTAATAATATTTTCTGATTGTGCGTTGCAGAATGCATAAATAAAAGTTAGAATTACAATAAAAATAGCTCTTATAAACATAATGCTAACGTAACAGATTTATAGTTTTTACAATGGTATTACTACCAATTTCAAGGTATAGGATATACGTACCAACAGGACAATTTGCAGTTTCAATTTTCCCATCCCAAATAAAACTTTCATCAGATTCGTAAAGTTTTTTACCCCATCTGTTAAAAACAATCATTTTTTTTATTTCACAATTACTTGTGCCTTTAATGAGAAAAAAATCATTTATACCATCATTATTTGGACTAAAGGTATTTGGTATATCAAGCTTAGAGTCTAATGGCGGCATTGTAAAGCTTATAATTTTCACAATACTATCCTCACAATTTGTATTTGGATTAACAATTAAACTTATTTTGTGTACGCCTTCATAATTCAACATTGAGCTAGTGTTTTTTTCAATTGAAACAATAGAATCGTTTAACATCCAAGTGAAATTATTATTGTCAATATCGATTGATAGGTTTTCTAAATTTATGATTTTCAAACAAGAGTCAATATCAATTGCAAAATCAGGTTTTGATGGCTCGATAATACGTATATGAATAGTGTCTGTTTTTAAATCGCATTCGTTACTGCTGGTAAGTTTTATTATATAATTGCCATAGTTATTGAAAATGTGTGCTACGTTTTGACCATTAGCGAAATTATTTAAACCAGATGCTGGGTCTCCAAAATCCCAATTATATAAAGCATTAGGGTCTTGTGAGATCGCACTTATCTTTATGGAATCACCTTTGCAATAGTTTCTAGGTAAACCCGGAATTTGTGTATCCAAATTAATTTTTTGTTTTATAATAATCAGCAAGGTTGCTGTGTCAATACCACAAGCACTTTCAACAATTAAACTAATAGTGTAATTCCCAGAATTAGTGTATATATGAGTTGGATTAGGTAATGTTGATGTGTTATTAGTTCCAGAGGTTGGGTCGTCGAAATTCCATTTTAAATTTGTAAACTCGCCAGTTATTGTGGAATTAAATTGAATATTTTCTCCACTACAATATGTTGTACTATTGGTAATAATAGCGGCAAGCGCTTTGTCTTTTATTATAATATTAATGGTATCTGTATCTGAATGACAATTATTTTTTGTTATTAAAGTAATCAAATAATTTCCTGCACTTGAATAGGTGTGAGAAATTGAATTTGAATTACTACTATCAACAGATCCATCCCCAAAATCCCAATACGCTTTAACATTTAATTGATTAGTTGTATAGTTTATATTTATTAGTTCATTGATGCAGTATTCTTTTGGTAAGTTATTTATTGATGTAATTACTGGTGAAATAACAGGTATCAGAACTTCGAAGCGGATTGTATCTCTATAACAATTGTTTCCTACAATTAGCGTAACAGTATACGTGCCTGGTTGTATGTAAATATGTGTTGGGTTAGCAATGGTAGAGAAATTATTTACCCCAGAACTTGGATCTCCAAAAATCCAATAGAATAATGTTGCTGTACCTTGTGTTAAGTTTTCAAAATTTACAATATTGTTATTGCAACCTAACGTTATATTGGTATCTATGTTTGCAATCAAACTATCATCAGTAATAATGTAAATACTAATTGTATCAGTATCAGACAGGCATTGAAAGTTTGAGATTAATGTAATGGTAAATAGGCCTGTATCTGTAAATGAATGTGAAGTATTTTGATTGTTGGATGTGTTTAAACTCCCGGAATTTATATCATCAAAATTCCAAGAGTAATTTACACCAACTTGCGAGTTTAATGCGGAAAAAGGCACAGGCTGATTACGACAATATGTTAAATACATATTGGAAATAGAAGTATTCGTATTTCCCTGCTGTATTACTCTTATTCTTATTGTGTCGTTTTTTATGACGCAGCCATCATTTGCCGCAATAATTACCTCATAATAGCCAGGGGTTGAAAATGAATGATTAGGTGTAGAAATAGTTGAAGTATTGTTAGCACCAGATCCAGGATCGCCAAAATCCCAAGAATAAGTAAGATTGGTTCCATTGGTATTTAAACTAAAACTTACCACCTCGTTTACACATACAGAAGTATCAGCAGCAATTGATAAATTAAAAGGAGTAAAAACACAATTCGAGTCGGGGGCAAGTGTAATTGCAGAGTTAATGGTTTTGGTAATATTAGAAAAAGTATTTAATGTAGAGTTCTCAGATATACTAAAAGTATTGTTTGAAGTATATACTCCATTTACAGAGCTAAGGCCTGAAACGATATCTGTAAAAAAATCACAGCAATTATAATTTATATCAAATGTTGCTAAAAAAATATCAGTTAATCCTTTCCCATAGGTATTGGTTTCTCCAGTTATCGTATATGTATTATTATCATTAATTACAAACAGATTTCCTTTAGTAAACAATAGTTCTCTGCCAGTACCACCTATTCTTTTACTCTTTTTTAGAGTTCCATCAAGGTCTAAAGTAAATAGAAAGAAGTCATAATTAACATCTATCGAATTGGAATATGCAACAATATTTAATTCATTATTTTTTATTATTGAGTGCATAGGAAAATCTATGCCAGTACCTCCAAATACAGTTGATTTTTCTAATACAAAATTCGTGTCTAATCTTAAAAAAGATATGTCATATTGACCAATATTGAAAGACCATGTTCCTGCTGTGATATATAATTTATTATTTAAGAAAATCGGACTATACATAACTTCATTTGCGCCAGCATCAAAATATTTTTTTGACAAAACAACTCCACTAGGACTTAATTTTAGCATCAGATAGTTTACAGTAGTATGTAAACTTGCACCAATTGCAATAACATTGCCACCTGGCAATTCAACCAAATCAACTAACCAGTCAGAATTAGCACTTGTTTTTAAAACATTTTTCCATAGCAATGTACCATTAGAACTTAAGCGATACGCTAAACAATCCCAATCAGAGTTCGACGTCCCAGTAACGGAAGAATATCCAACAGACATTAAATCTCCGTTATAACATTCTATTACAGAAAAACTATATGATAAATTAGTTGCAGTAAGTTTCCTGCTCCATAAAATATTAAATGCAGAATTCAGTCTTATCATTATTGTTGCTGATTGTTCTGCTGAGGTTTCAGAGCCAACAATTAAATAGTCACCATTAGATAATTTTATCAGTTTAGTTATATTGTGTGTGGCTTGAATTATAGCTTGCTTTAGGATTACGCCATCGTTCGTTACATGCATTAAAAGCATATCTGGAGTACTGTTTTTAGCTCCAATTATATAAGTTCCATCATTTAAATTTAATAAAGAGGAAGCGCTTTCTTCTGCTGGTGTACCGTATGTATAAATGTTTGTGCGTTGAGCTCTAGATTTCGTAGAAAGAAAACAAAATAGAATAATAATTATTAAACTAAATTGTTTTGTATACTTCCATATGTTTTTTAAAAACAACTTCATTTGAATAGTTTTTTGTTGCGAATAACAAACATTGATTATGCATGTTTGGTGTGTTTTGTAAAATCCATTGAATACCATCTGAAAAACCTTCTATATTTCCTGGGCTTACCAGATAACCGGTTTGTTGGTGATCTATCATTTCAGGAATTCCTCCGATAGAATAGGCTACAATAGGTGTGCCACAAGCAAGGGATTCCATAATCGTATTAGGAAGGTTGTCTTGTTGTGAAGGCATAAGGAATACATCGGCACATGAATATGCTGAAACAATTTTTTGTACATCAAACAACCTGCCTAATGCATGAATTTTAATGCGATTAGTATTTAGGTCAGGCAATTCCTTTAATCGTCCTATTATAATTAGGTTAATGGTTTCGTTGCTTATAGTTAACCAATGATTTAAACTTTTTATTAATTCAGTGTATCCTTTCCGAGGGTCATTGGCATTCATTGCAACATATAATAAAACCTTTTCATCTGGGTTTATAGCTAATTGTAGATTTAACAAGGCTTCTTTCTTTTCAATGCGCTTAAAAATATTCGTATCAATACAATTCGGAATTGCTACTATGTTTGAGTTTTTAAGTAACCGGCTTCCATTTCCAATACTTTTTAACCAATTACTAGGTGTAATATATTTGATGTGATTTAATTCTATCGATTCTTTTTTCGATTGTTGTAGCTTAGCAAAATCAAATGAATTGTTTTTCAGTTTGGGGCAATTTGTGCAAGTGTTTTTATATAATTCACATGTATCGGAATAATGGCATCCACCCGTAAATGTCCACATATCATGCATTGTCCAAACAATTTTTTTATTAGAATTAATTAGTTTTTGTAACCCTTTAATTTGTATAAAACTATTATTTATCCAATGCAAATGAATAATGTCTGCTTCCTGAATTTCTTTTATCTTACTTAAATCTATTCCAAAGAATGAAAATGAAAAATCAACATGTTTTTTCTTTAAAAGTTTTTGAATAATAAGTTCTAAATAAAACAAAAAACTTATAAATAGATGTTTGATTTTTGATACTGGTATTTGAATAACATTTTCGTCTGTGGAGGTTTTATTGAATACGATTAATTTGCAATCAACATTATTTTCTTTATAGTTTGTATATAATCGTTTACATGCTACAGCCGCCCCACCTTTACTTTCAGATGTATTTACTAATACGACTTTCATCTTATTTATAAAGAAATATGTTTAATTGTAAATCGAAAGCCTTTTTTTCGTTTCTATTAATAAATGGACTTTCTCGTTTGTTTTCACTTTTTATAAAATATTTATATCCTCGTTTTTCGAAGCCATTTAATATTTCTGAAAGATTTTGAGACTCTTGATAGCTTGTATGGTATTCTATAAATATATTATTGCACTTTGATAGGTTATCAAAACAGTTTGGTACTAATATTTTTTCTGCACCTTCTATATCAATCTTTATAAAATCTATAGTTTCAAAACCAGATAGGAATTCATTAAAATCAATAGATTCAATTTTATTCCCTTTACTTGAAATATTTCCACCATCAGCTCCATCAGAATTGAAATACACCCCATCATTATTCAACCATGCAGCTTTCGAAATAACATGTACATTTTTTAGATTGTTTAAATTTATATTTTCAAGTAATACATTTGAAATCAATGAATCAGCTTCTATACAATATATCTCTGCCTCATCAAACATTTTTTTGTAATAAAGCACACTCATGCCAATATTAGACCCACAATCAATTATGATAGGCTTTTTTTTGAGCGTATTAAAATTGTAAGATTCTTCTAAAAAAATCTCTCTAAATTGAAATATAAATGAAAGATGGTCTGAAACAAGCATACGATAACCCATGAAATTTACCATAGCATTATTGAACCTACCTTTATTGCCGTATTTTAATAGTAACCAATAATATGTTCTATATTTACGATAAAGAAAAATTTTATATAAATTTTTAAATGATATTTCTAAGAATAATCTCATTACAACTGATAATTGGCGTATAAAAGTATATAAAAAAAATTATATACATTGGTAATTTAACTAAATTTGCAACAATGAGAAAAATAGCATTTATACTTAATAAATGGGGTTACCTAGGGCTTTTTATAAAGGTTATACTTCTTTTGATATTAAAAGTCGTAAATATCTTTAGAATAGCTTATGTTCAAATGAAATATGACATATATATACATCAAGATGCTCAATTATTAATTAATGATTATTCGAAGGTGCATATTGGGAAAGGCGTTTTTATTGGCGCTAATACATGTTTGTTATGCATAAATGATCATCATACATCTGTAAATAACTCAGAGTTAATAATAGGCGAGGGAACCTCAATTGGTGAAATGAATAATATAAGAGCAGGGGGTGGAAAAATAACAATCGGTAAAAAGTGCATTTTTTCTCAAAATATCAACATTATTGCAGCAAATCATTTAACAGATAAAAACAAGTACATGATTGACCAAGCTTGGGATGTACAAAGAAATTTTGTTGAAATAGGCGATGATGTTTGGATAGGAACAGGTGTATCTGTTTTGCCAGGTGTTAAAATTGGTAATGGTGCGATAATAGCCGCAGGAAGTGTGGTTACTAAGGATGTTGAGCCTTATGCAATTGTAACTGGTGTGCCTGCGAAATTATTAAAATATAGAGAATAATTGTGAAAATTGTATTTATAGTTAAATGGTATACTCCGGGGTTTGGATATATTACAAATTGTTTATCCAAAGAATTCGCTTCAATGGGACATGAAGTACATATTTTTACAACCAAATATCAATCATATTGGAACCATCCTAGATATTCAGAAATTTATGAAAAATACCAGGGGCCAAACATTTTAACCGAAGGCACCTTTCCAGACGGAAAGGTAACCATACATCGCTTGCCCTCTTGGCGATTTGGCAATATTATTTGGATAAACGGGATTTGGAAAGCATTGAAATTAATTAAGCCCGATGTTATCCAATCTTTTGATATTAACGAACCTCATACTGTTAAACTAGCCCTATATCATCGTTTTTTCAACTATAAATTATTTACAGCCAACCATTTTATATTAATTTCATTCAGGTTATTGGGTGCTTGGAAAAAACTCGACTTTAAAAAGCGCATGTATGTGTTGTTTATGTTTAAGCTACCGGGGAGCATCATTCGTAGAGTTTCAAAAAAATGTTATGCCGTAACCAAAGATGCAAAATCATTAGCTCATTTATTTTTCGGGTTTAAATATAATGAAGTGGAGGTATCAACCCTTGGTGTAGATACTAAACTATATTATCCGGCTGGTGCAGATGACCAAAAACGAATTGAATTGAGAAACTTATTGGGGATACCTAACGAAGAAATTCTGTGTGTTTTTAGTGGTAAAATTACAGAAGAAAAAAGCCCTCAAATATTAGCCCAGGCTGTCCAATTGTTGAGAAAACAAGGTAAAAAATATACTGCCATATTTATTGGTTCGGGCGAGTTGAAAGATAAAATTAAAGAATTCAATTTTTGTAAGGTTATTGATTTTGTACCCTCGCAAGAATTAGCAGATTATTATAGAGCAGCAGATATTGCAGTTTGGCCAAGGTCTGTAACCACTAGCATGCTAGATGCTGCGGCTTGTGGGCTACCTGTTATTGTTTCCGACCAAGTGGGAGCCTATACCATTTACAATAATAACGAGGTAAATTATCAAACTCAACCTAATATTTTAGCCGCAAAATATAGCACTAATAACGCAGAAGCCCTTGCCAATGAATTGCTAAAACTGCAAGACTATGATATTAGAAAAGAAATTGGAACTATTGTTTATCAACGAGTTGAACTGTACTCTTCTTGGAAAGCTATTGCAAATAAGCGAATAATCGACTATTTGGGGTGTTAGAACCCCCAGTTTTATATTAAAAATAAGTAATTTAGGCCTTTCTATTTACACTATGGGAATTGTTAAACGACAAGGGATTAAAGCCTCAATACTGGTATATATTGGTTTTGGTTTGGGGGCTATTAATTTATTGGTGTTTTTCCCAATATTTTTTTCAGAAGAACAATTGGGTTTAACAAGGGTGCTCACAAGTACTACCCTAACCTTTGCACAATTATGTTTGCTAGGCCTGCCTGCCGTAATGCTCAAATTTTACCCTTATTACAATGATCATGCAAAAAATAATAACGATTTGCTTTTTTGGACTTCCCTATTTGCATTTGTAGGTTTTGTTATTGTTTCAACCATTTCTTGGTACTTTTATCCAGATATTATAAACTACTTTTCTAAGAAATCGCCATTGTTGAGCGAATATTTTTATTTAACTTTTATTGGCGGTTTTTTTTTAGTGGTATATACCATCTTCGAAACCTATTCTAGATCTAATTTAAGAAGTATATTACCAATATTTCTTAGAGAAGTAGGCTTGAGAATTTTTACACTATTATTAATTGTATTGTATTATTTTCAAATTATAGGGTTTAATTCTTTTATAATTTATTTGAGTGTTTATTTTTCTATTGCAATAATTGTTATTCTAATTGATTTATTTTCGAATACAGATATTACGTTCAAAACCACTAGTTCTAAAGTTACCAAACGAATTAAAAGTAAAATGTTTTTGTATGGTTCTTTTATTTACGGTGGTGGTATATTTGCAATTATTGCTGATAATATTGATACAATATTAATTGCAGGTATCGCAGGCCTAAAAAGTACGGGTATATTTACCATCGCAAGTTATATTGTTACAATTTTGCAAGTTCCACAAAGAACTATTTCTTCTATAACTACCCCAATACTTGCTAAATCATGGAAGGAAAAAGATATTAATAATATCCAATATTTATACGAGAAAACTTCTTTAAGTCAGTTAATATTTGGACTCACTATCTTTTTGGCAATTTGGCTGAATATTGATCAATTATTTAGTTTTTTACCTTCAGACTATGCCGAAGGCAAATATGTAGTTCTTGTGTTATGCATTACTAGAATTATTGACTTAGGTACAGGTATTAATGGTGAAATATTAATCACATCGAATTTTTGGCGTTTTAATTTTATAACCCATGTATTATTAATTGCACTATCTATTCCAATAAACTATTATTTAATATTAAAATATGGTATTGTCGGATCTGCTTTTTCAAATCTAATTGCATACACTGCTTATAACACAACTCGCTTTTATTTTATTTACAAGAAATTCAACATGCAACCTCTTACTATTAATACTCTATACGT
Organism: Sphingobacterium thalpophilum; assembly: GCA_943371425.1. Taxonomy (GTDB): domain Bacteria; phylum Bacteroidota; class Bacteroidia; order Sphingobacteriales; family Sphingobacteriaceae; genus CAJBVG01. Next base: position 80,935 of record CALRUR010000004.1, read on the forward strand.
GGTATTGCTTGCAATTCTTACTTATTTGGTGTCTGTGTTTTTGAATATTTTTGACAATATATTTGTGCATATATTCATAAACTTAATTGTAATAGTTGTATTTTTTATTATACCAATTATATATTTTAATATTTCTGTTGATTTTAAATTATTATACAATCAAATATTAACCCGAATTAAAAATTTACGATAAAATAATTATACGATGTACGGATTTAGAAAAGCTATTTATAAATTATATGCCAACATATATCATTTAATTTTTAAACTAAGAGGTAAAAAAGCAAATAGTGATGACTGTCAGATATCTTTTTTTAGATTTTGGAGTTTCTTTGTAAAAGATTTCTATTATACAATTAATGAAGATAGAGTGTATTATAATCCGCTACGTTCTGGTGTAGGTTGGGTAGCATTTTTTAATAAATCATTCGAACAAGAAGAGCTCGACCAGTGTAAGAAATTAATTAAACAAGATGATGTTGTAATTGATATAGGGGCAAACATTGGCTCTCACTCGCTCTTATTTGCCTCTTTAGCAAATAAAGGTATTGTTTATAGCATCGAACCTTCGCGCATTACCTTCGAAAACTTATTGAGAAATATAAAATATAAAGATAATATAGTGCCCCTAAGTGTTGCAGTAAGTAATACCAACGAAATTCTGAATTTTTATGAATGTGATAATGATGTGATGAGCGGATTGAAAAATACTGATAGAAGTGGCATAACTTATGTAAATAAAGTGCCAGCAGTTAGAATGGACGATTTGGCGAAGTTGTTAAATTTGCAAAAATTAGATTTTGTTAAAATTGATGTAGAAGGATTAGAAACGGAGGTGATAGAAGGCTTCATAGATACATTAGCTAAGTTTAAACCTATTGTATTTTGCGAAATTTATTCGGGTACAAACTCTAACCCCGATTCTAATAAAACCATTAATTTAATAAGTTCCATAGGCTACGATATTTTCGTATTAAAAGGCAATAATTTAGTTCCTTTTGAAAAGCATGATGATAACTATCACAATTACTTTTTTATATCGAAATAAATGAAATCATTAATTAAACTAATTATTCAACTTTTTGCAAATATTATCAAACATAATAATGAAGCATTAAAGTTTTTATATACAAAAGCACTTAAAACGCAAACTCAAGCTTATATTGATTATGGCTATGGAGAAACTTATCCGCATATAGAAAAGTCATCTGAGATTGCACATAAGTATAGTTTTAGTAAAGACTTAATTGTAGATATTGGTGGTGCACGTGGATACACAGCATATTTATTTCACAAGTTTCAACCCGCTTCAACTATTATGGTATTTGAACCTTTAGCTGAGAACATACCATTAATTAGAAATCAATTACAAGGAATTAACAATGTACACATTATAGAAAAAGCATTAGGAAACGAATCTGGTGAAAAAATAATTAATAAGTCAACACGTATTACTTCTTCCTCTTTACTCGAATTTGAATCAAACATTGATAGCAATTACATGAAAGATGCTTTGAAAGAAAATAATACTGAAAATATTATAATTAGCAGGTTAGATGATGAATTGCAAAGTGTAGAGAAGGTGGGGATTATAAAAATTGATGTGCAAGGATATGAAATAGAAGTACTGAAAGGCGCTACTAACACACTTGCTAAAACAGCTTTAGTGGTAGTTGAGGTAAGTAATCATCATGTTTATAAAAACGCACCAATGTATTATGATGTTGATGAGTTATTGCGAAATAACGGATTTGAACTCTATGATAATTGTTTAACATTTAAAGAGAACGGCAGACTTAGAGAATGGGATGCTATTTATTTAAATTCTAAATTGTTAAAATGAAAATTGGTGTAATAGAAATTATGCCAAAAGGGCATTATACATTAGTTGAATCGGTTGCTAAAATATTTGCTTCAAACCCGAATAATAAAGTTGTGGTGTATACTACCACAATAGGTTATTCGAACATTTCATTTATAACAGCAGAATACACCAATATTGAAATTGTAGATGTAGAAAAAACTCAAGGTATACATAATTTTTTACGTGAAATAAATAACTTAGGATTGAATAAGGCCTATCTTATTACGCTTGATCATTATATCCCAGAAATTTCAAAAATAAAATTTACATTCCCTTTACATTTGTTTATACATAATATTTATTTATGGTTCGACATAAGTTTTGTTAGTAATTTTAAAAGAACGCTAAAAGAAATTATTGATAAGCCTTTACTAACCCATTATTGGATTAAGAGGAATTTTATACAGAGTTCAATTAAGAGAAAAATAACAAAAAACATATTATCGTCAGGAGGCAAATTCGTTGTATTGAATTCAAATTTAACTAACGAATTAAAAAAGTTTACAAACGAAAATAACATAGAAGAAATTCCATTTTCAATCTATCAACCATCTATAACTGATAGAAGTAATAGTAACGAATTTCGAATTTGTGTGCCAGGTATGTTATCTGCTAGTAGGCGCGATTATTACTCTTTGTTTGAAATGATGCGTAGTAATCCAATTATTTTTAAAGAAAAAGTAACGATAGATTTGTTAGGAGGAATTAACATATCTGAGCAAGGCTTAGAAATTTTAAAAGAAGCACAGAGTTTAAAAACCGAAGGGTATAAGATTATTTTTTACGATAAAGATTTAGTAGCCATTGACGAATTTGACGAGGAGCTTTCAAAATCGGATATTGTATTAGGTAATATGCACGTAATAATGAATGAGTTTAATATTTATGGCAAATCAAAAGACAGTGGTATAATGTATACTATGATAAAGGCAGCTAAACCTGGATTGCTGCCTGTAGGATACAATATATTGCCTGAATTAAAAGATTCGACTTTGATTTTTAACTCTTACCAAGTGCTTTCGGAGGTAATTATTAATTTGATTGATAATAAAGATAGCTTAGATTTACTAAAAATTAATGCAAAGAAAAATTCGGAGTTTTTTAGTCCGGAACTAGTTTATAAAAGAATTACAAATTAACATTTATGTCGGTAATAATAGTAACAGGATCAGCAGGATTAATAGGAAGCGAAGCGGCTAAGTTTTTTCATTCTAAAGGATATAATATTATTGGAATTGATAATGACATGCGCGCGTATTTTTTTGGAGAAAACGCAAGTACTAATTGGAACAAAAACAAATTAGAAGAGACCTTAGTAAATTATACGCACAAAAATATTGATATAAGAGATTACAGCTCTATTGAAAAACTTTTTCAAGAATATGGAACTGATATTAAAGGGGTAATACATACCGCTGCTCAGCCTTCGCATGATTGGGCTGCAAAAGAACCATTCACAGATTTTAGTGTAAATGCAAATGGCACCCTAAATATGTTAGAAGCCACTAGGTTATATTCACCCAATGCAGTATTTATTTTTACAAGCACCAATAAAGTATATGGCGATACTCCTAATTATTTACCATTGGTAGAACTTGATGAAAGGTGGGAGATAGATATAAATCATAAATACTACAAAGAGGGTATAGATGAAGAAATGAGTATTGACAATTCTAAACACAGTATTTTTGGTGCGAGTAAAGTGGCAGCAGATATAATGGTTCAAGAATATGGAAAATATTTTGGAATGAATACAGGTGTGTTTAGAGGTGGTTGTTTAACTGGCCCTTCTCATAGTGGTGCAGAATTACACGGATTTTTAGCTTTTTTAGTACTCTGTGCTGTTAATAAAAAACCATACAATGTATTTGGTTATAAAGGCAAACAAGTGAGAGACAACATACATAGTTATGATTTAATACAAGCATTTTGGCAATTCTTTAATAAACCAAGAAATGGTGAAGTGTATAATATAGGTGGTGCCAGATTTTCTAATGTTTCGATGCTTGAAGCTATTAGGTTAATTGAAGAAATAGCTGGACATAAATTGCAATATACAATTACAGAGAACAATCGTATAGGTGACCATATTTGGTATGTAAGTGATGTAAATAAATTTAAATCACATTATCCAGAATGGAATTTAACTTATAACATTCCAACTATACTTACAGAGATGATTGCAAATGCAGAAGAGAAAATGATAAATAATTCTAAGTTGTAAATAATAATTAAAGATTTACAACACTTACACTTTACAACTTAGAATTCACCATTCACCATTTACAATTCATTATAGGCTTTGTATCCTGCAAACCCTAATAGCAGTATCAACAGCAATGAGCTTGCCAAAGCAATTTTCTCTCCTGTTTGAAATGCTATTGGTTCAAACTTAAATACAATTTGATGTTTACCTGCTGGCACTTTCATAGCCCTTAATAAATAATTAGCGCGTATATAATTGCTTTTCACACCATCAATATATACATTCCAGCCTTTGTTATAATATACATCCGAGAATACCGCAAATTGATCTGTACTAGCATTCGACTCAAAGTCTAATTGCATTGGGTTGTATTTAGTCAATTTAATACTTGCAGTGCTATCATAAATAGGTGTAAAATCTGCCAACTCTGTTTTAAAGCGCTCGTCGATAATTACTGTATTTTTTGGATTAAACCCAGTTAGCGAATTCATTTCCGAATCGGCATTAGGTACGTATTTCATTTCTTTTATAAACCAAGCATTACCACATGCATCTGGGTTTTGTTGGTAAGTGGTTTGTTGAGTTTGAGGATTTGCAACTATAAAATATTTTGCATTTAACATATTGTATGCATTAATATTTCCTTTTGATAATTGAAAGTCTATTAACTCTTGGTAACGTTTTAATTTCGCTGCATGGTAACCACCAATTGATTTGTGGTAGTATGACGTTACAGCATCAGAAGTTATATTTTGGGTAGTATTGTATACTCTGTAATACAAATCTTTGTCTTTCAAAATTTCAACATCAACAGTTGTCATTGGTATTTCTTGAACTTTGGTTTTTCTTTTAGAAAAATTATCATCATTCAAATATCTTTTATCAACTGTCCACATATCAACAGATACTAATACTAACAAGCCAATTACTAAATATTGGGCACTTAATTTTTTACGAATAAACACAATAATTAGTGCCGCGCTAAATAATATAAATATTAACGACCTAAATGCGTCTGCTTGCAATAGCGATTTTCTGTCTTCAGTTAATGCATTAATTATTTGTTCATATGCATCGCCAAACATTCTTTTATCACTATCAGCATTTGTGAATTCACCTGCAATGCTTGGTACTAAAGCCAACAGTAAAGTTAAGCCTCCAACTATTATTAATGAATTACGTAAGGCTTTATTTAATTTCAATTGTTCAACTTTGCCTTCTATTAATTCTTGTATAGCTAAACAAGCAAGTAATGGGAATAGTAAACTTGTAACTACAAGTATGGATGATACTGCTCTGAATTTATTATACAATGGGAAGTTATCGAAGAAAAATCCTGATAAACTCATAAAATGGCTACCCCACGATAAGGCAATAGTTAATAATACAGTGGCTAATATCCACCACTTATCTTTACCTTTTACAATAAATAATCCGAACACAAATAAGAAAAATATAATGGCTCCAAAATAAACTGGTCCGGCGGTAAAAGATTGTTCGCCCCAGTATAATGGTAATCTTTTTACAATTTGTGCTGCATTTGGTACTCCTTGTTTTTGTAAAAACTTATAGGTTTCAGAATCTTTACCCAATTCTCCTGCAGATGCTCCTCCTTGAATATTTGGAATCAATAAGCTTAAACTTTCTTCAATTCCATAACTGTATTCAAATGCATATTCTTTACTTAATCCATCTCTATTGCCAGCAGGGTTTAGTGTTAATTCTGTTTTGCCACGTATAGTTTCTTCAGCATATTCTTGTGTGAGCCATAGTGGTGTAATGTTTACACCTACTCCAATTACAGCAGCTATTAATAATACTAATGTTGATTTTACAAATGGCATTAGCATTTTAGATTTTATGGCCTCTACTAATTGAAAAATTCCATAAATAATTACTCCTAAACCAAAGTAATAAGTCATTTGAAAGTGATTCGCCTTTATTTGTAATGCTAAAAACAACGCAAATAAAGCAGCGCCTTGCCAAAGCTTGCCTCTATATGCCATGAGTACTCCCGCTAAAGTAGGAGCAAGTAATCCTATAACAATGGCTTTATTGCTATGACCGGCTGCAATAATAATGAAGTTGTAAGAAGAGAATGCAAAAGCGATTGCACCTAACATACTTAGCCAAACATTCATCTTTAAGGTTCTCAATAAAATAAAAAACCCTATTAAGTATAATAGTACAGTGTTTATTGGATTTGGAACATTACGTGTATAGGTATCAATAATATAACCTGCAATATTATTTTTATAGCCCAACCATATTTGGTAGGTAGGCATTCCACCAAACATAGAATTTGTCCACAAAGTATAATTACCTGTTTCTTTGTAGTAATTAAATGTTTCTTGCTGCACTCCGTTAATTAACTCTACGTCGCTTTGATTAATCTTTTTGCCTTCTAATACAGGGCTAAAATAAGCTAAACAAATTCCGATGAAAATTACGATAGCTAGGATTACGAATTGATTTCGTTTGATGAATGATTGTTTTTCCATTATTTTTTTAATGATCAAAACCAAAAGTAATAAATTGATATCGGTATTTTCAATATATTTAACCTTGAAATATTAGAATGATACTAATTTATAGCAAACATCTAACCAATAGATTACGATATACCCTGCAGTTTATATTTGAAGACGTATGTGCTGTTCAGTATGAAATATGCTCTGATATTCAATATTTTAAAGATTCTACTTCTATTAAAATCAATTACTCTGGTTCCAAAATAACAGATAACGAGTTCTTCGTACAACCTCAAGGATTATTAACTTCTGAGGGTATAAGCACCTTAAATTTGCCTTTGCAGGTCGACGCAGATAGTATAAAGCTTTTTCCAAACGCTACAGACGACATGGGTTTTGATGTTTTTTCAGCAATTTTTTATTTTATTTCTAGATATGAAGAGTACCTGCCTTTTAAAAAAGATAAACATAGAAGATTTGAAGCGGCAGAATCTTTTGCATATAAAAATGGATTTTTAAATCGCCCTATTGTCGACGAATGGATTGTAGAGCTACAAAAAAAGCTAAGCGAAAAATTCACTTCACTTATTTGGAATAAAAGAGAGTTTACTTGCAAACCGACCATAGATATTGATCAGATTTTTGCAATAAAAGGAAAAAGTACTGTTCGGTTCTTAAAACCAGTTTTAATTAGTTTATTAACGTTAAATTTTAAGTTTTTAGTTTATTTATTTAGGGTAAGAATGGGCTTAAGTAAGGATCCATTCGATCAGTTATCAAATTTTGAAGCCTTACATAGAAAATATAATCTTAAAGCAATTTATTTTATTTTGTTCAGTAAAAAATACAACCGATTTGATATCAACATTTCTATAAGAAATAAAGATTTTAGAAAATCTGTAAAAGAAACTGCCAAAACAGCAAACATCGGAATTCATCCATCCTATCATTCGAGGTACGATTATAAATTAGTTGATGAAGAAATTCATTTATTATCGAATGTTTTAAATACCCCCATTAATTCCTCGCGTCAGCATTATTTAAAACTCCGAATTCCTAACACTTATAAATCTCTTCTAAGCTTAGGTATTGCAAATGAATATACAATGGGCTTTGCGAGTATACCTGGATTTAGAGCCGGTACAAGCCATACCTTTAGATTTTATGACATTAAACATGAGCAAACCACTTTTTTAAAGGTTCACCCTTTTTGTGTTATGGACGCTACATTTAAAACATATTTAAATTATAGCGAAGACCAAGCATTTGATTGTATACTAGATTTGATACAAAAACTAAAAAAAGTTAATGGTACCTTTACTCCACTCTGGCATAACGAGTCGATGTCTGAATACGGTGTTTGGAAAGGTTGGTCTGGTTTATATGAAAAAATGTTACAAGCAGCCAGTGCAAGTTCTAAATTCTAATATCACTTTTTATTATTTTAAAAATTATTGATATGCTAACAAATTTCCAAAATTCAAACTCTATCATTAACCAATATGTAGCAGAGTTAAGAGATGAAGATATTCAAAAAGATCGTCAGCGTTTCCGTTTTAACATGGAAAGGGTTGGAGAAATTATTGCATATGAAATAAGTAAAAAGTTAAAATACGAATCGGAAGATATTACCACACCATTAGGTATTTCGAGCACAGCAATATTAAAGGAACAGCCAGTATTGGCTACCATATTAAGAGCTGGCTTGCCTCTACATAATGGTTTGCAAAGAGTTTTTGATAAGGCAGATTCTGCTTATATTTCTGCATTTAGAAAAACAAAAAAAGATAATTCTTTTATCATCGAAATGGAATATGTTGCAGTTCCAGAATTAGAAAACAAAGTGCTTATTGTTTCGGATCCAATGCTTGCAACCGGAAGCTCAATGGTTTTGTGTATTAAAGAATTAATGAGCAGAGCTAAGTTTACTCAAGTACATATTGTTTCTGTAATTGCAAGTACAATTGGTGTGCAATATGTACAAAGAAACTTACCTAAGGCTCATTTATGGTTAGCCGCTATTGATGATGAGCTTACTACAAAATCTTACATTGTTCCGGGTTTAGGTGATGCTGGCGATTTGGCATTTGGTGAAAAAAGATAGTTAGTTTGCTAGTGTGCTAATATGCTAGTGCGATAATGTGTTAATTGATGAATACAAAATACAAACATTTATTTTTTGATTTAGATCATACTCTCTGGGATTTCGATAAAAATGCAGAAGAAACTTTGCATGAGTTGTATGCAACTTATAAATTGAAAGAATTAGGAATATTTTCTGTTGATGAATTTATTTCTGTTTATACTGAGCATAACCATAGGTTGTGGCGCGATTACCATAACGGTATAATAAGTAAAGAACAGCTAAGAGCTTCAAGATTTAAAATTACATTCGAACATTTTAATGTTGATGAAGCTAAAGTGCCGCATCAGTTTGAAATCGACTATGTAAATATTTGCCCAACCAAAACTAATTTATTTGAAGGAGCGCATGAAGTATTAACTCATTTGCAAGAAAAATATGAGTTGCATATTATAACCAACGGTTTTTTAGAATCGCAAACTATGAAAATGGAGCGCACTAACATCAACAAATATTTTAAACATATTTTTGTTTCGGAAGTAATTGGGTTGTACAAACCGGATATTGCACTTTTTAAACATGCTTTAACAATTGCTGAAACTAACTCAACAAGTTCTTTAATGATTGGAGATAGCTTAGAGGCCGATATATTAGGTGCAAGAAATGCTGGAATAGATCAAGTCTTTTTTAACCCTTTTAATGCAGCACACGATCATGAAGTAACCTATGAAATATCACATTTAACAGAACTGTTATCAATTTTATAAAAATATGAGCACAAGGAACTTTAATATTTTAATACAAACCATAGAGGAGTATCGCAGAAGATTAGGTACTTACTCGGAGAACAAATTTGTAGAAAAAATGAATCCAGAAGTATGGTCTCCAGCAGAAGTGTACGCACATATTATTTCTGCAAACAGATTAACCGTGCGAAGTATGCAGAAGGCTGTGGAAGGCAAAGCCACCGAAGACAATAGTTCATTGCCATGGAAAGCAAGGTTGATTTTATTTACTGGGCGTTTCCCGAAAGGCCGAAAAGTACCAGAAGTAGTGGCCAAAAGAACTCCACAATTTTTAGCCATTGCGGATGCTCGAGAGGCAACAGAAGCTTTATTAACAGAGTTAAATGATATTTGGAAATCTCATGAACAATGGAGCCCCACACAAAAGCTAAAACATCCGGCTTTAGGCTTACTAAACAATAAACAATGGATAAAATTCATGAAAATCCACTCTAAACACCATATTAAGCAATTAGATCGAATTAATAACTTCTAGATTTCTTTACATTAAGTTAAAACTGTTACCGTTCTTTTGTGTTATAAAAACAACTATGGAAACAGTTACAACTTTCGTGTTAATTACCGCATTAGCTGGTTTATTGGCATTTTATTTCAGCCCTTACGAGATAAAAATCGAAGAGGAAGAATAGATTGTTAATTTTAAATTAATATACATTTCATATTAGAAACGGAATTTTGGTCAAAATAAGAAATGACTAAAAGGAAAGTTGATATTGTGGTAATATCTGATGTGCATTTAGGCACATATGGCTGCCAAGCCAAAGAACTCCTACATTACTTAAAAAGCATTGAGCCTGGAATGGTAATACTAAATGGAGATATTATCGATATGTGGCAATTCAGTAAACGATATTTCCCAGAATCGCACCTAAAAGTTCTTCGTAGAGTATTAAAATACATAAGCCAAGGCATTCCTGTATATTATTTAACTGGCAACCACGATGAAGTATTACGAAAGTTCGACGGATTCGAATTAGGTTCTCTTAAAATTTGCAATAAACTCGTACTAAACCTCGATGGTAAAAAGGCTTGGATTTTTCATGGCGATGTTTTTGATATTACCATGCAATATTCTAAAGTACTCGCAAAATTAGGAGCAGTTGGGTATGACACTTTAATTCTACTTAACACTTTTATCAATTTTATTTTGAAAAAATTTGGTAAGGAAAAAATGAGCTTATCAAAAAAAATAAAACAATCGGTAAAAAATGCAGTAAAATTTATAAATGATTTTGAAGATACTGCAGCCGAAATTGCCATAGAGAAAGAGTATGATTATGTAATTTGTGGACACATACATCACGCAGAAAAGAAAATAATTAAAAAGGAACACGGGGAGGTAATGTATTTAAATTCGGGCGATTGGGTAGAAAGTTTAACAAGCTTAGAATACCATAACGGACAATGGGATATTCATTATTTCAAAGATTTTAGCTTTGTAAGTAATGATGAAGAGGAACTAAAAGAGGAGTTACTCGACTTGCAACAGCAAATGAATATTGGCTTTTTGTATCAATCCTTAATAGAAAAAAATCTAGATTAGATATTTTTTGTATTTTAGGAAGACAAATGAAAATCCTTTACGCCATACAAGGAACTGGGAATGGGCATGTAAGCAGAGCCCGCGACTTTATTCCATTGTTACAACAACGTGCAGAATTAGATATCTTAATTAGTGGCACTCAATTCGATGTAAATTTACCACAAGCTGTAAAATATAAATTACGTGGTGCAAGTTTCATTTTTGGTACAGAGGGCGGTGTCGATTATTGGGATACTTTTAAGAAACTTAGGCCTCATACTTTTTTTAACGACATCAGAAAACTAAATTTAAAACAATACGATATTGTATTGAATGATTTTGAACCGGTTTCTGCATGGGCAGGCAAAATAAAAAATAAAAGCATTTTGGCATTGAGCCATCAATCAGCATTTCTCTCTAAGAATACCCCAAGACCAGCGTTTAAAAATAATTTTGCCGAAGGTTTATTTAGGCATTATGCACCTAGTGATAAACAAATTGCTTTTCATTTTAAAGCATATGATGAGTTTATTACTACACCCATTATTAGAAAAGATATACGTGCCTTAACGCCAATAAACAAAGGGCATTACACGGTTTATTTGCCAGCGTATGACGATAAAACCTTGATAAAATACTTAACACAGTTTGATAATTATAAATGGCAAATTTTTTCTAAAAGAGAAAAAAATGGCTATGAAATTGGTAATGTTGAAATAAAGCCAATACATAATGAAAACTATAACAACAGTGTAGCAAATTGCGAAGGTTTGTTAACTGGCGGAGGATTTGAAGCCCCTGCAGAGGCTTTGTATTTAGGCAAGAAAATTATGGTGGTACCTATGGCTGGGCAATACGAACAAGCTTGCAATGCTGAAGCGCTGCGTTTAATGGGTAATCCAGTAATTGATTCTATTAGCGACAAAAACATGCCTATAATAAAAGAATGGCTAGCCTCAAAAGATAGCAACTTGGTAGACTTTCCTGATAATATAAATTCTGTGGTAGATGCTATTTTTAAAAATATTGAAAATAGATAACAGACCCAATCATCAATAAAATTAGTCCTTCCGAAACCCATTGTTTTTTAGCAACTAAAAAGTAATAAGATAGAAACACCGTAAAGGGTGCTGCTAATAATATGAAATGATTAATGCTAAAACTCGGTTTAATGTAAAAAGAAGCTGCAGTTATAATAATGGAGAAAATAAGTAATTGTTGAGATTTTCTTACTTGAACCACATTTTTATAAAAATTTTCTCTGAGCTTGTTAAAGGAAATGATGAGAATTAATGCCATTGGTAATAATGGCAAATAGTCGCTGTTTTTTGGAAATATATTTATTTGCCAATAGTTTTTGAGAGGCTGCCATAGTATAATAAAATCCTCCCAACGATTTACCCAGAAGTAAAAAAACGCCACAAACAAATAAGGAGTAATGGACCCAAATATGCTGGCTGCCCATTCTCTCCAAACAAACGGTCTGAAAATTAACAATGCCAACCATACTAAAACGATCCAAGCAATGGCCGGGAAATAGAATAATGAAGCGATAGAAACAATCAAGCCTAAATCAAATGCCAACATGGTTACTTGTTGATTTTTATACAAATTAAACAAGCGTATGAAAATCCATAATTGCAAGAAAATTATAATGATTGCAGCATCTAAAGTGAAAAATGTAGGGAAAATACCAGTTATAATTACAAAAAGAAGAGATGGTAAGTGAGTGTTCTTAAAAATTAAACTAAAATCATTTACTATTTTATTGAGCCACAAACCCGCTGCATAATACAGTAGTGTGGTAAATAACACATTAAATACCTTATTCGACCATAAATAAGCATGTTTTCCAAAGATAAAGGTACTAAATGGTTCGTTATAATTAAATACAGGAATTGGGTTTTGATCCAACATATAAGGCAACCTTATGCCTATTGCTAGTATCAATAATATAAAGAGGTTAATTGGTTCTTGTGTTTTAAATATTCTAACTAACATTTTAATACGTAATACGCATAAAGTTAGTTTTATTTTTTTGAATACAAGGAATTACAATCTGATCGGCCGAAATTTGACGCCCTCCACCGGGCATAATTAATAAATTGTCATTTTCTTTAATGATAATTTTTTCAGTGTTTTCCCCTTTATTATTAATGGTGCAACTTATTACATCGGTAGATTTTCGAATGTATTTATTATAAATGAGGTGCACTTTATCCACATCTAAACTCAATATATACGATGAATAAAATGCGGCATCGTCCTCAGATACTTGGTTTTTTCGGACTATAGACTCCCAATGTATTTTGCCATTTGGGTTAATAGAAAACAATAATATATTGTCGTAATGATATGTATAGGAGGTGGTGTATAACTGATAGTAAGAATTATAATTAGTAGACTCCGTAATGTAGTTCGATTCTGAAATTAATATTACGCCTCCATCTGTACGTAATACAATTTTATCAATATAATAGTTAATTAACTCTGTACCTCTGTTTACTGTACGCTCTGAATTAAATTCGTTTAAAAATTTTGCTTTAAAACTCTCGGTATATAAGTTTGCTTTACGTTCATTAAATTTAATATTTACATAAACAATACCAGCAGAAGAGAAACTATTGAGTTCTGAATAAAAACCCGCCATTACAATTTGATTATTTATGTAATCAATTTCCATTTTTATGTCGTTGATAAAATATTTATCTAATACAATACTAATAGATTCTAGCTTATCTGAATTTCTGTTTGCAATATTTAAGGTATACTTTTTATCGCGCAATAGCTTTTTATCTAAATCAAGGGAAGTTAAAATGTATACATTGCTATCATTACTAAGTTTAAAATCATTTAAAAATAAAACACCATCATAAAAGTCTGTTTTGTATTTTTTTACCCAAACTTTTTGTAAGGTTGTATCTAATAAAGTAATGTTGATGTTTAGTTTTTCATCATCGGCATTATTTTGTTTGTACATCGTACATAGCAATTTATTGTTTTTGCTTTTTTTGATGTAAAACATTCCTCTGTTTCTTTTTTTATCAAAAGTAATTTCATCAATTAAAATTGGATTTGTATCTGGCACTCCCTTCACAATGTTTATTTTTTGCGCATACAATTCATTTTTATTAAACTCTTTATTTATTAACGCATAAAAAAGATACAAGCTATCGCCAAACAAACAAATATCTTGTATTTCTGCCTCAGGGTTTAAATAAGAAAATTGGTACGACCAAACAGTGCCTAAATTATTATTGATGAAAGAAACTTCGGCTTTATTATCTCTAAAACGTAATTGATCTTGTTTATTGTTAAAAGCTGTTGGACTTTTTAATATAAAAAAGCCTTTTTCATTTTGACCAATTACTTTCAAAAAAGTGCGCTGAAATGTTTTCTCAGCGGTAGCCAGGTCCACTTTCTGAGCAAATACTCCGTTTGAAATAAATAGTAATAAAATAAAAAGTTGTTTCATCATAGGGTACTAATTTACAAAAAAAGATAGCAAGGAGCAAGGAGCATATAGCAGGGAGTTCTGAACTCCATGCTCCTCGCTCCATGCTCTTAACTCTAAGCCTGTATTACATTCACCCCCTCGTTTTCTATCCATTCCGAATTCTTCAAACTATCAATGGTAATAGTACCAATTAAATAACAGTATTCAGAAGCTCTATGTTCCTCTACAATTTCAATAAAATCATTTTTGTTGAGGGTGTAATTACTCAGATAGCGAACGTATATTTTCACTACAATATTGTCTTCTAATATCAAGTCTTCTTGCTGTGCTAGTTTTTTATATTCGTATTGATATTGGTATCTCAAAGCAGCAATATCTGATAATACCGCCGAGCCTGTTGGGTTACTCCCTGCTCCTTTACCAATAAATACTTGGCTTTCAGAAAATGCACTTTCTAATACAACTCCATTGTATTCATTATTCACATTAAACAATTTATTCTCTTTGGTAATAAATTGAGGCAAGCAATAGGCTGTAATTTTATCATCGATTTTAAAACATCGTGCTACTAATTTAATTCGGTAATTATTCTTTTTAGCATAACTAATATCAAAGTTATTGAGTTTGCTAATGCCGAAATTATAAACATCTGCAGGGTCTACAAATACTCCGAACGAATGCAATAAAATAATGCATAATTTAAACTTAGAATCAAAGCCGTCAATGTCGGAACTTGGGTTGCTTTCTGCAAACCCCAATTCTTGTGCATTTTTTAAAGCCGCCCCAAAGCTCCAATTTTCGTCAAATATCTTCGATAGTATAAAGTTACTTGTACCATTAAAAATCCCCTCTACGCCTTTGAGCAAATCATTGTCATAGTACTCTTCGAGATTCCTGATAATAGGAATACTTGCGCAACAGGAACCTTCATACAAAAACGAGTTGCTTTCACCTTGGAGTGAAACAAGTTCTTGCAAATTATTTGCAATCATTTTTTTATTTGCAGATACTACCGATTTACCTTTTTCTAAGGCCTCCTTTGTAATGCTAAACGCCGCTTCCGAATCGTTTATCAATTCTACAATTACATCAATCTCAGGGTCGTTTAATAAATCATATTTATTGTCTGTAAATAAATTTACATCTATCGTTCTTTTTTTATGAATGTCTTGTATGCAAATTCTTTTTATATCTGCTTTTATTCCTTTTGTTTCATTTAATACGTGGTATAGGCCTTGCCCCACACACCCGAAACCAAATATGCCTAGTGTTAAGTTTTTTTTCATCTTTTTATTTTTATTTGTTATTAGTCGTTAGAAAGCATCCAACATTTACGCATTTGCATATTTTTCAATCTGCTCAAGGCTCTCTGCTACATCAGCTAACAAGTCTTCTACATTTTCTATGCCTACAGATAATCGAATTAGTGAATCGGCGATGCCCGCTGCTCTGCGTTTTTCTGAAGGTATTGATTTATGTGTCATCTCGGAAGGCAAGCAGGCTAAGCTTTTTACGCCGCCCAAACTTTCTGCTAGTTTGAAATATTTCGAATGTTTTAAAAATGCTATTGCTTCTTCTTTTGAATCAGATTTGAAAGTAAAACTTAATACTCCTCCGAAATATTTTTGTTGTTTTTTTGCAATTTCATAATTCCTGTGTGAGGGTAATCCCGGATAAAATACTTGATCCACTAAAGGGTGAGCGTTTAAATAATTAGCTACTTTTTCCGCATTCGATGAATGTTTTTCATAACGCAATTCTAAGGTTTCAATCCCTCTTATAACCAACCAAGAGTCGAATGGCCCTAAAATTCCACCAGAAGAATTTTGAATAAATTTAACTTTCTCCGCAAGCTCTTTGGAGTTTACCACAACTAGGCCCGCAATTAAATCGGAGTGCCCACCTAAATATTTTGTAGCACTGTGTACGATTATGTCGGCGCCTAATTTTATAGGTGTTTGCGAAGCTGGAGAAGCAAATGTATTATCAACAATTAGTAAGCAATTATTTGCTTTTGCTATTCTAGAAATATGTTCTATATCGGCAATTTTCAAAGTTGGGTTCGTTGGACTTTCTAGCCAAATAAATTTTGTGTTAGCGGTAATTGCCTCCGCAACATTAGCAACATCGCAGGCATCTACATACTTTACACTAATTCCAAATTTCTCGTATACCTGAGTAAATATTCTGAATGCCCCGCCATAAATATCATCTACGGCAACAATTTCATCTCCTTGTTTAAGTAGTTTTAATACAGCATCAATGGCAGCGAGTCCACTCGCAAAGGCAAAGCCAGCTGTGCCGTATTCGAGTTTTGCAATTAAATCTTCTAGTACTTTTCTGGTAGGGTTGTTACTACGAGCATAGTCGAATCCTTTGTGCACACCAGGGGCTTCTTGCTCGAAGGTAGAGGTTTGGTAAATAGGAGTGGAGATTGAGCCCGTTAATGGATCTACCGGAATGCTGTTTAAAATTTCTGTTGTGTTTAACATTTGTTTTTTTTGAATTAAGGTTTTACAATTTTTTAATTTGAACACCTTATCTCAAAAAGTTTACAGATTAGCGAATGCTAATTATCGGAAGAGAGCAAAAAAAAATCTCTTCCGATAAGCGGAAGAGATTTTTATATATGATATGAAAAATTTCGAGTCCGTCTTATCTATCTCTATTACTAGAGTTGGATTTAGCACCTTGTATAGCGTGAACTATATAGGCTGCTAAGGTTTCACAGGGCCAATCCCTCCACCTTTCTTGATAAGTATGTTATAAAGAACGAGAGGCAAAGGTAAGCAGTGGAGGTGAAAGTTGCAAATATAATTTAACATATAGGATTTAGCAGAGAGCAAGGGGCAGGGAGCAAAGAGCAAATTGTGCTAATAGGATTTAAAGTAAAAACAGTATTTATCATCCTGCATTTAATAAGGATTATAAAAAAACCTGCATATATGCAGTTGAGTATATTATTTTTTTGTTTCAATATTGACAAAAAACAATATGAGAACTGAAAAGTTTAGATTTGAAAATTTAGAAATCTGGAAAAAGGGTATCGAGCTTAATGACGATTTATTTGATTTAAGTGATGAGATTACAAAACTAAATTATTATAAATTTGGTGACCAATTGCGTTCGGCTTCTTTAAGTATTGTAAATAATATTGCTGAAGGATCTGGCTCAAACTCAAAAAAAGAATTCATTTTATTTTTGAATTACAGTAGGAGGTCTGTTTTTGAAGTTTCAAATATGATAATAGTATTAAATCGCCGAAAAATAATTACTAATGAACGATCTGATGAATTTCTAAAAAAGCTTATTGAGATATCAAAGATGATTAGTGGCTTTAAAAACTCACTAAGTTAACTAGCCATTCTCTGCTTCCCACTCATTACTCCCAGCTCCATGCACCCTGCTCATTGCTCTCTGCGCCTCTGCCTCCTTTGCGCCTCTGCGTTCTTTTATTATCTTTGCAGCTCACAATCCTTTCAACAATGAGTAAATTTGGTGTAGTAGTTTTTCCAGGGTCCAATTGCGATCAAGACATGGTTTATGTGTTAGAAACTATCATGGGTCAAGAAGTGGTTAAATTGTGGCACAAAGATCACGATTTGCAAGGCTGCGACTTTGTAGTATTACCTGGTGGTTTTTCTTACGGCGATTACCTTAGGTCTGGTGCTATAGCTAGGTTTTCGCCAATTATGCAAGAAGTAGTTTCATTTGCAAACAAAGGTGGTTATGTATTGGGCGTTTGCAATGGGTTCCAAATATTAGCCGAAGCTGGCTTAGTGCCGGGGGCCTTGTTACATAATGATTCTCGTAAATTTATTTGTAAGAATGTTTACATTAAAGCAGAAACAAATAATTCGCTTATTACTTCGCAAATAGATACTTCCGCTGCGTTAAAAATTCCTATCGCTCATGGGGAAGGGAAATATTTCGCATCATCAGATATCATAAAATCTTTAAACGATAACGACCAAGTACTTTTCCGCTATTGTGATGAAAATGGCGTTATTAACGCTGAAGCAAATCCAAATGGTGCAATTGAAAACATTGCTGGTGTATGTAATAAAAACAGAAATGTATTTGGAATGATGCCGCACCCAGAAAGAGCAGCCGATGGGGAGCTTTCTAATACAGACGGCAAAGTGTTGTTTGAATCGATACTTTCTTTAACCCTAAACCAATTGTAAATTGTAAATTGTGAATTGTAAATTAGGCTGAGCTAGCTGTTTTTAATTCACAATTCACAATTCACAATTCATAATTCAAAAAAGTGCAACTTGTAATCGACAAAGGCAATACATTAACCAAAGTCTTTATTTTTAAGGATGATAAAATTATTGCACGTGCAAAATTCGAGTCGCTAGATGTTTTTTTGTTAGATAAAATTTTCAAAGAGTATTCTATAGATGCCAGTATTTACTCACATGTTGGCAATAGAGATGAAGAAAATACAGCCTATTTATCAGCACATTCTAATTTTATTCAATATTCTTATTTAACAGAACTACCCATTTTAAATAAATATGCAAGTCCCGAAACATTGGGGCTCGATCGTTTATCTGTAGTTTGTGCTGCCCATTCCATTTTGCCAAATGCTAATGTATTATGTATTGATATGGGTACTTGTATTACGTATGATCTGTTAACAAGCCAATCCGAATATTTAGGTGGTTCCATTTCACCAGGTATACTCATGCGTTTTAAAGCGCTAAATACTTTTACAGCCCAGCTGCCGTTAATTGAACCTGAAGGAAGGATGCCTAAATTAATTGGCGATACTACAGAAAACGCCATAAAATCTGGTGTAATAAACGGTACTGTACAAGAAATTCTGGGGATAATTAATGAGTATCAACATAATTACAGCGATTTGCAGGTATTAATGTGTGGCGGCGACCTCGCTTTTTTTGATACTCAGCTTAAAAATAGCATCTTTGCCCGTCCTGATTTAGTAGCTGAAGGATTAAATACAATATTGCAATATAATGTTCAACATAAAAAAAACACTTAGTACCCTACTTATTACGAGTATAGCACTTTATGGCTACGCTCAAGATGTAACTAGCACTCCATATTCTCAATTCGGATTAGGGCAAATACAAAAGAATAATTCTTCTATTTTATTAGGAATGGGGGGTATTTCAAATGGAATTCGACTTGAAAATGCCATCAATACACAGAATCCAGCTTCTTATTCTGCTTTACAATGGACAACCTTTGAAGTAGGAGCTTTTGGTTTATTTACAGAATTAAAAAGTAATTCGGGTAGTGCATTTAGAAATAATGCGGCCTTAAGTTATTTAAAAATAGGTTTTCCGGTAACAAAAAAATGGGGAGCAAGTTTTGGATTAATTCCTGTTTCGGGCATGGGTTATGAATCAAAAATAAACACCACTTTTTTAGATACTCCGGCCACCCAAATATATAAAGGCTCCGGAGGTTTAAACCAATTTTATATTGGTAATGCCTATAATATAACAGAGAATTTAAGCATCGGAATTAATGCCTCTTACATTTTTGGAACTTTAGAAAGAACTAAGGCGAATGAATTTCCAGATACCTTAGGCTTTTTAAATATACAACAAACTAACTCTATTTATATTGGTAGTATATTTTTCAACTATGGCATTCAGTATAAAAAACAAATAGATAAAAGCAGAACCTTAATTATAGGCTTAAACGGCAATCCCGGAAGTAACTTAAACGCAACTAGAAACACAACCTCATTGAGGTATTTCTATCAAAATGGTATTCAAAGATTTGTGGATACCACACAAAATACCGTAGATGAAAAAGGAAAAGTTTACTTTCCAATGTTAAATTCTATTGGGTTCTCTTTAAGTAAGCAAAATAAGTGGATGCTAGGTGCCGATATTAGTTTAGGCCAGTGGGCTTCGTTCAAAATTTATGATGTGAATCAAAATCTACAAAATACCACAGAATTTTCAATAGGTGGTTCATATATCCCAAATTATATGGCAGTTGGTAATTATTTTAAAAATATAGAATACCGAATGGGATTTAATTACAGTAAGTCTTATGTTAATATCCTTCAAGAAAATATTAACCAAATGAATTTTAGTTTGGGTTTAGGCTTGCCATTACCTAAAACTGCTTCACGAATTAATATTGCACTCGAGCTTGGTAAAAGAGGCACACTTAATAAAGGCTTAATTGAAGAAAATTATATTGGTGTGCATGCAGGATTTAACTTTTGCGACAAATGGTTTATTCAGCGTAAGTATGACTAATACAAAGTACAAAGTTCAATGTACAATGTACATTGACTGGAGAGGTAGAATAAATATACTATTGTTGATGGTGCTAGTAAGCACCTTAAGTGCTTGCGAGAACGATTTAAAGAAAGTTGAAAAAATAGCTAGCAATGAAGCTAGTTTACCTGTAGAAACAAGCAAAGAAGTTGAACTCATATACAGTGATTCGAGTATAGTTAGAGCTAAATTAATTACCCCAATTTTAAAGTTTTACAAAGTAAACAATGCTTACCATGAAATGCCTGCAGGTTTATATGTAGAGTTTTATGGTCCGAATAATAAAATAGAAAGCACTCTTTCTGCTAAATACGGTAGGAAGTTCCAGAATCAGGGAATTATAGAGGTGAAAGACAGTGTAGTGGTAATTAACGATAAAGGGGAAAGGCTTGATACCGAAAAACTTATTTGGAACGAACGTACAAAAAAAATATACACTAATAGTTTTGTAAGAATAACTACTTTAAAAGATATTATGTTTGGTGATGGCATGGAAGCCAATCAGAATTTCACCAATTATAGGATATATAAATACCGTGGAAGTGTTAGTTTAGAAGAAAATGAACAGTAAATTTCAACAAAATATGTGGTTTGTAATCTTTATGCTTTGTTTATTAGCAAGCATCTATGTTTACTTAATTCAACAAACAGCCAACAAAGACCTCATTCCTATGGGATTAGCAACTATTTTCGCTGGTTGGAGGTTTTATTCGGTTCGCAAAAAAAGGATTTCTAATTAGATTTTCTAAGAATAGAAATTTTTGTATTTTGCGCCCTCTCAAATAATTAAAATAGAGAATACATAATTTACATTTTAAAATTTACAATTCACAATTAATAAGGTATGGGATTAATGAATTCAATGCGCAATAGAGGCGGGCTTTTAGTAGGAGTTATCGCATTCGCAATTGTTGCATTTTTAGCAGGAGATGTTCTTATTTCTGGCCAAAATATCTTTGGCGGTCAGCCAACAGATATGGGCGAAATAAATGGCACTAAGGTAGAAATTGAGGATTTTCAAACTAAACTAGATGCTAATACAGAGCAATACAAAACCAGCACTGGTCAAAGTAATTTGAACGAAGGCATGATTGGTTATTTAGTTGATCAAACATGGAATCAGATTATTTATGATGAAGTAATGAAGCAAAGAATTGCAAAATCTGGCATTAAAGTTTCTCCAGAGGAGTTATTTGATATGGTTCAGGGTTCTAACCCACATCCAGAAGTGCGCAGAGCATTTACAAACCCTCAAACTGGTGCGTTTGATCCATCTCAAGTATTAAATTTCTTAAAAAACATGGATCAACAAGATCCAAGTGGCGATACACGTAAACAATGGTTATCATTTGAAAAGGCAATTGCTGAAGAACGCGTTCGCCAAAAATACATGAATGCGGTAAAAGCAGGGATGTATGTACCAACTGCATTTGCAAAAGCAGATTACATGGATAAAAACAAAACAGCAAACGTTTCTTATGTTTTGTTGGATTATACAACAGTATCTGATTCGGCTATACAAGTTTCGGAGTCGGACATAAAAACTTATTATAACGCTAATAAATATAAGTATAAACAAGCTGAAAACACTAGAAGTTTTGATTATATATCTATTGATGTAATGCCATCTAAAGACGATACCTTAGAAACACAAAAGTGGATTTCTGAGCAGTTAGTAGGCTTACAAAATTCTACAAACGATTCAGCATACATCAACTTAAATGCAGACACTAAGTATTTAGGAGCATTTAATAAAAGAGGAGAATTACCTGCGGCGTTAGATACAATTATGTTTAGCAAGCCACAAGGCTTTATTTATGGTCCTTTTATTGATGCTGGTGCATATAAAATCGCAAAAGTAATTTCAGTAAAATCATTGCCAGATTCTGTAAGAGCTCGCCATATTTTACTTCCAATTACTAATACCAATCCAGAAGCAGTTAAAAAAACAGCTGATAGTTTGAAGTCATTAATTGATGCAGGTGCAAACTTTGCAGCATTAGCAATGCAATATTCTACAGATGGGTCTAAAGATAAAGGTGGAGATTTAGGATATTTTGATAACAAGCAAATGGTAAAACCATTTAGTGATTTCTGTTTCCAAGGTACAAAAGGAAAAAAAGGAGTTGTGTTATCTCAATTCGGATATCACATTATTGAAGTTACCGATCAAAAGAATTTCAACAAACAAATTAGTGTAGGTGTAATTGATAGAGCAATAACACCAAGTAACTCTACTACTCAAGCATTATTTGGGAAAGCAAATGCTTTAGTATCTAGCATCGAATCATCAAGTGATTTTGATAATTTAACCCTAACAGATGGTTTTAGTAAAAGAGTAGCAGAAGACATTAAAGAAACCGACAGATTTATTGCAGGTATAGAAAGCCCTAGAGAATTAATTCGTTGGGCTTATAAAGCAGATGTTAACGATGTTTCTCCATTATTTGAAGCAGGTAATAAATATGTATTTGCTCGTTTAACGAAAGTTAAAGAAGCTGGTAATACACCAATGGAGTATATTAAAACTGAAATAGAAGCAGCTGTTCGTAAAGAGAAAAAAGCAGCACAGTTAACAGAAAAAATTAATTCTGCTATGAGTGGTGCAACAACTATACAACAAGTAGCACAAAAATTAAATGTTACGGCAATTCCTGCAAGTGGCATTTCATTCGGCTTCCCTGTAATACCTGGTGTATCTAGAGAGCCAATGGTTGTAGGTAAATTATTCGGTGCCGATAAAGGTAAAATGGTAGGCCCCGTAGAAGGTGAAAGAGGTGTATACTTAGTATATGTTGAATCTTTTGTAGATGCTTTGCCTTTGCCAGATTATACTTCAAATAAAAGAGATATGTACACTTCTGCAAAAAGCAGAGTGGATAATGAGCTATTAGAAGGCTTGAAAAAAGCAGCCAAAATTAAAGACAATAGAATATTATTTTACTAGTATTCTTAAAAGCATAAGAAAAGCCCCGAAGAGTATTCGGGGCTTTTTTGTTATATCATGCTTTAATAGTTGAACCTAAAAAAATTGTACTTTTGTGAATCAGTTAATAGGTTATTAGGTTAATAAGTTAATAAGTTATTAAGTTATTGCTGCTATAAACAAAACATGTCTAAATTTGTCTATTTAATAGATGGGGTTAGTAAGTTAATAGGTTATAAGTTATTATGCAATCAAAGGCCGTAAAGGTTAATAACCCAATAACCTATTAACTCAATAACCCATTAACCACAGTTTTAACAACATCCGTAATGATTACCAACAAAGTAGCCCAAAGCGGCCTCATAAGTTTCGATTTAGCAAACTATTACCATAAAGGGGAAAGAGTGCTATATGATATAAAAGACAATCTTTTTCATGGCTTAATGTTAAAGGAGAAAGATTTCAGAGAATTTATAAAACAGCACGATTGGACACAGTATGAAGGTAAAAATGTTGCAATAATTTGCAGTGCCGATGCGATAGTGCCAACTTGGGCGTTTATGTTATTAGCAACTAAAATAGAACCCTACGCAAATATGTTGGTATTTGGCGATTTAAATGAATTAGAAAATGCTTTGTTTAGGCAAGCATTAGCTGCAATTGATTTAAATGAGTTCAAAGATCAACGAATTGTAATCAAAGGATGTGGCGATATACCTGTACCAGTGTCGGCTTATGTAGAAATAACCAGGTTATTTAGACCTATTGCCAAAAGCATAATGTATGGCGAGCCATGTTCTACAGTTCCTTTGTATAAAAAAGTTGCAGAATAGTTTTATTATTGCATAATATTTAGCTACACCTAAACGGATGAAAAAACTACACTTTCCAAATGCTCTATTGTTAGTTCCCTTTTTTCTTTTTTCTTTTTTCTTTTTTATCCTTACGCGTCAGGCATCTGCACAACTTCAACCCGACTTTAAATTGGGAGCATTTCAGATTGGCGAAAAGTTAAAATACACGGCTCGTTATGGATTCATACATGCAGCAGAAGTGACCATGGAAGTACAAGAAGCTAAAAAAGAAATTAACGGCAAAAAGCCTCTGCATTTTGTAGCAAATGGTAGAACTACTCCCTCTTTTGATTGGTTTATGAAGGTGCGCCATCGTTATGATTCTTATGTTGATCAAAAAGAATTATTACCAATGCAGTTTACAGAAAGTGTGCGTGAGGGTAAATACAAAAGAGATAGCTATGCCAATTTTGATCAAAAAGGAAATAAAATAATTGCTTCTAAGGGCACTTTTACTTCTGGTGATGTAACATTCGATATTTTATCGATGTACTATTTTGCTAGATGTTTAGACCTTAAGGATGTAAAGGTGGGTGAAATCATAAAAATGAAATATTTTTTGGATGATGGTATTTATCCATTAGATATTGAATACCTGGGTAAAGAAACAATTAGTACAGAAAGTGGCAAGTTTGAGTGTATTAAATTTAGTCCGGCATTACAACCTGGTAGAGTATTTAAAAAAGACAGTAGAATGTATATGTGGATTACTAACGATGCCAATAGAATTCCAGTAAAAGTGGAAGTAGAAATATTAATTGGCTCGGTAGTGCTCGAATTGCAAAAATATCAAGGCTTAAAAAATCCAATTACATCATCCAGATAATTAATGATCCCGCACGAAAACACCATACTTTCCGACGAGTTATTTACAGAACAATTTATTTGCAATCTCGATAAATGCAAAGGCGCTTGCTGTGTTGAGGGCGATTCTGGAGCACCTTTAGAAGAAGAAGAGCTTGGGATTATAGAAGATGTATTTGAAAAAGTAAAGCCATATTTAAATGCAAAAGGTCTTAAAGCCATTGAAGAACAAGGCAAATGGTCATTAGATTTTGAAGGAGATTATACAACACCATGTGTAGACGGTGATAAGGAATGCGCCTACGTTGTTTTTGAAAATGGCATTACTCAATGTGCCTTTGAAAAAGCATACAACGACGGGGTTATAAGCTGGAAAAAGCCAATATCTTGCCATTTATATCCAATAAGAATCTCTAAATACCCTGATTATGAAGCATTAAACTACGATCGCTGGAGTATTTGTAGCGATGCTTGTAGTTTTGGTAAAGAACATAAAGTTTCGGTTTTCGAATTTTTAAAGGAACCACTCATTCGAAAATATGGTGAAGAGTGGTACGAGCAAGTTTCGAAGTATAGAAATTCCTAAAAATTCCTTAGTCCTCATTGCATTATTTTCCTTATTTTCGTTGCTTAATTGTTTATAATGAAAGGGATAATTTTAGCAGGAGGTTCTGGTACCCGATTACATCCATTAACATTGGCCATGAGCAAGCAAATGATGCCTGTTTATGATAAACCCATGATTTATTATCCGCTTTCATGTTTAATGATGGCAGGAATAAAGGATATCTTAATTATTTCCACCCCACAAGATTTGCCAAATTTTCAACGTTTATTAGGTGATGGTGCATCATTAGGATGTAACTTTAGTTATAAAGTACAAGAGCAACCAAACGGCTTAGCTCAAGCCTTTGTAATTGGCGAAGAATTTATTGGAGCAGATAAGGTAGCCTTAATTTTAGGCGATAATATTTTTTACGGTTCAGGATTAGCGGAGCTTTTACAAAGCAATAATAACCCTGATGGCGGGGTTGTATATGCATACCATGTTGCAGATCCAGAGAGATATGGAGTTGTGGAATTTGACGAGCAATTAAATGCAAAATCTATCGAAGAAAAGCCAGTAAGTCCTAAATCGAGTTACGCAGTACCGGGTTTGTATTTTTATGACAACACTGTGGTGGAAATAGCGAAAAATATTAAACCGAGCCCAAGAGGCGAATATGAAATAACGGACGTTAATAAAGTATATTTAGAACAAGGAAAATTAAAAGTAAGCATTTTAAATAGAGGAACAGCTTGGTTAGATACAGGCACCTTTGCATCATTAATGCAAGCAGGTCAATTTGTACAAGTAATAGAAGAACGTCAAAATTTAAAAATCGGATGTATAGAAGAGGTGGCATATAGAATGGGATACATTAACAAAGAGCAATTAAAAAAATTGGCCGAACCCTTGGTAAAAAGCGGTTACGGACAGTATTTAATGCGGATAAGTGATGACGGTCCCCGAACGTAGCGTAGCGAAGTTGAGGGGCGAATTAGCACACAATCAGATTAACACACTAGCATACTAACTACACTAAGCACAAACTATATAAAAAAGGAGAAAAGATGAATTATTTAGGACCAGAATTAGCACAGTTTTCTGATCAAATTGATTATGCCATTCAGAACTACAAGTCGCATGGTAAAAAGCTTAGTGATTTTAATCACATTGTAATTAGTGGATTGGGCGGATCGGGTATATCGGGAAGAATTATTAAAAGTTATTATGCTGATAAAATTAACATTCCAATTGAAGCGGTATCCGATTACCAATTGCCAAAATTTGTGAACAGCAAGACATTGGTAATTCTATGTTCATATTCGGGTAATACAGAAGAAACCATTAGTGTTTATAATGATGCTACCAACAAGGGTGCTACTAAATTAGTACTTACAGTGGGTGGCAAAATCGCAGAATTAGCAAATACAGACGGTACCCAAGTTTATAATGCTGTAGGAGGTTACCAACCACGTGTGGCTTTCGGTTATCCTATTACGTATTTGTTTTTAATTTTCTCTGAATTGTTAGGTTTAAATGAATCAACAGATTTGGAAAGCATTAAAAGTTTTGTTACTAATGTTGATGATTATAAAAATAGATCATTGAACATTAAAAATTATTTTAATGAGACCATCAGAAATAAATATGTAATTATAGCTTCTCCAGATATGGAAGCGATTGCTATCAGATTTGCACAACAAGTACAAGAAAATGCAAAGCTAGAAGCCTTTGTAGTAGTAATACCCGAAGCTAACCACAACGTAATAGAAACGTATTATGAAAAATGGGATTCAAATTATATCTTATTAAATTCTGGTTCGAACCCACGAATTAATTTACGATTTCATTTTATTAAAGAATTATTAAACTCATATGGTTCAGTTGTATTTGAAATGGAAACAAAGGCAGCAAATATGAATCATATTTACGATACAGTTTATTTATTAGATTGGGTAAGTTTGCAAATTGCACATAGTGTAAATGCAGTTTCTAATCAAATAAAAAACATTATCGATTTGAAGAACTTTTTAAGTAGTAAATAGTATGGTTTACAATGTAGTATTGTGTGGTGGTGTTGGGAGTAGACTTTGGCCATTATCCAGAAAGGCTAATCCTAAACAGTACTTGAAAATTTTTAATAACAAGTCATTGTTTCAATTAACAGTTGAAAGAAATGCAGTTTATGTTGATGGACTAATTACTGTTGGCAATGAATTAAACAACACAATATCAAAAAAACAATTAAATGAAATTGGATTACATGCAAACTTTGAAATAGTTGAAACTATTGCTAAGAATACTGCGCCTGCAATCGCATTCGCAGCACTAAGTGTAAATCCAGATGATATCATTTTTGTAACACCATCAGATCATTTAATAAACAACGATTCAAACTATTCTGAATCGGTTTCAGATGCAGTAAAATTAGCAAATGAGGGAAATTTAGTAACATTCGGTATTACACCTAATAAACCAGAAACTGGTTTTGGCTATATACACTTTAGTGGTAATGAAGTTTTGGCTTTTATTGAAAAGCCAAATTTAGAAAAGGCCACTGAATTGGTTAATAGTGGAAACCACCTCTGGAATTCGGGAATGTTTTGTTTTAAAGCATCTATTTATCTTTCTGAATTTAAAAAATATTCTCCTGAAATGTATGCTCAATGTTTAACTGCTTTTAATCATTCGCAAGATGGGTTAATGTCTTTAGAATATAGTCAGAAAATAAATGGAAACAGTATCGACTACGCAATTATGGAAAAAACATCTATTGCAAAAGTTATACCTTCAAATATTACTTGGTCCGATTTGGGTTCATTCGCAGCTCTTTGGAATTACTATGAAACAAACAATCCAGAACTTATTAAAAATGGTAATTTGATATTAAATCAAAATAAGCATACAGAAATTGAAGGAGTGGAAGGTTTAATATTTGTTGATTCTGAAGATGCAGTTTTAATCATACCAAGGGATAAATCACAAGACGTAAAAAAAGTATACGATAGAATCGAAAAAAGTAATCAAGAGTTGCTGTAAACAAAAATAAAATGAAAAAAGTAGCATTAATAACTGGTATAACAGGCCAAGATGGCGCATATTTAGCAGAATTCCTATTGAAAAAAGGATACATGGTTCATGGTTTAAAACGAAGAAGCTCTTTGTTTAATACAGATAGAATTGACCATCTGTATCAGGATAAACACGAGAACAATGTTAATTTGAAATTACATTATGGCGATTTAACAGATTCTACTAATTTGATTAGAATAGTGCAAGAAACCCAACCGGATGAGATTTACAATTTGGCAGCGATGAGTCATGTAAAGGTGAGTTTTGATACACCAGAATATACTGCAAATGCTGACGGAATTGGAACATTGCGATTGTTAGAAGCAGTAAGAATTTTGGGTTTAACGAATAAAACTAAAATTTATCAAGCAAGTACTTCAGAATTATACGGATTAGTTCAGGAAGTCCCACAATCAGAACGTACTCCATTTTATCCTCGTTCACCATATGCAGTTGCCAAAATGTATGCATATTGGATTACCGTTAATTACAGAGAAGCATATGGTATGTATGCTTGTAATGGAATATTGTTTAATCATGAAAGCCCTGTACGAGGCGAAACATTTGTAACTAGGAAAATTACTAGGGCTGCTGCTAAAATCTCTTTAGGATTGCAAGAAAAGGTGTTCCTTGGTAATTTGGATGCAAAAAGAGATTGGGGCCATGCAAAAGATTATGTTGAAGCAATGTATTTAATCTTGCAACAAGAAACACCAGAAGATTTTGTAATTGCTACAGGCGTAACAACTACTGTTCGCGATTTTGTACGTATGAGTTTTGCGGAACTTGGCATTGAGGTGGAGTTCTCGGGTAAAGAGGAAAATGAAAAAGGAGTAGTTATTGATATTAATAAAGACAGATTTGCGGAATTAGGATTAAATCCTGATTTAGTAAAATTTGGACAAACAGTTGTTATGGTCGATCCACAATATTATAGACCAACTGAAGTTGAATTATTAATTGGGGATCCTACCAAATCGAATACAAAACTAGGCTGGAAACCAAAGTATGATTTACCTGCATTAGTAAAGGATATGGTGATTTCAGATTTGCATTTAATGAAGAAAGATCAATACTTAAAAGATGGTGGATATAGAGCTCTTAATTATTTCGAATAAGAGTTTATCCTTATATTATTAATGTTTATAATTAAATTAAGTTGAAAAATAGAATTGCAATTATTGGATTGGGTTACGTAGGTTTACCCTTAGCCATTGAGTTTGGTAAGAAGTTCTCAGTATTGGGCTTTGATATAAATACTAGTAGAGTTGAAGAACTGAAAAATGGATTGGATAGAACTCAAGAAGCAGATTTGGAGGGCATGAAATATGCAATGAGTCTCTCTGGAGATGCTGGTCTTTCATTTTCTTTTAACACTGAAGATTTGAAAAAATGCAATGTGTATATCGTAACAGTTCCCACCCCAATAGATCAGTTTAAAGCACCAGATTTAACTCCCTTAATTAAAGCATCAGAAATGCTTGGTAAGGTGCTGAAAGATGGTGATATAGTTATTTATGAATCTACAGTATACCCGGGTTGCACGGAAGAAGATTGTGTTCCTGTTTTAGAAAAATTCTCAGGTTTAAAATTCAATAAAGATTTTTATTGTGGTTATTCACCAGAAAGAATTAATCCAGGTGATAAAATAAATACTCTTACCAAAATAAAAAAAGTTACTTCAGGTTCAACACCAGAAATTGCAATTATAGTCGACGAATTATATGCAAGTATTATAACAGCAGGAACTCATAAGGCCCCAAGCATTAAAGTTGCAGAAGCAAGCAAAGCAATTGAAAATGCACAACGTGATGTAAATATTTCGTTCGTTAATGAACTTTCATTGATTTTTGATAGGATTGGAATTGATACACAAGATGTTTTAGATGCTGCCGGTACTAAATGGAATTTTTTAAAATATAAACCAGGATTAGTAGGCGGGCATTGTATTGGCGTAGATCCATATTACTTAGCTCACAAAGCAGAATCTCTAGGATATCATCCTCAAGTTATACTTTCCGGACGAAGAGTAAATGATAACATGGGAATGTTTGTGGCTAATAAAGTGGTTAAATTAATGATTGGAAAAGGGCATGTAATTAAAGGAGCAAATGCTTTAATTCTCGGAATTACGTTTAAAGAGAATTGCCCTGATGTGAGAAATACTAAAGTGGTAGATATATATAACGAGTTAATACAATTTGGGATAAATGTAGATGTTTATGATCCATGGGCAGATGCCTCTGAAGTGAAGCATGAATATGGCATACAGATTTTATCAAAACTCAGCAATAAGAAGTATGATTCTGTAATTGTAGCAGTAGCACATAATGAGTTTTTAGAAATTGATTTTAAATCTTTACAAGCAAACAACACAGTAATATTCGACACAAAAGCATGTATAGACAGGAGCCTAGTAGATGGCAGACTCTAAATTCACTGAGTCTTTGCTCTCACTACACCTCTGCCTTCGTTATGTCTCTAAATAAAAAACATGAAAATTGAAATGGTAGACCTAAAAGGTCAATATCAAAAAATAAAAACAGAGATAGACCAAGCAATGATTGCTTGCGTAGAATCAGCTGAGTTCATTAATGGTAAACAAGTTTCTGTTTTTTCTGATAATCTTGCTAATTATGTAGGTGTTAAACATGTTATTCCTTGTGCAAACGGTACGGATGCTTTGCAAATAGCATTAATGGCTTTAGAACTTAAACCTGGTGATGAAGTAATTGTTCCTGCATTTACATACGTTGCAACTGCCGAAGTGATTGCCTTATTAGGTTTGGTTCCCGTAATGGTAGATGTAATGTCTGATGATTTTAGCATTAATTTAGAGCAAGTTAAAAAATCAATAACCTCTAAAACGAAAGTTATTGTGCCAGTACATTTATTCGGGCAATGTGCAGGTATGGAAGAGTTATTAAAACTAGCTGAAGAGAATAATATTTATGTAGTTGAAGATACTGCCCAAGCCATTGGTGCTAAATATTCTTTTAAAGATGGTACAGTTCGCCAGGCTGGTACCATGGGGCATATTGGTACCACCTCTTTTTTCCCTTCTAAAAATTTAGGATGTTATGGCGATGGTGGCGCAATATTTACAAATAATACTGAATTGGCTACTCGATTAAAAATGATGGCTAATCATGGTCAATCTAAAAAATATCAACACGATGTAATTGGTGTAAATTCCAGACTAGATACTTTACAAGCCGTAATACTTGATATTAAATTAAAATACCTCGATAATTATTGTGCTGCTAGAAACGCCGCTGCGGATTTTTATGATGAACAATTTAAAAACATTGATGCTTTAGTTACTCCTATTCGAGTTTCTAATTCAACTCATGTTTTTCATCAATATACATTAAAGGTTAAAAATGGCAAACGCAATGAACTGAAAAGTTATTTGCAAGAGAAAGGGATTCCTTCAATGGTTTATTATCCGTACCCATTACATTTCCAAAAAGCTTACCAATCAGATAGATTTCCAAAAGGATCTTTTCCAGTTTCCGAAAGCCTATGTGAAGAGGTATTGTCATTACCCATTCATACAGAAATGACGTCTGAAATGCAAAATTATATTACAAATACAATTAAAGATTTTTTTAAAAAATAGCATTAATCTTGCGCATCTTTGCTGCTTTGCATTTTTGCGTGAAACGAAAATCCATGAGTTATTTCAAACACGAAACAGCAATAATCGACGAGCCTTGCACTATCGGAGAGGGCACTAAAATATGGCATTTTAGTCATATCATGTCAAATTGTATTATTGGTTCTAAATGCAATATTGGCCAGAACGTTGTGATTTCGCCAGAAGTCGTATTAGGCAGTAATGTAAAAGTTCAGAATAATGTGTCAATTTATACTGGCGTTATATGTGATGATGATGTTTTCTTGGGTCCATCAATGGTTTTCACAAATGTAATAAATCCGCGATCGGCAATTATTCGTAAAGATCAATATGCAAAAACACATGTTGGCAAAGGTGCAAGTATAGGCGCCAATGCAACTATTGTTTGTGGACATGATATTGGGGAGTATGCTTTTGTTGGTGCAGGTGCAGTTGTTACTAAAACTATCCCGGCATACGCACTAGTAGTTGGAAACCCTGCAAAGCAAATAGGCTGGGTAGGGGAGTTTGGGCATCGTTTAGAATTTAATTCTGAAGGGATCGCTATGTGCCTTGAAAGCAAACAAGAATATAAATTAGAAAACAATATAGTTACCCGAATAAAATGAGCACACGAATTAAGTTTGCAGTAATTGGTTGCGGACACATTGGTAAGCGCCACGCCGAAATGATTTCCAGAAATACGGAGTCTGAATTAGTTGCACTCATTGATTTAAAGAATAAAGAGGATTTAAATATTGAAAATCACTCTGTACCATTTTTCAAATCATTTCAAAGTTTTTTGAACTCTGGAATCGAAGTAGATGTAATAAATATTGCTACTCCAAATGGATATCATGCAATGCAAGCATTAGAATGCTTAGAAGCTAATAAGCATGTTGTAATTGAGAAGCCTATGGCATTGTTTAAAAACGATGCAGAAAAGGTAATTTTTAAAGCTTTACAAGTTCACAAACATGTTTTTGCAGTAATGCAAAATAGGTATTCACCTCCATCTGTTTGGATAAAAGAGTTGGTTAACTCTGGTAAATTAGGTGAAGTATATATGGTTCAGTTAAATTGTTATTGGAATAGAGACGAAAGATACTACAAAAATGATTCTTGGCATGGTAAGAAAGACCTTGATGGTGGAACATTGTTTACACAATTCTCTCATTTTGTAGATATACTTTATTGGTTATTTGGCGACATCGAAAACATTCAAGCAAAGTTTAAAGATTTTAATCATAAATCATTAACTGATTTTGAAGATTCTGGTTTTGTAAGTTTTGATTTTGTTAATGGAGGAATGGGAAGTTTAAATTATTCAACTTCTGTTTGGAATCAGAACCTAGAAAGCAGCATGACCATAATAGCAGAAAACGGGGCAGTAAAAATTGGTGGACAATATATGGATAAGGTAGAATACTGCCATATAAAAAACTATACCATGCCAGAATTAGCACCTACAAATCCGGGAAATGATTACGGTGCTTACAAGGGCTCCGCCCAAAACCACAATTATGTTATTGAAAATGTAATTGATGTTTTAAAACATAGAGGCCCTATAACAACTAATGCATTAGAGGGCTTAAAAGTGGTTGATATTATTGAAAGAATATATAAGTTAAGATAATCATTTCTTATTAATTAATTTTTATTTAATATCGATTTTTGTGCAAATAATTATTGAGATACAATGCAACTGAAAAGATTAATAATATTAATTGTTTTACTTTCAAGTTATAGCTTTTCAACTGCAAAGTTAAATAAGTATAGTAATTACAATTCAGATACTTCTACTGGGATTGTAAAATGGAAATTATATACTGCACTTGGTACCACTGCTTCCTCGCTTGGAGTTACTTATTATCATTTAAATAATATTTGGTGGAAAGACAATACGGTTGATTTTCATTTCGACCATGATATCGACTATCGATACGCAAAAAATATTGATAAACTTGGTCATTTCTTAGGTGGTAATATTACCGCCGAACTATTACAAGGACAATTAGAGTGGACAGGTATGAGAAAGAAACAGGCAGCAACTTATAGCTTATTGTTTTCAACCTTAGTTCAAAGCTTTATAGAAATTAAGGATGGATATGCTCCTACTTATGGTTTTAGTATAGGAGACGTTGCAGCTGGTTCTGCCGGAGCATTTGTCCATTTTATGAAATCTAGAATTAGAGCAGTTGATGCTATTGAATTTAAAATCAGTTATTATAAAACCCACGACTATTTTTTTCAAGCATATCAAAATGCACATATCGATGGCGATTATATGAATCAGACTTATTGGGCATCTTTATCTATTAATGATTGGATGAAAGAAGATTCAAAAATTGAAAAATTTTGGCCTGATTTCCTTACCATTGCAGTTGGAATGGGTGTAAATGAGGATCTTAATGCTTATTACCGCGCAAATTTACCTGGGTATGATTATAATCGAGAAGCAGGAACCGGTAGTTATGAGTATTATCTATCATTAGATCTAGATTGGCGTAAAATATTGCCACAAAGAAATGGCTATGTTAGATTTTTATCTAAAACCTTAAACCATATAAAAACTCCTTTGCCTACCTTGAAATTAAGTCCCCAATTTAAAGGATATGCAGTATTTTATTAGTTTATTAGGTGTTTTAACACCAAATAAATATTGCATGAACTATTGTAAGTGCCAAAAACGAGTAGTATTTTTACCCGATATATACTAATAATGCCCACTTAGGTTGTAACTGAGGGGGCGAAGCCATGTAATGTTAAGCACATTAATTACATCTAAAACACGAATTAAGTTATTGTTGAAATTTTTTTTAAATGCCAAAAATACTGGGTATTTAAAAAACCTAGAACAAGAATTTGACGATAGTAGCAATGGAATTAGAGTGGAATTGAATAAATTCGAAGAAGCTGGGTTGTTAACATCAGAGAGTGTAGGCAATAAAAAAATATTCAAAGCAAATCAAAAACATCCCTTATTTAAAGATATTCATAATATTATTTTCAAATATGCAGGTGTAGATCAAATTATAGAAACAATAGTAAATAGATTAGGAAATGTAAAGTCTGTTTATTTAGTTGGTAGTTTAGCTCGTGGCATTGAAAGCAATATTATTGATTTGATTATAATTGGGGATATAAACAAAGAATATCTCATTAATTTAATTGACAAGGCAGAACCTTTAATTGGTAAGAAAATACGATACGTTTTATACCAACCTCAAGAATTCCAAAATCAAATTTCGGAAATACTTAATCAAGAACATTTATTGATATGGAATGCATAATTAGCAAATACGCCATTAAATCATAAATCATTAAAAATTAATTATCTTTGATAGTTTATAAATATACAAAATGACATTTCAAACCCTATTTTTTAATAGAATTTCTAAATTCTTAGCCCTATTCGTTTTTTTCATATCAATAGCGATTGCAACTCAAGCACAGAGTATCGACCCTAACAATTTAAGTAATGTTAGAATTGACGACTTAAGTGATGAGCAAGTATTGTCTATATTAAAACAAGGACAAGATGCAGGCTTAACATTGGAGCAAGCACAAGCACTTGCTGCAAAAAAAGGACTTCCAGCCTCGGAGATGCAAAAGCTTAAAGATAGAGTGGCAAAGATTCAAACAAACAAGGTGGGTTTGAACGAAGTGGAAGACAATGCAGAGTCTAAAATTGCAGCAAAAATATTGGATGAATCTGAAAAAGCCGATTTAGTAACAGGCAAGGTTGAGGATGTTGAAGGAGCAGGTAGAGGTGCCAAAATTACGGTTTATGGTCAAGAGTATTTTAGGAATAGCGATATTAAAATATTTGATAAGTCTACAGATGCAAAAGCTCCAGCGAATTATGTGATTGGTATTGGCGACGAATTAGGACTGTCTGTTTTCGGATACTCATATTTTAATGAAGTTTTAAAAGTTGATGCAAGAGGAGCTATTAATCCAAGTCAAATGGGACCAATCTTTATAAAGGGTTTAACATTTGAAAAAGCTAAGACTTTAATACGAGCTAAAATGAATCAATATTT
Organism: Sphingobacterium thalpophilum; assembly: GCA_943371425.1. Taxonomy (GTDB): domain Bacteria; phylum Bacteroidota; class Bacteroidia; order Sphingobacteriales; family Sphingobacteriaceae; genus CAJBVG01. The sequence goes on from CALRUR010000004.1 coordinate 117,484, forward strand.
TGATTTAAATAACAATAAATTAGAGGTTACATTAGCATATTCTAGATCTATAACAGTTAACATTGTAGGCGAAGTTGCTAAACCTGGCTCGTACAAAATTCCTGCAGTAAATACAGCTTTTAATGCTTTAATTTTAGCAGGAGGCCCTAATGATTTGGGAACACTTAGAAGTATTCAAATTCGTAGAGATGGGAAAACAGTAAAAATTCTAGATGTATATGCTTTCTTAACCGATCCAAACTCTAAACAAGATTATTTCTTAGAAGACAATGATTACATTGTAGTTAATTCATCTAAAAAAGTAGTTCGCATTTCTGGGGAAATAAAAAAAACAGCTAGTTACGAATTATTAGAATCTGAAGGATTAAATGAATTAATAAAATTTGCGGGTGGGTTAACATCAAATGCTTATTCAGAGAAAATACAATTAAAAAGAAATGCTTCAAAAGAAATCAAAATAATTGATCTAAGTTATGATTCTCTTTTAAATAAGAAAGGTAATTTCGCTTTATTTAATGGTGATCAAATTTTAATTAGACCTAGTGTATCTGAAATCATAAATAAAATCACTTCCGAAGGCTCCTTTAATTTTCCTGGCGATTATAATTTCAAACAAGGATTAAGAGTGTCTGATTTATTAAGTATTTCTGGTGATTATAAAATTGATGCTGATGCTGAACATGCTTATATTGTAAGAACAAAAAATACCCTAGAAAAAGAATATATAAGGGTTAATTTAATTGAAATAAAAAACAACCCTTCTAGTGCACAAAATGTATTATTAAAACCACTTGACGTATTAGTTGTAAATTCACATTCAGAATTTCTTAAAGATCAGTATGTTGAAATTTTTGGTTCAGTTAAAAATCCTACAAAATTTAATTATGTACCTGGTATGAAATTGTTTGATTTGATCAGACAAGCAGGAGGGTTTACGATTGAGGCAGAAAACTTAAGAATTGAATTAGCGAGATTAAGTTATTATGCACCAACTTATATAGATGGGGAGGTCGTTAGAACAATAGTAGAAAGAATAAATCTTAGTAATTTAGACCTTATAGGAAGTGATACTAGCAATAATTATGAGCTAAGACCATTTGATGAGGTTTTTATTCGCGCTGTACCTAATTTTTATGGATACCATAATGTTGAATTAAAAGGAGAAGTGAAATATCCTGGAATTTATCCTTTATTAACAAAGAACGATAAAATAACGGATGTAATTAAACGTGCAGGAGGTTTAACTAATTATGCATTTAAGGAAGCTTCTACATTTTATCGTCAAGAATTAGATGGTAGGTATATTGTTTTAAAATTAGATAAAGCATTAAGTTCCGAATACTCAAAGTATAATTATGTTTTAAAAGACAAAGATCTTATAACTATTCCTACAGTTACAGATTTTGTTTCAATTAGAGGCTCATCGGTAGAAGCCATTAATATTTTAAATACCACTCAAATAAATGCTCCATATTACGCTAATAGAAGAGCTAAATATTACATTAATAAATACGGCAATGGATTTTCTAGAAACTCATTACGTAGAAAAACTTATGTAATACAACCAAACGCAAAAGTAAATAGAACAAGAAATTTAATTGTATTTAAAATTTATCCGAAGGTTACAAAAGGAAGTGTGATTTATGTTGTAGACAAAGTGAAAAAACAAAAAGATGAAAAAACGGGTAGGGTTGAGTGGAATAAAGTAATTGAAAACACCACTGTAAAGTTAACGGGCTTAGCTACTCTATATATACTGTTTAGTCAGCTAAAATAATTGGATCATGACGGAGATAAAAAGCGAAGAAATATCAATAAAAGAAATTCTAATAAAAATAAAAGAATTCCGAATTCTCATTTTTAGTAAGTGGAAACAGGTAGTACTTTTTGGCTTATTAGGTGGGATATTGGGATTTACTTACGCATGGTTTCAAAAACCAAAATACACTGCCGATCTTACATTTGCATTAGAAGAAAAGAGTGCAGGTTCTGGTGGGCTTGGCGCTTATGCAGGAATAGCCTCACAATTTGGGATTGATATTGGCGGCGGTGGAGGTGGTGCTTTTACTGGTGACAATATGCTTGAGCTTATGAAATCTAGGTTGCTAATTGAAAAAACGTTATTAACCGAAGTTGAAATTGGTGGTAAAAAACAATTGTTGATTAATAGGTATTTAGAATTCAATAAAATTAGAGAAGGTTGGAATAAAGGGGATAACGAAGAACTAAAAAAATTAATCTATGACAGAAGTGATCGAATTGGATTCTCAAGATTAAAGGATAGTGTACTTTTTTCCATATCAAAAGATATAAAAGATAATGTACTTCAAGTATCTAAACTCGATAAAAAATTAAACATTGTTTCTGTAAAAGCAATTGCTGAAGACGAGCTTTTTGTTTTCTGTTTCACTTCAGAACTTGTTAAAAACGTTACCGATTTTTACATCGAAACTAAAACGAAAAAATCAAGAGGTAATGTTGAAATACTAGAACGTAGAACAGATTCTGTTAAAAGAGAGCTTGATTCTGAAATGTATGGAGCTGCAATAACTCAAGATCAAAATATAAATACTATAAGAGCAAGAGCTAAAGTGCCTGGTGTAAAAAGACAAATGAATGTACAAATGCTTAGTACCATGTATGCTGAACTTGTAAAAAACTTAGAATTCTCTAAACTAGCATTGATGAGAGAAGAGCCATTAATACAAGTAATTGATAGACCAATATTGCCTCTTTATAAACAAAAAGTAAGCAAACTTAAAAGTTTAATTCTCGGTGGTATCTTAGCTGGTTTCATATATTTATTTTATCTAATATTTCAACTATTATTAAAAAAGATTAATCAAGAATCGAATTAATCTCCATATATCCTTTTTTCAATGGATTTCTCAAATAAAAAAATTCTAGTTACCGGAGCAGCAGGTTTTATTGGCTTTCATTTAGTAAATAAACTATTGTCATATAAGGCAAATGTTGTAGGAATCGACAATATTAACGATTACTATGATGTGAATTTAAAGCACTCACGTTTGAAAGAATGTGGGATTGATATAAATGAAGTAAATAATAATATTCAAGTAAAAAGTACTGTTAATAATTTATACAGATTCTTCAAGATCGATTTATCTAATAAAACAGAACTAGAGAAATTATTTAAGAATGAGTCATTTGATTATGTAATAAATCTTGCAGCTCAAGCAGGTGTAAGATATTCTATAGATAACCCCGATGCATATATAAATTCTAACATTGTTGGATTTATGAACGTCCTAGAATGTTGTAGATCATATCCTGTGTCACATTTAGTATATGCAAGCTCTTCTAGTGTTTATGGTATGAATAAGAAAATACCATTTTCAGCAAATGATAATGTTGACCATCCAATTTCCTTGTATGCTAGTACAAAGAAATCTAATGAGCTAATGGCACACACATATAGTCATTTATTTAATATACCAACAACAGGCTTGCGATTCTTTACTGTATATGGACCTTGGGGTCGCCCCGATATGGCCTATTTCTCTTTTTCAAAAAACATTTTAAACAACAAAGAGATTACAGTATATAATAATGGGATAATGAGAAGAGATTTCACTTTTATATCGGATATAGTTGATGGCATTGTAGAAGCTATGATTACTGTACCAATAAAAAAGGAGAATTGGAACGGTGATATTAGTACATCAACAGCTGCTTATAGAGTATTAAATTTAGGAAATAATAAGCCAGTAGGATTATTAGATTTTATTCACACACTTGAAGACGCATTAGGTGTAAAATCGAATTTAAAATTCGCAGAATTGCAAGACGGGGACGTACTAGAAACTTGGGCGGATATAAACCCAACTCAACAAGAAATTAAATACAATCCAAAAGTTGATATAAAAGAAGGTTTATCAATCTTCGCAAATTGGTTTAAAAACTATTACAGAGATGGAATTAAAAAATAAAAAAGTATTATTAACAGGTGCCGATGGTTTTATTGGTTCTCATTTAGTAGAAAGATTACTTCAAGAAGGTGCAACTGTAAAAGCATTCGTTTATTATAATTCGTTTAATAATTGGGGTTGGTTAGACACCTTCTCAAAAGAAACATTATCAAAAATCGAAATATTTTCTGGCGACATAAGAGATCCGTACGGAGTTAAAGAGGCAATGAAAGGATGCGACGTGGTATTTCATTTAGCAGCTTTAATTGCAATACCATATAGTTACCATTCTCCGGATAGTTATGTGGATACAAATATCAAGGGAACATTAAATATTGTTCAAGCAGCTAAAGAATTAAACATCGAGAAAATATTAGTGACTTCAACTTCTGAAGTATATGGTACAGCTTTATATGTACCTATTGATGAAAAGCATCCTAAGCAAGGACAATCGCCGTACTCTGCAACAAAAATTGGTGCCGATCATTTAGCCGATTCATTTTATAGAAGTTTTAATTTGCCGGTTACCATTGTACGACCTTTTAATACTTTTGGTCCACGTCAATCTGCAAGAGCTGTTATACCTACTATTATTACTCAGTTGTTAAATGGTAAAGAAGAAATTAAACTTGGGGCTTTGCACCCAACCCGCGATTTGCTTTTTGTTAAAGACACCGTAAATGGATTTGTTGAAATCGCAAAATCCGATAGCCTTATTGGTCACGAAGTAAACATTGCCACTAACTCTGAAATTACGGTTGGTGACTTAGCACAGAACCTCATTAATATTATTAACCCTAATGCCAAAATTGTAAGCGATGATATACGTTTACGCCCAGAGAAAAGTGAAGTAGAGCGTTTGTTCGGGTCGAACGAAAAGATTTTGCAACATACTAATTGGAAACAAAAATATTCATTAGAAGAAGGTCTAAAAGAAACCATAGAGTGGTTTAAAGACAGCAATAATTTAAAACTTTACAAAGCAGATATTTATAATGTATAACGACTTAATAAAGTTTGTAAGAGAACAATTTAAAACCGAAGAGTTTATTCCATTGCACGCTCCAGTGTTTGCAGGAAACGAACATAAATATGTAGCCGAAACAATTGATTCAACTTTTGTTTCATCGGTGGGTAAATTTGTAGATAGTTTTGAAGAGGAAATTAAAAAATATACAGGTGCGAAATATGCAGTTGCTTGTGTAAACGGCACCGCAGCCTTACACATGGCCTTAATATTGGCAGGCGTTAAAAAAGATGATTTAGTAATTACACAATCCTTATCATTTATTGCCACTTGCAACGCTATTTCTTATTTATATGCGTCACCAGTTTTTATTGATGTGGATAAGAAAACACTTGGTATGAGTGCTGATGCTCTAGAAGATTTTTTGAAAGCGCAAACCATGCAAAAAAATGGCGAATGTTTTCATAAAGAATCGGGTAAAAGAATAAAAGCATGTGTACCTATGCACACCTTTGGCCACCCCGTTGAAGTTGATAAAATTGCAGAGTTATGCATTCAGTACAACGTTGCATTAGTTGAGGATGCAGCAGAATCTATAGGATCTTATTACAAAGGAGTGCATACTGGAAATTACGGTTTACTTGGAGCATTTAGTTTCAACGGAAACAAAACTATCACCTGTGGTGGTGGGGGTGTAATTATTACCAACGACGAAAAACTTGGTAAACTTGGTAAACATTTAACCACTCAAGCAAAAGTTCCACATCGTTGGGATTTTGTTCACGATCATATAGGGTATAATTATAGAATGCCAAACCTTAACGCAGCACTAGCTTGCGCTCAAGTAGAACAAATTGAAAAGTTTATTTCTAACAAGCGAGAATTATCGGCAGCTTACAAAACGTTTTTCGAAGATTCGGCTATCACTTTTGTTGAAGAACCTACTGATTCGCGCTCTAATTATTGGCTTAATGCAATTTTGCTTGAAAATTTAGATCAAAGAAATGTAGCATTAACCGAATTGAACGATGCAGGCATTATGGCTCGTCCATGTTGGCAATTAATGCATCGATTAGAAATGTTTAAAGATTGTACAAAGGATAATCAACAAAATGCTGAATGGATATTCGATAGGTTGATTAATATTCCAAGCAGCTACAGAGCACTATAAACGTGAACAAAGAAAATTTAATATTAGTTGGAGGTGGCGGACATGCAAAAGCATGCATCGATGTTATCTTATCCACAAATAAATACAACATAATTGGTTATTTAGATTTATCTGAATCATTGTCGCCAAAGTATAACATTCCTTATTTAGGCACCGACAATGAGATGGGAAAATATATTAGTAATTCTTCATTTCTAATAACTGTAGGCCAAATAAATAATCCCAATGTTCGAATTAAATTATTTGAACAATTAAAAAAAAATAACGCTAAACTTCCGGTAATTATTTCCTCAAATGCATATGTTTCGCCACATGCAAGCATTGCGGAGGGAACCATTATAATGCATGGCGCGGTGGTTCAATTTAATGCAAGCATAGGCATGAACTGTATCATCAACGACAAAGCACTAGTAGAACATGATGCAACAGTGGGTAATCATTGCCATATTTCTACAGGCGCAATACTTAATGGTGATGTTAGCATTGCGAACAATGTTTTTATTGGTAGTGGCGCAGTATTAAAGAACGGAATACAAATTGGGGCCAACGTTGTGGTAGGCTCTGGAAGTAATGTTATACATACTATTGACGATAATAAAACAGTAGCTGGAAATCCAGCAAAATTTATAAAGTGAAAAACCATACTATAATTATAGCAGAAGCAGGTGTAAATCATAACGGCGATTTGCAAAATGCATTTAAATTGGTTGATGCTGCAGTTGAAGCTGGAGTTGACTATGTGAAATTCCAAACATTTAAATCGGAAAATTTGGTTTCGGCCAAAGCAAAGAAAGCCGACTATCAAATAGAGAACACTCAAAACAATGCAGAGTCTCAATTAGAGATGCTGAAAAAATTGGAGCTTTCGGTGCAAGACCATGTTGAAATTATTAACTATTGCAAATTAAAAAACATACAATTTTTTTCAACGGCTTTCGATTTAGTTTCTTTAAAATATTTAGCCGACATTGGTTTAGAGATGGTTAAAATTCCATCAGGAGAAATTACAAATCTTCCATATTTAGAACTAGCTGCGAAGCTTTTCAAAAAGGTAATTCTATCTACAGGAATGTCTACAATGCAAGAGATAAAGGAAGCTGTAGCTGTGTTTGTAAACTACAACATCAGTATAAATAATATAACCATATTACATTGCAATACCGAATATCCAACGCCAATGAAAGATGTAAATCTAAAGGCGATGCTGAGTATACAGAAAGAAATGGGTACCGATATTGGTTATTCCGACCACACTCTAGGTATTGAAGTGCCAATAGCAGCCGTTGCGCTAGGAGCAAAAGTAATTGAAAAACATTTTACACTCGACAGAACAATGGAAGGCCCCGATCATTTAGCCTCTTTGGAACCATCAGAATTAATGGCAATGGTAAAAGCTATTCGCAATATTGAATATGCAATGAGCGGAACTGGCCTAAAAGAACCATCAAACTCTGAACTAAAAAATATTGCCATTGCACGAAAGAGTATACATATTAATACAGATTTAAATGTTGGTGATTTAATTAAAGCCGAAGATTTAGAAATGTTACGCCCTGGCGACGGAATATCTCCAATGAAAATGAAGGATGTACTTGGAAAGAAAGTGCGAGTAAATATTTCTGCCGGACATAAACTAAGCGAGAAGGATTTAGAATAATGAGATTAGGAATACTTACAAGCTCTAGAGCAGATTTTGGTATTTATTTGCCTTTATTAAAAGCAATGAAACTAGATGCTAGTATTCAATTTGAATTGATTGTTTTTGGAACGCATCTTTCGGAATTACATGGCTATACCAAAAATGAAATTATTGCCAATGGCTTTACTCCAAGTTATGAAATTGAAACCTTGTTACCTGGAGATAGTTCGTTGGTAATTGCAAAAAGCATTGCACATGTAATCGACAAATTTTCTACTTTTTGGGATGAACATAAAAATGATTTCGATGTAGTTTTGTGTTTAGGTGATCGCTTTGAAATGTTTGCCGCAGTTACAGCAAGCATACCTTTTGGAATTAAATTAGCCCACATACATGCCGGTGAAATTACACTTGGCGCTATCGACAATATTTTTAGGCACTCTATAAGTCATGCCTCGTATATACACTTTACCTCTACACCCGAGTACGCAACTAGAGTATTATCCTTAATTGATCATTCGAACCCAATTGTTGAACATGTTGGTGCATTAAGTCTTGATACTTTGAAAGATTTTGTACCGATGGATAACGAAGAATTTAAGAATAAGTGGGGAGTAGATTTTAATCAAGCAACTGTAATTACCACTTTCCATCCGGAAACAGTAGCATCAGAAAAAAATGCAAAGTATGCAAATATACTTTGTGATGTAATTGAAGAACAGACTAAAAATAATTTACAATTTCTAATTACAATGCCTAATGCCGATACTAATGCCAATAGCATAAGAACTGCATTTGTAAACAGGTTACAAAACAATCCTAGAGTTTTTTTACGCGAGAATTTAGGAACACTCGGTTATTTTACGGCCGTAGCAAAAAGTAAATTTGTTTTTGGCAACTCTTCAAGTGGAATTATTGAAGCGGCTTCTTTTGGTAAGTATGTAATTAATTTAGGTAAACGACAGGAAGGCAGAAGTCATGCCGAAAATGTAATTGATTGTGATTTTGAAGCAAATAAAATTAATGAAGTTATTACTTCTATAATTAATAAAGAGTGGGGCGGTACAAATCCTTATGATAAAGGCGGAGCATCTCAACTAATTATTAAAACATTAAAAAAACACTTAGCATGAACGAATATTTAGAGCATATTATTTCTGATGGTGCAGATGCAAGAGAGGCGCTTAAGAAACTAGAGTTTATACCGGCTAATAATAGCAGAACATTATTTGTTGTAAATGATAAAAATGAAATTAGAGGTTCTATAACCGATGGCGATATTCGTAGAGGATTATTAAATGGTAATGAAATTTCTGATGCAATTACAATTTTCATGAATACCGATTTTAAAGTGGTTAAAGAGGATGAAAATGTAATCCAAAAAATTGCAGACACGAAAAAACTAGGCATTTTATTCTTCCCTATTGTTGATGAGAACAATAAGATACTAAAAATATTAGATTTAAAACATATAAATACTGTAATTCCGGCAACTGCAGTAATTATGGCGGGTGGACGCGGAGAGCGTTTAAGACCCTTTACAGATACGGTTCCTAAGCCTATGCTAATTGTTGGCGACAAACCTATTATTGAGCACAATATTGATCGCCTAATTAAATATGGAATTACCAATATTGTAATTAGCGTTAGGTATTTATCAGAAGTTATTATCGATTATTTAGGAGATGGTAGTTCAAAAGGAATTAACATTACTTATGTACACGAAGACGAACCACTAGGAACAATTGGCGCATTGGGTTCAATAAAGGGGATAGATTCTGAGCATATTTTACTTATGAATTCGGATGTGCTTACAAATATTGATTTTGAAGACTTTTTTAAGCATTATATGAGTAATGGATCAGCAATGTGTATTGCTAGTATACCTTACCAAGTGCAAGTTCCATATGCAGTTCTAGATATAAAAGACAATCAAATTTTATCTTTTATTGAGAAACCTAGTTATACATATTATTCGAGTGCTGGAATTTATTTTTTAAACAAGGAACTTCAAAATTATATACCAAGAAATGAATTCTACAATGCTACAGATTTAATGCAAAACCTAATTTCAAAGGGTAAAAAAGTGGTTCACTACCCTATGTTAAATTACTGGCTAGATATAGGAAAGCATCAAGATTTTATGAAAGCTCAAGAGGACATAAAGCATTTATTATTCTAATATGAAAGTTTTAATTACGATCTGCGCAAGAGGTGGATCCAAAGGAATTCCTGGTAAAAATATAAAGCCATTAAATAATATACATTTAATAGCATATACAATACAAGTTGCAAATAGATTTGCAGAGAAATACGATACAGACATTGCTTTATCTACAGATGATGTAGAAATAAAAGAAACCGCTAAACAATATGGCTTAATAACTGATTATGTTCGCCCCGATTTTTTAGCAACAGATTCGGCTGGTAAAATAGATACAATAAAAGATGTTTGGGCTTATTATGAAAAGCATAATAATACCAAATATGATTACGTGCTTGATTTAGACGTAACCTCACCCTTAAGAACACTCGAAGATTTGTTGAATGCTTTTAACATTATTAACAATGATGTAAATGCATTAAACTTATTTTCTGTTAATCCTGCAGCTCGTAACCCATATTTCAATATGGTAGAACAGAAAAGCAACGGCTACTATCATTTGGTTGCAAGCTCCGGAAATGTAATGACAAGGCAAAGTGCTCCAAAAGTGTATGATTTGAACGCTTCCTTTTATTTTTATAAACGAGCTTTTTTTGAAAAAGAATACAAAACAGTATTTACAGAGTCGTCATTAATATATACTATGCCTCATTTGTGTTTTGATTTGGATCATGTAATCGATTTTGAATTTTTAGATTTTTTATTGTCGAATAACAAACTCGATTTTCAAATATGGAAATCTTAATAATTGGTTTAGGCTCAATAGCAAACAAACATCTATTAGCAATTAATAGTATATTACCTAATGCAACTATTTTCGCATTGAGATCAGGCAAGAAGTCGACAGAAATTAAAGGCGTAAAAAGTATTTATAGTTTAGATGAAATACAAAACAAACCCGATTTTGCTATCATTTCAAACCCAACAAATTTACACGCCGATTTTATTATAGAATTATCAAAGCGGAATATTCCTATGATGATAGAGAAGCCTTCTTTACATTCATTAGAACATGTCGAATCTATTTTGGAAATCGTTAGTCAGAATAGAAGTTTTACATATGTTGCATGTAATTTAAGATTTCACCCATGCATTCAATTTTTAAAAGATTATTTACAAACTAATAATATAAGGATAAATGAAGTCACGGTGTATTGTGGATCTTATTTACCAGATTGGCGCCCTAATGCAAATTATAAAGAAGTTTACAGTGCAAATTTAAGTATGGGTGGTGGTGTGCATTTAGATCTTATACATGAATTAGATTACACTACTTGGTTGTTCGGAATGCCAAATGAGTACAAAGCTTTTCAGAGTAACAACTCTAGCTTAAAAATAGATGCCCCTGATTATTCTCACTATTTATTAAACTATTCTAACTTTAGTACAAGCATTACACTTAATTATTTCAGACGTGATGCTAAAAGAACAATTGAGATAGTAAATGAAAATTCAACAATTTCGGTTGATTTAATTCAAAATAGAATTGTGGATAGTAAAGATGGAGTATTATTTGAAAATACAGAATTTAAAATTATCGACACATATGTTTCGCAATTGAATTATTTCTTAGAAAAGATGTCGAACAAAGAAACACCTATGAATACTTTTGAAGAATCCATAAATGTTTTGAAAATAGCTTTAAGTAATGAGTAGATTAAAAGACAAAGTTATTATTGTTACAGGAGGTAATGGTTTGCTGGGCAAAGAAATTATCCGATCGATTGAGGCTGAAGGAGCAATTTGTTTAAATTTCGATATTAATCATGAGAATGATATCGAAAGTAGAAACATTAAATGCGACATTACCAATCAGGATTCTGTAACAGATTCATTAAACCTAGTGAATGTTACATTTGGAAGAATAGATGGCTTGGTAAACAATGCCTATCCTCGAACAAAAGATTGGGGCGTTAAATTTGAAGACATCCCACTTGCTTCATGGAAAGAAAACGTTGATTGGCAGTTGAATAGTTATTTCTACATGACTCAACAAGTGGCTGCATTTATGAAAGCCAATAAAAAAGGCTCTATTGTAAACATCGGTTCAATGTACGGGCTAGTTGGTCCAGATTTTACGGTATATGATGGAACAAGTATGACGATGCCTGCTGCTTATGCGGCAATAAAGGGTGGTATTGTTAATTTAACAAGGTATTTGTGCTCGTATTTAGGTCCAGATCAAATAAGAGTAAATGTTGTATCTCCTGGTGGTATTTTTGACAATCAAAATCCTATTTTTGTTGATAATTACAACAAAAAGGTGCCAATGAGAAGAATGGGTTTACCTGATGATATTTCGCCAGCGGTAGTTTTTTTATTGTCTGACGAAGCTAAATATATAACAGGGCAAAATATAGTAGTTGATGGTGGGTGGACGGCTATTTGAAAATTTAATCTAATTAACAAAAAAATATAATTTTATTATGAGTGGTAAAAAAATTACATGGTGTAAAAATTGCTTAAACATGTCAACTCGTCCTCGTATCTCATTTGACGAAAGAGGATGGTGTAATGCATGCCAATGGATGGAAGAAAAAAAGGTGATGGATTGGACACCTCGCCAAAAAGAGTTAGAGGAGCTTCTAACAAAATATAAATCAAAAACTGGCAACTTCGATTGTATCGTCCCAGTTAGTGGTGGTAAAGATGGTTCTTACGTTGCGTACATGTTAAAACACAAATACGGAATGAATCCATTAGCCATTACAGTTAGACCCGCATTATCCTTAGCTATTGGAGATAAGAACTTATTCAACTTTATTCATTCAGGATATGATCATATACATATAACTCCTAATCCAAAAGTGTTAGATAGGCTTAACAAATATGGATTTATTGAAAAGGGCTTTCCGTATTATGGTTGGTTAATTGCAATTATGACTGCAGTTATTCGTACTGCATCTAATTTTAACATTCCATTATTATTTTACGGGGAAGATGGAGAAACTGAATATGGAGGGTCTACTGAAAGTAAAAACAAAGCGTTGTATGATATTAATTATATGAAACGTGTTTACTTAGAAGGTGGGCATGAAAAAGTTTTCGAAAGAATTAAAGCTGATAATGATATTTCTGAAGCCGAATTATCTTTCTTTAAATTCCCGACAGATGAAGAAGTTTCAAAAGTAGGCCTATCATTTACCCATTGGTCTTATTTTGAGCCATGGGATTCTTACAGAAATTATGTGGTTGCTAAAGAACATTGTGGACTAATTGAAAAAGACGAAGGTAATGCAGATACATTTACTAATTTCTCACAAAACGACCAAGCACTTTATGCATTGCATGCATATTTAATGTATTTAAAATTCGGTTTTGGTAGAGCAACCCAGGATGCTGGTATTGAAATAAGAAGAGGTTCGATGACTAGAGAACAAGCATTGAACTTAGTGAAGATGTATGATAATTCTTATCCTGCAGATTTAATTCCTACTTATTTGGATTACTACAAAATGACAAAAGAAGAATTTGATGCAGTTTTAGATAAATATGCAAACAAAGAATTATTCGAAAAAGTAGATGGAATTTGGCAACCAAAGTATACACCTGGCGAAGATTTTGAAATATGAAATTAGTAATTGTTGACTATGGAATGGGAAACATTCGATCGATTGTTACAACATTAAATTATTTGAATGTTACCGACATTGTTGTTTCCGATAGTTTACAAGAGTTAGAAAAAGCCGATAAAATTATTTTACCCGGAGTAGGGAATTTTGGGAAAGCAATTAACCAGATTAGAGATAAGCAAATCGACAAAAACTTGAACCAAGTAATATTGGAACAAGGTAAACCATTATTGGGCATTTGCTTAGGGATGCAATTGTTGGGCTTATCGAGTTCCGAACACGGAGACAATAAAGGCTTAGGCTATGTGAAGGGAGTAGTTACAAAGTTCGATAATACTATGGTTAAAGTTCCACATGTAGGGTTTAATCAGGTAATTCCCAATAAAAACAGTAAGCTTTTTGAGGGCATTTCTAACGAAGCCGACTTTTATTTTACACACAGTTATAGAATGCATGCTGAGGAAGATATGAACCAGAGTTTATGTAATTACCAAGATGATTTTGTGGCAGCTTTCGAAGTAGGAAATATTTGCGGCGTTCAGTTTCACCCAGAGTTGAGCCAATTTAATGGCTTACGTTTATTGAAAAATTTTATTGATAATTTTTAATGTTACGAAAACGAATCATTTTTGCATTAATATATTCTGATGGGCATTTTATGCAAAGCAGAAATTTCAGATTGCAAAAAGTAGGTAATTTACATTGGTTGGAGAAAAACTATAAGTTTCAGAACATTGCATTTGCACTAGATGAATTAATAGTTTTAAACGCCACCAAAACAACTAAAAATATAAATGAATTTGCAGATACAATAAGTAAACTGGTAAACGATGTATTTATACCTATTGCAGCAGGTGGTGGAATAAAAAGCATGCAAGATGCTGAATTGCTTTTTAAAAGTGGGGCCGACAAAATTGTAATCAATTCGCTAATGATAGAAAATCCAGAAATGGTAAAAGAAATTATTAAGAATTACGGTAGCCAAAGTGTGGTAGCCTGCATCGATTGCAAAACGAATGGTAATACTTACGATATTTTAATAAACGACGGGAATACCAAAATTGATTATAGTATTAGCGAATATGTAAAATATTTGGAAGAACTTGGTGTTGGTGAAATTTATTTAAATTCTATTGATAAAGACGGAACCGGTTTTGGTTACGATCAAACCTTAATAGAAAGTGTTAATACTATTACCAGTTTACCATTAATAATTGCTGGCGGTGCTGGCAATGAAAATCATTTGGCTCAAGGACTGCAAATTGAAAATGTAAGTGCAGTAGCTACTGCCAACTTGTTTAATTTTATTGGTAACGGATTGCCAAACGCACGAAAACAAATAATTGACTCCAAAGAGAATATTGCGAATTGGAGCATAAATAATTATATTACTAACCATTAATTATATAAAAAATGACTGAATCAAATTTTAATCTAAATGCAGAGTGGCCAGAAGCAGCATTAGGCGCTGGTATGAAACTACTTAGTAAGATCTCATCCGATAAAACTGTTATCATAGATGTAGGTGCACACAGAGGTGAATCATTAAAGACGTTCGATAAGAATGCAAATAAATCATATGTATATATCGGTATGGAACCAAACCCAGATGCATATGCAGATTTTAGTAGAGTTGCTGAAGAAATAAAATCTGATAAATCAGAAATTCATTGCTTAACCTCTGCTGTTGGAAATAAAGATGGAAAAGTAACTTTCTTAAAAACTAAAGAAAGTGCAGTTGGTGGTATTTTGCCTCCAGTAAAAGGTTTAGCAGAAAGAGTTCCAACAGGAGATCATGCAATTAATTTAGAGTTCGAAGTAGACTTGGTTACTGTAACTACTTTAGTGAAAAAATATAATTTAAGTTCAGTTGATGTATTGAAAATAGACACGGAAGGGTACGACCTAGAAGTACTTAAAGGTGCTATTGAAGTTATAGAAGCTAAAATTCCTAAAATCATTATTACTGAAGTGTTTTTTGTTCCTTACAGAGAAAACCAAGCATATTTTTGGGATATAGCAAAATTTATGGAAAACAATGGGTACCATTTTGTGAACTTATACGATTTAAGAGATACTTCACAAGGAAGATTATATACTGGAAATGGCTTATGGGTTTCACCAGAAATTGCAGCGTTAAATAATTTCTTGTAAGAAAAATGAGTTTCTCGCGTACATTAAAAATGAAGTTAAGAAAGCCCATGCGGGCTTTAATAAAATTCATTAGGTATTACTCATATCAAACACACTACATTGAAGGAGATGGAGGAGAATTGGTAGTAGGCAAAAGAGTATATTTAGTAAATACTTTACTTAATGTTGAAAGTGGTTCTATTTACATAGGCGATAACACCATTTTTGGTTACAATGTGATGTTGCTTACAGGTAGACATCACTTTAATGAAGGAGAAAGAATTTCAATACAATTGCAAAAACAATTCCCTGAGAAGCGCTTTGGCGCAGGAGTAGAAGTACCAAGGAAAGGATACGATATTAAAATAGGCAAGGGTTGCTGGATTGCTTCTGGTGCAATAGTTTCTGGAGGAGTAACCATTGGAAACAATGTTATTGTAGCTTCAGGGGCAGTAGTTTCTAAAGATGTGCCAGATTTTGCAATTGTAGGAGGAGTTCCCGCGAAAATAATTGGTGATACTCGTGATTTGAAAAACGAGCCATCAATAGACATCAACAAAATTTAAAAAAATGTTTTACAGAAATACAATTCTGCCTCGTTTAAATTACTTGCCATTTCTAATTTCAAGAATAATGTTGGAATTGGTAAATCTATTTACGTTTTATAAGTTTAAACAAAATAGAAAAAGGAAATCCTTACTTTGTTTAGAATCTGGCATAAAAGGTTGGGAGCTTATTGAATACAAAGAATTGATTTGGTCGGCTACAGAATTCTTAGGTGAAGATGGCATTGCTAAGATTGAAATTGATAAGTCTAAAAACTATATTAATCAAGTAAAACAAGCAATTAAAAACAATAAGCCTACTCATTACATATATGATGCAAGAACTGGCGACCAACATTGGTTTAAAGGTTTAATTCAGTCATTTAGAATTGCATATATTTATCAGGTAAATGGCATTGTTCCAATTTGCATATTAACAGACTTGCCTGTTAGAACATGGAGAACGCAATGCGGTGTTGTATCTGCAAAACGTGGTATTGTTGCTAGTTTAATGTCGCCTAAAGATATACATCCTATATTTCCTCATTCTAGAATTACAGGACCATTAAATATGCCATTCTCTAAGAAGAGTGGGAACATGTTAAATGAGTTAATAAGCAAAAAAGACAAAAGCGCGAAACCGAATATTGTTTTCACAGGATCACTATATGAACCTAGAACTACCATTTTAAACAATATTAATGAAGGGTTAAAAAAACGCGGACTTGAAATTGAAATGAAAGGTCGAAACTTAGGCACAACCAAGTTTGCCGATGAAGATTATTGGTCGCGTTTAGTGAATGCTTCGATGGTAATAACCACTTCAAACCAGATAAATTCAAAAGATACAGACTGGACTCATTTTCCGCATTTAATTTATAGGTATATTGAAGTTCCTGCAGCTGGTTCATTACTAATTGCACCAGTAGTGCCATCTATTGAAAGATACTTTAGATCCGGAGAGCATTTTATAAGTTTCGATAATACAGAAGAAGCGGTTGAGAAAATTGAATTTTATTTAAATAACGAAACTGAACGTCTTGCAATAGCAAGAAAAGGTTACGAAATGGCACATCATATAATTAATTCAAATATGTATTGGATTAGTATTGACTTAGCCTTAGGCAAATACTCGATGTTATGATAAATCAACTTAAGAATAAGATTGCATTAGTGTGTGGAGTAAGTGGCCAAGATGGTGCATACTTAGCAAAATTATTATTAGAAAAAGGTTATGAAGTATGGGGCTCATCTAGAGATGCTCAAGGCTCGTCTTTTGGCAACTTGGTTAAGCTAGAAATAAAAGAACACATCAATTTTATTTCTATGATCCCCGAGGATTTTAGAAGTGTTTTTATGGCCATAAAGAAAAGCAAGGCTGATGAGGTTTATTACTTAGCAGGTCAATCATCTGTTGGTTTATCTTTTGAACAACCTGCAGAAACCATACAAAGTATATCAATAGGCACCTTAAATATATTAGAAGCATGCAGGATGGCCGATCGTGAGATAAAGTTATACCATGCAGGCTCTAGCGAATGTTTTGGCGATACTAATGGTCAAGCGGCGAATGAAAGCACAGTGTTTCATCCTCGAAGTCCTTATGCAGTAGCCAAAACTTCAGCTTATTGGTTGGTTGATAATTATAGAGAGGCGTACAATTTATGGGCTTGCACCGGAATTCTTTTTAATCATGAATCGCCATTGCGCCCTAACCGATTTGTAACTCAAAAAATCATTTCTACCGCAAAGCAAATTAAAAACGGCTCGAAAGAAAAATTAGTTTTAGGCCGATTAGATATTGCAAGAGATTGGGGATGGGCTCCAGAATATGTTGAAGCAATGTGGTTAATGTTGCAACAAAATAAACCCGAAGATTATGTAATTGCTACGGGTGAAACCAATACACTTGATTTTTTTGTTCAATATACTTTCGAAAAACTTGGGCTCGATTATAAAGAGTTTGTTAGCCAAGATCAAAGCTTTATGCGACCTACCGATTTACTTATAGGAAAAGCGGACCCTACTAAAGCAAAAAAATTATTGAACTGGGAAGCTAAATATAAAATGAAGGAAGTTATTGATTTTATGCTAGAATATTAATATTGAAATGTTCAAAACATATAAATCGTACATAGAGGCAATTCATTTTGAATTTGAACAAGAAAAAATATATCACGAAGCCTTTAACATAAAAAGCTTCACTAAGTACATTCCAAGAGCTGTAGTAATTTATAATAATTATAATAAGTATCTATTTATTATAAATTATCTACTGTTCATTCCTCTGTGGTCATTATGGGCTTTTTTGTTTAATCCGCTTTTAGTTTTACTATATACAGTTAAATGGGTGTTACCTGTGCTTAAAGCAAGTAAACTTAATATACCTCCGAACGTGTACCTATCTTTATCCGACATAAAATTTTTTAGTTATATAGGAAGTAACGAAGCAGACTATCCTGATACTGTTTTAAATCTTCCCTTTCATAATGCTCAAAGTAAATTCAAAACAAACCTAAATTCAATTAGTTTTTTCCAAATTACAGATTTTGGAAAAATGTTGAGCGCAATGTTATGGTCATTAATTACTCCATTCCTGTTATTACTCTCTTCTAAAAGGTACTTAATGCTTTTTACATACTCTTCATATTACTGGTATTGGACATATGGTACTCTAAAAGAAAAAAAAATAAATTCAATTTGGCTTTCAAATCATTATGACAGATGGTTGAAATTAGTAGATTTTCTTCCAAATGTTAATAGAGTAATAATGGTTCAACATGGACAAATGGAATATGTAGAAATTGAAACAGGTAAAATATACTTCCCCGTTTTTACAAATAAATTAAAGTCGATAAACACTATTTATGTAATAGATGATAATTCTAAAAAGTATTTTTTAGAAATGTTAGACACCCCAGCTCAAATAGTATTTAATAAAATCAAATCAAAGCTTAATGTAATTAATTGGCCAATTTCATACACATCGAAATACAAAATACTGATTTTAGGGCATCAAAATGATTTTACATTTCATGAATTACTAATCAACAAATTAAATCAATCAAATAATTTTGATATAGCTTACAAAACGCACCCTCAGCAGTCTATAGAAATAAATTTGAATAATACTTGGCTTGTTACTACTTCAAATGATTTACCTACCTCTGATGTTGTGATTTCTTATGGGTCTAGCCTTGATAATG
Source organism: Sphingobacterium thalpophilum (assembly GCA_943371425.1). Taxonomy (GTDB): domain Bacteria; phylum Bacteroidota; class Bacteroidia; order Sphingobacteriales; family Sphingobacteriaceae; genus CAJBVG01. The sequence continues at coordinate 136,810 of CALRUR010000004.1, forward strand.
AAATTAAGCAATTGTTAGTAGATACAGTTATTATAAATTACGCCTTTAATGATAAATTTAATATAGAAGATGCAATAAAAACAATAGAATCTCAATTGCAAAAACTCCTCAAAGTTGAAAAACCTATTAACTAAAACCAATATTAATTTATTTACAAATGTGCTGAACCAAGTATTAGGTATTGGCTTTCCTATACTTATTCAATTTTATACCATCAGACATTTTAATATTGCAGATTTAGGCTATTTAAACTTGTTAAATTCTTATTGGGCCATATTTACATTAGGCTTATCCTTTTTTAATTTTTATCTACTTAAAGTATTTGCATCTAAAAAAAATGAAGACGATGTTAAGGCATATCTAACAAATGCAACCGTATTAATGTATTCATTTATAACAATACCTTTCATTATATTATTATTTTATTTGTATTACCAATATCCTTCCATATTTAAAATTACACTTCTTACCTCTTTGCCTGTAATTACTGCTCCTTTATCTTTTGAAATTTACTTTCAGGCAACTCTTAAAAATTCTTATATCTTAATCAGACGATTTGTTGTAAGAGTTTTATTTATAATATTAATGCTTTGGTTTGCAAAAAACCAAAACGACTTTTTAATTTATGTATATATATTCTGCTTATCGTCAACTGCAGAAAACCTAATTAATCTTTTCATCATAAATAAATATATTTCATTAAAATTAATAAACCTCAATGTTATAAAAGATATACTTAAAAATTCTTTGAGTTACTTGCCTTTTAATTTGACATATAATTTAATGCCGAATCTTTCCATTATTGGGGCCTCGAATTTTATAAGCATTGATCAGGTAACTATTTACTCCGTATTAATACGCATTATTAATCTAGCTACTTCGTTTATTACTTCAGCAGTTATGGTGCTTTATCCCATAAAAATTAATCACACCACAGAAAATGGTGAAGATTCATTCAAAGACGGCAAATATCTTAAAAACACATTTTTGGTTTCAGTTTTAGTTGCTATAGGATTAATTGCAACTCATAAAATTATCTTTTATGCTTTTCTAGAAAACTACAAGGTAGATCATATGCTGTTTCAGTTTTCAATATTAACAAGCTTTATCGTTTTTCATTCTATTTATAATTACATAACCTTTAACTATTATTTTATTAAAGACAGAACAATGTTCATTAGTATAGTAAACGTAGTGTTGCTACTTATTTATTTTCTCGAACTCGTGTTAGTAAAATATAAACTATTCGATTTTAACTTTTCAATTACATATATATTGCCATATCCTATTGCATTAGGATTGATATTTTTAGATATGCGCAACAACAAAAAACTAATCAATTAACTATGTGTGGCGTAGCAGGTTTTACATTTAAAACAAAGCATAGCTATAACAAAGAACTTTTGTTAGACACTATGCTCGAACAAATTGCTCATAGAGGTTATGACAATAGAGGCACCTATTTTTATGCTCATAATGATTATCAATTAGGTCTAGGACATAACAGACTATCAATAATAGATACTTCTTCAAGAGCAAATCAGCCTTATCATTTCGATAATTACAGTATTATTTTCAACGGCGAGATTTATAATTATCAAGAATTATGGGATGAATTAAAGCGTAATGGTTATACTATAGAAACAACAAGTGATACCGAAGTTATATTAAAGTTATTCCATTTACATAAAGAAAAAGCATTCTCATTTTTAAATGGAATGTTTGCTATAATAATACATGATAATGTAAGCAATTCACTCCATTTAATTAGAGACAGAATGGGTGTAAAGCCACTTGTGTATTATTCAGACGATGAGCACATTTATTTTTCTTCGGAAATTAAATCGTTTTACAAAGGAATACCTGCCAATAAATCAATTAGCATAGACAAAGAAATAATAAATAATTACTTTAAATACGGTTATGTAAATTCTTTCGATTCGATTTTTACTAATATTAAAAAAGTAAAAAACGGACAAATAGTATCTTTTGATTTGAATACGTTTAAATGTAAAGAGACATTTTATTGGGAATTAGACAAGGTTAAAGGCGATAAAATTAATAACATAGACGATGCCTATATCAAGTTGCGGGAAGTAGTGGACAGTGCTGTGAAATACAGGTTAGTATCTGACGTAGGTTTTGGAATTTTTTTAAGTTCGGGCATTGATAGTAATTTAGTGATGAATGTGCTATTAACAGAAAAGCCTCAAGAAGTAAATAGCTATACATACCAGGGTGTAAATAATGAAAGCAATGAAGATGCCTTAGTTTATGACCCAAACGTAGTAAAACAACAATACGTACAATTGTCGGACGAGCAATTATGGGAATATTATAAAAAGTTGTGCATTATGTACGATGAACCATTTTCTGATCCGGCAACAGTTGGTCTATACGGGCTTTCGCAAAAAGCAAAAGAAACAAATAAAGTAATTTTAGTAGGCGACGGTGGCGATGAATTGTTAGGCGGATACCAATCATACGAAGAATTGTATTATTACACTCGTCCTAGTAAAAAACTTTCTGCTATTAGAATGTTATATAAGCCCTTTGCATTCCTTTTAAATTGGTTTTTCAATAAATATCCATTAGCAAAACACGTAAACAGAATTCATTTATACCATACAATCCTAAAAAATAACAATCTGTTTGATATTATATACGAATTAGAAAATAGGTTTGTTCCGTTAATTGAAAAACTTACGAATACAAGTGTTACTAAGGAACAAATACATGCTGAAAATAAAAACAGTATCATTTCCTTTTTAAATTACAAAGTTAAAACAGAGCTCATTCATCAGTTGAATTACAAAACGGACATTGCGGGTATGCTCCATACAATTGAAATTAGAGAGCCTTTACTGGATTATAGATTATTTGAATTGCAACAACGTTTTGCTGATAATATTTTGTACGATAAAACTAAAGATGTAAGTAATAAATTCTTGTACAGAAAAATTTTAACATCGTATAATGATAAAATTACAGAACTAAAGAAAAAAGGTTTTAAGGTTGATTTAGATAGAGTGTTTAAGAGCAATAAAATAGAAATTGATACTTTAATTAATTCACATGAGTCAAGTTACATAAATATGGATTATGTGAAATTTATATGGAATAAATACAAGAATGCAGAAGTGGATTTTGTGATAATGAATAGAATTTTATCATTCTTATTTTGGGAGAAAAATTTAATCAATAGAATATGATAATATATATATCAGATAGTATTAATAGTAAAAAAAATGGAGGCTCGTCTACATCTGGCTTTGAATTCCTACAGTTTTTACGTATTCAATATAAAGATGTTGTTTTAATTACTTCAGATTATATAAGCAACGAAGAATTAGGTTCGGAGTTCTATGATATAAAACTAAATAAAGTATCGGCAGTAAACGTAATACGCAGAAAAGTTCCAATTCTTGATTATAGTATAAGAAGTTTAATTAGACCCATTTATTATTTTATAAAAGATTTCGGCAAAAAAACAAAGGTTGATTTAAGTAAATACTATTCTAAAGATGGCGAAAATATTTTATATATAAATTCGTGGTCTGCAATTAATTCACCGAATACAATAAAAAATGCTAATTTTTTTAAAAAAGTATGTATTGTTAGAGGCTCACCAGAATCGTTTATTTATCAAAGTTTTGAAACAGATAAGAACGAAGCAGTTCAAAATGCAGCAGATTATTTGGAGCAATTTGATAATTTGATATACGTATCTGAAAATGGATTGAAAGATTGGTCGAAAATTTTAAAAAATAAAATTGAAAGTTTTTATTTACCAAATTCAATCAATGAGTACGAAATCAATAAAGTAAAGCAAATTACACCAGGAGATGCGGCTTCGAAATTAGGATTTGATAAATCCTACTATAATATAGTTATCGTTGGATCTGTACAGAAAAGAAAAGCTCAAGATATTTTATTAAAAGTAGTTAAAGACTTTTTAGAGATTAAACCAAATCTAAAAATGCATATAGTAGGTGTTGTGAGTAAAACTTGGGGAGGTGATGAAATTTATAATGATATAATAAACTCCGAATATGCTGATAAATTTATATTTCATGGACATTCAGATGAAGTTGTAATGTATATGCAAGCCTCCGATTTACTTATTTTTACAAGTCATGCAGAAGCATTCCCTAGAACTGTTGCAGAATATATGTCTTTGGGTAAACCTATCTTAGCTGCAGATGTTTCGGGTGTTAGTGAAATGATTAAGGATGGCGAAAATGGTTATTTGTATAATTCATTAGATCCTAATACTTTAATTGAAGCATTCAAGAAAATTGAAAATGATGAAAGTGAGAAAAATAGATTAGCAAGAAACGCACACGATACATACTGGAACGTTTTTTCAAAAAGAATACATATTGCTAGAGCAATAGAAGTTTTTAAAAAAATTAGTAATGGGTAAAAAAGCCAGAATAATTACATTTTTATTATTGCTATTATTAATAGTATTAAATGTGATTTTCTATTATTACTTTAAATCTAATACAAATGGAATATATTCAATATTTTATACTTATAATTTATATTCTGTTTTAACATTTGCCTTTTTATTCATAGCAATTATAAAAGTTGGTGGACCATTTTCCATACACGCTATATCTAGTTTTTTTGCATTCCTATTTTTATATGGAAGGTCATCATTATATATATTCGAGCCAGAGTATGCTTTTTTTGAAACGGAGTTACTTGCATATGAAAATATTGGGTATTCCAGTATGTTGTATGCAATGGTAGTAGCAAATATATTTATATATACTATTAACTCAGTTTACATATTATTTGGCAAACCAGATCATATTAAACTTAGTATAAATGATAATGCAATAAAAACTGAAAAAATACTATTTAACATTGTTTTAGTACTGGGTGCTTTGTACGCTTTTAAACTTTTTTTAGAATTCAAAGCGATTATAAATATAGGTTATGCTGCAATATATGCTGGAGGCTTACAAGAAGTGAATTATTATTCGCCAATTATTAAATATTCGCACGTTTTTTTTTCTAGTTTCTTTTCTTACTATTTAATTGTAATAAATAATAAAAGGAAGTTCTTAATAATTGCATCAATATTTTTAGTGGTTTCTTTTCTAGATAGTTTAAAAGGAGCTAGAATCACATTAATTTTACCTATATTTTTTATATTATGGTATTATAATAGTGTATATAAAATAAACATCAATTATAAAACTGTATTAAAAGGTTCTGTAGTGCTGTTGATGCTAGTTGTTTTTTCTATTTATTCTTCTTCGAAAAGAAACGATTTAGAAGTAGAATTAAGAACCAATATTATTAAGTCTGCGATTTCTGAAACAGGCTCTACATTGCAAGTGGTTGGAAGATATATAAAAAACAAGGATCAACTTAATGCGGCATATCCCTTTTTTTTAGAACCTATTTTGTATCCCTATTTTTATGTACGGCATTTTAGTGTATTAACGAAAGGACAATCTGAAGAGATGCTAGAATACCGAAACTCTTTAAATCATCAGTTCACTGCTTTTGTAGATAAAGAGGCCTATTTAGTCGGCAAAGGTGTTGGCTCTTCTAGTCCAGCTGAATTCTATCAATATGGCCTATTTCCATTAATTCTACTTTCTGTGGCTTATGGTTTTATTCTGATATTTTTTTATAGTCAATTAAATAATAAAATTTTAATATTCTTAAGTACCACGTTGGTGCTTCATGTTTTCTTTATCGCAAGAGAAACACCATTCCCAAATTTTATTGGAATTATAAAGGGTGTGTTTGTTTATTATGTGTTAAAGACATTGTTTTCAATAAAATTTAAATAGTTTTATATGTGTGGAATTGTAGGCATCATATCTAATAATGCAAATCTAGTAATTGATGAAATGCTGAGTCGTATTTCTCATCGAGGTCCGGATGATAGCGGACTTTTTGTTTCAGAGGGTATAGCACTTGGTCACCAACGATTATCTATTCAAGATTTATCGCAAAATGGTCATCAACCAATGTTTACTGATGATAAAAGATATTTAATAATCTTTAACGGCGAAATTTATAATCATTGGGATATTAGAGAGAAAATTAAAAGCAAATACACATTTAAATCTACATCAGATACAGAAACAGTTTTATATGGATATATAGAATATGGCGACGAGTTGTTTAATATGCTAAATGGTATTTTTGCCTTATGCATTTATGATACTCAAACGAATGATATTATTGTTGCAAGAGATCAGTTTGGGGTGAAACCGTTATATTATACACTAAACAACACAATATTTTCATTCAGTTCCGAGCTGAAAGCTATTTTAGATAAAAACAATAACGAAAATGAAATATCTGAAGAAGCACTTTTCAATTATTTATATTTTCTTTGGTCGCCAGGCGAAAATACTCCTTTGAAAAATTACAAGAAGTTATTGCCTGGCCATTTTATAAAAGGGAATAGCAAAGACCTCAAGAGTTTTAAAATACATAAGTATTATGAAATTCCATTTAATACTAATCGTATACATTTAACTGAAGAAGATTTAATTGTTGAGTTAGATCAAAAACTTATGAAGGCAATTGATAGGCAATTACTGTCAGACGTTCCTGTAGGTTTCTTTTTGTCGGGTGGCTTAGATTCGAGTTTAATAGTTGCCATGGCAAAAAAAATGCGACCAAACTTTGATACTACTTGTTTTACGATTGATACAAGGAATGATAGTGACAGGGAGGGTTTTGCAAATGACTTAGATTATGCTAAACAAGTAGCAAAGTATTTAGACGTAAAACTTGAAATAATAAAAGCTGATATCAATATTACCAATGATTTTGATAAAATGATATGGCATTTAGATGAACCTCAAGCAGACCCCGCTCCTCTAAATGTTTTAAACATTTGTAAACGCGCGCGCGAATTAGGATATACAGTTCTATTAGGTGGAACTGCAGGCGACGATTTATTTTCAGGGTATAGACGACATCAACAATTATATTATAACAATAAAATAGAATTTATTCCTATTGCCATTAAAAGAGCACTATATAAACTAGCAAAATTACTTCCAAGTAGTAATGCTAAAATAAGAAGAGCTAGAAAATTTTTATCATATTTTAACGCAAGTACACCAGATAAAAGATTGGTTTCACCATTCGGATGGATGGAAAAAGCGGAAGTATTAAATTTATTTTCAGATCAATTTAAAAAGAAGCTTAATAATTTCGATCCAAGCGATTCATTGATCAATACCTTATCAAATATAAGTTCTCAGGAAGATGATTTAAATAAATTGCTTTTTCTTGAAATGAAATATTTTCTAACAGATCACAATTTAAATTACACCGACAAAATGAGCATGGCAGTAGGTGTAGAGGTTCGAGTTCCATTTTTAGATAAAGAGTTAGTAGAATTCTCGACATTAATTCCTGTTGAATTTAAAATGAAAGGTGTAAATACCAAATATATTTTGAAAAAGGTAGCTGAAAAGTATTTACCACACGATGTGATTTATAGACCAAAATCTGGTTTTGGAGCCCCTGTTAGAGATTGGATTATAAACGACTTGCAAGAGTTTATAAAAGTAAAATTAAGTAAAGAGAGAATAGAAAGCAGGGGGATTTTTAACTACGATAATGTTAGAAAATTGATTGAAAGAAACAGCAATGATAAAATAGATGCATCATATTCTATTTGGGCATTACTTTCAATTGAAAGTTGGTTTATGCAATTTTATGATTCTAAAAAATAACATAACTTAAAATGAAGCAAATTATTCAATCCTTTAAAACAGGAGAAACTATATTAGAAGAAATACCTGCGCCAGAAGTAAAACGCGGAGCAGTATTAATTCAAACCACAAGGAGCCTTGTTTCTTTAGGAACAGAAAGGATGCTTGTTGAATTTGGCAAATCCAATTTGATTTCAAAAGCCAGACAACAGCCAGATAAGGTAAAGCAAGTTTTAGATAAAATTAAAACTGAAGGATTATTACCCACTTTAGAAGCAGTGTTCAATAAATTAGAGCAACCCTTACCTCTTGGGTATTGTAATGTTGGAAGAGTAATTGCGGTTGGAGAAGGAGTGAACGATTTTAAAATCGGCGATAGAGTTGCCTCTAATGGTCACCATGCGGAGTATGTTTCTGTTCCGCAAAATTTAGTTGCTCATATACCTGATAATGTAAGCGACGAAGAAGCTAGTTTTACAGTTATCGGTTCAATTGGATTGCAAGGCATAAGGTTACTTAATCCTACAATTGGAGAAACGGTTGTGGTTATTGGATTAGGTTTAATTGGTTTACTTACCGCACAATTATTAGCAGCAAATGGCTGTAAAGTAATTGGTGTTGATATAGATAATGCTAAACTATCTTTGGCAAAGCAATGGGGAATTATACCATTTAACCCAAAGGATGGTGATGTAATAAAATTTGTTGAGTCGAATACAGCAAATGTTGGTGCTGATGGTGTTATTATAACTGCCTCAGCAAAAAACAACGACATCATTTCGCAGTCGGCAAAAATGAGCAGAAAAAGAGGTCGTATTATTTTAGTAGGTGTTATTGGTTTAGATCTTAGCAGAGCAGATTTCTACGAAAAAGAATTAAGTTTTCAAGTATCATGCTCATATGGCCCTGGCAGGTACGATGAAAATTATGAACAAAAAGGAAATGATTATCCATTGCCTTTTGTAAGGTGGACAGAAAAAAGAAATTTTGAAACGGTACTTCAAGCAATTTCTACTTCTAAAATTCATGTAAAAGAAATGATTTCTGAAGTGGTTCCTTTAGAGAACTACCAAGAAATTTACGGTTCAATTGGCTCGAGTAAGTCAATCGCATCTATTATAAAATACTCTGATGTTATAGATAATAAGCCTTCGCATTCTGTTAAAATTTCAGATCACAACTTTAGTTCTAGCAAAGGCGTTATCGGAATTGTTGGCTCAGGAAATTTTACAAAAATGACGATGTTGCCAGCCTTGAAAAATAGTGGGGCAAGTTATAAATACATTGCAAGTGCAAGTGGTGTAACTGGCACCGCTCTAGCAAAAAAGTATAGTTTTGCTTTTTCTACAACTAATTACAAAGAAATATTAAGCGATTCAGAGGTTGATTTGGTAATGATCACAACACGCCACGATCAACACGCTAAAATGGTAATAGAATGTTTAAATGAAAATAAAAATGTTTTTGTAGAAAAACCTTTAGCTATTAATAATGAGCAGTTGACACAAATCATTGAAGCTTATTCAAAATCAAATAAGGCCACGTTAACTGTTGGATTTAACAGACGATTCTCACCGCATGCAGAAAAATTAAAAAGTTTAGTAGCTAACAGTCCTATGAATGTTATCGCAACTATGAATGCAGGTGCTATACCTGCAAATGTTTGGGTGCATGATATGAATGTTGGAGGAGGTAGAATAATTGGAGAAGCATGTCATTTTATTGATTTAATTACATATTTCACAGGGAGTAAGGTGATTTCTGTTTGTATGAATTCTATGGGTATAAACCCAAATGAAAATACAGATAACGCCACTATTTTATTGAAATATGAAAATGGATCTACTGGTACAATCAATTACTTTGCTAACGGATCAAAAGCATATCCAAAAGAAAGAATAGAGTTGTATTCGCAAGAACGTACCGCTGTTATTGATAATTTCAGATTAACAACAGGATATGGCTTTAAGAATTTTTCGAAATTAAAAACGTCATTAGATAAAGGGCACAAAAATCAATTTCAGAAATTAATAAATAATGTAAAAAATGGGGGTACTCCATTAATTCCATTCGAAGAAATAATAAACACAACCAAGGCTAGTTTTGCAGCAATAGAGAGTTTGAAGTCTGGTGCTTGGGTAAATATTAAATAAAATTATGTTAATAGACATTATTGCAGGCGCACGCCCAAATTTCATGAAAATTGCTCCTATAATAGAGCAAATTAAAATTGCACAGTCAAATTCAAAAAACATTAACTATCGATTAGTTCATACTGGTCAGCATTATGATAAAAACATGAGCGATAGTTTTTTTGAGCAATTAGGTATACCTATGCCAGATGTAAATTTAGGCGCGGGTGGAGGTACTCAGGCTGAACAAACAGCGAGTATTATGATTGGATATGAAAAACTATTGATGGATAAAAAGTCGGATCTGTGTTTAGTTGTAGGCGATGTAACTTCTACTATGGCATGTGCAATTGTAGCTCAAAAAATGCATGTTAAAGTAGCTCATGTTGAAGCGGGGATACGCTCAGGAGATTGGACAATGCCTGAAGAAATTAATAGATTAGCTACAGATAGTATTACAAATTATTTCTTTACTACATCCGAGGTCGCAAATACAAACCTTAGAAATTCTGGAGTAACAAATGATAGAATATTTTTTGTTGGCAATACAATGATCGATACTTTGTTGAAAAACAAATCTAAATTTATTAAACCATCAATCTGGGAAGAAGCGAAGCTCGAAGAAAAAAAATATTTTATGCTTACTCTTCATCGCCCAGCAAACGTTGATCAAGAAAATCAGTTGAAAGATCTACTAGATCAAATAGTAATTCATAGCAAAGGCTTGCCTATCATATTTCCAGTGCATCCGAGAACTGCGAAAATTTTAAGGAGTATTGGAATTACAGCTAACAATGTTCATTTTATTGAACCATTGAGTTATTTAGAGTTTAACTATTTAGTGGAAAAATCTTTCGCAGTAATAACTGATTCTGGTGGAATAACTGAAGAAACAACCGTAATGGCTGTACCTTGTATAACATTAAGAGAAAACACTGAAAGACCTGAAACTATTACAATTGGTACAAATGAATTGATTGGCACAAATCCAAATGCAATTAGACCTGCTTTAGAAAAATTGTTTGCTGGCAATTGGAAAAAAGGAGGCATACCGGAATTATGGGATGGCAATACAGGTTCTAGAATTGTGAAGCATTTATTAGAACTTTATAAAGTTGATTAAAAAAATAATTTTATTGATTAATACGGTAAAATATCTAAAATTATCTCAGGTATTTTATCAGCTAGTGTATAAGTTAAAGCCAAAGCACAGTTTAAGTGCTTATCATTCTCCATCGGAGATCCAAACAATAAAATTGAATTTTGTTGATTTTAGTCAACAGAATTATACAGATGATAATAGACGTTTTGTATTTCTAAATCTTGAAAAGGCATTTCAAAATAAAATAGATTGGAATTTTAGTGAATATGGAAAACTATGGAATTATAATTTACAGTATCTAAATTACATAAATCAAGATAATTTATCGGTGTATTATAAATGTGAATTGCTAGACGATATTCATGATAATTTATATGCGGGTAAATTGCAGTTAGAACCATATCCAACATCATTAAGAATAATTAATACAATTCGATTTTTAAATACATTACAAGGGCAATTTAACAAAGAAAAAATTGATTCGTTTTTAAAAGCCGTTTATTCGCAAACACTTTATTTATATGATAATTTAGAGTATCACATATTGGGTAATCATTTGTTAGAAAATTCGTTTGCTTTATTGGTAAGTGCAGAGTTTTTTGATCATAAAGAGTGGCGGAAAAAAGCATCTGATTTATTGCGTAAAGAATTAGAAGAACAAGTTTTAAAAGATGGAGCACACTTTGAATTAAGTCCGATGTATCATCAAATTATTTTAACACGTGTTCTTGAAGCGATTTCTATTTGTACTGATGATAGTCTGAAGTCTTATTTAATCAACAAGGCTCAAAAAATGTTGGCATGGTTACAACTAATTACGTTCAATAATGGAGCAATTCCTCATTTAAATGATTCAACAGACGATATAGCATATAATACCTATGAACTTTTAAGGGTAGCAAATGAGCTAAATATTAGTTTCAACGACTTAGTTCAGTTTTCTGATTCAGGATATCGTAAGTTCGTAGTTGATAGTTTTGAGTTAGTAGCAGATGTGAATGGAATTGCACCATCTTACCAACCTGGGCACGCTCACTCAGATCATTTATCATTTACTCTTAATTTTTTAAATAAGCCATTTATTGTAGACCCAGGGATAAGTACATATAACATATCTGAAAGGAGAACATGGGAGCGATCATCTCTTGCACATAATACAGTTACTATAAATAATTTAAATCAATCTGAGGTTTGGGGTGGATTTAGAGTGGCAAGAAGGGCAGAAGTTGATGTAATTGAAGATACAGTAAATAAAGTGCAATCAGTTGTTAAATATAAGGTGCAAAATTTTGATGTTCTGCATTGTAGAACATTTTTGGTAGAAAAAGAATCCATATTTATTACTGATGAGTTAATGAAAAATAATGAATCAAAACACATAGCTCGTTATTATTTACATCCGGAGGTAGTATTAATACATTCGGATAAAAACCATTTAGTTTTTGAAAATAATTTAGAGATGAACTTTGAGAATGCAAGTGCGATAAATATTAACGATTACAAATATTCAGCTGGATATAATAGCTTACTTAACGCTAAAGTAATTGAAGTAGAGTTTTTAAACTTGTTAAAATTAATTATAAAACACAATAAGATATAATGTCAAAGAGAATCATTTATTTAAGTTTTTATTTTAAACCTGATTTGTGTGCAGGTTCTTTTCGTAATTCTCCACTTGCTTTCGAAATAAATAATCAGTTGCAAGAGATAGACGAAAATATTGTAGTAGATATATATACTACATTGCCAAATAGGTATAGTACATTTTCTGCAGATGCACCCTCATACGAAGAATATGGTAATTTAAGAATACACAGAATTAATATTCCCGGACATAAAAGTGGATTTATCGATCAAATATTTACATTTAAGAAGTATTATTCTGAAACCTTAAAGTTGTCTGAAAATAATAAATACGATTTAGTCTTTGCTTCTTCAAGCAGGCTATTCACCGCATATTTAGGATATAAGATTGCAAAAAAAAATAAAGCTAAATTATATTTAGATATTCGAGATATTTTTGTTGATACTATAAACGATGTATTAAACAATAAAATACTTAAACTTGGAGTGTTGCCAATATTAAAATATGTAGAACGTAAAGTGTTTAGCAATGCTACTCATATTAATTTAATAAGCAAGGGATTTAAATCTTATTTTGAAAAGTACAACAAACCGCACTATACATATTTTACTAACGGTATAGATCCCGAGTTTATAGAGATCAATCAGGATGAAAAGGCGCCACATAATTCTAACTTAGTTAAAAGCATAGTGTATGCAGGTAATATTGGCGAAGGGCAAGGTTTACATAAAATTATACCTAGAGCTGCTAAGTTGTTAGGTAGTGAATATAAATTTATTGTAATTGGTGATGGCGGCGCTAAAAGTAAACTTACCCAAGAATTACAAAATTTGAATATATCGAATGTCGAAATTAGAAATCCTGTAAAACGTGACGAGTTAATTAAAGAGTATTTAAAAGCAGATTATCTTTTTTTGCATTTAAATGATTATGCTGCATTTGAAAAAGTTTTGCCTTCAAAAATTTTTGAATTAGGGGTGTTTAAAAAGCCAATACTAGCTGGTGTAAATGGCTATTCAAGAGAATTTATTTTAGAAAATTTAAAGCATGCCTTTTTGTTCGACTCTGGAGATGCAGAAAGTTTGGTATTAAAGATTGAAGAGTCTAAGAAATTATTAGAATATAACTCAGAAGAATTTATACTAAATTACAATAGAGCTTCTTTAAACACTAAAATGGCAAAATCAATAATTAACTATTTGTGAAATCTATCTTAATAACTGGAGCCTCAGGCTTTGTAGCTCAAAATCTAATTTCTTATCTTAAAAATAGAAATCTTCAAACTTTGTCATACGACAGAAGGATGGGTCACGATTTTAAGAATATTGATACCATAGTTCATCTTGCAGGTAAAGCGCACGACCTAAAAAATGTTTCAATACCGCAGGAATACTATGATGCAAATTTTGAACTTACTAAAAAACTCTATAAGCAATTCCTAGAATCGGATGCAAAAAAGTTTATTTTCATTAGCTCTGTAAAAGCTAGTGCCGACAATGTGGATACAGTATTATCAGAAGATGAAATACCTAATCCTCAAACTCATTATGGTAAATCTAAATTGCAAGCTGAAGAGTATATTACTTCACAAATCCTTCCAGAAGGTAAAAGTTATTACATTCTAAGACCATGCATGATTCACGGGCCAGGTAATAAAGGTAATTTAAATCTATTATACAAAGTTGTGGCAAAAGGAATACCTTGGCCTTTGGCTAATTTTAATAATAAAAGATCTTTTTTGAGTGTAGAAAATTTATGCTTTGTAATTAGTGAAATTATAGAGAGGGATGATATTCCATCTGAAATTTATAATATAGCCGACGACAAGCCTATTTCCACAAATGAATTGATTACTATAATTTCTACTAGTTTAAATAAGAGACCTAAACTTTGGAAGATAAACGCATTAATAATTAAGAGTATTGCTAGTATTGGAGATATAATTAGATTACCTTTAAATACCGAGCGATTAAAGAAATTGACCGAAAGTTATATAGTATCAAATTCTAAATTAAAAAAAGCAATTGCAAAAGAGTTACCTTTAACATCTGTTGAAGGACTTAAATTAACGCTTAATTCTTTTATAAATGATTAATCATATTTGGATTTATTTTCCTCTATTTTTTTTATTAGAATATCTATATTTCAAGATTGCAGATAGGTTTAATATCATTGATAAACCTAATGAACGAAGTTCACATAATGTTGTAACAATAAGAGGTGCAGGTATTATTTTTCCTCTTGCATTTATTATTACTTTTTTAAGTTTTAATAATTATGAAAACTATTGGCCATTAATTATTGGTACAGTAGCAATAAGTACGATAAGCTTTTTAGATGATGTACTTACTTTGAGTAATAAATATAGAATTGTTATTCATTTTTCATCAGTCGCTTTATTACTTTATCAATCTAATTTATTCGAAATAAATCCGTTTTATTTATTACCTGCTTTTATTTTAGTTGTTGGGGTTATTAATGCATACAATTTTATGGATGGCATAAATGGCATACATGTACTCTACTCTTTAGTTAGCATATTTACATTATATCTAATCTCTGAATACGATATAAATTTGTTACCTACAGATGTATTTACAGGCTTAATTGCATCTTTAATTGTATTTGCTTTTTTTAATGTAAGAAAGAAAGCAAAATGTTTTTCGGGTGATATTGGTAGTATTTCAATTGCATTTATACTTTCATTTTTAATCATTCAGTTAATTATCAAGTCAACAGACTTTAGGTGGATACTATTATTAGGCATATATGGCATTGATTCTGTTGGTACAATTATTTTAAGATTAATTAGAAAAGAAAATATTTTCATTGCTCATCGATCGCACTTTTATCAGCATCTAGCCAATGAAAGGAAAATTTCTCATATTTATATTGCTATTGGGTATGCTTTTGCTCAATTATTATTTAATGGAGTTTTATTATACGGCAGCCTATTAACTGTATTATTATCGAGTACGTTTTTGATTGGTTTTTATATTCTATTACGAATAAAACTCGAGGGATTTCAAAAATTATTTGTTAAATACTAAAATTGAGAAAAATACTTTTATACGGTTATGGTGGCTATGCAAAAGTCCTTGCTGAGCTATTATTAAACAGTGGATACAGTTGGATAGGAGTTTTTGATGATAATAATTTAGAGTCACCAAACCCTCAAATAAAGTATTTGGGAAAGTATTCTGAAGATATTTACCCCGATTTACGCATAATATTAGCGATAGGCAGTAGCCCGATACGACAAAAATTGTCAGGATTAATTAAGCATTCGTTTGAAACTTTTATTCATTCATCCGCTTTTGTATCAAATTCAGCACAAATTGGCGAAGGAACTGTTATTTTGCAAAATGTTGTAATTCAACACAATGTAAGCATTGGTAAACATTGTATTTTAAATATTCAAACCAGTATCGATCACGATACATTAATTAACGATTTCGTTCATATTGCCCCACATGCCTATTTAGGAAGCAATTGCACAGTTTCAGCCCTTTCTGACCTACTTCCAGGTCAAATAATTCCCCGATTCAGTAATATTTAATTCTTTTTTTATCAAAAAATTCAAAATTTTGATTCACATATCTAATTTTGGATGTTATTTTTAAAATTATAATATTCTTACGATAGTTATTATCATTTAAAATGCAATATCTTTGTAATTCTTTACAGTATTAACCATGCCATTGATACAAAAAATTCTGAGTCGCTATACAGGCAAGTATGCCTCAAGGTGGCTTGTTCTTTTTATAGACATGTGCCTAGTTACCATCGCATATTTAATAGCTTGGGTGGTAAGGTTCAATTTTCAGGTAGATCAAATTAGTTTATTTGAGGTAACCGCGAGCTTCTATTTTATAGCAGCTATTTATTTAACATTCTTTTTTGTATTCAAATCATTCGTTGGAGTTATTCGCCATACGAGTATGTATGATACGATTAAAATAATACAGGCAACTTCAGCTTCGGCCATAACTGCTTTTATTGCTTCTTTTGCTTACAGATCCATCGGCGGTGAACATTCATATCCTATTCCAAGCTCAATTATACTAATACATGCATTATTGAGTATTTTCATGCTAATATCTGCACGAATTGTATTTAAAGCTGCCTTTATAACCATTGCAGGTATGGGTGATGGAGTAAAAAGGAATGTGTTAATTTATGGTGCCGGTCAATCTGGTATTATTACCCTTAACACCTTAAGCCAAGATTCAAGGTCGGAAGTAAATGTAGTTGGGTTTATAGATGATAATTCTAGTAAAATCGGAAAGACACTTGCCGGCATTAAAATTTATTCGGCTGATGAAGCATTAAATGGAATGCTAGATAAGCGAAGTATTTCTGAAGTAATTCTATCTATACAAAACATCTCTTCTATACGTAAATCGGAAATCGTAAATCGTTGTTTGGAAATGAACGTACAAGTAAAAAATGTACCACCTATTTCTAGATGGATAAACGGGGAGCTTAGTTCTAGGCAGATTAAAGCTGTACGAATTGAAGACTTATTAAATCGGGAACCAATTAAACTTAATCAAGAAAATATTTTTAACGAATTAACTGGTAAAATAATTATGATTACGGGCGCAGCTGGTTCTATTGGTTCAGAAATTGCCCGCCAAGTAGTTTCATATAAACCTAAAATGGTGTTATTTGTAGATCAAGCAGAAACACCAATGTATGAGCTTGAAATAAATCTTCGCAAACGAATAGAGCGATATCATGTAATGACCAAATTCATTATAGCCGATGTTTCGGATATAAGTGCCATGGAACGCATTTTTATAGAATACCAACCTACCAAAGTTTTTCACGCAGCTGCATATAAACATGTTCCATTAATGGAATCAAATCCGCATGAAGCAGTTCGTGTAAATGCCTTAGGGACGAAAAATATGGCCGACCTCTCTATGAAACATGGAGTAAAGAAGTTTGTAATGGTTTCAACAGATAAGGCGGTAAACCCAACCAATGTAATGGGTGCTACCAAACGCATTGCAGAAATGTACATACAATGCTTAAGCCAATTAAATAATCATTCTACTGCATTTATAACTACTCGTTTTGGAAACGTATTAGGTTCAAATGGTTCTGTTATTCCGATGTTTAAGAAACAAATTGATGCAGGAGGACCTATTACAGTTACCCATCCTGAAATCACTAGATACTTTATGACTATACCTGAGGCCTGCCAATTAGTATTAGAAGCGGGTTCAATGGGTAATGGTGGCGAAATTTTCATTTTTGACATGGGTGAATCTGTAAAAATTATTGATGTAGCAAAAAATATGATTAAACTTTCGGGTTTAACCTTAGGAAAAGATATTCAAATTGAAATTACAGGCTTACGCCCAGGCGAAAAGTTATACGAGGAATTGTTAAACGACTCCGAAAACAACTTGCCAACTTACAACCCTAAAATAAAGATTGCAAATGTTCAGGAATACGAATATTCTTATGTTAAAGAGGAGTTCAGCAAATTGGAGGCATATTGCAAATCTAATGATCATTTAGAATTGGTATCTCAAATTAAACTCATGGTTAAAGAGTATGTGAGCAATAATTCTATTTACGAAACGCTAGATTAACTCAGCCCTTAACTTTTTTTTAACATTAAACTCGTATCTTCGAGTATGCGTGTTTTTCTCTTCACCTTCTGGTTTTTACCCGATAACAGGACTGCTGTAAATAGAATTAAATACTTCAAAAAGAAATTTATTGAAGCCGAAATTGATTTACATCTTGTTTACTGCGATGATAGTTTACCCCAATCTCATCAGAATAACTTATTTTATAAAATCCCACATGTTCATTTTTTTTATAAGTTCTCTAGGTACTTAATCAAAAAACAATGGTTAACTATGTACAAAATCGTGCATTTTTTTTACATCATCAGTAGAAAAAGAGATGTGTATGATTTTTACAGAAATTTTAGAGCCATTGAATCGAAGAAAGCTACCGTATATCATAAAAATGATGTGATAATTACTTCGGCCCCTCCATATTCAGCATTAAATATTGGCTATTATTTAAAAAGAAAGTATGGCGTAAAATGGATTATTGATTATCGTGATCCTTGGACTTTAGGTTATTCTACTTTAAGCTATAGTAACTTTGCAGATAAGCTTAGGAAACTAATTCAACGTAAAGAAGAATTAAAATTTTTAGAATCGGCAGATCAAATTATTACAGTTTCTGATAGCTTATGTAAAATGTTTCCTTCAAAATTTCAACATAAAATACATGTTGTTCCGAATGGTGCAAATACCGATGAAATGGATTTGTCTAAAATTAATTCGAACCCCGAAACATTTTCAATTGTATATGCCGGAACGATGCATTCACAGCAATTTGAGAATGTATATTTCTTTGAAGTTGTACGGCAATTTATTATTGAAGAAAATATAAAGCCAGAAAATTTTAAAATTCATTTTGTAGGAGCGGCAGAATCCGCTGAGTTGAAATCAGAACTTAGTAAATATGATTTGCATGAATATGTGAATTGCACGAGTAGGGTTGAGCTATCCGTGCTATATGAATTTATGTACGAAGCATCGATGTTTTTACATTTGAGATACTCAGAGCGCGATAAAATTATTACTTCAAAGCAGTATGATTATTTAGCATTACAAAAACCAATTTTATTGCCAGAATCGGATAATGGCGATTTAGAAGAAAGTATTCTTAAAAACAACGCAGGCTATGTTTGTAAAAATAAAGATGAATTAATTTATATATTACGTCAAGAATATTATAAATTTATGAATAATACAAATGTTAGAATTTATAGAGACGAGAATTTTATAAATCAGATTAGCAGAAATTACGCCTCAAATAAATTATTGGAATTATTGTACGGAGAAAGTATACCTCGAACTAAACTCGAAAAAGATATAGATTTGAAATTTACAAATGTAAAATGGAATTAGCGAAACTTATTCTACTTCTTTGTACCTCCTTTGGTTTTGTGTGGTTTGCAATACCTACGCTGATAAAGGTTGCTCATAATGGAAATTTTTTCGACAAACCAGATCATATAAGAAAAGTGCATGAAACGAGTATCCCCAATATTGGCGGGGTTGCCATATTTTTTGGTTTTTTATTTGCCTGTATTATTTTTTTGAAAGCTACAGCAATTGAGTATGGTAATTTTTTACTTGGGGCCTCCATGATAATTTTTAGTATGGGTATACGCGACGATATGTTGGGGTTAAATGCCTATGTGAAAATTGGGCTTCAATTAATTTCAGCATTTTTGGTTGTATATTTTGCAGATGTTCGGATCGATAGTTTGTACGGATTATTTGGAGTTGAACTTCTACCGGTATATGTTTCAATACCCTTTTCAATTTTTACTATTATTGTAATTACAAATTCCATTAATTTAATAGACGGGATAGATGGATTAGCAGCCAATATTGGCATTGTTATTTGTGCAGTGTATGGTATTATGTTTTACGACATGGGCCAACCAGGATGGAGCAGAATTGCTTTCGCATTGTGTGGAGCATTGTTAGGATTTATCAAGTTTAATTTTTCTCCGGCAAAAATTTTTATGGGCGATACCGGTGCATACATTGTAGGTTTTATTTTAGCTATTTTAACTATTCAGTTCATTGAGTTAAACAGGTTTGATACCTTAACCAATCCTACACCATATATTAAATCGGCACCCGCTGTAGGTATAGGTTTTTTGTTTGTGCCATTGTTTGATACGCTCAGAGCCTTCTCTATTCGCATTGCTAGTGGCAAATCACCATTCTTTGCAGACCGCCAGCATTTACATCATTTCTTATTAGACAAGAATTGGTCGCATAGGCAAATAAGTTTATTCCTTCCATTTCTAAGCTTAGTATTTATTATACTTTGCTTGTTAATGCAAAATATAGGCAGTTTTGCAATGATTACTTCCTTGGTACTCATTGGTATTTCCGGTCATTTTTTATTACAATATTTAAAAAGAAAATAATGAAGTTTAAATTCTTACTATTTGTCTTTTTTCTGTTCTCTTTTTTCAAAACTAAAGCACAATTTAGGCCCATTTTTCATTATTCTTCAGAGTTGAACTCTTGGTATGACGATTCGAAATTAAATCATACTTCCTTGCAACCATTTTATATAATTGATTCTTCGGTTCAAGAGAAAAGCAAAAGGAAATATTGGTTTGGCAGAAAATTATATGATGAACATTTGTTTCAATATAGATCACCAAAGTATAAAGTGAATATAGATTTTTTACCAGATATGTATGTTGGCTCAGAAGGTGACGGTAGATTACTTTGGAATAATACTCGAGGATTAGACATTAACGGAATAGTTTCAAATAATTTTTCATTTGGGTTTCAATTATATGAAACACAAACTTATTTCCCAAGATATTTAGACTCTGTAAATGTTTCTAAACAATCGGTGGTAGGGCAGGGCTGGATTGAACCACGAAATGGTTTGTTGAGACTTTATGATTATACGTATAGTACTGCACATATTGCATACAAGGCAGGAAATTTTAGTTTCCAACTTGCAAATGATAAGTTATTTTTAGGTGATGGTTATCGTTCTTTATTACTTTCGGATGTTTCATTACCATACCCATATTTTAAAGCAAGCTTTGAAACAAAACGATTACAATACTCATCTATTTACATGCAACACATTGATCCTTTCGCACCCAAACTTTCGCAAGAATTAGGTCAACGGAAAAAGTGGTCAGTTATGCATTACTTTAATTGGAATTTTAACGATAAGTGGAGTTTAGGGTTATTCGATGCTGTTGTTTGGCAAGACGATGATAGTGTTGGAAAAAGAGGTTTTGAAATGAGTTATGCAAATCCCATTATTTTTTTAAGGGCAGCAGAATATACAACAGGCTCCTCTGATAA
The DNA here is from genome assembly GCA_943371425.1 of Sphingobacterium thalpophilum. Lineage (GTDB taxonomy): Bacteria > Bacteroidota > Bacteroidia > Sphingobacteriales > Sphingobacteriaceae > CAJBVG01. The sequence goes on from CALRUR010000004.1 coordinate 158,232, forward strand.
TGCGTTAGTTGGATTTAACATTAAATATCAATGGAATAAAAACAATAAAATATATTCTCAAGTTTTACTCGACGAATTAAATGTTACGGAGTATTTTGCTAATAATGGATGGTGGGCAAATAAATTTGGTCTACAGCTTGGTATTCGTTCTCGAAATATATTTAAGGTTGAAAATTTGAATGGTTTTTCTGAATTTAATTTAGTAAAACCATATACATATTCACACAGAAACACATTAAGATCTTATACTAATTATGCAGATGCATTAGCTCATCCCTTAGGGGCTAATTTTATAGAAAATGTAAGTAGACTAGAATTTGCTTACAAGAGATGGAGACCTATAATACAAATTAATTTTGCTATGTATGGTGCTGATTCTGCAATTGGTAGTACAAATGTTGGAACCAACATATTGGCCTCTTATGATACAAGAGATAAGGAGTTTGGAAATAAAATCCTACAAGGCATTCCGGCTTCTTTGCTTTTTATAGACCTTCGCTTGGCATATGTGTTAAACCCTAAAACTAACTTACGTTTCGAGCTTGGATATATCTACAGAGATAATAAAATTGATGGTATTTCTAACACCAACAACATCATTACTTTCGGGTTAAGAAGTTCGTTTAGAAATTTATACTTCGATCGATAAAAGCACATTTACTAATTTATTAGTTCGCTAATTCGCAAGCTCGCGTATTCTGTAACTGCTCGTTTAATCGCATTAGCATCATACCCACACTCTGCCCATAGTTCTGCTTGTTCACCGTGTTCTATGTACTCATCTGGTATGCCTAATCTTTTTACTTGCGCACTGTAGTTATGGTCTGCCATAAATTCTAAGATTGCAGAACCTACGCCACCTTGTATACAACCATCCTCCACTGTAATTACTTTTTTATATTTAGTAAATACTTCGTGCAACATTGCTTCATCTAATGGCTTCGCAAAACGCAAATCATAATGAGCAGGATTTATTCCATCTTTTCTAAGTTCTTGGCAAGCTTCAATTGCGAAGTTTCCTACATGTCCAAAGGTTAAAATGGCTACTTCTTCTCCATCACAAATTTTTCTGCCTTTACCTATTACTAATTTTTCAAATGGTGTTTTCCAGTTTACCATTACTCCGTTTCCTCTTGGGTAACGTATCGTAAAGGGTCCTGCATTATCTATACTTGCGGTGTACATTAAATTCCTAAGTTCTTGCTCGTTCATAGGAGCCGAAACCACCATGTGTGGTATGCAACGCATGTAAGCAATATCATAAGCACCGTGGTGTGTTGGCCCGTCGGCACCTGCTAAACCAGCCCTATCTAAACAGAAAACTACATTCAGTTTTTGCAAGGCTACATCATGTATTACTTGGTCATATGCTCTTTGCATAAACGATGAGTAGATGTTACAAAAAGGCACCAAACCTTGTGTGGCTAATCCTGCCGAAAATGTTACCGCATGTTGCTCAGCTATACCCACATCAAAAGCTCTATCGGGCATTGCTTTCATCATTATGTTTAATGAGCATCCACTTGGCATAGCCGGCGTAATTCCCATTATTTTATCATTCCCTTCTGCAAGTTCTACCATTGTATTCCCAAATACGTCTTGGTATTTAGGGGGTTGTGGACCGTTATTTGCAGGTTTTTTTATTTCACCAGTAATTTTATCGAACAAACCTGGAGCATGCCATTTAGTTTGGTCTTTTTCTGCTAGTTCATATCCTTTACCTTTTACCGTAAGGCAGTGTAATATTTTGGGCCCGGGTATGTCTTTTAAATCATTTAATACTTTTACTAAATGGTTGATGTCATGCCCATCCACAGGTCCAAAATACCTAAACTTAAGTGCTTCAAATAAATTGGATTTTTTGAGCAATGTACCCTTTATTCCTTTTTCAATTTTCTTAACTATGTCTTGAGCATTTGGTCCAAAACGACTGATGCCGCCTAACACCTTCCAAATGTCCTCGCGAACCTTGTTATAAGTATGAGAAGTGGTAATGTCTGTTAAATATTCTTTCAAAGCCCCTACATTAGGGTCTATCGACATGCAGTTATCATTTAAAATAACCAATAGATTTGCATTTTCTACTCCACCATGGTTCAATGCTTCAAATGCCAAACCTGCTGTCATGGCCCCATCACCTATTACAGCTATGTGCTGTCTATTAGGTTCGTTTTTATATTTTGATGCTACTGCCATGCCCAAGGCTGCAGAAATAGAGGTAGACGAATGGCCTACTCCAAATGTATCGTATTCGCTTTCCGAACGTTTCGGGAACCCACTAATTCCTTTGTAAACTCTGTTGGTATGAAATTGATCTTTTCTGCCAGTTAATATTTTGTGGCCATATGCTTGATGGCCAACATCCCAAACCAATTGATCGTCGGGTGTATTAAATACGTAATGCAAGGCAACACTGAGTTCAACAACACCTAAACTAGCCCCAAAATGGCCTCCATTAACCGATACCATGTCAATAATATACTGACGTAGTTCATCGGCTACTTGTGGTAATTGGCTTTCAGTCAGTTTCCTTAAATCTGCCGGAAGGTTAATGTTTTGTAGGAGTTCGCCTTGTATTGGATCCATTATATTGGGTTAAATGACAAATATAACAAAAAGACTGCTTCAATGTTTCAAAATGTCGAAATGTCGAAGGGTCGAATTGTCGAAGTTTTGAAATGTCGAAAAATCGAAGTTGCGAGCGTGATACAAGCTCAAGTTCTTGGTATTTTAGTTTTCTACCCCTATACCCTACTACCATTCTATCTTTCGAAACTTCGACAATTCGACCCTTCGACATTTCGAAACTTCGATATTTTCTTATCTTTGAAAGATGAATTGGCAAGAAAAGTTCGAAATTCGTTTACCTCAGTTTGAAGGCCCCTTCGATTTGTTATTGTTTTTTATAGAACGTGACGAGTTGGATATTTATGATATTCCGATTGCGAAAATTACAAAAGATTTCTTGACGTATATTGAACAAATGACGGCGCTAAATATTGAACTCGCATCGGAGTTTATATTGGTAGCTGCTCGTTTAATGCAAATTAAAGCTCGCATGTTGCTTCCTCGCCCTATTGTTGACGACGAAGGGAATGAAGTGGATCCGAGAAAAGATTTAGTACAGAAATTATTAGAATATAAAAAGTTCAAAGAAGCATCTGCCGAAATGGAAGTGATGCTCGATGAACGTGCAAAAAGATTTTCTCGTGGTAATATTGCAAACGATTTAATTGCAGTGCGTGAAAGTGCAACACAAGAAGATGAGCTACAGACTTTAGATTTATATAAGTTACTTACAGTTTATCAAAAAGTATTAAACAGATACGTCAACAAACCCGAAGAAGTTAGGCATACAGTTATTCAGTACCCATATACGATTGAAGATCAAAAGAAACATTTGTCGGATTTATTATTAACAAATGAAAGAATTGACTTTGAGACCGTAATGCTTAATAGTAAAGATCGTGTGCAAGTGGTGTATTCGTTTTTAGCAATATTAGAAATGTTGCAACAGCAAATGATTAAGATACAAGTAGGCTTAGGATATAATAATTTCTGGATCAGTACAAGAGCCGAAGAGGTTATATACGAACCAGAGGAGGATAATTAGCTAATTAGCTAGTGGAGCAAATGCGTAAGATAAAATCAACAATTATTAATGGGCAGGAGATAGTACGCAACGGAGTATTAATACTTAATGAGGAAGGTGTAACCATCGATGTAATTCCGGAACACAAAATAGACTTTACAGATTACGAAGTGTTTGACGGGTATTTAGTACCTGGTTTTGTGAACACCCATTGCCATTTAGAACTTTCGCATTTAAGAAATAAAATAGATACACATACAGGTTTAGTAGATTTTGTAATTGCTGTTCAGCAATATAGGAATACAGATATTTCTGAAGTAGAGTCGGCAATGCGTATGGCCGAAAATGAAATGATAAAAAACGGAATCGTAGCAGTAGGCGACATTTCTAATACTTCTCATTCATTCAACTTAAAAAAAGAAAATAATATTTATTACCATACCTTCTTGGAGGCACTGGGTTTTACAAGTACTCGATCAGAGGTAGTAATAGCCCAAATGTTAGAATTAAAAAAACAATGCACAGAATTAGGATTGAATGCGAGTGTAAGTCCGCATGCTCCATATTCAGTTTCTCGAAAACTTTTTCAGCAATTATCATTATTAAATGAAAAAGTATACACTTTACATCACTTAGAGTCGCTAGAAGAAATAATGTTTTTGAAGGAAAAAGTGGGAGAGTTTCTTAAGCTTTATAATTTTTTCAATATTAATATTGATGAGTTTTTCCCCGACGAAAAATCGGCTACGAAATACTGGCTGGAAAATTTTAATATTGAAAAATTAATATTGGTACATAATACTTTTCTGTCTGAAGATGCTTATAAACTCATTTCAGAAAAAATTAAAAATGTGTATTGGTGTTTATGCCCCAATGCAAATATGTTTATTGAGAATAGACTTCCCAATATTCCATCCTTAATAAAAAAAGGAGCGAAAATTTGTATAGGTACAGATAGTTTAGCGTCTAACCATCAATTAAATATTTTGGACGAATTACAAACCATAAAGAAACATTATCCAGAAATTCCAACCGAATATTTACTGCAATGTGCTAGTATAAACGGTGCCGAAGCATTGGGGATAGAGCAGCAGTTTGGCAAATTTCATGTAGGTAAGCGGAATGCATTGTTGAGGATTGGGTTATTTTGAAAATCCGAAAACCCGAAAGACAGAAAGGCCGAAAACCCGATAGACCGAAAATCCGAATTCAGTAATTAGATATAAAGTGTTTAATCATGCAGATTATATTTAACACATTTTCAACTTTTCGACCATTCTACATTTCGGCCTCTCGGATTTTCGGTCTCTCGGGTTTTCGGTTTCTCGGCCTTTCGGATAATTTGGTATCTTTGCCTAGTGGAAAACAAAAAAGACATACGAGCACTTAATTTAGATCAACTCAAAGAAGAATTTGCAGCTTTGGGGGAGAAGTCGTTTCGTGCAAAGCAAGTGTATGAATGGTTGTGGATGAAATCTGCTACAGATTTCGAGGAAATGACCAATCTTTCTAAAGATTTGAGAAAATTTCTTTCAGAAAATTTCAGTATTAATGCGGTGAGCGTAATGAAATCGCAGAAGAGTAATGATGGAACTGTAAAAAATGCATTTAAATTATACGATGATAACATCGTTGAAGGCGTATTAATTCCAACCTTGGAGAGAATGACAGCCTGTGTTTCATCGCAAGTAGGCTGCAGTTTAACTTGTAAGTTTTGCGCTACGGGATACATGGATCGTAAGCGAAATTTAAATGCCGATGAAATTTATGACCAAGTGGTATTAATAGATAAACAAGCCAAAGAAAACTTCAATATACCTTTAACAAATATTGTGTACATGGGTATGGGTGAACCATTACTTAATTATGCAAACGTATTGAAATCTATAGACCGTATTACTGCTGAAGACGGGTTAAACATGTCGTATAAACGAATCACAGTTTCTACGGCAGGCATTGCAAAAATGATTAAGAAATTGGGCGATGATGAGGTGAAATTTAATTTAGCCATTTCATTACATGCTGCCAACGATGTGAAGCGTAATGAAATTATGCCCATAAATGAAAGTAATTCATTAGAAGCTTTAGCAGATGCGCTTAAATATTATTACGAAAAAACTCAAAACCCGGTAACATTTGAATACATCATTTTTAATAATTTTAATGATGGAATAGAAGATGCAAGAGAATTAGTTAAATTCTGTAAAAACATTCCTTGCAAGGTTAATATTATTGAATACAACCCAATTTCTTTTGCAGATTTTCTGAATGCCGAAGATGATAAAGTGGAAGCTTTTGCGAAGCATTTGCAAAAACACTATGTAATTACAAATATCAGAAGAAGCAGGGGTAAAGATATTGATGCAGCATGTGGGCAGCTCGCCATTAAAGAAAAATAATTTCAAATACAACTTGACATTTTTTTTATTGCGCCGACATTTGTAAAATGTTGAAAGTAATAATTACCTATCTAAAAGATTTTTTCAATTTATTTTATCCAAGTATATGTTGTGCATGTGGCAACCACCTGTATGAAGGGGAAGAGTGCATTTGTATAGCCTGCAGAATGTCTATGCCTTATACAAACGATGAACATATTAGAAGAAACAATACTTTTAAAGTATTTGAAGGAAGGGTAAGGCTAGAGGCGGCATCCTCTTTGTTTTATTTTAAGAAAAAAAGTAGAGTGCAAAATGTTCTTCATTATCTAAAATATAAAAACCATGAAGAGTTAGGTCTAGTATTGGGTTCCATGCATGCAGAACAATTAAGTAAATCGGAATTGTTTAAAGAAGTAGACTTAGTAATTCCTGTACCATTGCACCCTAATAAATTTAAAAAGAGAGGGTACAATCAAGCAGCCTTGTTGGCAAAAGGATATTCGGAAGTATTAGATGCAGCGATAGACGAAGTATCCTTAATTAGGATAGAAGATACAAGTACGCAAACTCGTAAAAGTAGATACGAGCGATATGAGAACATGAATCTTGTGTTTAAATGTATTGATGAAAAGAAAATTAAAGATAAATATATTTTATTGATAGACGATGTAATAACTACTGGCTCAACTTTAGAATCTTGTAGTAATGAATTATTAAAGGCAGGATGCAAAAAAGTTTACATAGCAAGTGTAGCCATTGCATAAAAAAAGGGCTCCCTCGAAATTTCGAGGGAGCCCTTTTTTTAATTTTATCAAAAAAGAATTACCTAACGATGTTAATTCGTTTAGTGATTTGTGTGTTTTGACCTTGGATGTTTACATTGTAAATACCAGGGCTTAATGTACTCAAGTCTAACGCTACATTTTCATTATTAATGTAACCTAATTTTTGAGTATGTACAATTTGTCCGTTTGCATTGTAAACATTAATGTTAATGTTATCTGCACTTGATAATTGTAAAGTTAAATTAAACAAACCATTGTTAGGGTTTGGATATGCACGTACAAATCTTTCATTAGCTTGTAACGGAATACCAACCACTACTACAGTAACATCAGCAGTTGCTGTATCACTACCACATGCACTTGTAGCAATCATGGTAACAGAATAAGTACCAGTTTGAGTGTACACATGTGTTGGGTTTGCATCTGTGCTAGTTGCATTGTCTCCGAAGTTCCAAGCATAAGTAGCATTAACATCAGAAGAAGTTGTATTTACAAAAGAAACAGAACCATTAGTACCATTTTGCGATAGGAATGCTGCATTTGGTCTTGCTTGGTTTACAACTGTAACTGTAATTGTATCGTTACTTCTATCAATATCTTCTGCATCATTTACCCAAGCTTTAATAGTATATGTACCATCAGCAGATAAATCTGCACGTTGTGTAAAGTTTGCAGTTGCAGTTGCGTTTGCACCTAAGTTAGCAAGTGTACCAGTATTAACGGCACCGCCATTTAATTGATAAGCAACACTAACATTTTGTACAGCATCAGCTCTTAAGTTTTGAACACTTAAACGAATAACCGCTAAGTTTGATAAAGTACAACCATCATTTAAACCAACGATACTTGCCGCAGCAAAATCTTTAGTTTTAATTACAACAGATTGTGAACTTGTATCGCCACCGCAATTATTAACAGCCATTAAAGTTACAGTGTATGTACTGTCTTTAGCGTATGTATGTGTTGGATTAGCATTAGTAGATGTACTACCATCACCAAAATCCCACATTAAGTTAGCTGTTTGTGTAAATGTATTGGTAAACTGAACAGTTCTTACGCTTGTAGAGGTTGTGAAACCAGCATCTGCAGCAGACAAAATAGAAACTACAATTGGATTCGATAATTTTTGTCCATCACAAGATTCACTTGGCGTAATGCGTACACGTACGGTGTCATTATTAGACAAAGTACTTGTAGTAAATGTTGTACCAGTTTCTCCTGTTATAGGGCTACTGTTTATTGTCCATTGGTATGTAGGAGTTGGTCCTCCATTTGTTGGAGTTGCAGTAAATGTTAAGGTATCAAATCTACAAACTTGTGAAGTTGAACTAGCCGCAATGTTTACACTAACTGGTAAAATTGGGAAAATATCAACCACATAACTTGCAGACACTGTATTGTTACCAGAGATACATGATGAGTTAGAAGTTACTGAAACTCTAATTGTATCATTATCTGATAATGTTGAACTTGTAAATGAAGAACCAGTTGCACCAGCAATTACTGTGCTGTTACGTCTCCAAACATAAGTTGGAGCAGATCCAAAGTTCAACCCTTTTGCCATAAATGTAATTGGTGTTCCCACACAAGCACCTTTAGGGTAATCAGTATCAATAGAAGCAGAAACAGCAGCAGGGCCTAAAGTAATAACTCTTGAATCTGTAACTGGATAACCTTGCGAGTTACGAACAGTTACACTGAATGTACCTGTAGTATCTGCAACAATAGTTTGTGTAGTAGCACCAGTAGACCATAAGTAAGTCATACCTGCATTACCAGCATTTAAGATTACGCTATCGCCTGGGCAAATAACTGTATCTACACCAATGTTCACTGTTTGCGGCGGGTTCGGAATTGCGGTATTAGCCTCAATCATAAACCTCCCAAAAGTTGCAGCCTCGGCAGGAATACCACCTGCAGAAGGAGCAGTATAATACGCACCACTTCTAACCGGAGATTCTGCTTGGTAGGCTACTGGGAAAAATCCTACGGTATTGGCAACTTGCGACAATCCAACATAGAAATCTTCTTCGTAAACAACTTTAGGACTAGTCATTGCAAACGATTTGTATTTTCCTAAATCTGCAAGTGTTGCAGTAAATGTATCTGATTTTGCAATAATAGCACCTGTAGAATTTAATACTACCCCAAACATTCTTTTGTTTTCGATAGCAGGAGTGTTCGCAATAAACACACGTACTGTGTCTATTAACCAGCCACCATTTGCACGATACTTATTTAAAATTAAACCTGCACCTGTGTTGTAACCAATAGCACTTGCTGGAGCAGAGGCATCAGCATAACTATAGGTGCTGCTATTTACATTTTGAGAAACACTCAAGCTATTGTTAGTGTTTACATCATCAGCAATTACACTTACAGTAACGTTGTTGGTACCATTATTAATAGCAAATAAATTATCAAAAGTTACCGTAGTAGTTTCTTGTGATTCTAAAGTTACCGTTTTATTGCTAGTCATAATGTTTGCACCAGTTACGTTTAAACTTATTGTATAAGAAGTTTGTTTATTGTAACCGTTATTTTTAACTACCGCACGTACTTGGTGAGGCGATGCTGCCAAACGTGGGAATTGTGTTAGGGTTTGAATTGCAATAATAGCAACATCATTTGCTTGAGCATTTACGCCAAAACGAACTGCCGGTCTAAATGCAGAACTTCCTAATGTTGCAGGTGCTGTTGCACCAGTTGAAGATCTGTTACCATTACCACCACCTACTAAGGCATTAGTACAACCATAAGTTGTTCCTCCTCCAGTTGCAGTTGATAATGCATATTCAAAAGCAAAATAAACGCCAGTACCTGAATAAGCGAAAGGAGTGCTTATTCTAATATCATATGTACCTGCATCGTTAACAATTGTTAATGGCCCATCATAAACTAAGGTCATATCGGCAATTGCAGTTGCAAAAGTAGTTGACTTTGTAAAAGATACATCAGTTGTATTTTGCATATAAATTTTGATGTTTCCAGACACTGTTGCTGTACCAGCTGCAGTAGTTTCGAAACCAACAGAGCGTATAGTATCACCTGCTTTTAAGTTTGCATAGTCTGCTGCAGGAAATATACTAATTGATCTTGAAAACAATGCTTGTGTTGCAGGTCCTCTACCTAATCCTGAAGTTGCTGTAGTAATAGCATTTAAATTAAAGATTGTAGCAGGAGAAATAATTCTAGTTGGTGTTGGATTTGATACTGTAGGTATAAAGGTAGTAGATCCAACTTTTACTGAATCGAAAGTTGCATCTGCAATATTTCCAAGCGCTGATGATAAACTTAAATCATAAGTTAACCAGTAATAGTTATTGCCTTCTGCTATAGCACTTGTTAATCCTGTAAATGCCAAATTTGCACCTGGTGTTGAAATTTGTGTACCAACCATAGTTGCAGTTGATGCATTAAAATTCGGGTTGTTTCCAGTAGTCCATAATTTAGCATTCGAAATATCAGCTAAACTAGTAGTACCAGTAGTTGATAAATAAAATGCTGTTGCATTCAATGGATTTAAAACTCCAGTTGCAGCAACATTCATTCTAATGATTTGTTGGTTAGCCAATGGTTTGAAGATCTCTCTATCATTTCCTTTTTGGAATGAAGTTGTAGAAGCTACAGTCATAGGACTTGGTAAAGCAATACTTACATCATCAATTGCAATATTGTCCGAACCGTAATCACTTGTGCCTTCAAAACGAATGTCAACAGTTGTAAAACCTGCACCAGAAAATGCAATTAATGGTATAGAAACTTCTGTAAAATTTGCGTTTACTCCATAGGTAGTACTTCCCACTTGTGTCCAAGGATTTGATCCGTTACGAGCAAATACTCTTAAAACATCGGTTCCACTTTTATTTATTAACCAAAATTTTAATACTGCATACGGTGCAATTGCTGATAAATCAATATCATGAAAAATTAAATCAGCTTTTCCTCCCGATGCAATATCATAAGTGTTAAAACATGCAGCAAAACCAGTTCCACCCCTACCTGGGTTTATTCCAGTATTTCCACCATTTGTAACAGTAACCGTATCTCCACGGTACCATTTTGTAGCTCCTTCATCGGTAATACCTGTACCTACGGGGTTACTCACTGCTGGTGGGCCAACCGGCGGCCATGCACCATCAAAGTTTTGACTAAATAATTGAGCTTGCGATAAACTCGTTTGTAGAGTAATAATAATTACTCCTAGCAGGTAAAGAAAAAACTTCTTTGTACTGCCTCTCGTGTGTAAATTGTTCTCCATAATCATTTATTTGATTTATTTTTTTGGGTTAACTCTAAATATAAGGATATAGAATATTAAAAACTAAACTTTTTATTTGTATTTTTTTGAAATAGAAGGCATTAAAACTAAAAAAGCCTAGATTTAGCTTGCATTTTGCTATATCTAGGCCCTTATTTATGTATAATTTCTAATCAACTCATAATATTTAGATTTACTTTCTAATTAATTAAGTATTATTTTTTTGTTATTAATTCCATTAATCGTAGAAATTTTAATGAGGTAAGGCCCTTTTTCTAAATGCTGAATATTTAATTCGTAACCGTTTTCAATAGATATGGATTTTAATTCTACTAAAACCCTCCCTTGCATGTCGATTATTTGGATATTAGTAGGGGTATTTATTTCTGATTGTATAATCATTTTACCATTACTTGGGTTTGGAAAAACCTTAAACTCATTTGTAAAATCAGATCGAATACCTACTCCATTTATAGTTATACTTTTAGTGCTAGTACTGCTACAATTATTAATACTATTAACTACAAGCGAAACAGAATAGTTTCCATTGCTAGAATATTGATGTGTTACATTTTTTCCGGATGCAGTATTACCATCACCAAAATTCCATAAATAATTATTTGCTCCAATTTGAGTTGCATCGCAGGTTAATAGCCCGCCTTGTTGTGACGTTGTAAAAGCACCATTAGGATTTTCTTTTTTTGTTATAATAATGGTGTCTGATGAAAAACACGTAGCACTCTCCTCATTTTTTACTACAATACTGTTTTCTCCAACAGATAAACTATTGGAATTTATTGAAATTGGATTGCCTGTAAGTGTAATGTTTCCTACTATCCAAGTGTATTCATACGCAGAGCTACCTGCATCTAAAGTAATTGTTTCGTTATCGCAAATTTCTAAATCGGCCCCAATATTAAACTCTGGTTTAATGTTCGAATTAAATGCAATCGAATCATATGTTAAAATTCCATCTGCGTTTGGAAATGTTTTACTATTGTTTAAAAATATAATTGGCTTGCAATTATTAGATACGGTTACACTGCCTTGATTTGTTCCATCGAACAAACCGTTACCTGCTAAATCTTTTATTTTGAAAATTAATTCTTGATTAAATTCTACACTTACAGAATCTAAATGTGTAGCAGCAATTACATTGTATGGGATCACATCGTTAAATGGTCCGCGACTAACAATTAACGAATCGGTATTTGCATCTCTGAGTTCCCAAATAATTTCAGAACCTTTTGTATCTGTAATTAAATTTACAAAAATTAATGGAGAATAAATAGGTACAACTTCGATAGAAATAGTATCGCTTCTCAAACAAGTTTGTGCTCTAATAGAAACAGAATAAGTATATACACCAGTGTTTAAATTTTTACCAATTATAGTAATGGTTTGGGTGGTGTCTCCGGTTGACCATAAATAAGGTCCATTGGCACCGGCATCTAATACCAAAGTATCGTCTAATGTAATAGTTAAGTCTTTGCCTAAATCGGGGCTATAGTTTTTAGCCACAAAGAGTACAGAGTCATATGCCAATTCTGGTAATACTACTCCGCCATAAGGTAAAGTTCCCGAGCCCTGTAAAATGGTATCTCCGCAAGCACTTGTAAGTAAGTATTTTCCAATATTAGTGCCGTCGTTTAAGCCGTCGCCAAAATTGTCTGAAAGTTTAAATACATAAGTCTTTCCTTCTACTAAGCATACATTTCTAATGTCGCGCGCAAGGTTAAGTTGATAAGGGATGATGTTGTTGTATGGCAAATTAATAGCAATTAATTCTCTAGTTTGAGCATCTCTTATTTCCCATGATATTTCTGATGCATAAGAATCTAATGTTAAATCAATGTTGGCTACAAAATCTATAGAACACTCTTCTATTATTTCTATTTCTGAGATGGCAATTGCAGAGCTATCCCCACCATTGTCTTTATGCTCAATTATAAATTGTACACTATCATTTAAAATAAAACCTTGAAGGTTTATGTCTTTTATAAAATAAGTTCCGAGTTGCTGACTTAGTGAATCTATAGTTAAGACAGAATTGTTCTTGGTTCTTACTTTTACATATACTTTTGAGCCTTGCGATTCTCTGTATACATAAGATATAGACAATAGCATGTTTGTGTTTTTAGAGTAAGACCTTAGGTCGAACCATGGGCTGCTAATAGTAGAATTACTTTTATCGCAACTGCAATTAATGTCGGTAGAAACCAAAATATGTGCATCTGCTGGGATGGCAAATGTTGAATTACTAAAATTAGAAGATGGCCCAGCTTGCCATATTCCATTAGCATTTGCGGCAGTATTTGCCCAATCACATGGTAAATTTAAATTAAATGTTTCTTGGTAAGGTAACATTTCTGGTTTAGTTTGAATATAAGTTGGGCTAAAGGTTGCAGATAGTGGGCTCATACACATTTTAGAAACATCCCAATCAAAAAAATAATAATAACGATTGTTTGCCGCACTAAAATTGTTACCAGTAATAGAAATTAAATTACTTATTTGGTAAGGATAACTAGCGCCGGTTAATGCTCTATATAAAATACCTGTACCTCCTGTAATTTCAATATTTATATAATAATTACCCGATGTTAAAATTGCTGCAATTGGCACTCGAGTATTTGTGGGGCCATTACTTGTAATATTAAACGGAATTTTTTGTAACACATATCCATTGTTTTCTGGAGCATTGGTCCAAATTTGAATAAAGCCTTGAATAGGATTGTTACTCCTTAGCAAAATAGAATCAATTCTTAATGGACTTAGGCTAGTAAAATATTGTCCGTTTGTGAAATTTTGTGATGGGTAGGTTGAAGTAAACTGAGATGGGAGTGGGCCTACTGAACCACTTACAAGATCATACCCTGCCTCTGCAGCTTTAAAATTTAATCCAAGATCGCTAATGTAATATTGAAAGTTATTTCCAGATCCTATTACCCTATTTGCAGAATCGAGCCATACTAATGTATTACTTAAGTCGTTTAAAGTACCACTAAAAGTAGTAAACCCTTTTTCACAAATGCCAGAAGCATTTAAATTAGTGGGGGCACTGGTTGCAGGGCAGTTAGCTTTTGAATCGTTATTAATTACAAAAACTAGTAAAATAAAAATAGCGTAAATGTTCTTCATTTATAATGTGTTTAAATTCATTAATATAGGGTGTATACGAAGATACAAATTTTCATTAACTTCGCTGCCAATGCGTTACTTTAAAAGCACTCTATATATATTATTAATATCAACCGTCTTGTTTTCTTGCAAAGACGATTTAGATATAATTAACAGTCCTAGCGCTAAGCTTGAATTTTCGACAGATACAATTGTGTTCGACACCCTTTTTACTACAGTTGGTTCAACTACCAAAAGAATTAAAATATATAACCGAAATAAAAAAGCAATAAGCATTGCTAAAATCGATTTGGTAGACTCCACCTCTTTTGCTCGTTATCGATTAAATATTGATGGTTTTAGTGGTAATCATTTAAGAGATATTGAGATACCTGCGGAAGATTCTATTTTCGGTTTTATTGAAATGACGGTTAAAGGGAATATAAATTCAAATCAGTTTCCGTTTTTAGTTGCCGAACAATTGGTGTTTGAAACAAATACCAATGTGCAAAAAGTAGAGCTAGTGGCATTTGGACAAAACGCTCATTTTTTTGTTGACTCTATTTTAACAGGAAATATTACTTGGAATAATGATTTGCCTTATGTTATTTATGGGGGCATTTTAGTGGATACCTTAAGTAGTTTAACTATTAATGCTGGAGTAAAAATATATATGCATAAAAATGCAATCATACTTTCTAAAGGTACTTTGCAAATTAACGGAACCTTACAAGACAGTGTGATAATACAAGGCGATAGAAGAGAATCGCAGTATTACAACGAGCCGGGGCAATGGAATTCGATACAGTTTTTACCAGGCAGCATCAATAATAAAATAAATTATACAACTATAAAAGGCAGTATTTACGGAGTGATAGTGGGTACCTTTCCTATTTATGGTATACAACCACAATTAGAAATTACAAATTCAATTATAAAGTACAGCACCGTTACCGGCATGTATTTAATTGATGGTTTTGTAAGGGCTTATAATAATTTGGTGTTTGCTTGTGGGCAATATGCGATGCTTACTCAGTTGGGTGGAAATTATGAATTTATACATAATACTTTTGCTCAAACAAATAATTTTTCGAATAGGCAAACTCCTGCAGTAGCTATTACAGATTATTTATTGGTAAACAATGCTCCAGTTACAGATCAATTAAATGTAATTTTTAAAAACAATATTGTAACGGGTTCCTTAAAAGACGAATATTTTACTGAATTTAAAAATCCTGCTACGGCATCTGTAAGCACAGAATACAATGCATTAAAAAGTTCTAAAACATGGCCATCTACAAATCTTTTAAATAGAGACCCAATGTTTAAAGACCCGAGTATTAGCTTATCGTCTAATTTTACCGAAAATTACCGACTAAAAGACTCTTCGCCTATGAAAGGCAAGGCTGATTTTGTGAATTCTCCAAGTGTTTTATTGCAAGATGCAGACGGAAATACAAGAATAAACCCCTCAACATTAGGTTGTTACGAATAATTTAAACTTTTTTTGTATTTTTTGTAACCTTTCTCGCAACATCTCGTTAAAGATACATGAGAGCGTAAATTAAATTATGTTATAATGGCCGTTCCAAAAGGATGGCCATTAAACATAATAATTCCAATTACTTATAAAGAGGAAAATCTTTCATCCAAGTATTTACATCCTTCTTCACTTTCTTCAATATCTTTTCATCTTCTGGATTCATTAAAACTGTATCAATTAATGATACGATTTTATCCATGTGTTTTTCTTTCATGCCTCTACTTGTAATTGCAGCTGTACCAATACGTATACCAGAAGTTACAAATGGTGATTTGTCGTCAAATGGTACCATGTTTTTATTAATAGTAATATCAGCTTTTACTAACGCATTTTCTGCAGCTTTACCGGTAATGTTTTTATTTCGAAGATCAATTAACATCAAATGATTATCGGTACCTCCTGAAATTATTTGGTATCCTTTGCTCATAAATGCTTTAGCCATTGCTTGTGCATTTTTCTTTACTTGCAAAATATATTTAAAGTATTGATCACTCAAGGCTTCGCCAAAAGCAACTGCCTTAGCAGCAATTACATGTTCGAGTGGGCCACCTTGAGTTCCAGGAAATACAGCACCATCTAACATTGCCGACATCATTTTTATTTCACCTTTAGGTGTTTTAATTCCCCATGGATTTTCAAAATCTTTACCCATCATAATTAAACCACCACGCGGGCCTCTTAAGGTTTTATGAGTAGTAGTAGTTACTATATGGCAATGCGGAAGTGGGTCATTTAACAAGCCTCTTGCAATTAATCCGGATGGATGAGAAATATCTGCTAACAACAAAGCGCCCACCTTATTTGCAACTTTGCGCATACGTTTATAATCCCAATCGCGAGAATATGCAGAAGCGCCACAAATAATTAATTTTGGTTTTTCTTCAATCGCAATTTTTTCAAATTTGCTATAATTAATTAGGCCAGTTTCTTTTTCAACTCCATAAAAACTTGGCTTGTATAACTGCCCCGAAAAATTTACCGGAGAACCGTGTGTTAAATGCCCACCATGTGAAAGGTCGAAGCCTAATATTTTATCGCCAGGTTTTAGTACTGCTAACATAACTGCAGCATTTGCTTGCGCTCCAGAGTGTGGCTGCACGTTTGCCCAAGCTGCACCAAATAGTTGTTTCACTCTATCAATGGCTAATTGTTCCACCTGATCTACTACTTCGCAACCTCCATAATATCTCTTGCCTGGTAAGCCTTCTGCGTATTTATTTGTTAAGCACGAACCTTGTGCTTCCATAACTTGTTTTGTTACAAAATTTTCTGAAGCAATTAATTCTAGGCCCTCTTCTTGGCGATGCGCTTCTTTCTCAATGAGTTTAAATATTTGCTGATCTCTTTTCATGCCTTAAAAATACATATTTTTACTAAAAAAGGCTTATTTCGTTACAATTGTAAATTATTGTAACTTCGACCTTAGAAAGGATTTCCCAAATGAAAGCAATTATCCCCGTAGCCGGTATTGGCAGTCGATTACGTCCACACACCCATACACAACCAAAAGCCTTGGTTCCTGTAGCTGGTAAACCAATTTTAGGTCATATTATCGACAGTTTAAAAGAAGTTGGAATCAATGAATTTATTTTTGTGATAGGCTATTTAGGTGATAAAATTCAGTCGTATGTAATTGAGAAATATCCCGAATTGAATAAACATTTTGTAGTACAAGCACAAAAGGAAGGAATTGGTCATGCCATCTGGACAGCTAAAGAATTTGTAGATGCCAATGATCAATTATTAATTGTATTAGGCGACACCATTTTTGATGTTCACTTAAATGAGTTTATCAATTTACCTTTTTCGGCAATTGGTGTTAAGAAAGTTGAAGATCCGAGAAATTTTGGCGTTGTAGAAACAGATGAAGAAGGATTTATAACACGTTTAGTAGAAAAGCCCATTATTCCAAAATCAAACATGGCAATGGTTGGCTTATATAAAATAAAAGAAGGTAAATTATTGATGGATACACTCGATGAAAACATCAAAAATAATTTAAGAACCTATAATGAATTTCAATTAACCGATGCATTAATGCATATGGTTGAAAAGGACGCTAAAATAAAATCGTTCAAAGTAGAAGAATGGTACGATTGCGGTAAAAAAGAAGTATTGTTAGCTACCAACGCTATGTTATTGAGCAGGCAGGACCTCAAAGAATCCTACGCTTTTAACAATACAATCATTATTCCACCCGTTAGTATTGCTGCCAATTGTAGGATACAGAATTCTATCATTGGCCCAAATGTTTCTATTGGTGAAAATACTTATGTAGATCATTCTATTTTGAAAAATTCTATAATCGGTTCGTTTTCACAATTAGAAGATGTAGTGCTTCAAGACTCATTAGTAGGTAGCGATGCTTCGCTTAAAGGATTAAGCCAAAGTTTAAATTTAGGAGATAGCACAGAAATAAGTTTTTCATAATTCACAACTCACAACTCACAATTCACAACTCACAATTCAATAAAGTATGTCAATAAAAAAAATCTGCATTTTAAGTTTCATTTTACTAGTTAGTTTAAGTGTATCGGCACAGAGTTTATACCGAAAAAAAGTTTACCATAAAGTAACAAAGTATTTAGTAGAGGAGTATGATACGAAAGATTCTACAACTGTTACCAAGCTAGGATATTATGCAAGATTTAATCCGAAAAATGGTAAAATGACTAAACAAGGATCCTTTAAAGACAATGTTCGTACAGGAGTTTGGTCGTTTTATGATGATAGCACAAAAATTAATTTCAGATATAATTACACTACCGGTTTAGTAATGTTTTCTAGACCCGATACCTTGGCGAAACATTTTTTAATACAAGCTGGTGTTGACACTAATTTTTACAAAGATTTGTCGCAGGTACCATTGTTTGTTGGTGGACCCACAGAATACAGAGATTTTATTGCAGCAAACTTACGTTACCCTAATGTGGCCAAAGAGTTTGATATAAGTGGAACTGTTATTGCCTCATTTGTAATTGGAGCAAACGGTTACCCAGAAAAAGAAAGCAGAAAAATTATTAAAGGTTTAGGATATGGATGCGATGAAGAAGTATTAAGAATTATTAACTTAATGCCTAGATGGGTTGCTGCCAGAAAATCTGGAGAAGTTCGTCAGTTGTATTACATGACCTTTAAATTTGAGCCCACAAAAAAATAATGGATAATAGAATCACAAAATTATTTGGGATACAATACCCGATTATACAAGCAGGTATGATATGGTGTAGTGGATGGAGATTAGCTTCTGCAGTTTCTAATGCGGGTGGCTTAGGCTTAATAGGCGCAGGCTCTATGTATCCGGAAGTATTAAAGGAGCATATACAAAAATGTAAGAAAGCAACCGACAAACCTTTTGGTGTAAATTTACCATTGCTTTATCCTGATATAGATAAACACATTGAAATTATAATTGAAGAGGGCGTAAAAATTGTATTTACTTCGGCAGGTAACCCAATGACATGGACGGCTAAATTAAAAGAGCATGGGATAACAGTAGTGCATGTAATTGCAAATGTAAAGTTTGCCTTAAAATGCGAAGAGGCTGGAGTAGATGCCATAGTAGCAGAGGGTTTTGAAGCAGGTGGGCATAACGGTAAAGAGGAAACTACAACCTTGTGTTTAATACCAATGATTAAAGATGCGGTGAAAATTCCGTTAATTGCAGCAGGTGGAATTGCAACAGGTAAAGCGATGTTGGCATGCATGGCATTAGGAGCAGAAGGGGTGCAAGTAGGTTCGAGGTTCGCAGCTTCTGTAGAATCATCGGCGCATGAACATTTCAAACAAAGAATAGTAGAAACAAAAGAAGGAGGCACTCAGCTCTCCTTAAAAAAATTAGTACCCGTACGGTTAATAAAAAATGAGTTCTATCAGAAAATTACCGAAGCAGAAGAACGAGGCGCATTAAGGCATGAGCTTGCCGAAATATTAGGCAGAGCCAGAGCAAAGAAAGGCATGTTTGAAGGCGATATGGTAGAAGGCGAACTAGAGATTGGCCAAATTGCAGGTTTAATAAATGATGTATTACCTGCATCAAAAATAATGGAAAACATGTTGCAAGAATTTAGGGTTGCACAAGCCGAGTTGGCACAATTAAGTATTTAACATGCAACACATAAATATTATTATCCGCGGAAAAGTTCAGGGTGTTTTTTTTAGACATGGTACAAAGGCGGTTGCCGACCAATTAGGAGTAAGAGGTTTCGTGAGAAATGAAGAGGATGGAACTGTTTATATAGAAGCCGAAGCAGATGAATGGATTCTTGATAATTTTTTAGATTGGTGTAATGAAGGACCAGATAGAGCTGAAGTAGAAACCGTTAAAAAAATGGAGGCAGAATTACAAGGATTTAACAATTTCATCATAAAAAAATAAACGCTTGGCAAGCATTAAAAAATTAGCATCGCAAACCGCTTATTACGGGTTAAGCAGTGTTCTTGGAAGAATGCTTAACTATGCCTTGGTTCCATTACACACAAGAGTGTTGAGCAATCAACAAGATTATGGAGTGGTAGGTGAACTCTTTGCCTATGTTACTTTTCTAAATATTTTGTTTCTATACGGCATGGAAACTGCCTTTTTTCGTTTTGCATCCAAATCAAACGAACCTTCAAAATTTTACAACTCAATATTTAGCAGCGTACTGTTTACAAGTGTAACGTTATGCGCCTTGTTATATATAGCCTCTCCGAGTTTGCTTTGTTACTTAAGTTTAGGCAATACAACCAATTTATATAGGATAGAATATTTGTATTTATTTATTGCAATTATGGGAATTGACGCCATAACTGCCATCCCATTTGCTAAACTAAGATTAGAAAACAGACCCATTAAATTTGCGGGAGTACGAATAGCAGTAATCACTATAAACGTATTATTAAATTGTTATTTTTTACTTTTTTGTCCTTACTGGAAATCTAATCACCCCGATAGTATTTGGGCTTCTTTTTATGCAGAAACAGATCAAGTTTATTATATATTTTTAGCACAATTTATAGCTACTTTTTCAACCTTATTATTTTTATATAAGGAAATAATACAAGCAAAATTACAATGGGCTTGGAAAGAAATGAAACCCGTTTATATTTTTGCATTGCCTTTGTTGTTTGGTGGCTTGGCAGGCATGACGAATGAAACCTTGGATAGAATTTTGTTGAAATATTACTTGCCTGGTACAACAGAAGAAAGACTAGCACAGATCGGAATTTATAATGCTGCATACAAGTTGTCCATTTTTATGACACTCGCTATACAAGCTTTTAGAATGGCTGCCGAACCTTTCTATTTTTCTATCAATAAAAATATAGATGCTACAATAGTATATGCAAAAGTGATGAAGTATTTTGTACTAGTTTGTACTGTAATATTTTTAGGTGTTGTATTGCATATGAATTTACTAGAACTTATACTGGGCAATGGTTACAGAGAAGGACTAGGTGTAGTTCCTGTATTGTTATTTGCAAATTTATTTTTCGGCATATACATCAATCTTTCTGTATGGTACAAGGTTAGTGATAAAACTATTTACGGTGCTTACATAACTTTAGTAGGCGCATTTTTAACCATCATTTTAAATATACTTTTAATACCAATTTTTGGTTACATGGGCTCTGCTTATGCAACTGCTATATGTTATATTTCGATGGCTTTAATTTGTTATGCTGCTGGGCAGAAGTATTACTTCGTGCCTTATGATGTTAAAACCATTGTTAAATATTTATTATTGATGTTGCTATTTTATTTTAGCTCGGTAGCATTTAAATTAATGTTAGTTAATGAAACACTTTTAGTGCATCAATTAATTGATAGTACCTTATTTATTTTATACATGGTCTTTACATTTATACAGTTCAAAAGTTTACGCAACAATACCGATGGAAGTAAAAATAGTTAACCAATCCACCCATCCATTACCAGCATATGAAACACTTTATTCTGCAGGTATGGATTTGCGAGCTAATATTGATGAAGAATTAGTGTTAGCGCCACTTCATCGTTTATTAATTTCTACAGGTTTATATATAGAATTGCCTCAAGGTTACGAAGCTCAAATACGACCTAGAAGTGGCCTCGCCTATAAATATGGGATAACCGTGTTAAATTCTCCGGGTACTATTGATGCTGATTATAGAGGAGAAATTAAGATTTTGCTTGTAAACCTTTCCAACGAAAATTTTACTATTAAAAATGGCGAGCGTATTGCACAAATGATTGTGAGCAAGCACGAAGTAGTAGAATGGAAACAAGTAGACGAGTTGAGCAATACAGAACGGGGAGCTGGAGGTTACGGACATACGGGTATTGGCTAGTCGATACTCAATTATTTTCTTATTTTTGTGGCCTTGATACATAATTATTAATAAGAAGATGAGAATAATAGTACCGATGGCTGGAATGGGCAAAAGAATGCGCCCTCACACTCTTACAACACCAAAACCATTGATTCCTGTTGCTGGAAAGCCGATTGTACAAAGGCTAGTGGAAGATATTGCCAAAGTTTGCGGACAGAAAGTAGAAGAAATAGCATATATAGTTGGAGATTTTGGGAAAGAAGCGGAAGAAAACTTAATAAAAGTTGCTGAAAGCTTAGGTGCAAAAGGCACAATATGTTACCAAAAAGAAGCATTAGGAACAGCACACGCAATTTACTGTGCGAAAGATAGTTTAACAGGCCCAGTGGTAGTGGCCTTTGCCGACACTTTATTTAGAGCCGATTTTATTTTAGATGCCGAAAAAGATGGCATTATTTGGGTTCAACAAATTGAAGACCCACGCCAATTTGGTGTAGTAAAGGTGAACACCGAAAATGAAATAACAGATTTTATTGAAAAACCTCAAACTTTTGTTTCTGATTTAGCCATTATTGGAATTTACTATTTTAAAGATGGTGAATATTTAAAATCTGAAATTGAATATTTATTGAATAACGACATCAAAGAGAAAGGAGAATACCAGCTAACTAATGCTCTAGAAAATATGAAGCAAAAAGGCACCAAGTTCTCTCCCGGTAAAGTAGACGAATGGTTAGATTGTGGTAACAAAGATGCTACCGTTTACACAAACCAACGTGTACTCGAAAATGTTAAAACAAAAGAGTCGCTTATTGCAAACTCAGCAACCATTATAAATTCAGAAATTATTGAGCCATGTTTCATTGGCGAAAATGTACACATCGAGAATTCTAAAATTGGTCCGCATGTTTCAATAGGAAGCAATACAAAGCTTGTAGACTCCGTTATTAGTAACAGTATTATTCAAACAAATGTAAAAGCAGAAGCTTGTAACATCAGTAATTCTATGGTGGGGCATTATGCAGATTTAAATGGAGCCAATGGATCACTTAGTATCAGCGATTACTCAACAATACAAAAGAGCTAGTTTTCTTTCTGTTTTATTATTAGTTTTTTTTGTTGGAATTGCCAATGAAGAAAGTATTGCACAGAAAAGAAACAAAACAGCAAGTGTAGACACTATAAGTGCCGAAGATCAAGAAAAAATTAACACTTATTTTTTTGAAGGCTTAAGGCAAAAGAATGTCGATAATGAAGAGGCTGCCATTCGCAATTTCACTAAAGTTGTAGAAATATCGGCAACGAATGATGCTGCCTTTTTTGAATTAGGCTTGTTATACACTAAGCAAAAAAAATACAGCCTTGCTGTTGCAGCTTTAGCAAGGGCTTCTGAGTTGAAACCTACTAATGAATGGTATTTAAATTCGTATGCAAAAGCATTAGAAAATACTGGCGATTACAAATCTGCCTTAGTGGTTTATGAAAAATTAATTAAGCAACATCCTGAAAAGTTTGAATTGCTTTTTGATTTAGCCTCTGTTAAAATTTTTTTACAAGATTACAAGGGTGCAATAAAAACGTATGATGATATTGAAAAAAGTATTGGTATAAATGAAGATTTAATTAACCAAAAGCAGAAAATCTGGTTAAAGTTAGGCAAGGTTGATAAAGCTGCCGAAGAAGCCATACGATTAATAAAAAGCGACCCTACAGAAGTTAGGTATAAAATGAATTTAGCTGAAATTTATTTGGCTAATAAAAAACTCGACAAAGCGATTTTAGTATTACAAGAAATAGCTGAAACAGATCCCAACAATAGTTTCGTACAATTAGCTTTGGCCGATTATTATAGAGAGAAAAAAGACGAAAGCAAATCTTATGAGTACTTAAAAAAAGCATTTGCAAACCCGAACTTAAACATTGATCAAAAAGTAAGAATCTTATCGCCTTATTTTAGTGTGTTAGACGACCCCAAGATGAAGGAGAGAGCATTGCTTCTTTCGGAATTAATGGTTACAGCGCATCCAACAGATCCAAAGGCTACAGCTATTTACGCTGATTTTTTATATCAAGATAAACAATTAGAAAAGGCAAAAGAAGCTTATGAGAAAACAATTGCGCTTGATAAAAAAGTTTTTGCAGTATGGCAAAATTTAATGTTTATAGAAGTTGATTTGGCTGATTACACATCCTTATTAAAAACCTCTAACGAAGCAATAGAATTATTTCCGGCGCAGCAATTGGTACACTATTTAAATGCAATAGCAAAAGTGCAAATAAAAGATTTTGAAGGAGCTGTAAATTCCTACAAAAATGCATTGATGTTGGGCTTACCCAATAAAGATACAGAGTCGCAAATTTATGCAGGTTTAGGAGATGCTTACCATAGTTTAAAAAAGCATAAGGAATCTGATGAGGCCTATGACAAAGCATTAGAAATAAAACCTAACGACCCGTATGTGTTAAACAACTATGCCTATTATTTATCATTAAGAAACGAACGTTTAGAGAAATCATTAGAAATGTCGGCGCGTTCAAATGAGTTATTAAAAAATAATTCTTCTTTCTTAGATACGTATGCCTGGATATTGTTTCAATTAAAAAGATATTCGGATGCGCAAATTTGGATAGAGAAAGCATTAACAGCAGGTGGAGCGACTAGTGCAACTATTGTAGAACATAGTGGCGATATCTTATTTTACTTAAATAAAGTAGACGATGCACTAGTGCAATGGAAAAAGGCTGCAGAACTGGCTACTCCATCAGAAACATTGAAGAAAAAGATTCAGGATAAAAAATACTATGAATAAAACTACAGCAGGAATATTAATCGTACTAAGTGTATTTACTTTTTCGGCATGTAGAACTAAGAAAGTTGTTCAGTTGCCTAAGCAGCAACAAATACAAGTATCTGCAGAAGAAATGTTAAAAAGCACAATCGTGCCTTCTCTTCCGAAATCAGATTTTAGTTTCCAATATTTAAGCTCAAAAGCTAAAGTAAAAGTAAATAGAGATGGCAAAGATTTCAATTTAACTTTTAATTTACGCATGCAAAAAGACGAGCAAATATGGATATCTGTAAATGCCATTGGTGGAATTGAAGTGGCAAGAGCACTTATAAATAAAGATAGCATACGATTATTGGATCGATTAAATAAACAATACATAGTGAAAGATTTTCAGTTTTTATCTGAAATGTTAAACATGAATATCGATTTCTATATGTTGCAAGATTTAATGTTAGGCAATACGCCTAAGAACTTCGACTATATGAATTCAACCTTAAGCCAATCAGAATATTCCTATCAGTTTTTAGGGGTAAAAGATTTTTTAAGCTATACAGTTGTTGCTCGAATAGAAGACTTGAAATTACTTAGTGTAAATTTAAAAGACTCCAGGTATATCAATAAAAGAGTAGCTATAAATTATGGCGGCTTTAAAATGGTTGATACAATGAATTTCCCGTTTTTAATAAGTTCAACTACCAGTTCTGAAAAAGAATCTTTATCATTGAACCTAGAATATGTTAAAGTAGAAAAAGTTGATAAATTAGAATTCCCATTTAATGTGCCAAAAAAGTTTGACTAAAATAAAATACATAACCGTTTTATTGATTCTATTTATAGGATTTGGCATTGCTATGGGGCAAGAGCAAAACAAAACTACCTTAGAAAATAAAAAGAAACAGTTAGCCAAAGAGATTGCACAAACCACTAAAATATTACAACAAACTCAAAAAAATAAAAAGGCTACATTAAGTCAGCTAAACGCATTAGTTAGACAAATTGAGATTCGCGAGAGGCTAATAAATACCATAAGTTCAGAGATTCGGATGTTAGACGGGCAAATTGGAAAAACGAATACCGAAATACAACAATTAAAAGACGAATTAGAGCAATTAAAGTTAGAATATGCTGCGATGATTAGGTTTGCACATAGAAACCAAAGCTCCTATAATAAATTGATGTTTGTTTTTGCTGCGCAGAATTTTAACCAAGCATACAAACGCTTAAAATACCTTCAACAATTTTCGGAATATCGCCAAAAACAAGCACGTTACATTGAGGATGCACAACATCGATTAGAGGATAAGATGCTAGAGTTGGAAGATAATAAAAAGGTGAAAAACACCTTATTGGTAGATGAGCAAAAAGAAAAAGTAACCCTTGGGAAAGAAAAAAACCAAAAGGAAACTATTGCAAAGCAATTGTCGGTAAAAGAAGGTACCTTAAAAAAGCAAATTGCGCAGAAACAAGCCCAAGCGAAAAAGCTTGATAGGATGATTCAGGATATTATTAAGCGGGAAATAGAGGCAGCACGTAAAAAGGCAGAAGCAGAAGCAAAGGCCAAAGGGACTAAAATGCCAACAGGTGATAAAAACAGCTCCTCTAATTTGGCACTTACGCCAGAAGCTCAAAAATTATCCAACGATTTTAAAAATAACAAAGGCAAATTACCTTGGCCAGTAGAAAAAGGCACTATAATTGAGTTTTTTGGTACTCATGAGCATCCTCAATTAAAAGGAGTAATGGTTTCAAATAACGGGATAGACATAAAAACCACTTCTGGTGCAGCCACAAGGGCTGTGTTTAATGGTAAGGTTTCTGGGGTTATTCAAATTGTTGGCGGAATGTATGCAGTGCTTGTGAACCATGGGGAGTTTACTACGGTATACTCTAATTTATCAAGTGTATCTGTAAAAATGGGTCAAGAGGTTAAAACGAAACAAACTATTGGTACAGTAACCACAGAAGACCAGCTTTCTAGTATGGAACTGCAAATTTGGAAAGGCATAAACAAGATGAACCCTGTGGAGTGGTTAGCACGCTAATTGCTATATTTCCCTACTATTTTTCGTCATTACGCAGAAAATAACCTATTTTTGCATATTAATATCTTAATCATGTTAAGTTCAACTTTATTATTATTTAATCTTGGTGGCCAAGAGGTTATTCTGATTGTAGTACTTGCTTTATTATTATTTGGTGGAAAGAAAATTCCAGAATTAATGAGAGGTTTAGGAAAAGGAATCAGAGAATTTAAAGATGCTTCAAATGGCGTTAAACGCGACATTGAAGACAGTATGGATTCTAAAGAATCTGATAAATTAAATTCAGGTAAATAATCGTTTTCGCATATTTTACATTTTTGAAAATTGAGAAACTATCAATCATTAGCAGAGGTACGTTCGGATATTAAGGAAGGGAAAACCACTGTACAAGCCTTAGTAAACTATTATCTGGAGAGAATAAATGCCAACACTGATTTAAATGCTTTTATAGAAGTATATAGTTCGGAAGCGCAAGAGCGTGCAAAAATAATTGATGATAAAATGGCTAATGGCACTGCTGGTAAATTAGCAGGAATGGTAATTAGTATTAAGGATATGATATGTTATAAAAACCATAAAGTATCTGCCTCCTCAAAAATTTTAGAAGGATTTGAATCTCTTTTTTCCTCAACCGTAGTAGAAAGAATCTTAGCCGAAGATGCCATAATAATTGGCCGCGTAAATTGCGATGAGTTTGCCATGGGTGCTTCTAATGAAACTTCGCATTACGGAAGTGTAAAAAATTATCAAAATAAAAAACTAGTACCGGGTGGATCTTCTGGAGGTTCGGCAGTTTCTGTACAAGCAGATTTATGCTTAGCATCTTTAGGAACCGATACAGGTGGATCAGTTCGCCAGCCTGCTTCTTTCTGTGGAGTTGTTGGCCTAAAGCCAACATATGCGAGGGTTTCACGTTGGGGTGTAATTGCATATGCATCATCATTCGACCAAGTTGGGCCAATTACAAAATCGGTAGCAGACTCGGCATTATTGTTAGAGGTAATTGCTGGCAAAGATGAGCACGATAGCACTGTTTCTGCCAAAGAAGTGCCCTCTTATACTTCTAATTTAACTCTTCAAACTAAACCAAGAGTTGCGTATTTGCATGAAGCATTACATGCAGAAGGCCTAGACCCAGAAGTAAAACAAATGATGGTTGATAAAATTGAATATTTGAAATCGCAAGGATTTGTGGTGGAGGAAGTTCAATTTCCATTGTTAAAATACGCAGTACCTACTTATTATATATTAACCACTGCCGAAGCATCCTCTAACTTATCTAGGTATGATGGCGTGCATTTCGGCTATAGAAGTAAAAATGCTACGGATTTAGAATCAACTTATAAACTTTCTAGGACAGAGGGTTTTGGTGAAGAAGTAAAACGTAGAATTATGTTAGGCACTTTTGTGCTTAGCGCTGGCTATTACGATGCATATTATGCTAAAGCTCAAAAAGTAAGACGATTAATAAGAGATAAATCACTCGAAATATTATCAAACTACGATGTGATGATTTTGCCAACTGCCCCAAGTACGGCTTTTGAACTAGGCGAAAAAACATCTGATCCGGTTGTAATGTACTTAGCCGACATTTTTACCGTTCAAGCTTCTCTTGCAGGATTGCCAGCAATTTCTATACCTGGAGCAACTCATTCAAATGGGCTCTCTATCGGGCTACAGATAATTGGAAAGCATTTCCAAGAGCAAGAAATATTGCAATTTGCTGGGTTTTTAGAGCAAAAAAGCTAAAAAATCAACATAAATAGCTAAAATTTACTATTTTGCAAGAATATACAATTAGAATGTAGCATTTACATTAACAATTACTAGCATGAAAAACATAAAATTTGTCGTTTCCGCGATTGCCCTTTTTTTTATTCTCTCAATCAGCAGCGCCAAGTCTGAAAATTTTTCAATCATCAGTAAATCAAATCCTGAGGATACCACTTTTGTAATTCCAGAAGTCGATTTATCAAAATTAAACACACCCCCCCGATTTGCAACGGAAGTTTACAAACATCGATTAGACTCAATTACACGCAGCATTCCATTAGACTATAATTCATACGTACAAGGTTATATTGATTTGTATGCCTTCCGTAGAAGAGAGCAAGTAGAAAGAATGTTAGGCTTATCTGAATTCTATTTCCCTATGGTGGAGAGAGTTTTTAAAGAGTATAAAATACCAGCAGAATTCAAATATTTAGCAATTGTAGAATCGGCATTAAACCCATACGCAGTTTCTCCTGTAGGAGCAACGGGCATGTGGCAATTTATGTTTACTACTGCGAAGATGTACGATTTAGAAATCACCTCGCATATTGATGAGCGCCGCGACCCTTATTTAGCTACTCATGCAGCTGCAAAATATTTTGTAGACATGTATCGCAGATACGGCGATTGGTTATTAGTTATTGCAGCATATAATTGTGGTCCGGGTAATGTAAACCGCGCAATTAGAAAAGCTGGAGGTGGACAAAAAACATTTTGGCAAATTCGCCAGTATTTACCACAAGAAACACGCGGATATGTGCCCGCATATATTGCAGCAAATTATATTATGACCTTTGCAGAAGCGCATAATTTGTACCCAACTTATCCGAGCTTTAGTTTTTTAACAGATACCTTACACATTACTAAACCAGTATATTTTAAGGATATTGAGCAACTATGTGGTGTAAATGCTGATGAGTTGAGAATTTTAAACCCTCAATTTAAAAAAGATTTTGTGCCTGCTTATACTCAATCTTTTGCTTTAAAATTACCAGCTACCAGGAGAGATTTAGTACATAATTACAAAGATTCTTTATACGCACTTTTTCCAACAGAAGCCAAAGATCAAATTTTTGTGTTAAATGCCGACCCGATGGCAAAATCGCGTACGGTATACAAAACGCACGTAGTTACACGCGGACAAACCTTAAGTAAATTATCTGCCAAGTATGATGTAAGTGTTTCTGATATTAAGAAATGGAATAATTTAAAAAAGAACGCACTTTATAGAGGTCAGAAATTGAAAATTAAAAAACAATTGCAAGCCCCTACACCACAAGTAAATACTGCTATTGCAAAGAATTCTAAAACAGCTCCCAAAGAAACTGTTGATGGAGAGAAACAAAAAGTTACGTATGAGTATGTAACTAAAAATGTTTCAAAAAGACATAAGGTAAAGAAAGGTGAAAATTTGAGTTTGATTGCCGATAAATATAATGTTGGAATAACAGATATTAAGAAATGGAATAAGTTGAAGAAAAATAATTTAATGGCTGGACAGTCATTGTTAATTAAAACCACTGAAACAGTAAAAATAGCTAAACGTGTTCCGATAAAAACAGAGAAGAAAGAAATAGTAGAAGAGGCAAGTGTAGTAAATACTACAGCAGTTGCAACTACTACAAATACGGAAGAAAATAAGGAAGAATTAAAAGAAGAAACTCCTGCAAAAGCTATCCCAGTAATGGAATTGGTGAATGTAGAAAAAATTGTTAAGTATAAAGTTAAAAAAGGCGACTACCTATCAACCATCGCTCAAAAAAATAAAGTAAGTGTACAAGAAATTCGTACATGGAACAAAATGAAAAATTCGGTTATTAAACCAGGGCAAGAATTAACCATAAAAAAAGTGGAACAAAAATTAATTGCGAAAGAGGTTAAAACAACCGAAAGTGAAAAAGCAATTGCTAAAGTTCCTGAGCGTAATACCGAGTCTAAATATGTATTTCATAAAGTAGAAAAAGGCGACACTTTATATAGTATCGCCAAAAAATATGCTGGAATGACCGTGGAGTTAATTAAAGAATTAAACGGCATGAAAAATAGTGATGAACTAAAAGCCGGAATGCTTTTAAAAATTGCTAAAAAAGGTTAAAAAATTAGCTAATTAGTTAATTAGCTAATTTTTTAAAAGTTTGCTAGTATAAATTTCAGAGCCTTGATTAATCTCTAGCAAGTAAATCCCTTTTTGTAAAACACTCACATCGATTTTTTCTTCAGATAAGTTGTTTGATTGAATAGAAATTACTAATTGTCCGTTTAATGAATAAACATTGATGGTTGCAGCATTAGTGCTTTTCGTTTCAACCATTACATAATCCGTACTAGGGTTTGGATATACATTTACATTCAATTTTGATTCGTTAATTCCAGTGGTTCCTGTATTGTAAAATATATTTTCTTTAGAAACATTTATCCATTTTTTACCATCATATACTTTTGTAATTGTTTCTGTTAA
Source organism: Sphingobacterium thalpophilum (assembly GCA_943371425.1). Classification (GTDB taxonomy): domain Bacteria; phylum Bacteroidota; class Bacteroidia; order Sphingobacteriales; family Sphingobacteriaceae; genus CAJBVG01. Next base: position 189,270 of record CALRUR010000004.1, read on the forward strand.
TCTGTTTTGAGAATCGTATGTGTAATCTATTTTACTTTCAACCAATACATCCCAATTATTTTCTACATAATTTTCTACTTTGTATGATTTAGGGTTGTTTAACCTATCGTATTCCTCAGAAATTCTATATACATACACCCATTCATTGTTTTTGTATTCGAAAGTAATTGCAATTACATTGTTTTGTATTCCGTATTGATAAACGGCTTTTTGATAATTAACGAAATTAGTTCCGTTCCATTTTTTCAATTCCATTTGAGAGAATTTGCCATTTGCAAAATCGTGCCAAATGATGTTAGTATATAATTCTTCATTTTGAAAAGTTACTCCGTCCCAAACCATATAATAAATAGAACTTATTTTTTGTTGATGATCATAATCATACCCTTCTGCGCTTATATTTTTCCATTCGTTTTGTAGGTATTCTTGAAAAATACATTGTTCCAATATTAAGTTATTATATGTACTTATTGTTCTGCGGAAAGGCTCATATATTTTAGTGCTTTCGTTAAAAAAATATTGAATGTTGATTTCTTCTAAAGGAGTTTTCTTTTCGGTAGTTTGTTTGCTTCCGCTTATTAATACCCATGTAGAATTTACAAATGAAAAATATTCATTTCGTACTTCTTCGGTTTGCTCATTAAATTCTGTTTCCATTTTCGAATGTTGCAACCAAGCACCATCAACATAATTATATTGAATATTGCCTATAATTTTACCATCTATAGATTTAAAATAGCTTGTTTTAGCAAACGGAAGTCCTTGTGCATCATGCTCAATAATTTCTTCAGTTTCGCCTTTATTTAAGTATTTAACAATCGACGAGTTGTTTAAATACCAATCTTGTTGATCTTGATCCCAGAAATAGCGATCGATAGTTTTGGTTAAACTATTTGCTTTTTTGGCATCATTTTTTTTGTTGAAGTCGACAAGCGATTTAGATTGGATGCTTAAATCTTTATTTAATATATTTCTGTAGCTTTTTTGTGCAAATACAGGAGATATAATTAAGCATAGCAAATAAATAGTTAAGTGTTTCATTTTGAATAGTTTTTTGCAATAAGACAAGCCCTAATTGCCGCTACCCTTACTATGTAATTTGAAAACTTTTAAAAGCGCTTTTTTCAGCATGAATCCTTATATTTGAAGCTTGTATTGGTTAGAAATTAAGAAAAATGAGTAAAAATAATCGTAAGCAGGATGCATTGGATTACCATTCGCAGGGCAGACCCGGTAAGATTGAGGTAATTCCTACTAAATCTACTAATTCACAGCGCGATCTTTCATTAGCATATTCTCCAGGGGTTGCAGAGCCATGTTTAAGAATTAAAGAAAATGTAGAAGACGTTTATAAATATACAGCCAAAGGGAATTTGGTGGCAGTAATAAGCAATGGTACAGCAGTGCTAGGCTTAGGGAATATAGGTCCGGAAGCATCTAAGCCTGTAATGGAAGGTAAAGGCATTTTGTTTAAAATATTTGCTGATATAGATGTATTCGATATTGAGTTAAATGTTACCGATGTTGATCAATTTGTAAACACGGTAAAAGCTTTAGAGCCTACTTTTGGAGGCGTAAACTTAGAAGATATAAAAGCACCAGAGTGTTTTGAAATAGAACGTAGGTTAAAAGCAGAGTTGAAAATTCCGATCATGCACGACGATCAGCATGGTACGGCCATAATTTCTGCAGCAGCATTGTTAAATGCATTAGAAATTCAGAAAAAGAAAATAGATAAAGTAAAAATCGTAGTAATTGGAGCAGGGGCAGCAGCTATATCATGTTCTAAATTATACTTAGAGATTGGTGCGAAGAAAGAAAACATTGTGATGATTGATAGAGAAGGAGTAATTCGCTCCGACCGTACTGCAGCAATGGATGAAACAAAACGTTTTTTTGCAACCGACAGAAAAATTAGCACACTAGAAGAAGCAGCAAAAGATGCGGATGTGTTAATTGGATTATCTGGTGCAAATATTATTTCACCTGCCATGCTAAAATCGATGGCTAAAAACCCAGTGGTGTTTGCCATGGCAAACCCAGATCCAGAAATCGATTATAATTTAGCGATTAATACTCGTAACGATATTATTATGGCAACGGGTCGTTCTGATTTCCCTAACCAAGTAAATAATGTATTGGGTTTTCCTTACATTTTTAGAGGAGCCTTAGATGTTAGAGCAACACAAATAAACGAAGCGATGAAAATTGCAGCGGTGCGTGCTATTGCAGATTTAGCAAAAAAACCAGTACCAGAAGCAGTAAACTTAGCATACAATCAAAAAAACATAACCTTCGGGAAAGATTACATCATACCAAAACCGTTAGACTTACGATTAATTACAGAAGTATCCTCTGCAGTAGCAAAAGCAGCGATGGAATCTGGAGTGGCACGCCATCCGATAAAAGATTGGGAAGCTTACAGAGAAGAATTGAAAAAGAGATTAGGCTTAGATGATAAGTTAATGCGTGCAATTTCTGTAAAAGCAAAAGGCAACCCTAAACGTGTGGTGTTTGCAGAGGCAGATAATTACAAGATTTTAAAGGCTGCTCAAATTGTAAAAGACGAAGGTATTGCATTCCCAATATTATTAGGGAACATAGAAAAAATTCAATCGTTAATTAAAGAGCATAATTTAGATTTAGCAGATGTAAAAATGATTGACCCTCGCTATGAAGAGGAGCATTTACATAGTTTCGCAAAAGTTTTGTTTGAAAAACGTAAACGCAGAGGCATTACCTATTACGAAGCGAAAAAATTAATGCGCGATCGAAATCATTTCGGTGCTATGATGGTAGAAGTGGGAGAAGCCGATGCGTTAATTTCTGGCTTAACAAAAAATTATCCATTAACCATTCGCCCTGCATTACAAATTATTGGCATGGACGAAGAAGTGGAGCGAGTAGCAGGTATGTATTTGATGTTAACGAAACAAGGGCCAATTTTCTTAGCAGATACTACGGTAAATATAGATCCAACGGTTGATGAGTTGGTGGATATTACCTCAGTAGTAGCAAAATCTGTACAGAAGTTTAACATTACTCCTCGTATTGCAATGCTTTCTTACTCTAATTTTGGAAGTTCTGAAACTGCCAATCCTATTAAGGTTCGCCAAGCAGTAGAGAAATTGCATAAACGTTATCCTCATTTAATAGTTGATGGTGAGATGCAAGCAAACTTTGCCTTAAATTCAACTTTGTTAAAAGATAATTATCCTTTTTCTACCTTAAATGGAGAACCCGCAAATACATTGATTTTCCCGAACCTCGATTCTGGAAATTCGGCCTATAAAATTTTACAAGAAATTGGTGGTGCCGAGGCGGTAGGTCCGATTTTAATTGGAATGAAAAAGCCTGTTCACATTTTACAATTAGGCTCATCTGTGCGCGAAATTGTAAACATGATTACCATTGCGGTAGTAGATGCACAATCTAAAGAAGAAGAATTAAACGATGTTAAGAATGGTTCGCCACGAAGAACATTAAAGGAAAAAATTAGCAGTTTGCGTAAATAGAGAATGATTAATCATATTAAAGGGAAATTAGTGCAAAAAACACCCACACATGTGGTGGTTGAAGCATCGGGCGTGGGTTATTTTATCAATATCTCCTTACATACCTACGCGCAAATACAAGAAATAGAATCTATATTGATTTATACATATTTGAGCATCAGAGAAGATGCTCATGTGTTGTATGGCTTTTTTGATGAAAGCGAACGCCGTTTGTTCACCCATTTAATATCTGTTTCGGGAATTGGCCCAAATACTGCCAGAATGATGCTTTCCTCTATTTCTCCACAAGAAATACAAGAAGCCATTGTACGTGGAGATGTTGCTTTGGTACAGAAAATAAAAGGAATTGGGCCTAAATCTGCACAACGATTAATTTTGGAATTGCAGGATAAATTAAAAAAAGAAGGCTCAGGAACACTTTTATCGCTCCCTTCAAACAATACAGCAAAAGAAGAAGCGTTATCAGCATTGGTAATGTTGGGTTTTGCAAAGTTGAGTGCCGAAAAAGCACTCGAACAAATTATCAGAGCGGAAGGATCTGCGCTTAGCGTAGAACGCCTGATTAAATTAGCACTCAAGAATTTATAAAAGACCGTTAATTTTTTTAGGTGAAAACTAGTACTACAGGTAGGAAGTCCATTTTTAGGTTATTTATTACAGTGATATCACTTTTTGCTGCTGCCTCAATTGTGTGGAGCGCCGAGTCGACTATCTCTGAATTTGAACTGCCTATTATTTCTGCAATAGATACAGTTACTAAATTCCAAGGAACAGCCACAGACAATGGTCCAAAAAAGAAAATTGATTTACAAGACCCCCCGAACGTTGAGCGTAAAGTAGAGTACGACCCCGAAACTAAAATGTATGTAATTACAGAAAGTGTTGGCGGTAAATTTTACAAGTCGCCAGTTTACATGACTTTTGAAGAGTACCAATTGTACGAATCTAAAAAATCTAAATTCGATTATTGGAAACAACGCTCGGCCGAAACTCAACTAATATCTCCAAATGGTATGGTACCAAAACTGTACGTAAACAACCAAGTGTTCGATCGTATTTTTGGTGGTAGTAAAGTCGACATTCGCCCACAAGGAACTGCAGAATTAATTTTTGCAGGTAGGTTTAATAAAAACGATAATCCATTATTAAACGAACGCCAACGTAAAACTCGTCAGTTTGATTTTGATCAGAAAATACAATTAAACGTAACTGGTAATATTGGCGATAAATTAAAAACATCTGTAAACTACAATACCGAAGCAACATTTGATTTTGAAAACCAAATGAAGTTGGAGTATACCGGTTATGAAGATGAGATTATAAAAAAGATTGAATTAGGAAACGTATCACTTCCCTTAAACTCAAGTTTAATTAGTGGTTCGCAAAGTTTGTTTGGGGTAAAAACTCAATTGCAATTTGGTAAGTTAATGGTAACCTCTGTATTCTCTCAACAAAAAAGTGAAAAGAAACAAATTAAAATTACCAACGGTTCGCAAAAAACCGAGTTCAAATTTTTAGCGGATAATTACGAAGGCAACAAACACTTTTTCTTAGCACAATATTTTAGAGATCAATACGACCGATCGTTAGATGAACCCCCAATTATAAAATCTAATATTTTAATTTCGAGAGTAGAAGTTTGGGTAACTTCTAGAAACCGTGTGGGCGATGAGAATACAAGAGACATTTTGGCCTTAATTGATTTAGGGGAAAATAGTAGAACCTATACCACCGATCCTAACCTAATTAAAAATGCAAGCCCTTATCCGAACTCTGTAAAAACAGATCAAGTAGATGCATCTAATAATTTATTAGACATTATACCAGCCTCTGCCAGAAACGTAGGCGACAATTCTTTGAGTAGCTATTTTGCAGCAACCGGTGGTCCCGACAACTATGCCAGAATAAGAGCACGAAAATTATTAGACAGAGAATACACCTTCCACCCTCAGCTTGGTTACATCTCTTTAAATGCAGCCTTAAATGCCGATGAAGTGTTAGCGGTTGCCTACCGATATACCCTAAACGGTGTTGAATATACAGTCGGTGAATTTTCTAACGAGCGACAAGAAACCAATCCGCCAACTGTACTTTTTACTAAATTATTAAAAAACGTATCGTTAAAAACAAGTTTGCCAACTTGGGATTTAATGATGAAAAATATTTATTCGCTAAATGCATTTCAAGTAAATTCTGAAGAATTTAAATTGGATGTAATGTATTTAGATGAAAAAACGGCGAACAATGTAAACTATATTTCTGATGGCCCAGCGAACGTTAAAAACTTGCCACTTATAAGAGTATTAGGTTTAGATAAGTTGGATGTAAAACAAACGCTTACTCCTGATGGTGTTTTCGACTTTGTTCCGAACATTACCGTGAACCCGGCAAATGGAAGAATTATTTTTACTAAAATAGAACCTTTCGGCTCGTATCTGTATGGCTTATTGGCCGCCGATGGCGATACTGTAGTTGCGCACAACATTGCTTTTACTGAACTTTACGATTCAACAAAATTTAAAGCACAACAATTACCCCGAAAAAACAAATTCACCATACAAGGTTCCTTCCAATCAACAAGTAATTCTGAATTTTCATTAAATGCAATTAACATACCTCAAGGTTCGGTAGTGGTAAAATCGGGTACGCAAGTATTGGTTGAAGGGCAAGATTATACCGTTGATTATAATATTGGAAGAGTAAAAATTACGAATGCAGCTTTGTTGAGTAATGGTGCACCTTTAACTGTTGACTTAGAAAGTTCAACCTTATTCGGTGTGCAATCTAGAACTTTTATTGGAACCCGATTTGATTACAAGGTAAACGATGAATTAAATTTAGGAGGTACCTTTTTACGTTTATCTGAAAGACCCTTAACACAAAAAGTAAACATAGGCGATGAGCCCATTGCTAATAATATGTATGGGGTTGATTTAAATTATAGAAGTGATTCAAGATTTTTAACCACTTTGGTTGATAGAATACCCTTAATACAAACAAAAGCAAATTCTAACATAACAGTGTCTGCGGAGTATGCACGATTAGACCCAGGGCACTCTCGTTTATTAAATACAGAAACTAATAAAAGTGGTATTTCTTACATCGACGATTTTGAAGGAAGTAGATCATCCATTGATTTGAAAAGTTCGACCTCTTGGTATTTATCGAGTACCCCTGCAATGTTTCCCGAAGGAAATTTATACAACGATTTAACTTATGGTTTTAACAGAGCTCGTTTAGCATTTTATCAAATTGATAATTTATTTTATAGCAGAACCGATAACAGAACTCCTGTGCACATTAGGAATGACAGGGTTCAACTATCAAACCATTACGTAAGAGAAGTTACAGAACAAGAAGTTTTCCCGAACAAACAAATTCCAACAGGACAACCTAATATTTTATCGACCTTAGATTTAACTTATTTCCCGAGAGAAAGAGGACCTTATAATTTTAGTGTAAGCAGACTAAACGCAGATGGTACTTTTAAAGATCCGAACAACTCTTGGGGTGGTATAATGCGAAGGTTAGAAACAAATGATTTTGAAGCATTGAACGTTGAGTTTATTGAATTTTGGATGATGGATCCATTTATTTATAACGAAGGTTCTGCGGGTGGCGATTTGTATTTTAACTTAGGAAGTATTTCCGAAGATATTTTAAAAGACGGTAAAGAATCGATAGAAAACGCATTGCCAAAAGATGGTGACGCTGCAAGATACGACAGTACAATTTGGGGGCGTGTAGGAACAGTTCCTCCGTTGAACCAAGCGTTTGATAACGATAATAATGCACGCCAGTTTCAGGATGTTGGTTTAGATGGATTAAATGACAACGAAGAAAAAGTATTTTTTAAGAATGCCTATTTAGATTTATTAGAGCAAACCTTTGGAGCTAGTTCACAAGCCTATCAATTAGCACTTGCCGATCCAGCCGGCGATAACTATGCATATTATAGAGGTAATGAATATGATAATGCACAAGCATCGGTACGCGATCGTTATAAAAAATACAACGGACTAGAAGGCAACTCTCCAACAGAACAACAATCAACAGAAAAAACAGGCATTAGTAATACAGCTGCAACTCCAACACCAGATACAGAAGACATTAATAGAGATAATGCGCAGAGTGATCGCGACGAATATTTTCAATACAGAGTTAGGTTAAGTCCGGGCGATTTAGAAAACCCAGATCAAAATTCGTTTGTGACCGATAAAGTAGTTGCTCCTGTAAAATTAGCAAATGGTAGAACAGAAAATGTTACATGGTATCAATTCAGAATTCCATTATCGAAATACGAAAAACGAGTTGGTGATATACAAGATTTTAGAGCGATACGATTTGTTCGTGCATTTTTAACCAATTTTAACGATACTGTAACCTTGCGATTTGCACGTTTGCAATTAGTAAGAGGAGAGTGGAGAAGAATTGAACCTACAGTAGTTTCGGGCGAAGGCACAGAAGCAAAATCGGATGCGATTTTCGATTTATCTACCATCAACATAGAAGAGAACGGAAGTAGAACTCCTATACCTTATGTGTTGCCACCTGGTATTATACAAGAAAGAAATTTACAAGATGTAAGAGGAACTACACGCGTAAACGAACAAGCATTATTATTAAATGCTTGTAATTTTAAAAAGAATGATGAAGTAAAAGCTTATAAAATTTCGGGCTTCGATTTTAGATCTTATAAAAAAGTGGAGATGTTTATACATGCTGAAGGGGAAGAAGTGGAGAATAATGAGATGACAGCTTTTATTCGTTTCGGTATAGATTATACAGATAACTATTACGAGTACGAAATTCCTTTAACCATTACTCCTGCGAATGAGAGAACACCAGAAGGAATTTGGCCGGAGGCAAATAAATTATCGTTACCACTTTCTGTTTTACAATTAGCAAAACAGCGGCGAAATAATTCTCGCGAGCCAGTATCGGTGGAGTACCCTGTACAAGATGGTAAAAATACGGTTTGGATAAAAGGTAACCCCGACCTAGGGAACGTGCGTTCTATTGTGGTGGGTATTAGAAATAGAAGTGGAACACCAAACGACCCTAAGTGTGTACAAGTTTGGTTTAACGAATTATTATTAACCGAGTTTGATGAGCAAGGTGGTTGGGCTGCAACGGGTAGAGTGAGTGCGCAATTAGCCGACTTAGGTAATGTTACCATTTCTGGTAGCAAGAGTACCTTTGGTTTTGGTTCTATTGATAAAAAAGTAAGTGAACGAAATAGAACAGACGATAAGCAGTATGATGTAACATCTAATGTTGAACTAGGGAAATTTTTCCCAGAGAAAGCAGGCATTCGCGTGCCAATGTATGTATCGTATTCGCAAGCAATAAGCACTCCGCAGTTTGCACCTAATAATCCAGACATTTTATTATCAAATGTATTGTCGGAATTAAATGCTGCAGAACGAGATTCAATAAAAAGAATTACAGAAGATTTTACCAGAAGAAAAAGTATCAGTTTTACCAATGTGAAAAAAGACCGAGTGGATACTAAAAAACCGGTTAGAATATACGACGTAGAAAATTTTAGTGTTACCTATTCTTATGCCGACCAATACCGTAGGAATTACAATACCGAGTATAATATTTTAAAAAATCACAGAGGTGCCTTATCATATAACTATAACAATGCACCTAAAGAAGTACGGCCTTTCGACAAAGCAATAAAAAATCAGAATTTAAAAATTATTAAAGATTTTAATTTTAATTATAAACCAAGTGCACTCGATTTTAGAATAGATGTTGATAGGGTTTATGGTGAAACCAAAGTTCGAAATATTAATACAGGTACCTTACCAATTGATGAAACATTCAATAAAAATTTCAGAATAACGAGAACGTATGGTATGCGTTATGATATTACACGTGCTTTGAAGTTTGATTTTACGGCCAATAATTTAGGAGTAGTAGATGAGCCGTTTGGGAAAATAGATACAAAAGAAGAAAAGGATTCTTTATTGACCAATATTAAAACCTTAGGAAGAACAACAGATTACAATCAGAATTCTAATTTAACCTACCAGGTGCCAATTAATAAATTGCCTTACATGGATTGGACACAAATGACGGCAACTTATACTGCGAGGTATGATTGGCGAGCGGCGGCATTAGCAACACCAAAATTTGAAAATACAATTTCTAACAACCAATCTATACAGCTTAACCCAACGTTTAACATGACGCAGTTGTATGGCAAATCGAAATATTTAAAAGCATTAATTACTCCTACCAGATCGAGGTCGCCGAGAGATAATGGCAACCCACTAGAAAAACTCAAAGTAAATAAAACAGCAGCGCAAGAAAGAGAAGATAGCTTAGCGAAAGCAATGAGTAAAAACGATTTCAAAAAAGTATTGGCGCGTACCTTAATAATGTTACGCACAGTGAATTTTAGCTACCGTGAAACTAACGGGCAACAATTGCCGGGTTATATTCCAGGTACTGATTTGTTGGGGATGGATTTCGGAAAATTAAATGCACCGGGTGTTGGTTTTGTATTCGGTAGTCAGGAAGATATTAGATTTAAAGCAGCAGATAATGGATGGATTACTACCTACGATTCTGTTTCGAACAGGTACTTACGTTCTAATAGAGTAGAGTTTAATTTAAGAGCGAACATAGAGCCGATGAAAGATATGCGATTGGATATAAATATGCAACGCAGTATGACCAGAAATTACCAAGAGTTTTTTAGGTATGATAACGACCCGGCGAGCGGAACCTACCAACGATTTAGATCTTTTGCAGAAACTGAAACGGGTAATTTTAGCATGACGATTGTAACTATAGGATCTGCATTTGAAGGCATAAGTGATGATGGTACTTCTGCTTTTTTTGAGAAGTTTCAAGAAAACAGGTTTGCCATTTCGCAACGATTAGCCAACGAAAAAGGAATTACAACTTTTGATACTGCAGGTTTTTATGATGGTTATGGCAAGTACTCTCAACAAGTATTAATACCTGCGTTCTTAGCTACTTATTCTGGCCGATCTACTAATATTGTAAGCTTAAATCCATTCCCTAAAATACCATTACCAAACTGGCGTTTAAATTATACGGGTTTTATGAAGTTCGAAATTATAAACGAATATTTTACGAGCTTCACCGTAAACCATGCGTACACCTCAACCTATAACGTAAACAGTTTTAATAGGCCAACAACCATTGCAACAAAGTATGCCGCTAATGGAAACTTTGTACCAGAGTATGAAATACAACAAGTAACCATTTCGGAAACTTTTGCTCCTTTAATTGGGTTCGACATGACCATGAAAAACAAATTGAACATTGTGTTGGAATACAAGCAAAGCAGAAATTTAGGTTTGAGTTTTGCAAATACACGTGTTGAGCAATTAAATACATATGAGTACAACGTTGGTTTGGGTTATACTACTAATAATTTACAGTTACCTTTTAGTTTCGGTAACGGACAAAAGGTATTGAAAAACGATTTAAATGTTCGTACCGATTTCAATATCAGAATTAATAGAGGCGCTATACATAGAATGGATCAAGGATTTTCAGATATTATTAATGGATCAAGGGTTATAAGTATTAAGCCATCTGTAGAGTATGTATTAAACCAACGCTTCCAAGTACGTTTATTTTATGATAGGTTGGTTACCAAGCCTTATATTTCCACTACCTTCCCAACGGCTATTACCAGTTTAGGCTTTAGTTTAAGAATTAATATTGGTGCGTAATTATTCCAAGAAAAATTTAACTTTGGGAAATCAAATTTTATACAATGAATTTTCCATCAGAACTAAAGTACACTAAAGACCACGAGTGGGTTCGTTTAGAAGGCAATGTTGCATTTATCGGCATTACTGATTTTGCACAAAGAGAACTAGGTGATATTGTTTACGTAGACATTAACACTATAGGCAAAGATGTTGCGCAAGAAGAAGTTTTTGGCACTGTTGAAGCGGTAAAAACAGTTTCAGATTTATACATGCCAGTAGCGGGTGAAGTTATTGAAATGAATACCATGTTAGATGCTAACCCAGAGCTAGTAAACTCAGACCCTTATGGTGATGGTTGGATGGTAAAAGTAAATGTTAGCAATGCTGCTGATGTTGCGGGTTTACTATCTGCAGACGATTACCAAGCCCTAGTTGGTGCTTAATTCCTTTTGGAAATATAACATATTTTGGTTGCTATGGCTTTGCTTAATAACCTATTTAAGCAATGCCAAAGGCGACGGCATTCCAGACTTCCCTCTTTTAGCATTTAAAGGAGCTGACAAGCTTGTACACTCCATTTTTTATTTAAACTTGATGGTGGCAATGAGCTGGGGTTTCTTTAAACAAAAAAAATACGAAGCACTCGCTTCAAACAAATTCCTCTATTCTTTCTTATTCTGTATTACATGGGGTGGCCTAATGGAGCTTAGCCAGCTGTTTATTTTTACCTATAGATCGGCAGAATGGGCAGATGTTTTAGCTAATTCTATTGGAGCAAGTTTAGGATTGATAATTAGTACATTTTTATGGAAAACGAATAAAAATGCATAATTTTAGCTATTAAAGTATTTATAATGAAAACGAAACAAATATTACTTGGCATTATTGTAGGCTTATTTATTAGCATCGGCTTTTCTGCTTGCAAGGCTAAATGTGATTGCCCACGTTTTTCAAAAACAAATACCCAAACCCACACCCAAAAAGCACTTATTTAGGTATAACAAATCGCTATTGTTATTTGGATTTAATTTAAATAAGCCCTAAATTGCAACGTTTTAAAAGGCGAAACCATTATTGGCTTCAGTCTAAAAACGATTTACATAATTTCTATTACGTAAAACCATTAAAATGAAACTAAGGAACTTGGCAGAGTTACAACCTGGAATGAAGGCTATTATTGATTCGTTCACAGATGAGGAATTATCCATCCGATTGTTAGAAATGGGATGTTTGCCTGGTGAAGAAGTAGAAGTAGCGCATATCGCACCCTTGGGCGACCCAATTGCGATACATTTATATGGCCACAAATTAAGTTTACGCAAAAAAGAAGCAGAGAGTATTTTAGTGAAGTAAGAAATTAATAATTTGAAGCAGGAAATTAATATTGCCCTCATTGGTAATCCTAACACCGGAAAATCATCCTTATTTAATGCATTAACCGGCCTGAATCAAAAAGTTGGAAATTTCCCAGGCGTAACTGTTGATAAACTCATTGGCTTTTACAAAATTAATGCAGAGCAATCTGCTCGCATTATAGATTTACCTGGAACGTATAGTTTATATCCTCGTTCGCAAGACGAACAAATAGCCCTTCAAGTTTTAGGTTCCCCATCAAACCCCGATTATCCGGAAGTAATTGTGGTAGTAGTTGATGCAACCAATCTCAAAAGAAACTTATTATTATTCTCACAAATTTTAGATTTAGGTTTGCCTTGTGTGTTGGCAGTAAATATGATCGACCAAGCACGCGATCAGAAATTAAATATTGATATAGAAGGTTTATCGCAAGCCATTGGAATACCAGTTATTGCAATTAGTGCACGTAATAATGAAGGTATTGATGATTTAAAAAAAGCCATAAAAAAACAAATAGACGAAAAGATAATAGTTGAGTCGGGAACCGATATAAAACAATATGCACCAGAGTTAATAGATGAAATAAAAGAAGAATTCGAATTAACGAATGATTATGTTGCATTTGAATTAGCACATCATTACCATGAGCTTGCACATCTAACAGAAGAAAAAAAACAAAAACTAAAATCGCTTGGCGAGAAATATAATTTCAACCCACAGAAAGCACAAGCGCAAGAAACCATTGCACGTTTCAACCACATAAACGAATTGTTGTTTGATAATGTATTCAAACCATTCGACCCTGTTAAAGAAAGTAATAGTAATAAAATTGATAAGTGGTTAACACATAGAGTTGGAGGATTAATATTTTTCTTCTTGATTTTATTTGTTGTTTTTCAATCCATTTTCACATGGTCGAGTTACCCAATGGATTTAATTGAAGCGGGATTTATTGGCTTAGAAAATAGTTTGTCGAACATTATTCCCGACGGGATTTTAAAGGAATTATTAATTGGGGGGATATTACCAGGATTAAGTGGTGTATTAGTTTTCATACCTCAAATTGCTATTTTATTTTTATTTATTGCGATACTAGAAGATACAGGTTACATGGCACGAGTTACGTTTATGATGGACCGTGTAATGAAAAAATTTGGATTAAATGGTAAATCGGTTGTGCCTTTAATGAGTGGTATTGCTTGTGCAGTGCCAGCAATAATGTCGGCACGAACTATTGAAAATTGGAAAGATAGGTTAATAACAATTATGGTAACTCCTTTAATGAGTTGCTCTGCGCGCTTACCAGTTTATACCTTGTTAATTTCGATTGTAGTACCATCAGAAAAAATATTGGGCTTTTTAAATTTACAAGGCTTAGTGTTAATGGCTATGTATTTATTGGGCTTTGTGGCAGCTATATTTTCTGCATACGTAATGAAGCTGATTATAAAAACCAAGGAGCGCAGTTATTTTATTATGGAATTACCAGTGTACCGTATGCCACGCTGGTCTAACATCGGCATTACTATTTTTAATAAAGTAAAAACATTTGTTACTGAAGCAGGTAAAATTATTTTAGCAGTTTCCATCGTGTTATGGTTTTTAGCAAGTTATGCACCTGGAAATTCTTTTGATCAAATAAATCAGAAATACGAAAAATTAAAAACTGAAAATACTATAGAGCTTGCTGAATTGGATAGAATGATGAGTTCCGAAAAATTGGAAGCCTCTTATGCAGGGCATTTAGGTAAAATGATTGAACCTGCTATACGTCCCTTAGGTTACGATTGGAAAATAGGAATAGCATTAATAACCTCTTTTGCTGCAAGAGAAGTTTTTGTTGGAACCATTGCTACTATATACAGTGTAGAAGCGGAAGACGGAGAACTGGATACCGTAAGAGAAAAATTAATGTCGGCTAAAAATGCAAATACTGGTGAGCCCACTTTTACCTTGGCAGTAAGTTTATCTCTCATGATATTTTACGCATTTGCGATGCAATGCATGAGCACCATAGCCATCGTATACCGAGAAACCAAATCGTTGAAATGGCCAACTATACAGTTTGTGTTTATGACGGTGTTGGCGTATGTGAGTGCGTGGGTAACTTATGTAGTCTTTAGTAACTAGTATTGAGTATAGAGTATTGAGTAGCGGGTAGGTGCATCGATTAATCCTTTTCTGAAAATAAGATTTAAATTATTATCTGTTGACGATTTTTTTTAATAATGTAACTTTGTGTATGCATTATTTTAATAAGTTGGAGGTTTGGCAGAGGGCAAGGAAACTATGCAAATCCGTTTATAAAATCACAGAGAATTATCCTTCGTCTGAGAGATTTGGACTAACAAGTCAAATACAAAGAGCCTCAGTTTCTATAGCTTCTAATATTGCTGAAGGGGCAGGCAGATCATCTAAAAAAGAATTTTTACATTTTTTAAGTATTTCAAATGGTTCAGCTTATGAACTAGAAACTCAAGTATATATTTCAAAAGATTTAGAATATATTAGTGAAGAAAAAGAAAAAGAACTGGTTGAGGAGCTTCATATTATTCAAAAAATGTTATACAAACTTATGCAATCTTATTCATAATTAAATAAACGCACCACTCTATACTCAATACTCGCTACTCAATACTAATTACTAAAATGAACAACGAAAAAATCCTCGAACCTTACCTCCCTCCAGGAACTGCGCTGATGATGGCGAAGTGGATCGACTATTTTCAAGTAGAGTTATCTATTAACAGACCGAGGGAATCTGTACTCGGCGATTATAGGCATCCGCATGGCGGCAAGGGGCATAGAATTTCTGTGAATAGAGATTTAAACCCGTATGCATTTTTAATTACGCTTATACATGAGTTTGCGCATTTAACTAATTGGAACAAACATACCAATAAAGTAAAGCCACATGGCGAAGAGTGGAAGAATGAATACAAAATTTTAATGCAGCCATTTTTAGATCGCAAAATTTTTCCGAAAGATATAGAACGTGCTGTTCGTAAATACATGACCAACCCGGCCGCATCAAGTTGTTCGGATGTTAACTTATTAAAAGTACTAAAGCGTTTCGACCAACATCAGCATACTGTGTTTGTAAGCAATGTACCAGCAGGAGCAATGTTTCGTTTGCGCAACGGCAGAACTTTCCAAAAACTTGAACTGGTACGAAAAAGATACCGCTGCAAAGAAATTTCGAGTGGGGATATTTATTTGTTTAGTCCGGTGATGGAGGTTTATTTGGGGTAGGAACCTTAGATTATAGAGTTCAACTCGAATAAAGGTAGATACATTGCAATTAGAATTAATCCAACTACTGTGCCGAGTATAATTATTATAATAGGTTCTAATAAATTACTAATAATAGATATTTTATAATCTACATCTTCCATAAATTGATTCGCTATTTTTTGCAAATAGGTATCCAAATGGTTGATTTCTTCAGCAACTTTTATTAATGATGACATTCGTTTAGGAAATATTTCATGTCTCGAAATGCTTTTATGAAAAGCTAAACCGTTAATTAAATCTTTTTCTATTTCTTTTAATGGAGTTAATAAAGGATAGAAGCTCACCATTTGCGATGCTAGCGAAATAGATTTTGTTAATGGAACCTTTGATCCAAGTAATAATGACAAAGAATAACACAACCGTGCTAAATATATTTTTAGTATGATATCACCAATAAATGGAGTTTTTAAAATTATTGTAAAATAAGCGTTTCTAAGCCGATGGTATTTATTAATATTTTTTAATATATAAATTAAAACGACTAGAAATAGAAAGCCAATTAAATAGTTTTTTTTAATAAATTTCGAAGTGATGATAATCATATTAGTGATCCATGGCAATTCGCCATTAAATCTTTTAAATATCTCTTCGAACATTGGGACTACAAATAAGAGCATAAAAACGATAGCTAAAACAGAGGTTAGAAGAACAACAACAGGATATGTAAGTGCACTAATAATTTGTCTTTTTTGTTTAATTCTATTTTTAAAATATAACGCTAACTCTTTTAATATCTCGATTATTTTACCAGTTTCTTCACCAATTTTTATGCTATAAAATTCATAGGTTGAAAATTTTTCAGAATACTCCATGGCTTCAGATAAACTTTTGCCTTCCACAACTTTTTTATTTATATTATGATATACCTCTTTGTATTTTTTGCTTTCTATGTCAGATAAGATTAACTCTAAAGATGTTTTCATATCAATGCCTGATTCCAATAAAAGTGCTAGGCCGTGATACCATGTTTCTTTTGTTTTATTATTTATACTATTATTCTTACCTATGCTAATATCTTTATTAATAAAGGCAAGAAAGGACTCGAAAAAACCTTTTCTTATCGAGTGCTTTGTATTACTTTTGATTTTTATCTTTTTCAAAATAATTCATTATTATATCATTCGGATACTCTTTTGTGAATAACAATTGACTAGTTGTATTGTGATATGAATACCTTAATTGAATTTCTACTATTATTTTATTTGAATTGCTAAAGTGCGAAATATTCTTTTCTATTATATTTATTTCGAATGAGTCGGTGTTTTTATATTCTCTTAATATATTGTTATTTAATGAATAAATAATAGTGTCGTTGTTTTTTATACATAAGACGCGTTCATTAGAGTCAATTAAAAACAATGAGTTGTCAATGTCATTTTGGAAAGTTTTTTCAAAGCGTATGATAGTATTTGATTCCCATATTTTAGTTAAAAATTCATTTAGACTTTTCTGTATAATACTATATGATTCAAATGCTGTTAAAATGCATATTGTTGATAGTAACAAAACGATAGCTATCTCAACTATTGTATAGGATTTAATTTTATATTTATACATATTATTCTAACACAATTCTGGAAATTGTTCCAATTAGTTTTTCTGAATCATCGCATCCTTTCACTTCGATTAATAATAATTTTTTCGACATATAGTAAGGCTCTATTTCTACAAGAATTATATTGTTATTGATTTTAATTGTTCTATTTATGTATACTTTATTCTTAATTGTTTCATTCAAAATGAAATTCATGTCTGGATACAACTCATTTGTTTCTCTATTGGTATTTTCCTTTGATAAATTTATAAAGAGGCTTCCACAAATAGAAAAAATTATAAGAATTAATAAGAATGAAATTAATGTTTCCATAAGAGTGGAAGCATGTATTTTTTTTACTCTAAACATTTTGAAATGGCTATACTATTTTTGTGATGAATTAAAAAACTATAGCTAAAATAGTTAGATAGTTTTGATTTGTCTACAGTAGCATCTAATAGTAGGTTATCATAACGCTGCCCACTACCACTGTATATTATATTGTTGGTGTACATTTCTCCATACAATGTTCCTTGCAAATTTATACTCCCTGTAGAATATACTAGCCCTTCTATTTGGCTTGATTTCATTATTTTTATTTTAGAGTTAAAGTTTGAATTAGTTCTTTCAATTAAAAATAATTCACCTTTTATAGTACATCCTTTGTCTACAAATATTAATCTTTCTTTTTTTTCATTGCTTCCAATTATTCCAATACATGATGGAAAGTGCAAAAAAACATTTGAATCTATTAAGATACTATCCATTGCGAATGCCTGCAAATTTAAGTTTCTATTGGATTTAATAATTATTTTTGGAGCAATGACAATGGCGTTGTTTAAGTACGCATTTTTTTCAATACAGATTTCCTTTTTTGAAATGATAATAATATTTCCTACTATATTGTCTGATGTGATTTTTATGCTTGATTCAGATTTGATAATTATTGGACTTTTATCATAAGAGTTTGATATGTTGTCAGATAAATTTGAAATGTTATTTCGATCTGATGTAGAAAAAGCATAGATTTTTTCAATTTCAGTAAGAATGTTCTCGTTTAATATAGGTAAGTTATAATCGCTCTGATATATTTCACCATCTAATAATTTTTTTCTTTGATAATTTTTGCCTTGTATGTTTGCTTTTTTAATAGTTTTTAAAGGCACAAAACAGTCCCCTTTAATGAATGTATTTCCACTTAAGCTGAGTGGTAGATTTCTCTTTGATGCCAGATAGATGGCGGTGCTATCATCATTATCTTTTTTACATCCAAATAGTAAATGGATTTGCTTTGATTGTTTGTTTTTTGTAGCTGTTATACTAGCTATTTTAAATACACCCCAAGGTCTTGTTTTTATTTTGATGGAATCTTCATTGATACTAAACAAATCAAAAACTAAACTATCTTGATAATTAAGTTCGGTATTTAGATTAATAAATATATTTTCTGCTGAGATCAGATTGTTTCTTAATTGTAAGCTATTTAAATAAGTATTTTTTTGTTTTTTTAAAAAGTACGATATAAAAACTATTGATGATGTCAATATATATATCACCATGATTATTATAAGTGTAATAATCATGGTATGCGCAGGAACCTTATTGTTTGTAAATATTTTCAAAATAATTGTCTTAAATTAATTTTGATTATTATTTTTCGAATTGCCGTTTAAATAGAATGTTTTCTTGTTCTGTATAAATCTTCCATTTTTATATTTACTGTAAACTACACAACCATTTATCATTTCCTTAAATATACCTTGACGCTTTCCATTCTTATATCGTCCTTCAAATACTAAAAGTCCAGCTTCATCCCACCTTTTACAAGGCCCTTCTAATATGCCCTCTTTCCAATTAGATGACTCTTGTAAGTTTCCATTTATGTACCAATCTTTCCATGATCCATTTTTTAATCCATAACTAAAATAGCCGACCTGCTTTAAACTCTTATCATAATAGCACTCGATATATTTGCCATGTAAAAGTTTACCATTATATCCGCCTTGATTTTTTCTTATCACCCCAGACTTAAACCAATAGTAGGTTTTATTCTCTTGAACTAATGGTGTAAAATTATAATCAGAAAGTATATTTGTTATAACGTAAGTACCTTCTAGTTGAATATTGACAGTACTAGTTGTTTCTATTTTACTCTGAGAGTAGCCTTCTCCTATAAATGATACACATGCAATAACTAATTTAATTTTTATATACCTCATTGCGTTGTTTTTTTATTGTTTTCATTTCTTTGTACAAGGTTACAGTTGTAGAGTCATTATAGTATTTAATAAATCGGTAGTTTTCAATGCTGCTGCCCTCTTTTATCATCTTCTCTACGCCATTAAATAAGATAATTCCAATTTTATTTTTACCATCTGTGCTCGAAATAACTCCGAGGAATTTGATATCTGCCCAAATGTTTACTTTTATTGGATTGGTTTTTTTTCTGATGTATACTTGTTTTTTAATAATTTGAGAACCTTGCCCTCCTAAGAAGGGGTCTCGATATGATAGAATAAGTGAATCGTGTTTTTCTATTTGATTGTTTTTTTCTGTTTTTTTTTGCATATTCTCTTTATGACTTATTTCTACTTTTTTATTAATAATAATATATACTACCCATCCCCAAATGATAATAACCGTTATAATTAGTGTAATTGTTAGAATTTTATTTCTCATAAATTAATTTGTTTTCTCATTATACTCAGCATGTGAATTAGATTCTTCAACATGTTGAAAAGATAGTTCAAGGATTAACAGACTTCTTTTAGTTTTGAAATTTGTAGTTTTTTTAAAATTGCTAGATATAAGTACATCACAGAGTTCTCCATTGTTAACATCACTTAATAGTTTTACTAGTTGTATATATGATCCTGATATTGAAAATTTGCTTAGACTAATTGTATTGTTATTTATTTGTTTGCTGATTTTTTCCGGAATATCTATGATAGTTACGGATCTATTAGTTGAAATTTTTGATAATAAATTGAATATGTATTGCTGATTATCATTAGAAAATGTGTATTTATTGTTATTAGATTTGTTGCTGAAAGATTTTAGAGAATAGTTTTTAATGTTATTCATTACAACTGAATTCTTTTTATATAAAAAAAATATATTACTTATAAACAATATTGAAATTATTGTTGTAATACCCATAATTACCAACGTTTTGTTGTAGATAGTTATATTCTTAAGTTTCATTTTAATCTAAATTGTAATTTTAAGCTCAAATAAGCCGCTCGATATTGTTGTATTCCATTTGTACTCTATTACTTCAATTTTTTTTATCCATTGTTGTTTTTTTAATATTGTTAACCACTGGTTTAATTCAATTGCACCATAGCAAGTTCCTTTTATTTCTATGCAGTTTAAATTAAATACGAATTCTTTGCTGTTTTTTGATTTTTTTGTTGAGAGAGGATTGATATTCAGTTCTAGTAAAGATATTTTGGATGGAATAGTATATGCTATTCTATCCGCGTAAAAGGAATGTGCTGTTTTCTTCGGCCAACTAGAGTTTAAATGATTATTATTTTTGTATTCCTTTGCTTGAATACTTTTCTTTTCTTTTGTTAATTTCTCTATTTGTTTATTTAGTTCGATATTTTTGTGTTTTACCAAAAAAAAACACACACCTAAAACAAGTATAATCATTGAACAAGTTAAGGAAATCCACTTATTCAAAGTGTACGACATTTTTTTTACTTGGTATTTTAGTATGTTCTCATCAATCCAATTTATTTCATCTTTATATATATTTTCAGTTAAGTTATCATTACTTTCATTTAGTACTTGTAACAGGCATATTAGCAGTTTTCTTTGAATGCTTACACCATTAAGTTCGATTATTTGATTTTCATTTATTGTGTTATTTTTTTCAGAAATATCCTCTATTATATTTTTATTTAGGCTTATAAGTAAGTTGTCATATGTAATTTCTTTAAGTGGGATTTTACTTATGCTATTGATGCTTTGCAGACCAAAAACACCTATATCAAGTTTAATAATATTGTTCTTTAAACTATTAAGTTTATTTATACAATTTTCAATCTTTACTTGCCGTATAATATTAATGAATGAGTTACTTTGTTGATGTAATCTTGTAATGTATAAATCTGTATTATTTTTATAAATATTTAATTCTATTTCTTTTAATTCTTTTTTATAAATTATATTTTTCCCAGTTATTATAAGCATAATGGGGATATCACTTAATTGCTTAATTGTTTCTTCATCTAGATTTTGGTTTTGGATGCTTTCTAGATAAATCTCATACTCTGACTTTTTCTTATTGATCACGAGTATTCTGAATTCATCACTTGTCCCATCAGAAAAAATTTCAATAGCTGCAACTTTATTATCAGAATTAATATTTAATTTACTTATAATGCTTTTCATTATTAATAGTTAATGCTCGGTTTTATAAACACTACAGAAATAATTTTATTATTCGATTTTGATTTACTGCTAAAGAACCATTTTAATAATGGTATTCTAGATAATAAAGGTATGCCTGAGCCGGATTCACTTTTTTCTGTACGTTCTATTCCTCCAAGAACAATCATTTCATCGTTTCTGGCTCTAATTAAAGATTTAAATTGACTGTTTGTGGAGGGAGGTGGTGAGTTTAATGTATTTTCTTCCGTAAAATCAGAAATATTTACATCAATAGATAAAGTAACTTGTTCGTCGCCAGAAACAACTGGAACAATATTTATAGATAAATTTGCTTGAACTGAATTATATTGTTGTGTTACTACTGTATTTGGATTTAAATTCCCAACTATATTTTGTGTTGTAATAACATAATACCTAGTGTTGCCTATAGATAAACTTGCTTCGTGACCGTTTAAGGTTGTAAGTTTTGGCATAGACCTTACTTCAACGTTATTGTTTTGTTCTAAAGCATTTAGGGTTACATAAAAGTTAGATGTAACTTTTCCAATATTAAGTGTATTGTTAGTGCCTATCTTACTTAAGAATTCATTTACAGAATTTGCATCTGCAGTAAAATCTAAACCAGATAAAATGGTTCCCCCGGATTTTACTGAGTCAGAGAATCCTGCCTTAATACCTGTTTTTATGCTTTTACCTTTTTTAATATCAAGTAAAATTACTTCAATTGTAATCATCGGCACCACCCTGTCAATTCCATCTATAAAAGTATTTATTTCATCTATTTGGGGTTTAGACCCGCTTAAGAGTATACTATTTAATTCTTTAAATATTTTAATTTCAACATTTTTTTTAATGTCAGTTGGGATTGTCTCTAATATATTATCAACTGATCTGTTTCTAAGCTGTATGATTTTATTAGTTCTAAATCCTTCAGATTTTCTTTCGCCTATTAAATAAACATTGTTTTCTACTTTAAAGGTATATTCTGTTCCACTAAACAGCGAGCTTAGAAATTGATCTATACTTACGTTGGAGATATTTAGTGTAGAAAAACCTTTTAATTCTGAATAAATATATGAGTTGATATTTGTCTCTTCTACTAGTAGTTTTATAATATCACCCAATGATGCATTCACAGAGTTTACGGTGATATTTTTTTTGCTAGAATCACTCTCAAATGTTATACTTAAATAACCTTGTCCAGAACTTTTGTTTATATTTTTTTTGTTTTTCTTGTTTGCACCTAAATTGTTTAACTGAATTGAATTATCACCCGAGTCATTTTTTTGTAAGATATAAATATTATCATCAGACTTGGATACTTTTAATTCGTTTGCAAAAGCAAGTTTTTCCAATGCACTCTCAAACGGTAATTCTTCAATATATATACTTATTTTTTTATCTGGAATATTAGGAGATATTACAATATTTTTTTTTGTCACTTGAATCATTTTTCTTATCACTTTAAATAAACTATCACTGTTTAAATCAAAACTGATTAGATTGTTATATTGGTTGTATTTTATTTTTATTTCTTTTTGGGTAATTGGAATTAATTTTTTAGGCTCAATGTATTTAGAAAAAGACATAATACTACCAGAGAAAGTTACCTCCAATTCGTATTCTTTGACCAAGAACAGAATAATATTAATTACTTTTTCTTGTTTAAAGTTGTTGTACACTTTAGAACTCAAGTCTGGGGAAATACTAATGTTTAAATTGTTTGATTCTGCAATACCTCTTAGGAACTCTTGTAAACTTACTCCCGAAACAGCAAAATCTACTTTTTGATTTAACCCTGGCGCGCTTGTTTTTGCAATTTCATTTAAAATGTTTTCAATATTTTTTATCCTATCAATTTGAGCTTCAGATTGCTTTAAAAATGCAGTAATTAAAATAATAAATATAATGATGGTCTTTTTCACATTCTTAGTTTTATATAATTAATTATTAAGTAACAAAGGGTAAATCTCCTCGATAGAGGTTTCTCCAAACTCAAATAATTGGAATGCATTATCCGCTAATGAAAGAATACCCTTTTTTAGAAGTATTTCCTGCGCATTAAATGTATTTGTTTTGATTAAATTTGCTATTTCATAATCAACAGGAATTACCTCGTAAATAGCCTTTCTGCCTTTGTATCCAGTGTTTTGGCAATATTCACAACCATTTGGTACGTAATGGTAATTTATATCAATTTTAGCGGAAAAGTTTCTTGGATAATATACCTTGTCAAATTTTTCTTTTCTTTTGCATTTTACACATAAAAGTCTAACTAACCTTTGTGCTGCCGATGTATTTAATGTGTTAGCAAGTAAGAAAGGTTGTATACCCATATCTATTAATCTCGACACCGTGCCCCATGCTGAGTTTGTATGTATGGTTGACAGTACGAGATGCCCAGTGAGGGCAGCTCTAATAGCCATTGCAGCAGTATCTACATCACGTATCTCACCCACCATAATTACATCTGGATCTTGCCTTAAAAAAGTTCTAAGAGCACTTGAAAATGTAAATCCAATGTTTTCTTTAAGTTGCACTTGATTTATACCTTCGATAGTATATTCAATAGGGTCTTCAATGGTAAGAATATTTCTACTCTCTTTATTAAGCAAATTAAGCACTGAATACAAAGTAGTAGTTTTCCCAGATCCAGTTGGGCCGCTTATTAAAATAATCCCATTTGGCTTTTTTATTCCCTCTAAGAAATTGGCTAAATCAAATTCGTTAAATCCAAGGGAGGCGATATTTAAATCAATTGAACTAGTGTTAAGTAATCTCATCACTACTTTTTCGCCATACATAGTAGGTAAAACAGATATCCTCAAATCAAATTTACTTTTATCTTTTTGGAATAGTATTCTTCCATCTTGGGGTAGTCTCTTTTCTGCAATATCCATATTTGCCATGATTTTTATTTTATTAATTAATGATGGATACTGTTCCTTTTTTATAGTATACTTTTCTATTAACATACCGTCAATACGTATTCTTATTCTTGCTATTTCTTCATAACATTCGATATGGATATCA
Source organism: Sphingobacterium thalpophilum (assembly GCA_943371425.1). Classification (GTDB taxonomy): domain Bacteria; phylum Bacteroidota; class Bacteroidia; order Sphingobacteriales; family Sphingobacteriaceae; genus CAJBVG01. Next base: position 214,109 of record CALRUR010000004.1, read on the forward strand.
CTACTTTTATGAATTTTTGCTTCTTCAATTAATTCATATAGAAATTCAGAGTTGTCTGAATTTATTGTAGTTTTTAACTTTACAGAATTAATTTTCTCTTGTTTAGGATAAAAGAGGTTTAACAAATCTGTAATTTCAGAAGGTGATTTGATCTCATAATTTATACTTATATCTAAAATTATTTCCATTTCATCCTTAAGAGATTTAATATTTGTATCGTCAGTAAAGAACATATAAGTATTTGAACTAACCTCCTTAATAGGTATAGCACGAAAGTGCCAAGCTAGTTCTGTACTTAAAATTCCAGCGACTCTATTTTCAATATTACCCTTATCTATCATAATTTGAATGAATATATTGTATAAGCGTTAAGACTTTTTATTTTTATGGATAATAGTTCAATTAATAATATATATAATGCTTGTAGTCCTGCATATGGGATTCTATTAGATTTATATATTTTTAATTTAAATAGAACGTACCAAATTGTAATGCTAAAGAATGTGCTAAATAAGTGGAACAATATATAATCATAGGTTGAAAATAAGCTTGCAATACAAATACTGAACAAAATATCTCCCCAACCAAAATGATTTTTTGTGATATTTGTGATTCTTTTTTCTTTAATTGATATGTAAATAAATAATAAAAATAATTGAATTAAATAAATGACAGTATTTGTAATTTGTATGCCGATTACCTCCTTGAATAATGTATATTTATGTATTGAATATATAGCCGATACAAATAATAAGAGAGGGAATACAGGCCACGAAATACCTAAATAAGTTACATCTTCAATGAAGATATAAAATAGGATAACAATTAATATGTAATAACTTATCATTAGTCAGGAGTAACTTCACTTAATTGTTTCTCTTCATTTATTTCCCAAACATTATAAATTCCGTCCCCATCAAAGTCAACAACAGAAGTTGCATTGGCAATAAATGTATTACTTGATGCTTCAACTATTTCTATTTGATAATTAGCATTCCCCTCTTCTGTTATCAATTTCTCTTGCTCAAAACCAATTTCAGATAAATCTTCAGTGTACTTTGATTTTTCAAAAAAGAAAGTCTTTTCAAGTGTAAAAACATGTTCTAATTGTATTTTAGCTTCAGTGCTTTTTGCTCTAGTTATTAATGGGAGTAAATTTGGTAAAGCTAGCAAAACTAGAATTCCAATTATCACCAGTACTATTAATACCTCTGTTAGTGTAAAGCCATTTAATCTTATATTTTTTTTCATATTATACTTTTATATTATTCAAGTATTAATTTCTATTTTAATTTAATGTTAATATTATTATTATTTTTTTTGTTATTTATATTTTATATTTTTACTTAAATCTAAATCTTATACTTATGAAAAAGCTATCTTTATTTTCATTATTTGTATTTTCAATTTTTTTCTCTTTTGCTCAATCTAATTCCAATAAAAGTGGAAATTGGAAAATTGAATATGAAACAAAACCTCATGTAAATTCTAATTATGGCCCTAATCAGTTTAATTTTATGTTAAAAAAGATAAACCTAATTAGTTTGAATTCAAGTAATACCATTTATCAAATACAACCATTAAATCAAAGTGCTTCTATAGTCTATTCTAATGCTAACATCATTAATAATAAAATTAATTTTTATTTCTTCGAGGCTAATTCATTTGATACAATGTTTGTAAATATTCCAATTAACGCAAGTAATCAAGACACTTTAATTGGAACAATTATTTCGATACATGGCGAGTTGAAAATTAAACTGCTCAAATCTATAAATTAGTTCGCCATACAAAATCATTGCTAACATTAATTTAAAGTCTACTTATTATTAATGTTAGTAATTGATTATGTTCTTTCAATATTAAAAAAAGGTTGTCCATATTTATATCAGAAGCCTTTATATGCTCGAAATCTTTAGCATTAAAGGTGGTTATACTATTAATTATTTTAACCTTGTCTATTTCGTTTTTTTTCAAATCCGATATAATATACTTCTGAATTTCTTCTCTGTCACTTATATTATTTTTAATAATGTGAATCATATCCTCGATTTCAACATTCAATAAGTTACAAATTTCATTGAATTTCCTCAAATTTATATTGCATAAATCATTTTCGATTTTGTAGTAAGCAGATTGAGATAATTCTAATTTTGATGCAATATAATACTGGGAGTACCCATTGAACTCCCTAATAATCTTTATGTATTTGCCAATTTTCATATATGTGATTTTCTATAGATAGCATTGAGGAGAGCGGCAAATTTTTATTACTTGTAGTAATTATTTTTCCTTTAAAGTAATATTAATTATTTCGAAAGTTTATTTATAGACCATAACTTTATTTTAAATATAAAGTAAATATATATTTTTTATTATAAAGTTATTTAAAAATTAATTTTTTTAAATAACATGATAATTACTACCTCATAATATATAGTATTTTTTTATTCGAATTTATTTAACAATATAATATGAACTACTTAAATAACAAGTTAACACTAATTGTTTTTTTAATATTAATTATTTCAGCGGCAAATTTTTTTTTAGTAAAATACACAACTCCAAAAATCGCCTATGTAAAAATAAGCGAATTGTATAATTCGTTTCAAATGAAGAAAGAACTTGAAGCTGATTACCTCCAAATAGAGAATAAAAGAAAGTCAATAATAGATAGTATAACTGTTCAATTTAATTCAATTTACCAAAGTCAAAACAAAACAGAATCTGACAAACAACGCATCCGGTTTTTATATGATGACTTAATGAAGAAGAAAACTGAATTCGAAGAGGATAATGCAAGATTAAAGTCGGAATTAAACGAGCGGATTTTTAAGCAAATTAATCAATATGTACAAGATTACTCTTTGGAGAACTCTTGTGATTTTGTTTTAGGTGCAGATGGTTCTGGTTCAATTATGGCATCCAATGTTAAGTACGATATAACCAATGAGGTGTCATTATATATAAATAAAAAGTATGAAGGCAAATAGATTTTTATTTGTATTACTATTTTTCCCTTTGTTGTTTTCTTGTAAAAAGAAAATGAATATGAATGAATTTGCTTCTTGGGTCGAGAGTGGGCAATATCCACATATTTACTCAAAATCAATAGCAGGGTATACTTTTCAGTTAAAATATATCCCGAGCGATTACATGGCAATTAAAAATCTAATTGATAATGATATTGCAGTAGATAGCTTTACTGACCTAAGGAAAAAATTTTCGAATGCTCAGTATATGATATTGCGAATATCAAGAAATGATCATAAAGATTTATTAAAGGTTATTTCAGAAAATCAACAAGAGTATACCCAAATGGTAAATTATTTTTCATTTGAAATGGGTGATAAGATTTATGCAATAAACGGGCACGACACTCTCAACAGTAGTTTTTTTCATTATGAAAGGAATTATAGCCTTTCACCATACAATACTTTTATAGTAGAATTTGAAAATCACGCCATAGAGGATTCTTTGAATAAAGATGATTTGGTTTTTGTATTAGAGGACGATCAATTATCAGTAGGCACTGTTAAAATTGTGATTCCTAAAAAAGATATAGCAAGCATCCCTGAAATAATTTTATAAATAATCTTATGAGAAATCGTACGCTTAAAGTAATTGCATCTTTCTTACTAGTTAATCTATTGTATGAAATTTTTTTTCCTGCAATTGCATTTGCATTAACTAGTGGACCTTCTCAGCCTGAAGTTCAGAGCTTCGAGCCGGTTGGAACTTCCGAGTTGGTAAACGTATCCACTGGCGACATGGTGTATAATATTCCATTGTTGGATGTAGAAGGTTTCCCGATTAATATTTCCTATCATTCAGGTATTATGATGGATCAAGAAGCTAGTTGGGTAGGTTTAGGTTGGAATATTAACCCAGGTAGCATAGTTAGAAATATGCGAGGTTTGCCAGATGATTTTTTAATGGATCCAGTTCGAAAAAGAAATAATATAAAAAAGAATGAAACCTATGGATTGAGGGGTTCGGTTGGGTTCGAATTTTCTGGATGGGGTTCTTTGAGCACTGGGATAGGGATCACAACAAATAATTACAGAGGAACATCATTGGATTTCTTTGTACATCCAACCTTGGGTATTGGGCTAACAACAAGGACGGATTTGAATATTGGTTTGGGCGTTTCTCTTTCTTCAAGCGAAGGCATTTCACTATCTCCAAGTCTATCCTTAGAGTCTGAACAAAAGAGTGAAATTCGTAATAAAACCTCAATAGGTATTTCAGGTAAATATAATTCAAGCTCTGGTTTTTCTGAAGTTTCTTTAGATCAGTCGGCTAAACTAATAAATGAAAAAACTGGGAAATTTTCTAAAGGTGGTAATTCTGTAGGATTTTCATTTGCAGGGAACACTTATGTACCGCAATACATGATGGCAATGGAAAGCTTTGCTTTTAATCTATCTATTAAACCAGGAGGGGAAGCATTTGCTGCACATCCCAATTTTGGTTTATCAGGATTTTACTCCGGACAATATTTAGCAGAGAGAGAAGCTACCATGCCGGCTATAGGATATATGTACATGGAGAATGCAACAGCAACTTCACTTTTAGATTTTAATAGGGAAAAAGATCTACCATATAAACCTGATAAAACAGATCTACCTATTACAAACATAACGCATGATGCTTTCTCGTTTTCAGGTGAAGGCACAGGCGGCGTATTCAGAACCCACAGAGGTGATATTGGGATATTGCATGACCCATATGTTGAAAATAAATCATTGTCGGGTGATGTAGGTTTTGATGTAGGATTTGGGGCTGTTGTAAAAGTTGGGGTAAATGCGATGGCTACTTTTGTGAATTCCAACAGTGGTCCGTGGGATAAAAACAATTTATTGCCTGCTATAATCCCTTTCCAAGAGAGAACTGCCGGTTCATTATATGAACCATATTTTATGAAAAATAATGGGGAGAAAAGTGTAGTTTCTGATGAAACATTTTACAATAAAATTGGAGGAAATGATTTAGTTTATATTCCTATAAATAGCCTTTTATCTCCAGAGACTAAATTTAAAAAACAAAATAGTTCTTTCGTGAACTTGCTTAGTGGATTAAATCATAGATCTAAAAGAGAAAAAAGGAATCAAGTAATTTCTACGCTTACTGCAAAAGAAGCCGAAGTCGCAGGATTAAACAAATTTATTGAATCTTATCCACTAGGCTCAAAATATATGCCATCAGGTGAATTGAGCGAACCTATAGATGTTCAACCACGAAACGCTGGTAACAGAAAACAACATCATCTCTCTGAAATCAGTGTGTTGAATTCGGATGGTAGACGATATGTATATGGTTTACCAGCCTATAATACCTTACAAGTTGAGGCTACATTTGCCGTGGGTACTAATAGTCCAATTGATAATCTATTTGGAGCAGATAGTTCTAAGGCATTAAATGATATTGTTACCTATGCACAAAGTGATAATACCATTCATAACACTAAAGGAGTAGATAATTATTTCTCTAGCACAGAATTGCCTCCCTATGCACATTCTTTTTTGCTAACGGGTGTAGTATCTCCAGATTATATTGATATTACTGGAAATGGAATTACAGACGATGATTTAGGTGGATATACTAGACTAAATTATACTAAAGTTTACCCAACTCCAGCAGGTAGAGGATATAAATGGAGGACACCATATGGTAAAACAGCACGTGAAGCTCAATTTGAAGAAGGAGCTAGGCCAGTATCTACAGATAATAAGGCTAGTTATGTATACGGTGAAAAAGAGGTTTGGTATGTACACTCTATTGAATCTAAAAATTACATTGCAGAATTTATAATAGACGATGATCGAAAAGATACGAAAGAAGCATACAATGAAGACGGCGGAGTTGGTGAAAGATCTTTGTATCGTTTAAAAAAAATTAATTTGTACTTAAAAAGTGAACGATTGAGGCATGGTGACAATGCTCAGCCAATTAAAACTGTACATTTTGAATATAGTTATGAATTATGCAAAGGTGTTTACAATAACGGAGAATATAACGTTGAGGAAAGTGGAAAATTAACGCTAAAAAAAATATATTTTACAAGTGGAAAATCTCATAAAGGATACAGGTACCCATATGTGTTTAAATATGGAGAAAACTTAAATCCTAATTATAGCAGTAAAGATGTAGATCGTTGGGGTAACTATAAACAAAATACTGCTGGTAATCCTGCAAAAGACAACCCATATACAGGGTTAGATAGTGTAAGAGTTAATACAAATTCTAATGCTTGGACATTAGATAAAATCTACCTACCCACTGGAGGTTTAATTTCGTTTGAATATGAGGCAGACGATTATGCTTATGTGCAAGATCGAAAAGCCATGAACATGTTTACACTTACAGGTATTTCTCGGAATACAACTTATAATAACTTAACCGAGATAGACAATTCAAATGCAGATAATAATTATTTCTTTTTCTCCATACCAAAATCTATCCCTACTTCTGCTTCAACGATAAGAAATGATTTATTCAGAGATCGTTTTTTAAAAGACGAAACAGGTAAAATACCGAAAGTGTTTTACTTTAAAATAATGGTCGGTGTAATAAAAACGAATAAAAGTAGCGGGGCATTAAAATATGATTTTGTTCCTGGCTATGCAGAAATTGATAGTTATGGAATTAATTCTGCCGATCATTCCGGAGGGTATTATACACGGGGATATATCAGATTCAAAAAAGTTAGAATAGGTGACCGTGAAAATGGTGGAGATTTTTGTTCACCTATATCAAAAGCGAGTTGGCAATTTGCACGATTAAACCTTTCTGACATGATTAGTGGAGTAAATGCGAATGGAGGAATAGTGGATGCCATAAAGAATTTAGTGAATGTAGCAAATTCGGTCAGCTTTATGTTTAAAGGATATAACAGAACTTTGGAAAATTGGGGATGGGGGAAAGATATAGCATTGTCAAAATCTTTTATTCGATTGTATAACCCAAATAAAATAAAATATGGAGGAGGGGTAAGGGTTAAAACAGTAAAATTGAACGATCAATGGAACGAGATGGGTTCAGGTACTTCTAGTTTTGATTATGGTTTAAAATACACATACAGAAAAACAGAAAAGCAAACGAATGGAGAAACACTATTAATTAGTTCGGGAGTGGCTTCTTACGAGCCGATGATCGGGAACGATGAAAATCCGTTTAGGATGCCAATATATTCTAACGAGCACAATTTATTAGCCCCCGATAATAAGCATTATGTGGAAACTCCAACCGGAGAAAGTTATTTCCCTGGTCCAAACGTTACTTACAGTTATATTAAAATTGAAAACATTGTTCAGAATTCTGGCTATGAGGAATATGAATTCTACACTACAAAAGATTTTCCTACAATCACAAAAAATACGAATGCAGAGGTTAAAAACAATAATCCTGCACCTAAACTCGCAACATTTTTAGAAGTTAATGTAGTAGAGCTTGTGGCAGTTTCTCAAGGATATTTAGTTGAGAACAATGACATGGATGGAAAGGCAAAATCGCATTGGGTATACGGCGAAGATGGGAAACCTATTTCTGGAGTTGTGTATGAATACCAAACAGATCCAACTAATCCTAAATTATTAAATAACATGGCTTCTGTGGTGGATGAACATGGCGTTATTCAGACAAAAGAAATTGGAAAAGAAATCGACATTAGCGTTGATATGCGTCAGTCAGAAAATACAACTTCTGGAGTTGGTCACATGGCGAATGGTGATGCCTTTTTCCTATTTATATTTCCTGTTGTACTTCCAAGTTGGTTTCCTTCGCTTGCTAATGAGAACATCAGATTTAATTCTGTGGTTACAACTAAAACAATCAATCGTTTTGGCCTGCTAAAAAAAGTAACCTATTACAATGAAAATTCGGTAGTAAGTACAACAAACGATTTATACGACAGCGAAACAGGAAATGTGATTATGACCTCTACTCAGAATGAGTTTAAAGATCCTGTTTACGATTTGAATTACCCTGCGTATTGGGCTTATGATGGAATGGGATTAGCATTCCAGAATATTGGATTCGAAAAAGAATTAAATATTACGAATGGTTTGGCTACAGTTTCTAATGCAAAAGATTTCTATGTAGAAGGAGATGAGTTATGGATTTACAATGATAGTGGCTATAGCAAAATGGCTTGGATTACAAAAAGAGCGGGCAACAATATTTTTATGGTGGATAGAAATGGCTATGCAATTGAAACTGGCACTTATGTGGCCAAAGTAATTCGAAGTGGAAGGCGAAATATGCAAGATATTTCTGCGGGATCTGTACGAGTACTAACAAAACCAACTTCTCTAAGTAGTTTTACAAATGTATTAAATGCATCTGCAACAACATTCTCAGATTCCTGGGGAATATTACAGTCTGATACAATTTTTGAGAAAAATTATAGGACCTGTGATAGATGTGTACTTACGAAGTACTCTTCAGATTTAATGGATTTGTTGAACTATTTAGCAATTAAAAGAAAGTTGACAAGTGTGCGAACAATAGGAACAGGTTATACAGGACCTGGTGCTGTTCCAATTCATCTTAATTCTACTTATGCAAATTCAGATCTTTATAAATTGATTGATAATAATCAGGTTCCAAATACTTTTTACGCTACAGGTCATTATTATTCTCTAGGAACGGATCCAGATCCAATTAATAGTCATGTAATGTATCCTGTTATTGCTGCTCCATACATAGGGATGTCTGGTGATTTTGATTTATGTCAAATTACTATAACTAAACCTGCTGATACTGCATATAAATTCAGAAATATCTTGTCATTCAGCAATCCTAGGGTAAAAGATTTATCTGCGTCGCCAGATTCTTCGGGTGAGTATTATTTAGATGCAGAGTTTTTGTATCAAGATAGTATAAAAGTAATGCAAACTCTTGTGGTTAGCACAAATTGTGCATTAATGGCTAGGTGTTATTCTGAAGATATCGATGATCCTACTTATTGCATTGTGTCTGTATCAGGAGATACTATTATTAACCCTTACCAAACAGGAATGAAGGGAAGCTGGAGAGTTAAAAGTACATATCAGTACAGAGATTTAAGAACTCAAAACACAACACCAGGTGTAACTAATGTTCGAAAAGATGGTGTGTTCGCTACGTTCTCACCTTTTTGGACAATGAATAGTACTGGTAAAATGACACCTAATGAAGGAACGAAATGGGTAAAAGTGAATGAAGTAACGGAGTACGATCCATTTGGACATGAATTGGAAAATAGAGATGCTATTGGCAGATATTCTTCTGCAGTGTATGGTTTTAATCATAATGTACCAATTGCCGTTGCAAGTAATGCTAGGTATCGTCAAATTGGATTTGACGGTTTTGAAGATTACAACCTCAAAACGAACGCTTCTTGTGCAAGTTGTTTGGCCATTTCTCATTTTAATTTTAAATCTCAATTAATTAATGATAATGCACTGAATGAAACAAACAGTCATACTGGTAATACCAGTTTGCAAATAGGTGAAGGAGATTCAATTCAGATGATTTTTTATAGTAATAATTCATCCGTAAATAAATATACAGACACCTTATTGCTTGATGAAACCATTATTCATAAAAACAATTTAATCGGTGTTTATGAGCCGATGGATGGTAAGAATATTTTAAGTTATTGGGTAAAAAGCGATGCTGAGATAAATGCAAAGTCTGCGTTAAAAGTATTAGCTTATAATAGTGGAGCTTCATTGTTGACCATGGTTAACAGTGTGTCCGTTGGTGATAAGATAGAAGGTTGGAGGAAAGTAGATGTAAGTTTTGAGATCCCTTCCGGAACGGCGAATGTAGTTATTAGAATGGTAAATCCAACAGAAGGTGCTGTGTACTTTGATGATTTACGAGTATATCCGGCAGCGGCTACCATGAAGTCGTATGTATACGATTATACTTCGATGCGCTTGATGGCGGAACTTGATGAAAACAACTATGCCACTTTTTATGAATACGATGAAGATGGAGCTTTAATTCGAGTGAAAAAAGAAACTGAACGAGGCATCATGACCATTAAAGAATCTAGAAAGAAAAATTCAAACAATTCACATTTTAATGCTGAAGATTAATGAGTTCATTTTATAACTATTCAAATATGAAAAAGAATATATATGTATTTATCTTTCTTGCAGTAGTTCTATCTCCTGTGTTCATGGCCAATACAGGAGATAAAAATAAGGATGATTTAGTGGCTATTAACACTTCTTATTTAAAACATCCGAATATAACTATGAGGGTTGATTATTTTTTCTATAATTCCTCTAAAGATATCAATCCGTCTGAGCAATATCGAGGTCTTATCAAGAAAAAAGCGAAATGGTTCTACTCAAATATTATGGGAATAGAACAGTTAATAAATGAGAAGGATGATATAACAATAGATCATAAAAATAAAATTCTTGTAATTGGCAAGGCAAGTAGTTTTAATGTTGGGCCAGAACTTTTTCCAAATATGGATTCCCTAGCAAAGATATGTAAGCAAATTAAAAAAGTTACTTATCAAAGTAATCCAGGTTACCGATTTATTTTTGATGGAGAAAAACATTATGCTTATAGTTTCTTTTTTGATGCTAAATCGTATTTATTAAAACGTCTAGAAATTCAATTTTCTAAACAAAAAGATGGGAAATCCCCTCTTTTGGTAATCAACTATTCAGACATCAATATAAATCCAGTTTTCAATTCAAAAGATTTTTCATCCGAAAAGTATTTTACCAGAGAAAAAAATAAAATAGTATTGGTCCCTCAATTAAAATCATACAGAGTGTTAAAATAATCGTCTTATGAATATACAACCTATTGTAATGTTCGATCTTGGAGCAAAAAAAAGTTATGCAGCATTTCTTATTTTTTGCATCTGCTGTTTGTTTAATAATATTTCATTTGCAAAAACTAAAATTGAAAGAAATAAAATAGCTGGAAGTACTATAGCTGTTGGAGATACTATACGTACATTAAGCTCTGTTTTTATGTCGCCTGTAAGTGTAACTGCACCCAAGGTAGATAACAGAATAATTTTACAAATAGACACCACTAAGAACGATAAACCATCTGTGCCATATACCGTGAATGTTCATTTAATGGTAAAAACGTATAATGCAAGTAATGTTGCAATTTCTACATTTAATATTATTCTAAGTGTTGATGTAAATAATGGCCCGGTGCAAAAAGACATTTATAAGTTTACTGGTGCGCACAGAGTAGTAGTAACAGTTACGGCAATTGGAGGGAATAATGCGATGGTTGATTATTCGGACATCGAATTGATTAATGAAATAGAAAACGATTATTATTACAATACGGCTTTAATTCCTACCATTTCGAGTGTAGCACATACCAACGACCCAAATAGTAATTATGTTCTTTTTACTTGGTCTCATGCAAACGATATTTATGCAGAGGAATTTGATGTAGAATGGACTTTTGTGAACACGCATGATACAACTACAGAAACATTAACACCCAACACAAGTTTTGAATATAATTTTAGATTTAATAGTACTAGACTTACGTTAAAAAATCAGGAAGTTGCAATTCCTAAAATTTATGAAAAAGGGGTTTTAGTATTTAGGGTTAGGGCCATTGGCTGGCAGAATGGTGCAAGATTCGAGGGACCTTGGTCGATTGCAAACGGGATTGGAGATCTAATTTCTGTGAGTTCTTCTTTTAAAATAGAATTTACTTCTTCTTATGAACAAGCAAAAAACTGGACCATCAATAGTACATTTGCTGAAGATGGAAAGCGAAAAGATATTCTAGTTCACTTTGATGGCTCTGGCAGAACTCGTCAATCTGCCACAAAAGATAATTCTACCAATATTACTTTGGTTCAAGAATCCTATTATGATAGCTTAGGAAACGAAGTTTTAACCACCTTGCCAGCACCTAAAAATACCAGCGGTGCTTACAGTGCGTATTTAAATTATTTTGCAAACTACAATAGAAGTGCAAGCAATCCAAGTCAGACTTATAACAAAGAAGACATACAAAGCGGCACCTGTGGAGTTTTACCAACGGCCATGCACGATTCTTATGGTACTTCCCAATATTACTCAAGCAGTAACATTATTCAATCGGGGTTTAATGCAAACATTCCGGATGCCGATGGATATCCGTTTGTTACAAAAGAATACACGAAAGATGCTACTAAACGATTAAAAAAGAGTGGAATGGCTGGACCTGATCTTACCTTGGGTTCCGGACATGAAACCAGTATGTTTTATGGATCTCCAGAACAAATTTATTTAGACAGGTTGTTTGGTTTAGATGTTGGATACAGCAGCCATTACAGAACAACAATGACGAAAGATCCGAACGGGCAATTGTCTATGTCCTATATAGATTCTAAAGGAAGAGTAGTGGCAACTTCATTAGTGGGTGCCTCACCAGAATCTGTAAATGCTTTAGAGAGTAATGTTGGAAGCCCAACCAATGTTTCTATTAATTTATTAGCTAAAAATGACACCTCAATTTTTGCTGGATCATGGACCTCTATTAATAAATTATTAGTTAGCTCAGAAGGGGTACATGAATTTACCTACACGTTAAATAAAGCAACTTACTCAGAGTTCACTTGTATTGCTGATTGTTATGATTGTGTGTATCAGTTGGAAATTAGTGTTACGGATGATTGTAACGTGGAAAAAATAAGTGGTGGTAAAATAATTAAAACCATTAGCCCTACTTACGATAGTCTCTGTCAATCTAATTCTATTGGTGTAGATACTACCATTACCTTTAGCATAAATCTTGGAGTAGGTGAATACACTATTTTAAAGAAAATTGCTCCTGATGAAGCATCTGCATTAAGATATGCGGAATTATATGTTTCAAATAATACTTGTTTGAAAACCTATAATGATTTTTATCAAGAGGAATTCCTTAAAACAGATTTTACTATTTGTGATATAGATTGTGAAAAATGTTTAGACTCTCTAGGCACTTTGGAAGATTTTATTGAAAATAATCAAGGAACCGAAGAGGAGTACAATTCTTATTTGAGATATTGCAAAAGTATTTGTGGCGAAGAAACAATGCCTGATCAATGTGATGCTGCTAAATTAGCTATGTTAGATGATCTTCGTCCTTCTGGTCAATATGCTCAATACCTTGATACCACTTATGTTGGCTCCACTATTTACCGAGTAATATCGAATCCTACTATTTATGCACTTTCTATTTTTAACGAAGATAATTTAATGCCTAGAAGAGGTGTAGATACAGGTTCTTGGCGACATCCATACACTCCTTATTTAGATAAGAACGGTTCAGTTTATTATGCAACTTTACCAAGTGGGTTACAGGTTTTGCCTCAAAATTTAAATACAGTAGAGGAGTTTGTAATTCTTTACAATCAAAATTTGCAATGGGCTTATTCTTTGCTTCCATATCACCCTGAGTATTGCCACTATCAAGCATGTATAGAAATGCGTCCAATAAGGGAGTATGAACGTAGAATGATGAATATAGATACGTATGCTGAAGCGCTTGATTCCGGTTTTCTAAATCCAATGAACTCTCCGAGTGGGTACATTCCTAGTTTTATTCCCTCGAACACAACAAATCTAGATCCCATTAATTCGTTTAATTTTGTTAATCCTCAACCATTGTATACTAGTATGTATAATGATGCTATGTATAATAATTCTGGGGCGAATTGGAGTTACTTTACCAATGAAGGTGCAATTGCATATTTTACTTTTGTATATCAAATTCCTGATTTTAATTTGTGGGATTTGGCAGCAAAAATAGTACAAGCAAAATATCAATTAGGGGTTAATGGTGATGATGCTCCGGCAGCAAGCTCAACCTTTGCTCAAAATGATTGCTCAAATGACGAAGAATGGAAAATGTTTAGAGCATTGTACTTAGGCAGAAGATCTATATTTGAATATGAAATCCTTAAAAGGTATGCAAATGACAATGAAGGTTTTTGTCCTTGTTACGACGGGAATAATGATGAATCTCCAACAGATCATTTTTCATGTACAGAGGATACTGCAATTAACATATACAATAATTCTAAAAAACTAAGGTTCCCAGATCCGTATAAAGGCATGGACTTTTCAGACGCAGAAGCCTTTATTAGTCAAGCAACAAGCACTGCTAATGATTATCTGACTTTTCTGAATTCAAATGGTGGCGATACCATTATGACGATATTTGAGGATCATTTTGTAGGAGTGAAAGCACTTGATACTTGTGCTTGCGCTAAAATTTTAGAAAGCCGCTTAAAGTATGATTTAGGATCGTATTCAGGATGTGATCCAAAGGATTTATTGATTTATGAATATAATGCATCTGCTTTGAATTCTGAGTTTAATGAGCTAAATACAAACTATAGTAATTTTTATGAAGCATGTAGCGGTAAATTGGCAATTGATACTTGGGCATCAAGGCAAGAGGGCCAATCGCCATGGACTACTGAGGGTAATGTGAATGAAGAATTGCAAAGCACAGGATTACAAGTGCCTGCATTCTTTGCCTGCGAAAATACAGATTTCCCGAGTTTCCCTTTTGATACAGGTTTGTGTAGAAGAACACTTTTAGCTCGAGTGGCGTATTATGCACAGGTTAGGTATGATGTATATATAGACTCTATAAAAAAAGATTTTATGTATAAATACGAGAAAAAATGTATTGGTCCTACACTTGCAGAAACGTTTAATGCAACCGTACCGGATTTAGAATACCACTATACCTTGTATTATTATGATTTAGCCGACAACTTAGTAAAAACAGTGCCGCCAAGAGGGGTAGAAAAAATAACGCATGCACCTACTATAACCAGTGTAAATACAGATCGGAATAATAATGTTTATACAAGTGGTCCTTATACCTCACATAGTTATTTAACCTATTATAAATACAATACCTTTAATCAATTGGTGGAACAAACCACACCAGATGCAGGTACATCTATTTTTTATTATGATTTAGTTGGGCGAATTGTGGCTTCTCAGAATGCGAAACAAGTGGGCAATAATCAGTACAGCTATACCCTCTATGATAATTTAAATAGGATAACAGAAGTTGGAGAGATTGTACCACTAACAACCTTAACAGATGCCATTGCTATTGTACCGCTTGATTTTTTAGACTGGTATGAAAATGGTACAAAATCACAAATCACCAAAACGTATTATGATGCGCCTATAAATTCTACCATTAATAATTTGTTTGAAAATGGAGGCCAAAAGAATTTGAGAAAAAGAGTTTCTTCTGTTACTTATCAAGATAATCAAGGCGACGATCCTTATCATAATGGCATACATTATAGTTATGATGTGCATGGAAACGTGGCTACGGTTATTCGAGAGATAAATGATTTTGATGAGGATAATAAGTATAAAAAAATCGACTACGAATACGATTTAATTAGTGGTAAGGTAAATGTAGTTACCTATCAGGATAGTTTGCAAGATATGCTTTGCCACCGTTATGAGTATGATGCAGACAATAGAATAACAGGTGTTTACACTTCTTCAGACAGAGTGTATTGGGATAAAGATGCTAGTTACCAATATTACTTACACGGACCACTTGCTAGAGCAGAAATAGGGGAAGAAAGGGTTCAGGGTATTGATTATGCATATACTGTTAATGGTTGGTTAAAAAGCACCAACAGTGATAATGTAGTTGCAGAAGCTGATATGGGTAAGGACAATCACTTAGTAAATAACAATAAAAACAGAAAAGTAGCTACGGATGCATTTGCATACCGTTTGGATTATTTCAGTGGTGACTATCAATCCGTAGGCTCTACAGGTTTTATATCAGATATTAGTGGTACAGATATACAAACGAGTACTTTTGATTTGTTTAATGGAAATATTTCTAGATCTGCAACTACTTTTAATTCGGTAGAAGGGTTTGAATACCCAATCCCAACACTGGCTACTGCCTACAGATATGATCAATTAAACCGATTGAAAAGTACGGTGGTTTTTGAAAATTCTAACGCACATGAACTTGCTGGAATAACATCTACAGATGCATATGAGGAGAATTATATTTATGACGAGAATGGGAATATCAGACAGTTGAATAGAAATGGCTATAGGTACGGCTCATTCGACTATCCAATGGATACAATTACTTATACGTATTTTGATGTTGCTGGTGGGGAGACTTTTAATACCAACAGATTGGTAAGAACAGAAGATGTTGTTACACCTTCTAATTACGATGTAGATATCGATGAGTCTTTTACATACGCTTACGATGAAATTGGAAATCTAACGTACGACCCAAGAGAAAAAATACAATCGATTGAATGGACTGTATATGGTAAAATTTCAAAAATAATAAGAGAAAATTCTGAACACACGCTTTCTAATTTAGAATACAAATACGATGGCATGGGAAATCGTATCTTAAAAATAGAGAAGCCAACCACCAATGGGGAAGAGTTACTTGACTGGATTTACACTTATTATGCTCGAGATGCTTCTGGAAACATTATGGCTGTGTACAAGAAAACGATTGATATGGAGTCGATTTCTGCACCACCAGTTATACTAGAAGAAATGCCAATTTACGGGTCTTCAAGAATAGGGGTTATAACGCCTGGTATAGAAATAGGCAAGGTGGAGCAAGAGTTGATTTTACAACCAGGTTCCGAAGGTACAGATGCTTGGATTAATTCATTAAACACCACCACTAATTATCCAAATTATGATTTATTAAGGGTCTATAATTGGACACAAGGAGGTACGCACGTAACTTTAAGGCAATTCCTTAATTTTGATTTAAGTGGAGTACCTTCTAGTGCAAGTATTACTTCCGCAAAACTATCTTTATATGGAAATCCGAATGCAGTAAACGCATATGACGGGCATTCTGGTACAAATGAAACTAAATTACAAAGAGTAACGAGTACTTGGACGGAAACCGGTGTTACATGGGCTACAGAACCAACTTTTACCACCACGAACCAGGTCATTTTAAGCCAAAGCACTACTTTAAAACAAGATTATACAAATATCGACGTAAAATTATTGCTTCAAGATATGCTGGCTAACCCAACAACAAGCTTTGGTTTCAGAATGTTCCACACAGTAGATGCTGTATATAAAACAACAACATTTGCCTCTAGTGATCATGCGGATCCAACAAAAAGGCCTAAATTAGTATTGGAATATACCTAT